>NZ_JBEZZJ010000002.1:0-532813 GCF_040639095.1 Micromonospora sp. NPDC023966 | reverse complement strand
CGGCTGGGGGGTGTGCGCAAGCACCGTCAGGCGCTCAAAAAGTCCTTGGGGGGTCGAGCGAAAGTCTTGGGGGATCATCCAGCGCGCGGGGCCGGGGGCCGCTTCGTCGCGCCGGGACCATGTAAAACGACCAGCGGCCCACCATCATTCCCGGGCTCAGCGCACCCACCTCGGCGGGCAGCCCCGGGGGCCGGTCACCCCGCTGGGCGGGGCGTCTTCCTCGGTCGTTCACGGGGATACAACGACCCCCGGCCGCCCGCCATTCCGCCGTCAGAGTGCCGCCGACCACCCCCGCGAAACGGACACCCCGCCCAAGCCGACACCGTCGGTGGAACACCATGTAGGTCATCGGACCCCGGAGACATACATGGCGTTCCACTCACCCGCCGAGGCATGGACGGGAACCGGACATTCACCCCAGGCCCGAGGGTCGTTCTGCCCTGGGCAGATCCGCTCACCGTGAACTTCGTTCACCAGAGGGGCGACGGCCGGCAGGGTGGACGCATGAGGCTACTGATGCTGGGTGGTACGGGATTCGTCGGTGGGGCTGTCGTGCACGAGGCGGTACGCCGCGGCTGGTCCGTGACGGTGTTCAACCGAGGGCTGCACGGCGACGCGCCCGAGGGCGTACACCGGTTGCGGGGTGACCGGACGGCGCCGGACGGGCTGGCGGCGCTGGACGGCGGCGAGTGGGACCTGGTGGTGGACACCTGGGACGGGGCGCCCCGGGCGGTCCAGGACGCCGCGCGCGCCCTGCGCGGGGTCGTGCCGCACTACGTCTACGTCTCCAGCGGATCGGTCTACGCGCCGCCCGTCGGGCTGGGCACGGACGAGGACGCGCCGGTCGTCGCGGCCGAGGCGGACGCGGGCGACGGGGACTACCCGCACAACAAAGCCGGCGGGGAGCGGGCCGCGGTGGAGGTGTTCGGCGACCACGCACTGCTGGTGCGGGCCGGGCTGATCCTCGGGCCGGGCGAGGACATCGGGCGGCTGCCCTGGTGGCTGCACCGGATCGCCCGGGGCGGCGAGGTGCTGGCCCCCGGCCCACGCGACCTGCCGGTGCAGTACGTCGACGCGCGAGACCTGGCGACCTGGCTGCTGGACCGGGGGATCGAGGGCGTCGGCGGGGCGTACAACGTGGTCAGCCGGACGGGGCACACGACGATGGGCGAGCTGCTCGACGCGGCCGTGGTGGTGACCGGCTCGGACGCGACGCTGCACTGGACGGAGCCGGACGCGCTCCTGGCGGCGGGCGTCGAGCCGTGGAACGACCTGCCGATCTGGATTCCGCTGGGGCACGAGTACCGCTGGTTGCAGGAGCGGAACGTCGAGCGCGCGCACGCGGCGGGCCTGGTCTGCCGGCCGGTGGCAGAGACGGTCGCCGACACCTGGCACTGGCTGCGCGAGGTCGGCCAGGTGCCGGCCCGGGCGGGGCGGCCCGCGCGGGCGGCGGTCGGTCTGGCCCCGGACCGCGAGGCCGCCCTCCTGGCCGCCCTACCGGCCTGACCACCGGCCGCGCCGCGCCGGGCCGGCCGGGCCCGGCACGTCGGGCGAGAGGTCAGGCCGGTACGACCGGCAGGTCGAGAACGTCGTCGATCGGGCGGCGCGGGGTGGTGCGGCCGGGCTGGCCGAACCCGATCCGCATCACCATCTGCGGGGTGCCGAACCGCCCCAGGGACAGCCGCAGCGCCTCCCGCGCCCCGGGCACCTCGATCGGCTGGGAGAGCATCGACACGGCCAGCCCGGCGTCGGTGGCGGTGAGCAGCACCCGCTGCAGGCCCTGCCCGGCGACGATCTGGTCGGCGGCGGTGTTGCCGGCCGAGCCGAGCACGGCGACCAGCGGTTCCGGTTCGAAGTCCCGTCCGGGGGCGCGGTCGCGGCCGCCGAAGCCGCGCTGCGGCAGCAGGTCCTGCGGTTCGCTCTGCGGCCCGCCCCCGGCGGCCGGCACACCGTCCGGGGACGACGCCGAGCGCGTCCACTCGGTCCGCTCGGTGACATAGGCGGGGTCGCGCTCCAGCACCCGGTGGGCGCTGCGGGCGATCTCGGCGAAGGCGTTGACCGCGCTGGTGCCGATGACCAGTTCCAGCCAGCACTGCTCGGCCCGGGCCGCCTCGCCGAGGCGCCAGCGCGCGTCGGCGGGGACCGGGTCGGGCCAGAACGGCGCCCGGTTGCTGAACCGGCGGGCGATGGCGCCGTGCAGGCTCTGTTCGGTCGGGGTGGGGCGGCGCGGCACGTCGGGGACGAGCCGGGCCACCACGTCCGGCTCGCTGGGGCGCGGGCGGAGCCGGACCGTGGCCGGGGTGCCGGCCACGGCGAGCGCCAGCCGCAGGTTGAACAGGGCCGCCCCGCAGGCGATCCGCGCGCCCCACCCGCTCGGGTCGGTGGCCGGCAGCCGGCGCAGCGGGTCGACGGAGAGTTCGATCCCGCCGTCGACGAGCCGGAACCGCCACGGCTGGGTGTTGTGCAGCGACGGCGCCCGCACCGCGTCGGCGGCGGCGCTGCGTAGCTGGTCGACGGTGTAGCCCGTGGTCATGGCGTTGCTCCCTCCGTGCGGGCGGTGTCGCCCTGCCGGTCGGTCCATCCCCACGGTCCGTCACCGGGCGGGGCGGTGAGCAGGGCCGGAGGTCCCCACCCGGGCGGGTCGGTCTGCCCGCCGGGGCGGGTCACGGTCGGGACCTTCGGCCCGTGCGTGCCGGCGGGGCCGGAGGGTAGAAAGGACGGATGATCCGGGTGTTCCTGCTCGACGACCACGAGGTCGTCCGCCGTGGCCTTGCCGACCTGCTCCAGAGCAGCGGCGACATCGAGGTGGTCGGCGAGTCCGGCTCCGCCCAGGAGGCGTCCCGCCGCATCCCGGCGCTCCGCCCCGACGTGGCGATCCTCGACGCCCGGCTGCCCGACGGCAACGGCATCGACGTCTGCCGGGACATCCGTGCCGTCGACTCGTCGATCAAGGGACTGATCCTGACCTCGTACGAGGACGACGAAGCGCTCTTCGCGGCGATCATGGCCGGTGCCGCCGGCTACGTGCTCAAGCAGATCCGCGGCACCGACCTGGTGGACGCGGTCCGGCGGGTGGCGGCCGGGCAGTCCCTGCTCGACCCGGCGATCACCACCCGGGTGCTGGAGCGGATCCGCAGCGGCGTCGAACAGCCGCGCGAGCTGAAGTCCCTCACCGAGCAGGAGCGGCGGATCCTGGAGTACGTGGCCGAGGGGCTTACCAACCGGGAGATCGCCGGCAGGATGTTCCTCGCCGAGAAGACAGTGAAGAACTACGTCTCCAGTGTGCTGGCCAAGCTCGGCCTGGAGCGGCGTACGCAGGCGGCGGTGCTGGCCACGCGGCTGCTCGGCAAGACCCACTGAGGCGCCGGCCGCCCCGCCCGCTCAGTCGCGCAGCGGGACGCTCCAGCGCAGCTCGGTGCCGTGCGGGGTCACCCGGCTGAGCTGGAAGTCGCCGCCCAGCCGCTCGGCCCGCTCGCGCAGGTTGACCAGGCCGCTGCGGGCCGCCTCCGGGTCGCAGCCCACCCCGTCGTCGGTGACCGTGACGCTCACCCAGCCGGCGTCCACCCCCACCCGCACCGACACCCGGTCGGCCCGCGCGTGGCGTACCGCGTTGGAGAGCGCCTCCCGGAGCACGGCGGTGAGTTCGGGGCGCAGCTGGTCCGGGACAGCGCTGTCGATCGGGCCGGCCAGGTCCAGGTCGGGCCGGTAGCCCAGCGCCTCGGCGGCCACCTCGATGGCCTCGCGGATTTCGGTGCGCAGTGCCGCGCTCATCGGGGTACGCAGCTCGAAGATGGTGCGGCGGATGTCGCGGATGGTGGCGTCCAGGTCGTCGACCGCCTGGTTGATCCGCCTGGCCACCTCGGGGCGTGCGTTCATCGCCCCGCTCTGCAACTGCAAGCCGGTGGCGAACAGCCGCTGGATCACCACGTCGTGCAGGTCGCGGGCGATTCGCTCGCGGTCCTCCAGGACCACCAGCAGCTCCCGTTCCTCCTGGCCCCGGGCCCGCTCCATGGCCAGCGCGGCCTGGCCGGCGAAGCTGCCCAGCAGGGCCACGTCGTCCTCGGCGGCGGGACCGTGGTCGGCCCCGTGCGCGATGACCAGCACGCCGTGCAGGGTGTCCGCCGCGGCGAGGGGGGAGACCACCGCCGGCCCGGCGACTACCGGGTGTGACCACGGGGCCGCCTCGGCGAGGTTCTCCAGCAGCTCGTGGCGGCGTTCGGTGACCGAGCCGAGGAAGGTGGTCTCGTCGGCCGGCAGCACCGCGCCGACCAGCTTGGGGGCGTTGCCGTCGGCGCCCTCGACCACCTCGACGGTGAACTGGCGCTCGTCCTCGTCGTAGAGCAGCACCAGGGCCAGTTCGGCCTCGGCGACCTCCCGGGCGCGCCGGGCCACCAGGGTCAGCGCGTCGGTGCGGCGTACCTCGCCGAGCAGCACCGAGGTGATCTCGGCGGTCGCGGCCAGCCAGCGTTCCCGCCGGTGCGCCAGGGCGTAGAGGCGGGCGTTCTCGATCGCCACCCCGGCCGCCGCGGCGAGCGCGACCACGATCTCCTCGTCGTCCTCGGTGAACTGCGCGGCGCCCTGCTTCTCGGCGAGGTAGAGGTTGCCGAAGACGTGGTCGCGGATCCGCACCGGGACGCCGAGGAAGCTGTGCATCGGCGGGTGGTTCGGCGGGAAGCCGTAGGACCTGGGGTGCTGGGTGATGTCGGGCATCCGCAGCGGTCGCGGGTCGTCGATGAGCAGGCCGAGCACGCCCCGCCCGTGCGGCAGGTCACCGATCCGGGCGTGCAGCTCGTCGCTGATGCCGTGGACGATGAAGTCGTGCAGCAGCCGGTCGGGGCCGATCACGCCGAGCGCGCCGTAGCGGGCGCCGACCAGCTCGCAGGCCGACTCCACGATCCGCTGCAGGGTGCTGCGCAGGTCGAGGTCGGTGCCGATGCCGACGACCGCGTCGAGCAGGGCGCGCAGCCGCTCCCGGTTGGTGACCACCTCGCCGACCCGGTCCAGCATCTCCTGGAGCAGCTCGTCGAGCCGCACCCGGGACAGCGGGGTCAGCCCCAGCGACGGGGTGACGTGCTCGTTCCGGGGGTTCGGTGCACTGGTCACCGGGCGATGCTATCGCCCGGTGACCGCCGGAACGAGATCCGTCAGGAGACCTGGCCGCGTACCGCCGAGGTGTCGACGGTCTGCGCGGTGTCGAGCCGCGGGGTGTGCGGGGGGCCGGCGTGCGTCGGGTCGGCCAGGCCGAGGCGCATCGAGATGTACGGGTGGCCCAGGCCGGAGAGCATCTGCCGGAGCGTCTGGCGGGTGCCCTCGACCTCCACCACGCCGGAGAGCGGCACCAGGGACACGCCGTGCCGGGTGGCGGTGAGCCAGGCGGCGGAGAGCGCCTCGCCGGCGCGCAGCCAGCTGTCCGGCTCGTCCTCGGTGCCCCAGAGGATCCCGTAGACGGCGGCCCGGTCGTGTCCCTCACCCACGGGCAGGGTGCCCGGGCCGAAGTCGCGGACCGGAACGGTGGTCTGGGGGGCCTGCGCCGGCAGCACGTCTGGCGGCAGCCCGGTGCCGGCGGCAGCCCGGCTGGTCCAGTACGCCAGCTCCTCCTGCAGGTCCGGGCTGCCCTTCTCGACCTCCGCCGCGTGCTGGGCGGCGGCGGCCAGCTCGAGCTTCTGGTCGTCGTCCAGCACCTGGAGGGTGACACCCTCCCGGGTGGCCGCCCGGTCGATCTCGCCCAGCACGGCGGTCGGGATCGGCTCGTCGCTGACCGGCCGGCGGTCGGTGCGGCGGACCTGCATGCACTGGACCGTGCGCATGGCGTCCGGGTCCGCGCCGCTGGGCTTCAGCCCGGTGAGCCGGGCGACCAGATCGGGCTGGCCGGGGTCGGGCATGCGTTCCACCACGGGCGTCCAGCCCTCGGCGGCCAGCGCCACCCGGGCGTGGTGCAGCGCGACGCCGCAGCTCAACACCAGCAGCCGCCCTTCCGGGTCGAGGGCGCTGAGGTGACGCTCCCGGACCACCCGCAACTCCAGCGCGTCGGACAACACCGTCCAGTGCCACGGCTGGGTGTTGTGGACCGAGGGGGCGTGGCCGGCCATTCCGGCGGCCTCCGCGAGCGCGGTGGTCAGCGGGCGATCGGTCGCCGGCGTCTCGTGGCTCATCGTCACAGCCTTTCCTTGTTCTCCCCGTCGTGCCCACGCCTGGGTGGGGTGCCGTTCCATCCTCGGGCATGTCCGGGCCGGCCGCACGGGGTCGCACGACCCGTCCGCCCCGGGCCCTTCGACCCGTTGTCGACCAGGCCGCGGTGCCGCCCGGGCGGGGTCAGCGCTCGCGGACCACCGCGACCGGGCATTGCGCGTGGTGGATGAGCTGCTGGCTGACCGAGCCGAGCAGCATCCCGCGCAGCCCGCCCCGGCCCCGGGAGCCGACCACCACGAGCTGCGCCGCGCGGCTCTCCTCGACCAGCAGCGCGGCCGGGCTGCCCGGGTTCGCCACCACCTCGACCGGCACGTCCGGGAAGGACTTTCGCCAGGGGGCCAGGTCCGCCTCGGCGGCGGCGCGCTCGGTGGCGCTGGTCTCCTCCGGGTCGAAGCCCGGGGGCACCCACCGCTCGCCGGGCGGCTCCCAGACCCGCAGCGCCCGCACCGGCACGTCCCGCTGCGCGGCCCGCTCGAACGCGAAGCCGATCGCCTGCACGGAGGACGGCGAGCCGTCCACGCCGACCACCACGGGCCCGGACGCGGCCGGCTGGCCGTCGCGGACCACGATCACCGGGCAGTGCGCGTGGGCGCTCACGGAGACGGCGGTCGAGCCGACGAGCAGCCCGCCGAAGCCGCCGTGGCCGCGGCTGCCCAGCACCAGCATCGCGGCGTCGGCGGAGCGTTCCTGGAGAACCAGCGCGGGCGGCCCGTCGAAGACCTCGCCCCGCACGGTGAGCGCGGGCCGCTCGGCGGCGGCGTCCGCCGCCGCCCTGCGGACCAGCTCCTCGACCTGCCGCCGGGCGGTCTCGTCGGGCCACCCGCCGGGGGCCACCCCGGGACCGATCCAACCGGCCACGGTCACCCATTCGAAGACGTACGCCAGCCGGACCGGCCGGCCCGAGCGGCCCGCCTCGTCCAGCGCCCAGCCGAGGGCCACCGACGCGTCGGGGGAGCCGTCGTAGCCGACCAGGATCTCCTCGGCGGTCACCGTGCCGGCCTCTCGTTCGTGACTGCGGGGCTCGTAAGCTCACTTCTCGCGCTCACTGGCCGCCGCGCATTCCCGGGTCGGTCTCCCGGATCCAGCGCCACTCGGCGACCTGGGGGGCGTCCTCGCCGTACTGGCGGGTGTAGTCGCGGCAGGCCTGCCGGGCGTCCACCATCTCCTGGCGGAGGTGGGCGGCGCGCGAGCGCAGCCCGGGCAGCCGGTCGATGACGTCGATGACCAGGTGGAAGCGGTCCAGGTCGTTGAGCATCACCATGTCGAACGGCGTGGTCGTCGTGCCTTCCTCCTTGTAGCCACGGACGTGCAGGTTGTCGTGGTTGGTCCGCCGGTAGGTGAGCCGGTGGATCAGCCACGGGTAGCCGTGGTAGGCGAAGATGACCGGCTTGTCGCGGGTGAAGATGGTGTCGAACTCGCTGTCCGGCAGGCCGTGCGGGTGCTCCGAGGGCGGTTGCAGGCGCATCAGGTCGACCACGTTGACCACCCGGACCTTCAGGTCGGGCAGATGCTGGCGGAGCAGGTCGGCCGCGGCCAGCGTCTCCAGGGTCGGCACGTCGCCGGCGCAGGCGAGCACCACGTCCGGCTCGCTGCCGTCGTCGGTGCTGGCCCAGTCCCAGATGCCCAGGCCCCGGCGGGTGTGCTGAATCGCCTCGTCCATGGTCAGCCAGTTGGGCGCCGGCTGCTTCCCGGCCACCACCACGTTGATGTAGTGCCGGCTGCGCAGGCAGTGGTCCATGGTGGAGAGCAGGGTGTTGCCGTCCGGCGGCAGGTAGACCCGGACCACCTCGGCCTTCTTGTTGACCACGTGGTCGATGAAGCCCGGGTCCTGGTGCGAGAAGCCGTTGTGGTCCTGCCGCCACACATGGCTGGAGAGCAGGTAGTTCAGCGAGGCCACCGGCTCCCGCCAGGGGATCTGCCGGGTCACCTTGAGCCACTTGGCGTGCTGGTTGACCATCGAGTCGACGATGTGGATGAACGCCTCGTAGCTGGTGAAGATGCCGTGCCGGCCGGTCAGCAGGTAGCCCTCCAGCCAGCCCTGGCAGAGGTGCTCGGAGAGCACCTCCATTACCCGGCCGTCGGGGGAGAGGTGGTCGTCGCCGGGGAGCCGGCTGCCGACGAACGCTCGGTCGGTGACCTCGAAGGCGGCGCCGAGCCGGTTCGAGGCGATCTCGTCGGGACCGAACAGGCGGAAGGTCTCCGGGTTGCGGGTGATCACGTCCCGGATCCAGGGGCCCAGCGCGCCGGTGGCGCCGGCCATCGGCTCGCCCGGCTCCTTGACGTCGACCGCGTAGTCGCGGAAGTCCGGCAGTTCCAGCTCGCGCAGCAGCCGCCCGCCGTTGGCCACCGGGTTGGCGCTCATCCGCCGGTCGCCCGTGGGCGGCAGGTCGACCAGGTCGGCGACCGGGCCGCCGGTGGCGTCGAACAGCTCCTCCGGCCGGTAGCTGCGCAGCCAGCGCTCCAGCTCGGCCAGGTGCGCCGGGTTGCTCCGCACCGCGTCGATCGGCACCTGGTGGGCGCGGAAGGTGCCCTCGACCTGCTTGCCGTCGACGTCCCTCGGCCCGGTCCAGCCCTTCGGCGTACGGAGGATGATCATCGGCCAGCGGGGGCGTTCGACCGCGCCGCCGGAACGGGCGCGGCGCTGGATCTCGGCGATCTCGTCGACCACCCGGTCCAGGGTCGCGGCGAGCGCGTGGTGCACCCGGGCCGGATCGTCGCCCTCGACCACGTACGGCTGGTAGCCGTAGCCGCGCATCAGGTCGAGCAGGTCCTCGGCGGGGATCCGGTCGAACACCGTCGGGCTGGCGATCTTGTAGCCGTTGAGGTGCAGGATGGGCAGCACCGCCCCGTCCCGGGCCGGGTTGAGGAAGACGTTGGACAGCCAGCTTCCGGCCAGCGGCCCGGTCTCCGCCTCGCCGTCGCCGACCACGCAGGCGACCAGCAGGTCGGGATTGTCGAACGCGGCCCCGTACGCGTGGCTCAGCGCGTACCCCAGCTCGCCGCCCTCGTGGATGGAGCCCGGCACCTCGGGCGCCACGTGGCTCGGGATGCCGCCGGGGAAGGAGAACTGGCGGAACAGCCGCTGCATGCCGGTCTCGTCGCGGGCGATGTGGTGGTAGAGCTCGCTGTAGGTGCCCTCCAGCCAGGTGTTGGCCACCAGGGCGGGGCCGCCGTGGCCGGGCCCGGTCACGAAGATGGCGGACAGGTCCCGGTCGACGATGACCCGGTTGAGGTGCGCGTAGAGGAGGTTGAGGCCCGGGCTGGTGCCCCAGTGCCCCAGCAGCCGCGGCTTGATGTGCTCGGGCTTGAGCGGCTCGCGCAGCAGCGGGTTGTCGAGCAGGTAGATCTGCCCGACGGTGAGGTAGTTCGCCGCTCGCCAGTAGGCGTCAAGCCGGCGCAGCTCGTCCTCGGTCAGTGGGCTGTGCAGGTCCAGAGCGGTGTCCATGCTGCGTTAGCCTCTCGCGGCTCGGGGTCTTGTGCCATCCGGGAGCGGATCCGCCGCCCCCGGCACGTCCAGCCTCGTCCTGCAGCCGGCGGTTCGATCAGGGCCGTAGGTCCCGTGCGGGGTGGTCGTCATGGCCCTTCCTCGTCCTCGGCCTCGGGGTCGAGGCCACGGACGACGATCACCGGGGCCGGCGAGTGGTAGAGCAGCGTCTGGCTGACCGCGCCCAGCATGCCCCGCAGCGGCTCGTCGCCGCGCGCCCCCACGAGCGCCACCTGCGCCGAGCGCGACTGTTCCACCAGGACGCCGCCGGGCTCGCCGCGAACGGTGTGACACTCGACGGCCACCTGGGGATGCCGCGAGCCGTACCGGGCCACGGCCTCGTCGAGCAGGCCGTCGTCCCCGTCGGGATGGCGGTCGGGCTCCACCACCCGGATGACGAGCAGCCGGGTGCCGCGGTGTTCGGCACAGTCGAAGGCGTACCCCAGGGTGGCGCGGGAGCTCTCCGACCCGTCGAAGCCGACCAGCAGCGGCCCCTGCGGGGGCGGCTCGGGCCGGGCGACCAGCACGGGGCAGCCGGCCCGGGCGGCGAGCTGCACGGCCGGCGAATCGGCCGGTACGCAGGACACGCAGCCGGCCATGCCGCCGTCGCCGACCGCCACCAGGAAGGCGGAGTCGGAGGCCCGGATCAGCGCCTCGACCGGGGAGCCCTCGACGATCTCGTCGGTCACCGGCACCGCCGGCGCCGCCTCGGCGGCCACCCGCCCGGCCTGCTCCAGCAGGTCCTCGGCGACGGCGCGCGGGCCGCTCACCGAGAACGACTCCAGGGCCGCCGCCCAGTTGAAGGCGTGCAGCAGGTGCAGCGGCCGGTCGTGCGCGGCGGCCTCCCCGGCGGCCGTCCGGACCACCTCGAGGTCCTCCGCCGAGCTGCCCACGCCGACCACCACCGCGCCGTGGGTGGGTGCGGGCATCCCGGCTCACCTCCCGACCACGCTCCTCGCACCCACGGTAGTCGGACGGGTGCGTTGCCCGGACCGGGTCGACGGAACTGGAGCCGGCGGGGGGATCAGCGCGGGGTGGGCAGATTCGGGTGGACGCGCACCACCACGACGGTGGCGTTGTCCTCGCCGCCCTTGGCCAGGCTGGCGGACAGCAGGGCCTGCGCGGTCCGGGCCGGGTCGCGCCGGGCGGCCAGCAGGTCCCGCAGCCGGTGGTAGCCGAGCTGGTCGCTCACCCCGTCGGTGCAGAGCAGCCAGGTGTCCCCGCTGCGCAGTGGCACGGCGAGCAGGTCCGGCTCGGGCTTGTCGGGGTGACCGACATAGCGCAGCAGTTGGTAGCGCGCCCGGGCCGCCTCCGGCGAGTCGGGCGGCCACCAGCCGTGCAGCAGGCCGAGCCAGGCCATGGTGTGGTCGACGGTCACCAGTTCCAGCAGCCCGTCGCGCAGCCGGTACGCCCGCGAGTCGCCGAGCTGGACCAGCCAGCCCTGCCCGCCGTCCGGCTCGGCGACCAGGGCGGTGAGGGTGCACCCGGTCAGCCCGGCCAGGCCCGCCCCGGCCCGGCGTACCCGGAGTTGGGTCTCCGCGGTCGCGGCGCGCAGCCCGGTGGCGTCGACCGCTGGCCAGCCGGCGCGGACCTGCGCCACGAAGGTGGTCATGGCGGTGGTGCCGGCGACCCGGCTGCCCTCGCCGTCGCCCATGCCGTCGGCCACCGCGACCAGCGGCAGCTCCGGGTCGACGTGCAGCACGTCGAAGTTCTCCGGGTAGCGGTGCCCGACCACGCTGCCCCCGGCGATCTCCAGGGTGAGCCGGCCGACGGCCAGCCGGCGGGTGGCCTGGACCGGCTGGTCCAGCGGGCGGCGGCGGAACACCTGCGGACCGTAACACCGGTGCGGGTCGTGGACCGGCAGGTCAGGGCCACGTGTCGGCGTGTCAACCGGGGTTGACAAAGCGGAAGCGTCAACCTACGTTGACAGCATGAGTCAGGCGACGGAACTCGCGGCGGCGGCCGGCAGCACCGACCCGAAGGTCGGGCTGCGGGCGGTGCTCGCCCTGCGCCGGCTGCTCGAACGGCTGGAGGTGGTCCAGGTGGACAACGCCCGACGGCAGGGCTGGTCCTGGCAGGAGATCGCCGACGCCCTCGAGGTCAGCCGGCAGGCGGTCCACAAGAAGCACGCCGGGCGACCGGCGGTCCGCGGAAGCTGGGAGGCGTGATGTTCGAACGATTCACCGACCGGGCCCGCGCGGTGGTGCGCCACGCGGTCGACGAGGCGCGCACCGAGGGCCGGCGCCCGGTGGGCACCGAGCACCTGCTGCTCGGCGTGCTCGCCGACGGCGACAACCTGGCCGTCCGGGTGCTGTCGGCCGGCGGCATCCGGGCCGAGGACCTGCGCGCGGCGGTGGCCCGGCACACCGCGCACGGGGTCGACGGCCTCGGCGAGGCGGACGCGGCGGCGCTGCGCGAGATCGGCATCGACCTCGCCGCGATCGTCGCCCGGATCGAGGAGTCCTTCGGTCCGGACGCGCTGCGCGAGGCGGCCCCCGCGCCGCGCCGGTGGTGGGGTCGCCGCCCCGACGACGGCCGGTTCTCGCCCCGGGCCAAGAAGGTGCTGGAGTTGTCGCTGCGGGAGGCGGTGCGGCTGCGCCACCACCACATCGGCACCGAGCACATCCTGCTCGGCCTGCTCCGGGAGGGCAACGGGCTGGCCGCGGTGGTGCTCACCGAGGCCGGGGCGGACCTCGACGACCTGCGCCGGCGGGTCGAGGTGGCGCTGCGCACGGCGGCCTGACCGACCCCGGCCGGGCGCCGGCCGGGTTCAAACCTGTTTGCGGTCCTCGCAACGTCCGCGCCCGTCGGGTCGCTGAGCCGCCCCGGTTGCTGCACACTTGCGCCGTGGACGGTGGAGACGACAAGGCCCCGGTGACCGCGGACAACCATGCCCCGCGCTCGGCCGTGGTGGTCAATCCGGTCAAGGTGACCGATCTCGACGATTTCCGCCGGACGGTGGACGGCGCGCTCACCGCCGCCGGCTGGCCCGAGCCGACCTGGTACGAGACCACGGTCGAGGACCCCGGCCGGGGCCAGGCGGCGGCGGCCGTCGAGGCCGGCGCCGAGGTGGTCTTCGCCTGCGGCGGCGACGGCACCGTGATGGCCTGCGTCACCGCGCTGGCCGGCACCGACGTGGCGCTCGCCGTGCTGCCCCAGGGCACCGGCAACCTGCTGGCGGCCAACCTCGGCCTCTCCAACGACCTCGCGGCCGGGCTTCAGGTCGCCGTCGAGCGGGGGATGCGCCGGCTCGACGTCGGCGCGGTCGGCGACCAGTGCTTCGCCGTGATGGCCGGGATGGGCTTCGACGCGCAGATGCTCGACTCGACCTCCGAGACGACCAAGAAGCGGATCGGCTGGCCGGCCTACCTGGTGGGGGCCGCCAAGCACCTGCGGGACCGGCCGATGCGGGTGTCCATCCGGATCGACGGCGGGCCGCCGCTGCGCCGGCGGGCCCGCTCGGTCCTGGTCGCAAACGTCGGCCGGCTCCAGGGCGGGGTACGCCTGCTCACCGACGCCGAGCCCGACGACGGCTGGCTCGACGTGGCGGTGCTGACCCCGCGGACGCTCGGGCACTGGCTGGCCCTGGGCTGGGCGGTGCTGCGCCGGCGCGGCAGCGTGCCGCGGATGGAGGTGTTCCGCGGCCGCAAGGTCGAGATCACCAGCAACCGGGCCCAGCCGCGGCAGCTCGACGGCGACCTGATCGAGCCGGGCCGCTCGCTGAAGGCCGAGATCCGGCCCGAGTCGCTCTGGCTCTGCGTGCCGCGGCCGGCGCGCCACCCCGACCTGTCGGTGGACGCCGACGCCGCCGCCGAGCGCGGCGAGCGGCTGGTCGAGGAGGGCCGCCGTGAGTAGCACCAAGCTCGTCCCCGAGACCCGGCTCATGACGGAGGAGGAACTCTCCGCCGACGACGCCTGGCGCACCCTGCGCCGCCACGGCGGCTGGCACCTGCTCCGGGACGCCTTCGTCCGGTTCCGCTACGGCGACGGTTTCAGCCACTCCCGTGCCTTCGCCCTGCAGCTCTGCCTGGCCGTGGTGCCGTTCCTCATCGCGCTCACCGGTCTGATCACCGACCTCGGCGTCGACGAGGGCGGCAAGGTGGTCGCCGACACGGTGCTGGCGATCACCCCGGGCCAGAGCGAGTCCGTGGTCCAGGAGTTGCTGGCCGACACCGATCGCACCGAGCGGGCCGGTGAGTTGGCGCTGACCCTCGGTCTGCTGACCGGCCTGGTCGCGCTCACCACCACGATGGCGCAGATCGAGCGGGGCGCGAACCGGATCTACGGCGTCGAGCGGGACCGGCCGGCCCTGTTCAAATACCTGCGCGCCACGGTCCTCGCGATGGTCGCCGGCGTACCCGCGCTGGCCGGGTTCCTGATCCTGGTCGGTGGCCGGGCGATCGGTGACTCGGTGCGGCGGCACTACGAGTGGGGCGACTACGCCCACGCGGCCTGGGACGTGATCCGCTGGCCGCTCAGCCTCGGCCTGACCGTGCTCGCCGTGGCGGTGCTGTTCCGCCACGCGCCCCGCCGCAAGCAGCCCGGGCTGTCCTGGCTCTTCTTCGGGGCCGGCATCGCCACCGCGCTCTGGTGGCTGGCCAGCCTGCTGCTCGCCGCCTACGTGAAGTACAGCGCCGGATTCGGGCAGACCTATGGCGCGCTGACCGGGATGATGGCCCTGCTGATCTGGGCGAACCTGACCGGGATGGCGCTCTTCGGCGGGCTGGCCTTCGCCGCCCAGTTGGAGGCCATGCGGATCGGCGTGGAGGAGCCCGCCCAGCCCGACCTCTGGGAGCCGGAGGCCGAGCGCGAGGAGCTCGTCGACACCGGGGACATGACCGCCCTCTGACGGCGCGCCGGCCACCGGCGTGTACGGGGAGCGGGAATCGGGTACTGCGCGCCTCGCAGCAGACAAGGGAGGTGTGGGGTGACCGCGGTCAAGGAGGCGACGCGTCGGCCGCTCGGCCACTTCGCCGAGCGGAGCCTCGCGGGGCTGCTCGTCGTGGCCGGCGCGGGGGTCGGGTTCGGCGTGCTGCTCATGCTCGTCCGGTTCCACTGGGGCCCGCTCTACCACGCCGACCACGAGGCGGCCGAGTGGTTCAACAGCCTGGTGGCGCCGCACCACCCGCTGGTCACCGTGCTCCAGGCGGTCACCGACCTGGGCGGGCGGCCGGTGCTGATCTGGCTGATCACCATCGCGGTCGTCGGCCTGCTGATCCGCCGCCAGCCCCGGCTCGCCGTCTACCTGATCATCACCGGGGTGGGCGGGTTGATCCTCGACCCGTCGCTCAAGGCGCTGGTGGGGCGGCTGCGCCCGGTGGTGGACGTGCCGGTGGCCAGCGCACCGGGCAACAGCTTCCCCAGCGGCCACGCGCTCGGCTCGTTCGTCGCGTACGGGGCGCTGCTGCTGGTGTTCCTGCCGGCCGTGGCGCCGCGCTGGCGCAAGCCGGCCATCGCGGTCGCCGGCGCGCTGGTCGTCCTGGTCGGGCTGACCCGGATCGCGTTGGGCGTGCACTTCGTCTCGGACGTGCTCGGCGGCTGGCTGCTCGGCGCGGCCTGGCTGGGCGTCACCGCGTACGCCTTCCGGCTGTGGCGGCGCGAGCGCGGCCGGCCGGTGCCCCCGCTCGCCGAGGGCCTGGAGCCCGAGGTGGGGGAGGAGATCACCCCGGCCCCGGCCGAGGAGCACGTGCTGGAGCATCCCCGCTCGTCGATGGCGGAGCTGCTGGTCGGCTGGGTGATCGTCTTCGGCGCCCTCTACGCCTTCGGCATGTACGTCAGCTACCACGCCAAGGGCACCGTCTTCGACACCCTGGACACCGAGGTCCCGCACTGGTTCGCTGACCGGCGCACCGACACGCTCACCGACCTGAGCTGGTGGTGGAGCAAGTTCGGCGACACCCACGCCATCCTGCTGGTCTCGCTGGTGTTCTGCCCGATCGTGCTGGCGGTCTGGAAGCGCTGGCGGCCGGTGCTCTTCGTGGTGCTGGCGATGTTCGGCGAGCTGAGCCTCTTCCTCGCCAGCGCCCGGCTGGTCGAGCGGCCCCGCCCGCCGGTGGAGAACCTGGACGGGCAGATGCCCACCTCGTCCTTCCCGTCCGGGCACATCGCGGCCACCATCTGCCTGTGGACCGCGATGGCGATCATCGTGCTGCCGCGCACCGACCGCTGGTGGCGCTGGCTCTTCGTGGCGCTGGCCGTGATCATGCCGGTCGGGGTGGCCACCTCCCGGATGTACCGGGGCATGCACCACCCGACCGACTTCATGGGCGCGATCCTGCTCGGCGCGCTCTGGCTCTCGCTGCTCTGGTGGGTGGTCCGCCCCAACGCGGACGTGCGGCGGGGCAACCGGCCGGCCATCGAGTCGGAGCAGGTGCGCGAGCTGGACGACGAGCTGGCCAAGGCCGGCCGGGACGACTGACCGGCGCCGATGCTGCGAGTGATGACCTGGAACATCCGGACCGGCGGGCGGGACCGCGACGGCACCGACCGCCGGGACCGGATCGTCGCCGTGGTCGCCGCGCAGCGCCCCGACCTGCTGGCCCTGCAGGAGCTGCGGGGCCTCGACCGCGGCGGCGGGCTCGCCGAGCTGGCGGATCGGGTGGGCATGGTGCCGCACCTGGCCCGGGCCTGCTTCGGGCAGCCGGTGGCGGTGCTGGTCCGCCCGCCGCTGCGGGTGCTCCGCTCCGGCCGGGTACGCCGCCCCTTCCACCACGCCACCGCCCGGGTCCAGGTGGCCACCGGGGCCGGCCCGCTGACCGTGTTCAGCACCCACCTGAACCCGTACTCCGGCGGGGGGCGGCGGATGGAGGCCGACTGGCTGGCGGTGGCGGTGCGGCGGACCGGGGGAGCGCTGGCTCTGCTCGCCGGTGACCTGAACACCCTGGAGCCGAGGGTCGACCACACCGCCCGGCTGGCCGGGCTCGACGCCCTCTACCGGCGGCGTCACCTGCGCCGCGACGGCCGTACCGTCGACACCCGGGCGGTGGCCCGGCTGCTCGACGCGGGGCTGGTCGACCTCTGGCCGCACTCCGGCGGCGGCGAGCCGGGCGGGCTGACCGTGCCGACCCGACACGGCGGGGCCGAGTTCGCCGGGATGCGGCTGGACTACCTGCTCGCCACCCCGGCGCTGGCCGCGGCGGCCCGCGCCGTCCGGGTGGTTCGCGCCGGCTCCGCGGACAGCGCCTCCGACCACTACCCGGTCGTCGCCGACCTGGACCTGACCGCCGGCTGACCGGAGCGGTTGCCGCCGGCCGCCGGCTCTTGCGCCGCTGAGCCGCCTAGCTCGTCAGGTCCGTGACGACGATGGCGACGAAGATCAGCGTGACGAGTTCAGATGAGCAGGTTCAGCAGCACGGTCAGCACGACCGAGGCGAGGATCGAGAAGAGGATCATCAGCAGGCAGCCGAGGCCACCGCCGACGGGCCGGATCTCCGTGTTTCCGATGCGCATGGACTCACCTTCGCAGGACGGGCGCCAGCAGGTCGCGGATCGCGTCGGCCACCTGGGCGGGCGCGGTGGTGGCCACGTTGTGGGCGGCTCCCGGCACGGTCGTCGTCCGGGCGTCCGGGACCAGGCGGGCCGCCTCCGTGCGCCAGCCGTCCGGGACGACCGGGTCCCGGGCGCCGGTCAGCACCAGCGTCGGGGCGGCGACCCGCACCAGGTCCGCCTCGATCGGGTTGCGCACCGAGTGGGACAGGGTGGCGAGCACCCGCCACGGCCGGGCGTCGAGGACGTCGCGGAGCAGGATCGGCGCCTGCCACTTCGCCTCCCACAGGGTGTCCACCAGCCACCGCCCGAACTGGCCGCGCCGGGAACGGGCGGCCGGGTCGCTGGTCGGACCGGCCAGCACGAGCGCGCGCACCAGGTCGGGCCGTCGGGCGGCGAGCGCCGCGGCCACCTCCGCGCCGAACGAGTGGCCGAGCAGGCAGACCGGCCCCAGCCGGTACGCGGCCAGCCACTCCGCCAGGAAGGCGGCCTGCCGGGGCACGTCGTACGCCGTGCCGGGTCGCTCGGTCAGCCCGAAGCCGGGCAGGTCCGGCACGTACACCGGGTGGGTGGCCGACAGGGCCAGCGCCAGCGGGGTGAGGTAGCGGTGCGATACGGCGAGGCCGTGCACCAGTACCACCGGCGGCCCGTCACCGCCCGGGTCGGCCGACCGGCGGGTGTGCGTACGCAGCCCGTCGACCAGCCGGAACTCGCTGGTCAGGCCGGCGGCCGGCCGGGGCGCGGCCAGGGCCAGCCGCAGCTCCGCCGGGCCGAAGCGCCCCGGTGGCGAGGGTCGCACCGCGGGGGCGGTCACAGCTCGCGCAGCCGGGGCAGCAGCTCCTCCTGCGCCCAGTCCAGGAACATCGGCTGGCTGTCCCCGCCGACCTGGACCAGCGCCACGTGGGTGAACCCGGCGTCGACGAACTTCTTGAACGCCTCGACGTGCCGGTCCACGTCCGGCCCGCAGGGGATGCTCTCGGCCGCGTCCTCCTCGCGGACGAACTGGCTCGCCGCGGCGAAGGCGTCTGGGCCGGGCAGGTCGGCGTTGACCTTCCAGCCCAGGCCGAACCAGCGGAACTGGTCGTGAACGATCTTGCGGCACTCGGCCTCGTCCGGGCCGTAGCAGATGGCCACCTGCCCGTAGCGGGGGCGGCCCGCGCCGCCGGCCTCCTCGTACATCTCGACCAGGTGCGGCAGGGGGTCGGTGGCGATCATGGCGTCGGCGTACTCGGCGGCGAGGGTGGCGGACTGCCGGCCCGAGGCGGCCACCGCCATCGGCACCGGCCGCTCCGGACGGTCCCAGACGTAGGCGTCGGGCACGTCGTAGTGGTTGCCGGAGAAGGTCAGGGTCTCGCCGTTGAGCAGCGGCCGGATGATCTGGAGGGCCTCCTCGAACATCTCGTGCCGCTGCTGCACGTGCGGCCAGCCGCCCACCACGTGCTCGTTGAGGTTCTCCCCGGCGCCGAGGCCCAGGGTGAACCGCCCGTCTGAGAGCACCCCCACCGTGCTGGCCTTCTGCGCCACCACGGCCGGGTGGTAGCGCCGGATCGGGCAGGTCACGAAGGAGAGCAGCTCGGCCCGGCTGGTGGCGTGCGCGACCGCGCCGAGCACCGACCAGGCGTACGGGGAGTGGCCCTGCGAGTCCAGCCAGGGATAGTAGTGGTCGGACGTCACGAGGTGGTCGAAGCCGGCGGCCTCGGCGCGGACGGCGTGGTCGACCAGCTGCTTGGGGCCGGCCTGTTCGCACATGAGGGTGTAGCCGACGTTGACCATGGCTCATCTCCTTCCGGGCGGATCGTCACCGGGTACCCCGCCCAGCGGCGGTCAACCCTGGTGTCCACTTCGGCGCCCGTGCGCCTTGACGTCGGCGGGGATGCTGCCTACAGTCCGGCTTAACCGGTTCAGACCCGGTGGCGCACCATCCTGTGGTGGGGATGACCGCCCCTGCGGTGGCCCGTGGCGACATGGGCCGCCGCAGGACGCCACCCCGAACGGCCGATCAGCTTAACCGGTTGCCTTCCGCGTCCCATCGCCCTACGCTGATGCCTGCGCCCGCCGGGAGTCGGGCAGCGGCTGTCGGGCTCAGCCGCCGCGCCCTCGTCACCATCACCGCACCCCCACCCTGGGCACGGGGGAGACCTCCCTGAGGACAGCCATGAAGAAGTTGCTCTCCGTCGCGGGCGCCGCCCTGCTGACGGTCCTCGCCGCCGTCTTCGCCTTCGGGCAGCCGGCGCACGCCGCCGCCGGTTTCTCCGTCGCGAACGGCCGGCTCTACGACGCCAACGGCACCGAGTTCGTCATGCGCGGGGTCAATCACGCGCACACCTGGTACCCGCAGCAGACCACGAGTTTCGCCAACATCAAGGCGCTCGGCGCGAACACCGTCCGGGTGGTGCTGGCCAGTGGCGACCGCTGGACGAAGAACAGCGCCGGCGACGTCGCCAACGTCGTCTCACTCTGCAAGGCCAACCGCCTGATCTGCGTTCTGGAGGTGCACGACACCACCGGCTACGGCGAGCAGAGCGGCGCCATCACCCTGGACCGGGCGGTCGACTACTGGCTCAGCATCGCCAGTGCGCTGCAGGGCCAGGAGAAGTACGTCATCGTCAACATCGGCAACGAGCCGTACGGCAACCAGGGCTATGGCACCTGGGCCACCGACACCGCGAACGCGATCAAGCGGCTGCGCGCCGGCGGCCTGACCCACACGATCATGGTGGACGCCCCGAACTGGGGCCAGGACTGGTCCTTCACCATGCGCGACAACGCCGGCACGGTCTTCGCCGCCGACCCGCAGAAGAACACCGTCTTCTCGATCCACATGTACGGCGTCTTCGACACCGCCGCCGAGATCACCGACTACCTGGGCCGGTTCCGCACCGCCGGGCTGCCCATCGTGGTCGGCGAGTTCGGCTTCAACCACTCCGACGGCAACCCCGACGAGGACACCATCCTGGCCTACAGCCAGGCCAACGGGATCGGCTACCTCGGCTGGTCGTGGAGCGGCAACGGCGGCGGCGTCGAGTACCTCGACATGGTCACCAACTTCGACCCGAACCAGCTGACCAGCTGGGGCCAGCGGATCTTCAACGGGGCCAACGGCATCAAGGCCACCGCCAAGGAGGCCTCCGTCTTCGCCGGCACCTCGCCGAGCCCGACCACCAGCCCCACCACCAGCCCGAGCCCGACCACCAGCCCCACTCCGCCGCCGGCCGGCTGCACCGCCGGCTACACCATCGTCAACTCCTGGCAGGGCGGTTTCCAGGGCGAGGTCAAGGTGACCGCGGGCGCGGCCGCGATCACCGGCTGGACGACGAAGTGGACGTTCGCCAACGGCCAGACCGTCAGCCAGGCGTGGAACGCCGCGGTCAGCAACAGCGGCTCGGCGTACACCGCCCGCAACGTCGACTGGAACGGCCGGCTCGGCGCCGGGGCCAGCACCACGTTCGGCTTCATCGGCAGCTGGAATGGCGGCAACGCGATTCCCGCGGTGACCTGCACCGCGAGCTGAGCGCCGAGGCACCACCGGTGGCCGGGTCCGCGCGGACCCGGCCACCACCCTTTTCCGGGTACGCCCCGACGTGATCACGCCGGGGCGGATCGCCTCGGGTTCGCCAGGCGGGCGGCCCGCATGAGCAGGTACTCCTGTTCGGGGCGGCTGGTGGTGCGGCCGGCGGCGGCCCGGTAGTGCGCCACCGCCGCGTCCCGGTCGCCGGCCATCTCGTGGAGGTGCGCCCGCGCCGCGTCGAGGCGGTGGTGGCCGGTCAGCCGGGGATCGGCGGCGAGCACGGCGAGGGCGGCCAGCCCGGCGGCCGGGCCGTGCACCATGGCCGTCGCCACCGCCCGGTTCAGCGACACCACCGGGCTCTCCGCCAGCCGCTCCAGCACCTGGTAGAGGGCGAGGATCTGTGGCCAGTCGGTCCGCTCCGCGGTCGGCGCCTCGTCGTGCAGGGCGGCGATGGCGGCCTGGAGCTGGTACGGCCCGACCGGCCCCCGGGCCATCGCCCGGGTGACCAGGGCGGTCCCCTCGGCGATCGCGGCGGCGTCCCACCGCGAGCGGTCCTGGTCGGCCAGCGAGATCAGCTCGCCGGAGGGGCCGGTCCGGGCGGCGGCCCGGGCGTCGGTGAGCAGCATCAGGGCGAGCAGGCCGGCCACCTCGCTGTCCGCGGGCAGCAGGGCATGCATGGCCCGGGTCAGCCGGATCGCCTCCTCGGAGAGGTCGACGCGGCGCAGGTCGCCGCCGAGACTCGCGGTGTGCCCCTCGGTGAAGATCAGGTAGAGCACGTGCAGCACCGCGGCGAGCCGGGCCTGCCGTTCGTCCTCCGCCGGCATCCGGAACGGCAGGCCGGAGGACTTGATGCTCTGCTTGGCCCGGCTGATCCGCTGCGCCATGGTGGCCTCGGGAACGAGGAAGGCGCGGGCGATCTCGGCGGTGCTGAGCCCGCCGACCGCGCGCAGGGTCAGCGCGATCGCCGATGCGGTGGACAGCGTCGGGTGGCAGCAGAGGAAGAGCAGCACCAGGGTGTCGTCCCGGTCCGCGGTCAGCGGCTCGTCGGCCGCCGGCGCGGTCCGCCGGTCGTCGCCGCCGCGCCGGGCGGCCCGGTCCTCCCGGTCGCGGCGGGCCGCCTCGCCCCGGACCAACTCGATCATCCGGCGGTACGCGACCTGCACCAGCCAGCCGCGCGGATGGTCCGGCAGCCCGTCGACGGGCCACTGGGTGGCCGCGGCCAGCAGCGCCTCCTGCACCGCGTCCTCGGCGGTGGCGAAGTCGCCGAACCGGCGGGCGAGCACGCCGAGGACCTGCGGCGCCAACTCGCGCAGCAGGTCCTCGACGGTGTGCTCCGGGACGCCCAGGGGTCACGGCTCCTGCGACGGCGCCGACATGACGGGGTGCACCTCGATCGGCATGTTCAGCGGTCGCCCACCGGGGCCGGGTGCGGTGGAGATGTGCGCGGCGATCTCCACGGCCCGCTGCGGCGTCTCGCAGTCGACGATCCACCAGCCGGCCAGAAACTCCTTGGTCTCCGCGAACGGCCCCTCGGTGACCACCGGCGCGCCGTTCTCGCCGGCCCGCACGATCCGCGCCTGCTGCGGCCCGCCCAGGCCCTCGCCCTGCACGAACTCCCCGTCGGCGACGAGCTTCGCGTTGACCTCCCCCATGAACCCGATGTGCGCCCGGATCTCGTCCGGCGTCCAGGTGTCGATCGAGGGGAAGTCGGTCCCGGCGGCGCTGAACTGCATCAGCAGCATGTACTTCACGATTGGCTCCTCACGCCCGAGCACCGATTGTCGATGCTTCCACCCTTCGGTAGAAGCTGCCACCCCGCCGCTCGACATCCGCCGCCGGGAAATTTCAGAAAAATCTAGCCCGCCGCGGTGACCTCCAGCAGCAGCGCCTGCTCCGGGTGCAGGGCGGGCAGTTGCAGCCCGACCGAGGCGAGCGCCGACCCGCTCAGCGTCACCCCGCCGGCCGAGGCCAGCCAACCCGGCGGGGCCAGTTCCAGCAGCGCCGGCTCCGGTACCCCGGCCGGAGGCCGGACCAGGTAGCGCCGGGACGGGTCCAGGCCGGGCAGCCGGACCACGCCGGGCACCTGGGCCATCGAGGTGGCCAGCCGTGAGACCGCGTACACCGCGTGGGAGCGGTCGTGGGCGACCACGCCGTGGGCCTGCACGGCCGGGTCCGGGTGGTCGACCCGGACCACCCGACCGGAGTGCAGCAGCGGGCGGAGCCGCTTGTGCAGCGCCACCCAGGCGGCGAGTTCGGCCCGCTCGGTCGCGCTGATCCCGCTGATGTCCCACTCGATGCCGTGGTGGCCGAAGAGCGCGGTGACCGCCCGGAAGCCGAGGTCGTGGACCCGGTGCGTGGTGTGCGAGCGCTCCGGTCCGATGTGGGTGCCGATCAGTTCCGGCGGGAGCAGCAGCCCGGTCCAGCGCTGGATGGCCAGCCGTTCCAGGGCGTCGTTGCAGTCGCTGGCCCAGACCCGGTCGGTTCTCCGCAGGATCTCCAGGTCGACTCGCGCCCCGCCGGACGAACAGCTCTCGATCTCAAGGTGCGGGTGCCGGGCGCGCAGCTCGTCCAGCAGCCGGTAGACCGCCACGGTCTGCGCGTGCACCCCGGGTCGGCCGGCGTGCCCGGCCTCGGTCAGGTCGCGGTTGTGGTCCCACTTCAGGTAGGCGATCCCGTCGTGCTCGCTCAGCACCGCGTCCAGCCGGCCGAGCAGGTGGGCGTACGCGTCGGGGTTGGCCAGGTCGAGGACCTGCTGGTGCCGCCACTCGGGCGGCAGCCGACCGGGTGCCTGGAGCACCCAGTCCGGGTGGGCCCGGAACAGCTCCGAGTCCGGGTTGACCATCTCCGGCTCGACCCAGAGCCCGAACTGCATGCCGTGGGCGCGGACGTGGTCGATGAGCGGTTGCAGCCCGTCCGGCCAGACGTCGTCGTCGACCCACCAGTCGCCCAGCCCGGCCCGGTCGTGCCGCCGGCCGCGGAACCAGCCGTCGTCGAGCACGAAGCGTTCCACGCCCACCTCGGCGGCCCGGTCGGCGAGACCCTTGAGCCGGTCCAGGTCGTGGTCGAAGTAGACCGCCTCCCAGACGTTCAGCGTCACCGGGCGCGGGCCGCGCGGGTGCCGCGGGCGGGCCCGCAGGTGGGTGTGCAGCACGTCGCTGAGCCCATCCAGACCGTCGGCGGAGTGGACCGCGTGCAGCAGGGGAGTGGCGTACTCCTCGCCCGGGCCCAGCGCGATCTCGCCGGGGGTGAGCAGCTCACCGCCGCCGAGGGTGGCCTCCTCGGTCGGCCGGCGCTCGGCGACCGTGACGTGGTCACCGCTCCACGCGGTGTGCACCGCCCACACCTCGCCGTGCCGGAAGCCGAACCCGGCGGTGCCGGCGACCAGCAGCAGGGTGGCGTCGTGCCCGGTCCGGCCGTGCCGCCCCTCGCGGACCCAGGCGCCCATCGGCCACGGGTGCCGCTGCGGCGCGCGTTCCCGGCACCAGCGCCCGGTCAGGTCGAGCAGCTCGGTGGCGACCGCCGGCACGGGCAGCACCGGCGTCAGCTCGCGTACCTCGTAGGGCCGGTCGCCGTCGTTGCGCAGCCGGTGCCGCACGGTCAGCAGCCCCGCCGCGCTCAGGGTGATCTCGACGGTCAGCGACAAGCCGGCGCCCGGGTCCGCGGCCCGCACGGTCACCCGCGCGGCCCCGGCCCCGCCGTGGTCCCGCTCCTCCTCGGATACGCGCACCGTCTCCCCGCCCGCCGCCACGCGGCTCGGTTCCGGGGCGGCGGGCAGGTCGCCGCGGTCGGCGACGTCCAGCCCGGTGAGCCGGAAAGCGGTCGACCAGTCCCGGCCGTCGCGGTGTCCGGACAGGCCGGGCCGGCCGCTCCAGCCGGCGCTCGCCTCGGGCAGCAGCGACAGCACGGTCGGCGCGTCGAAGCTGCTCGGCACCACCGGCGGGACGGTGGCGTCGACCAGGGCGGGCAGGTCGGCGGCGGGCAGCGGCCCGAGGTCGGCGCCCCAGTGCACGACCCGGGGCAGGCCGGGGCCGCGCGCGTCGAGCACCAGGCTGGTCCGCGCGCGGCGCAGGTGGACGATGGTCATCCCTTACTGGCTCCCAGGGTGAGGCCCCGGACGAACTGCTTCTGCAACAGGAAGAAGATGACCAGGGTGGGGATGGCGACCAGCACCGAGCCGGCCGAGACGAGGTTGTTGTCGGTGAAGAACTCGCCGCGCAGGTTGTTCAGTGAGCTGGTCACCGGGAACTTGTCGCCGGTGCGCATCAGCACGGTGGCCCAGAAGAACTCGTTGTAGATCCAGGTCACCTCCAGCGTCGCGAGCGCGGCCAGGGCCGGCCGGCACAGCGGCATGGTCACCTGCCAGTACTGCCGCCAGACGCTCGCCCCGTCGACCATCGCCGCCTCGTACAGCTCGTGCGGCAGGGCCTTCATGTAGTTGCTCAGCACGAAGACGCAGAAGCCGCACTGGAAGGCGACGTTGACCAGGATCAGCCCCCAGTAGCTGTCGTAGAGCAGCTCCGAGTCGCTCATCCAGGCCGGCAGCGGGATCTCGGTGAACATCCGGAACAGCGGGATGAGCAGGGCCTGCTGCGGCAGCAGGTTCGCCGCGGTGAAGAGGCCGAGCAGGGCGATGTTGAACTTCCAGCTGAACCGGGCGATGACGAACGCCACGCAGGAGGCCAGGAAGAGGGTCAGCAGCACGGCCGGGAGGGTGATGTAGACCGAGTTGAGGAAGTGCTTGCCGAACTCGGCGGTCTGCCACGCGGTCACGTAGTTGTCGAGGGTCCAGCCGCCGAGCGAGACGTAGCCGTTGGTGGCGGTGTACTCGTAGGAGCGCAGCGAGGTCAGCACCGCCCAGAGGATCGGGAAGAGCCACCCGATCGCCACCGCGGCGAGGAAGACGTGCAGGACCACCCGGGCCGGCCGCAGGGGCCGGCGGCGGGCGGGCGGCGCCGCGGTGCCGGGGTCACGGGTCAGGGTCGCGCTGCTCATCGCCGGTCCTCCCGCATCACAGTCAACAGATAGAGGGTGATGAAGACCAGGGAGACGACCAGCATGATCGTCGCCAGGGCCGAACCGAAGCCGATCCGGCTGGCCTCGCCCACCACGTTCGCGGTGACCAGCGCGGAGATCAGTTCCAGCCCGTTCCGGCCCTTGTTGATCACCCACACCAGGTCGAACGCACGCAGCGACTCGATCACCGTCACCACCAGCACGATGATGTTGATCGGCCGCATCACCGGGAAGACGACCCGGAAGAAGGTGCTGACCTCCGAGGAGCCGTCCACCGCGGCGGCCTCGCGCAGCGACGGGTCGACGCCCTTCAGGCCGGCCAGATACAGCAGCATGATGTATCCGACGTGCCGCCAGCCGGCGGCGAGGAGCACCGCCCAGATGTTCACATTCGGGTCGCCGTACCAGTCGGTCTGGGTGCCGAGCAGCGCGTTGAGCAGGCCCTGGTCGCGGCTGTAGATGAGCTGCCAGACGAAGCCGATCAGCGCCAGCGACAGCACCACCGGCAGGTAGAGCGCGGTCTGGTAGAACCGGCTGCCGCGCAGCTCCTTGTCCAGCAGCACGGCGAGGAACATCCCGAACGGGGTGGCCACCACGAAGAGGGCGGCCAGCCAGAGCAGGTTGTTCTGGATCGCCGGCACGAACGGCGGGTAGATGTTCACCACGTCGTCGTAGTTCTTCAGGCCGACCCAGTCGATGTCGGCGAGCGGGCCGATGCCGTCCCAGTTGGTGCCGGAGAGCGCCACGGTGGCCAGCGCCGGGAGCCAGACCAGGGCCACCACGAGCAGCAGCGGTACGAGCACCATCAGCGTGATCACCACGCGGTCGGTGCGGGACAGGAGCCGTAGCCGGCGGCCGCGACCACGCGTGGCGGTGGTCGCGGCCGGCGGTGGCACGGCGCGGTCCGCTTGGACCAGGGGCAGGTCGGACACGATGTCCCCCCTTTCCGCCGTCAGCTGGTGAAGATGGACTTCTTCTGGTTCTCGATGCTGGTCAGCAGGCCGCTGATGTCCTTCGGGTCCTTGATGAACTGCTGCAACGCCGGGATCATCACGGTCGAGGCGAAGTCCGGCCGGGTGTCCCGGTCGAGGAACTGGGCGATCTCGGTGGCCGAGCCGACCAGCTCGGCGGCCTTCTTCTTCAGGGCGGTGTAGCCGCTGGTGTCGGCGCCGGTGTTGGCCACCAGGGTGCCGGGGTCGCCCTTCACCATGATGTTCGCGGCGTCGACGCCGCCGATGTACTCCAGCAGCTTCTTGGCGTTGGCCTCGGACTTCGGCTTGCGGGCCATCATGTAGCCGTCGATCGGCGCGTCCAGGGCCTTGGCGCCGATGGTCGAGTCGATCTCGGGGAAGGTGAAGAAGTCGATGTCGTCCTGCTCGTTCTCGTTGAACTGCTGGGCGACGAAGAGGCCGAGCAGGTACATGCCGCTCTTCTTCTGCTGCAGCGACTGGGCCGCCTCCTGCCAGGTTCGGCCCAGGGAGTCCGGCTGGTGCAGCGGCAGCAGCCCGGCCCAGGTGTCGAAGACCTTCTTCACCTTGTCGGAGGTCCACGCCTCCTTGCCGGCCATCAGGTCGACGTGGAACTGGTAGCCGTTGATCCGCAGGTTGAGGATGTCGAAAGTGCCCATCGCCGGCCAGCCGTCCTTGTCGGCGAAGGCGATCGGGTTCAGGCCGTCCTTCTTCATCTGCGCGCCCAGCGCGTTGAAGTCGTCGAGCGTCTTCGGCACCTGGTAGCCGCGCTGCTGCCACACCGACTTCCGGTAGAACACCGCCCACGGGTAGTACGACGCCGGCACGAAGTACTGCTTGCCGTCGTCCCCGGTGGACGCCTTCTTGAACGCGTCGGAGTAGCCGGAGAGCTTGCCCCAGACGTCGCTGACGTCGCCGGCCAGGCCCTTGGCGGCAAAGAACCGCATCCGGTAGCCGGCGAACCAGGTGAACACATCGTCCGGTTTGCCCTGCAGGTAGTTGTTGATGTTCTCCTGGAACGTGTTGTGGTCGACCGTGTTGATCGTGGCCTGGACCCCGGACGAGCTCTGGAAGCCGGCCGCCAGCTTGGCGAGTACGTCCTTCGGCGTCGGGTCCGAGGCGTTCGAGCCGATCGACACGGTCTTGGACCCCGCGCCGGAGTCGGAGTCGGAGCCGCAGCCGGCGAGCAATCCCGTGCCGAGCAGCGCGCCCGCGCCGGCCGCGCCGGCGAGCAGCGAGCGGCGATTTAGGCCGGCGACGGACGGGGGTACGAGTCGGGCGAGGTACTCGGCTTGCGAGCGGGGACGGGACATTGTGCCTCCTGCGTGGAAGAGGTGCGCTGCGCCCAAGGGCCGTGATCGGTGGCGGGGATCGGTGTTCGTGGCGGCCGGCGTAGATCCACCGTGAATCCACATGTCCGAACACGAACAGCCGGTGGCGGTTGAAGCTACCCCTTGGTTCGGCGCTGTCAAGAGGGCAAGAGGACAGCGATAACCCAGTTGTGACACGGGGAAGAGAAGGTAAACGTTGGAATTTCTGTCGATGTTGGAAAGTGTTGACTTGGGTGCCGTTCGGGGGCACCCTCTGCTCTCATGCGGAACTGGCACGGCGAGCACATCTGGTACGGCGCCGACTACAACCCGGAGCAGTGGCCCGAGGAGACCTGGGTCGAGGACGTCGAGCTGATGCGCCGGGCCGGGGTCAACCTGGTCTCGGTCGGGATCTTCTCCTGGGCCCTGCTGGAACCCGCTCCCGGCCGCTTCGAGTTCGGCTGGCTGGACCGGGCGCTCGACCTGCTGCACGACGGCGGGATCAGCGTCGACCTGGCCACCGCCACCGCGAGCCCGCCGCCCTGGCTGGCCCACCGGCACCCGGAGACGCTGCCCCGCCGCGCCGACGGCACCATTCTCTGGCCGGGCGGGCGGCAGGCGTACTGCCCCAGCTCACCGGTGTTCCGTGAGCGCTCGCTCGCCCTAGTCGAGGCCGTCGCGGGCCGGTACGCCGACCACCCGGCCGTGGTCATGTGGCACGTCTCCAACGAGCTGGGCTGCCACAACGTGCACTGCTACTGCGACGTCAGCGCCGACGCGTTCCGCCGCTGGCTGCGCGAGCGCTACGGCGACCTGGACGCGCTCAACGCCGCCTGGGGCACCGCGTTCTGGAGCCAGCGCTACCACGACTGGGCCGAGGTCAACCCGCCGCGGAGCGCGCCCACCTTCGCCAACCCCACCCAGCAGCTGGATTTCCTGCGCTTCTCCTCGGACGAGCAGCGCGCCCAACTGCGCGCCGAGCGGGAACTGCTGACCCGGCTCACCACCCAGCCGGTCACCACGAACTTCATGATCGGCACCGGCATCAAGTACCTCGACTACCACTCCTGGGCCGCCGACGTGGACCTGGTCGCCAACGACCACTACCTCACCGCCGCCGACCCGCAGCCCCAGGTCGGCCTGGCGCTGGCCGCCGACCACACCCGGGGCGTCGCCGGTGGCGACCCGTGGCTGCTCATGGAGCACTCCACCAGCGCGGTGAACTGGCAGCCGCGCAACGTCGCCAAGACGCCCGGCCAACTGCGCCGCAACAGCCTCGCCCACGTCGCGCGCGGCGCCGACGGGGTGCTGTTCTTCCAGTGGCGGGCCTCCCGGGCCGGCGCGGAGAAGTTCCACTCCGCGCTCGTCCCGCACGCCGGCCCGGAGACCAAGGTGTTCCGCGAGGTCTGCCGGCTCGGCGCCGACCTCAAGGCCCTGGCCGAGGTACGCGGTAGCCGGGTCGACGCCGACGTCGCCATCCTCTTCGACTACGAAGCCTGGTGGGGCGCCGAACTCGACTCCCACCCCAGCGTCGACGTGACCTACGTCGACCGGCTCGCCGCGCTGCACGGTGCGCTCTGGCGGGCCGGGGTCACCGCCGACGTGGTGCACCCGTCCACCGACCTGTCCCGCTACCGGCTGGTCCTGGCGCCCACCCTCTACCTGGTCCGCGACGCCGACGCCGACGCGCTGCGCCGCTACGTCGAAGGGGGCGGGATTGCGCTGGTCACCTACTTCAGCGGCATCGTCGACGAGCACGACCACATCCGGCTCGGCGGCTACCCGGGCTCCTTCCGCGACCTGCTCGGCGTACGCACCGAGGAGTTCTTCCCGCTCCGGGCGGGCGAGTCGGTCCGCCTCGACGACGGCGCCACCGCCGACGTGTGGACCGAGTGGCTGCACGCCGAGGGCGCCGAGGTGTTCGCCGCGTACGCCGACGGGCCACTGCCCGGAGTGCCGGCGCTGACCCGGCGCGCGGTCGGCGCGGGCGCGGCCTGGTACCTCGGCACCCGGCTCGACCAGCCGGCCACCGACCGGCTGGTCGCCCGGTTGCTCGCCGAGGCCGGCGCCCGCCCGGCGGCCGCCGCGCCCGAGGGGGTGGAGGTGGTCCGCCGCCGGGCCGCCGACCGGAGCTGGCTGTTCGTCATCAACCACACCGACGCGGAGGCCCGGCTGGCGGTCACCGGCGCCGAACTGCTCGGCGGCGGCCGGTGCGACGGCGAGCTGGTGGTGCCGGCGGGCGAGGTGGCGGTGGTCCGCGAGGAGCCCGCGGTCCATCCCGAGGCCGTCTGACCCGCGTACCGTGCCGCTTGCGCGCGAAGGAGGATTCATGCTCGCTCAGCAACGGCAGAGCGCCATCCTGGAGCTGATCCGCCAGCGCGGCGGCGTCCGGGTCAGCCACCTGGTCAGCCGCTTCGGGGTGTCGGACATGACCATCCGGCGGGACCTGGAGGTGCTCGCCGAGCGGGGCCTGGTCGACAAGGTCCACGGGGGAGCGACGCTGGCCGGTCCGGGCTCGGCCGAGGAGCCGGGCTTCGCGGCCAAGTCGATCCGGCAGCAGGCCGAGAAGCGGGCCATCGTCGAGCGGGCCGCCGGCCTGGTCGAGCCCGGCATGGCCATCGCGCTCTCCGCCGGCACCACGACCGCCGCGCTGGCCGCCCGGCTGGCCGACGTCCGCGGGCTGACCGTGGTCACCAACTCGATCCCGGTGGCCGACGCCCTCTACCAGAACCCGCGCGCCGACCAGACGGTCGTGCTCACCGGCGGCATCCGTACCCCGTCGGACGCGCTGACCGGGCCGGTGGCCGAGGCGGCGATCGCCGCGCTCAACGTCGACCTGCTCTTCCTCGGCGTGCACGGGATGAGCCCGTCGACCGGATTCACCACCCCGAACCTGCTGGAGGCGGCGGTGAACCGCCGGCTGATCGGCGCGGCCCGGCGGCTCGTGGTGCTCGCCGACCACACCAAGTGGGAGACCATCGGCATCGCCACCATCGCCCCGCTGGAGGAGGCCGACCTGCTCATCACCGACGGCGGGCTGCCGCCGGAGGGGCGCCGGCAGATCGGCGAGCAGGTCGGCGAACTGATCGTGGTCGACGTCGACTAGGCGCGGCGGGAGGTCGCGCGGGTGCGGCAGGGCGCGCGGTGCGGCGGGTGGGACACCGTGCGCGGCGCTGTGTCAGGAAACCGACTCACCTTCGGCGCGTGATCACACCCGGTCGTGCCGCTCGCGCCTATCGAACCGGCGGCACCGGTTCCCCGGGTGCCGGTGGTGCTGACGCCAGCGTTGCGGGGGTACCCGGACGTGCGGTCCGAGGAGCCGGCGCTGAGGGCAGGCCCGCGTTCCGCGAGGCCGACGCCCGCCCCGGGGCCGGGCGGTGGAGCACATCCACGAGTAGGTAGACCGAGATGCCGGTGGCGACGAGGCCGACCACCCACACGATGACGAAGCCGGCTGTCGTGTACCAGGCCTGGTGGGCGATCATGAGTCGTACGGTCCACCCCAGTGCCAGCAGGCTCACCCCGGGGAAGCAGATCAGCAGCGGCAGGAACCAGTCCAAGAGCCGGGCCGGCCGTCGGTTCGCCTGTGACCAGGCCCCCCAGCCGAGTCCACCCGGCACCCGCGGGGCGAGTTCCTCGTCGATGTACCTCGTTGTCCAGCGCATCGCCGTACGCTGCCCGGCATAGCGCCCACACAGCAGATAGGAGCTCAGCGGCACGATCAGCAATACCGCCAGGAAACCTGGACGAGAAAGTCCGAAGGCGATTATCGCGCTGGTCAGGGTCAGCTGTAAACCGACAATCTGCTGCTGGAACTTGGCCCGCGAATCAATCTCCGCGCGGAGTGACTGGTACTCGGCCAACGCGCCTTGGGCGTCAATATCGGTCACGGCTCCTCCTTCCGTCGGCGGCGACCGCGCGCCGTTCGCGCGGCGCCAAGGAACAGATGCTTGCGATGTCGATGTCGCTCGGTAGCGTGATCGGCAGACAAGTCTCCACACGGGCGATCGAGCGGAGATGCGGCATGATTCTCCTCAATTTCGGCATTCGCCTCAACGCCCGATCCTGGATGGACGCTCTGAGCGCCCACGCCGATTATTTCGCCGACACCACGTTCGCTCCCGGCGAGTTTGCCGGCCAGCACATTGTCGTCGACCTGTCCGAGGTCGGCTTCGCCGATTTCGTGACGCTGGGCCACCTACTCATCTTCCTGCGCGCGGTGACCGATGCGGGCGCCCGTTTCTCCGTGGTGCCGCCCCAGCCGGATGCAATGGCGCACGAGTCGCCACAGGAGGCCGCCACCGGGGTGCGGCGGCTGGCCCGGCGCAACTGTCAGCTGTACCTCGAGCAGACCGGCTTCCAGGCGGCCTACGCCGACATGGACGGGAAGGTCGAGTTCGAGGCGCCGGACGGCGTCGGGCGACTCTCACCCGTCATCGACGGTCCGCGCCGCTCCGATGGCGGCGAAGGCGGTCAGCTGCCGAAGCGACGTCGCCGGATCCTGCCATACCGCTGGGTCGCCGTCGGTGAAGCACGCGGCCTGACCGAGTCCGACGAAGCCTCCCGGTGGGTGGCCGACCTGAAGGATCTCGGGCTGTCCGACGAGCAGGCCGCTGCCATCGGCACCGGCATCATCGCCGAACTCCTGGAGAACGCCGCCGAGCACTCCGGTCTGTGTGATGGTGGCAGCGAGAGTCCGGGCCGGCCGCAGATCCTCCTTGGCGGAGTCATCGTGCCGCCGGAGACATACAAGGACCGCGGCGGCGATCTCGACGAAAGCATCCGTGACCTGGTCACGTGGGCGGCCAAGGCGCCCAGCCCGCTGGTCCGCCTCGTGGTCGCGGATGCCGGCTCCGGCATGATTGGCGCGCTTGCGACGGCCAACCCGGTGGAGGTCGACGTCGACCCAAGCGAGGCACAGCAGGCAATCCTGGCCACGCTGGACCGCCGGCCGCCAGCGCGCAAGCCGACCGGGCTGAGTGACCATCATGCCAGAGGGCTGTGGAAGGTGGCCCGTCTCGCGCGCGGCTACCAGGGCGGCCTTTTGATCACCTCGAGTGGCCAGCTGATCAGCCGCGTCTTCGGGCGATCGCCGGATCCGCACGACGCGGCTCGGGCCTGCACTGTGGTTACGGCGGGCACGTTCGTCGAGTGCGACCTGCTGCTGCAGCCGGACGACGAGGCGCAGCTCGGGGTGGAGGAAGTGATCACGCCACCCCGGACCACCGGCCGCGAGGACGGGCGGCCTGACCTGGACTGCGTGGCCGTCTCGCTGCGTCGTCGGCGCGGGCTGACCGAGGCGGACCTGCTCCGTATCCGCCGGCAGCTGCGTCGACGGCCGACGGCCACGGGCGGCCTGGTCGTCGCGATCACCGCACTCGACTGCGACGTTCGTCCTGACGACGTCGACATCGGCACCGCGATCGCACAGGTGCTGCGCATCGCCAACGCCCCGGGCGATGTGGCCACGGTGGTGATTGCCCTTCCCGGCGTCAACCGGCAGATGATGTCGGTCGCGGTGGAGTTCCTCAACGCCGAGTGCGGGCCGCGATCCGCCGATGTTCCCCCTGACATGCGGGCCCCGGTCCTGGCTCTCGGGCCGGACAACCGACACTTCTGGGTCGGCGGCACCGCGTCCGGGCGGGAGATCCTGCGTCGGCTGTCCGCGGCGCAGCGTCCAGTGCGTCTGCACGACCTTGCCACTGGTGGTCGTAACCTGGCTGAGGCGCTACCCGCCGTTCGCGAACTGCAGAACCGGACTGGGGTGCTGCACGCCGAGAACGACGCACTCCAGCTGCGGATCAAGCCGCAGGACGCGATGAGCGCGCTGGCCAGTTACGTCGGCCACGAGCTGCAGAACGCCATCGAGAACAACACGACCGAGGGCGTCGAGGAGGGCGTCTTCCTCACTCCGAACCTGGAGGTGGCCAGCCGCTGGTGCGATCTCGGTCGGATCCTGGCCGGCCTGAACCTCAGCAGCCTGGCAGGCTACGCCCTCGCCGCCCGGATGGAGGACCGCATCGGTCGATTCGACCGGGCGGAAGCTCCGCTGGTCGTCCGGGTCGGCGACGCGCCGCACGCCATGGTCGCGGCGTTCGCGCGCTCATTCACCGGCCATGACAGCTACGCCGACTCGCTGGAGGACGTGCGGTTGGAGCGCGCCCGCCGAGGAACCGAGGGCGGGGCGCAGGTCCTGCTGGTCACCGACCTGGCGTCCAGCCGCCGTACGCTCAAGCACGCGCTGCTGCAGATCGTCGACCGGGACATGGTGCCGCTCGCGGTCGCCGCCGGAGTCGACACCCGCATGACCGACGATACGAGCGAGCCCGGGGAGGTCCTCTTCCTCAACCGTCGCGTGCCGATGATCAAGCTTGCCGATGTCGACGTGCGGGTGGAGTCACCGCTCACTCGTCAGCCGGACCCGATCGATCCGGTGCTCCGCCAGCCCACGACGGGTACGCGCACGATACCGAAGGCCCTCGTCACGCAGCAGGCCTACGTCGCCGCCATGGAGCGCTCTAACGCCGCGCGCCTCGGTCACATCGAGCGGCCGGCCGATCGGCACTACACCGCATACGTCGACCCCACCCGCCTGTTCCGACAGCGAGACTGGGCCGAGCTGGTCATTCGCCTGTTGGTCAAGCGGGTGACCGAAATGCACAACGCCACCTTCGGCGGCGACGCCGAAACCGCCGCGGCCTGCGTGCTCTATCCCGAGGGCACGCTGGACGACCTGCCGCGGGTCGCCGAGGCGCTGGGCGCCGCACTGGTCCGCGCCCACATCCCGGTGATCGCCACTCTCGGCATTCCGCGCGCACCGGTCGGTGAATGGTGGTGGTACCCCGGCTCGGTGACCCTGCCGGCCGGGGCGCGGCATGCGGTCATCGTCGATGCCGGCGCCGGCAGCGCCCGTACCATCGGTCACCTGCAACGGATAGCAGCCACCGGCGATATCGCCGCCATCAGTGGATTCCTCCTCCTCAATGGCCTGACCGGTGACGACGCACTGGTGTTGCACCAGACGACGACCGTTGCCCGCTCGAACCACAGGTCCCGCAGCGATTCGATCCCGGTCGCTCTGCATTACGTGGCTCGGACTGCCATGAGCGGTCGCGGCCGCCAGGGGTGCGACATCTGCAAATTGCGCCATACCTATCAAGAATTGGCCATGCTCGGGCCCATCCCCGCCAAGTTGGAGGCGCACCGGGACTGGCTGCTGCGGCTGTTGGAACCGCGATCCAAGCGCGCCGCCTTCGAGGAGCAGGCCACCGATCTCTTCGGCGCGCACGTCGGACCCAAGGACTGCACGGAGTACCTACGCTGGCGCTACGAGCTGCGCGAGGCAGACCTGGACACGCTCCAGCGGCTTGAGGTGACCCGCAAACTGTCCAGCGCGCGCCAGCAGCCGATCATCCGGGACGCGTTGGTACGGCTGCTGGTGGCCGAGGCGCACTGGCTGCGCTCGGCTCCGCTCTGGTTCCCGGAGTGCCAGTCGACCGTCGCTGATCTGGCGCTGTTGTTGCTGGTCGGCGATTCCGCCCCGGCTGCCGACGCCATGCTGCGGGTGCAGGCGGTGATCCTCCTGGCCCGAGTCTCGGCGATCACGTTCGCCGATCAGCTCAGTCGAATCCTGCACGAGAACCGGCACGACGAGCCGGTGGTGTTGCAGACGATGCTGGAGGCCCTGCGGCTGGTGGCCGCCACTCGGTCCCCGAACCGGTACTCCCGCGATCTGGTGATCCATCCGATCGTGCAGCGGCTCGTCCGGCTCGAGGACGAGCTGCGTGGCTCGCGGGCCGACAGCGCCGGGGGAACTGCCGTGCTGAGTCGCAACCTGGTGCGCTACGTCCTTTCCCACGGGCAGCGCACGGTCGCGCCCGAGCCGGCAGATCGACAGACCGCCTGGGCCGCGCTGCGTGAACACCGGCGTTCCGTCGCCGACCACGACTACGAGAACGCGATGTGGCGGGTCATCCAGAGTGTCACGCTGATCGGCCGAGGCCGCCGTCGGGAGGACCTGGATGGCATGCGCGAGGACTGGGCGGTGTGCAGCAACTTCCTCAACCTTGATGTGCTGCCCAACATCTATCTGCTGCGCAACGCTCTGTTGACCCGCGACACCACCGCCAGACTGGGCAGGGATGACGCGGACCGCTTCGCGGAGGTGGTCAACGCCGCTCCGGGGCGCAGCGCGCTGGACGAGACGACCGTGCAGCTCGACGCCCTGATCGACCGGGTGCGCGCGAGTGCCGGGAGGGCTCCGCACGACGTGGATCAACTGCTACGCGATCTGCAGTGGTGGTACGACTTCTTTCTGCCGGCGAGCGGGGCGGGGATCCATCAGATTGTCGACCGGTGCCCTACGGACCTGATGAGGGTCCTCCGCAACACCTTTCCGGATCAGCAGGTGCACGCCGGATCGGAGGGTCAACTCCCGGTCTTCTGCAGTGAGCGCATCGTCAAGGACGTGTTCACCCACATCCAGATGAACGCGGTCAAGGTGCATCGGGTGGGTGGCGGCGACCAGCGCATCGAGGTTGCCGTCGAGGCCCGCGCACCCGGGTACGTGACGGTTTCGGTTCGCAACGATGGCAGCCGGCCGTCAGGCAAGGGAGGAGGCCGAGGACTGAGCTCGCTCGCGGACGAGCTTGCCGCGTTCGGCGCTGATCTCCAGCCGGTCCGGCCCCCGGTCGACTGGGCCAGCTTCTGCGTCGAGGTCAGATTCGAACGATGGAGGTTGTCGACATGACGCTGGAGATCCGCGGACTGCTCGTCGATGACGAGGCCCCCAACACCCCTATCATCCGCGACTCCATGGACCTGGAGTTCGAGGAGATCGGGATGAAGGTCACCTGGACCGTCTTGCCGGACGCGACCTCGGCGAGAAAAACTATCCGCGACAGCCCTCCGTTCGATTTCGTCATCGTCGACTACGGGCTTGGCGAAGGGCAGCAGAGCGGGATCGCGGTAGTCGAGGCGATCCGGGCTCGAGGCGGAAACACTTACGTTCTGGTCATCACCGGTCTCGGAAACAAATACCCGAACTTCCGCGACGAGGCACTCCGGGCGGGCGCGGATGAGGCGGTCATCCGGTTCGTCCTCAACATGGGACGCCAGGGCGGTATGACCTTCCGCGCTCTCGCGAACAGAATCCGCCTGCATCTGGCACGCAAGCGCGACTTCGACGGCCTGAAGGTGACGTTCACCGACGGCGACCTGGCGCTGGAGTCCACCCTGCACACCATCGGCAGCCCGAACCCGCCGGGAGCGGACTCGGTGGCCATTGGAAAGAGCGTCGTCCGCAGTCTCGCCATCGACTGTCTCGCTCCGAACTACCGGCCCGATGCCACGACCCTGGCGGTCGGCTATCTCGCGTCCGGCCGATCCGGAGCGCATGTGTGCCGGGTCGATCACATGGAGGGCCGGTCCGTCACCTCCTATGTGCTCAAAATCGGGCTGGATCGGCGCGCGCTCGAATTCGAGCTCGACGCCAACAAGCGGGCGTTGCATCTGCTCGGAGCGGGCGACCTGGTGGGCTTCTCCGGACAGATCCGTACCCATCAGAAGTCCGGCTATCATGCCGTCGCCGCCCGCCTCGCCACCGGCGCGGTCACGCTGGCCGAGTGGTTGTCCGGCCAGGCTGGCCGGCAAGCCGAGAGTGTCGCCGACATCCTGTTCGGGGCGCAGCTCACCAAGTTGTTCGAACCCGGGCAGCGGGAGACCAAGTCCTTCGGCGAGTGGCTCGTGGCCACTCCGGTGCTGCGCCTGCGCGTCCGCGAGACACTCAACCTCTACGAGGAAATCCTGGCAGCGGAATGGGGAAGGATGAAGCAGGCGTCGGACGAGGCCGAGTGCGCCGAGATACTTAGCGCGTTCGTTGACCACGGCGCGCTACCGGGTGGCCGGAAACCCGAAGGGAAGACGGTCTTCATCGACGCATTCGGTGACCTGCATTCCACGAATGTCCTGGTCTATCCGAGCCCGGACAGCCGACCGGTGCTGGTGGACGCATCCATGTATGGGCCGAACCACTGGGCGGTCGACGCCGCCCGGCTGGTGGTCGATCTCGTGCTGTCGGTGCGGCGGGCGGGCGCCGCGCCGCTGCAGTGGTCGGACACGGCCGAGGTGTCCGCCTACCTCGATGGACTGTGCGGACCGGCTCGATCCGTTCGACCGGCCGTCAATGCCGACCCGGTCGATGCGTTCATCGGCCAGGTGGTCGACAAGTTGCCGAGCTACGTTCGCGCCGAGGCGTTGCAGATGACGACCGAGCAGTGGCACTGGCAGTGGCACGCCGCACTGGCCAAGGAACTGATCCGACAGGGCACGCGGGCCGGGCTGCCGGGGCCGAGAGCGGTCGCCGCCCTCATCGCCGCGGTGCGTCAACTCATTTTCGCGGCCGATGCCTTCGACCGCATCGACTACACCGGTCACTCCGGGAAGACCCGCCCGCCCGCCTGCGTCCCCAACCAGGTCGACGAGGAGCGGCTATCGAATCCGGCCATACCGGCACAGAGGACGGACGGGGACTGCGAGCCGTCGATCCGCGAGCCCGAAGGTCTGTCGGACGGCTAGGGCAGGCGCCGTTCACAGGCACCTCACAGCGGGGCGGGCTAGGCTGCCGCGAGCAAGCGTCCGACGCTCCGCAGGGAGCGCCGTCCCGCAGGGGTGAGCATGGTCTTCAGAAAAATGCTGAGCGCGTTCGGCGTGGGCGGCCCGAGCGTCGACACGGTGCTGACCAACCCCAACACCCGGCCGGGCCTGGCCCTGGACGGGCACGTCAACCTGGTCGGCGGCGACGCGCCGGCGAGCATCGAGCAGATCACCGTCGGCCTGGTCACCCGGGTCGAGATCGAGAGCGGCGACACCGAGTACGCCGGCGTCATGGAGTTCCACCGGATGCCGGTGAGCGGCCCGCTCCAGCTCGCCCCGAAGCAGCAGCTCTCCATCCCGTTCCAGCTTCCGGTCCCGTGGGAGACCCCGGTCACCGACGTGTACGGCCAGCGGCTGCACGGCATGACCATGGGGCTGCGGACCGAGCTGGCGGTGGCCCGGGCCGTGGACAAGTCCGACCTGGACCAGGTGGCGGTGCACCCGCTGCCGATCCACGAGCGGATCCTCGACGCCTTCCAGGCGCTCGGCTTCCGCTTCAAGCACGCCGACCTGGAGCGCGGCCACATCCGGGGCGTGCAGCAGACGCTCCCCTTCTACCAGGAGATCGAGTTCTTCGCCGCGCCCCAGTACGCCCGGGTGACCAACGAGGTCGAGCTGACCTTCGTCACCAGCCAGCACGGCGTCGACGTGATCCTGGAGTGCGACAAGCGCGGCGGCTTTCTCACCCCCGGGCACGACGCCTTCGGCCGCTACGCCGTCCCGCACAGCGACGCGGGCCGGACCGACTGGGTCCAGGTGGTCGACGGGTGGCTGCGGGAGACCACCTCGCGCTACGGCAACCTGCGCGCCCAGGGCTTCGGCATGCACGGGCACCACGGCCACCGCGGCTCCGGCATGGGCGGCATGGTGGCGGGCGCGGCGCTCGGCGTGGCGGGCGGCCTGGTCGCCGGTGAGCTGATCGAGGACGCCTTCGAGGGCGACTTCGGGGACTTCGGCGGGGAGTGACGGCACGCGACGATGCCCCCGGGGTGACCCCCGGGGGCATCGTCGGCTCAGGTGTGGCTCCGGTCAGTGCCGGGCCTTGCGCTCCTCACCGCTGCGGAAGTTGCTTCCGGCCTTGGCCAGACCGCGGCTACCCAGGTAACCGATGGTCAGCAGCGTGATGAAGAACCAGGCCTGGTTGGCGCGGAAGATGTCCACCCCGACCGAGTTCTTGCCGACCAGGAACGACGCCGCCAGCACGCCCACGATGGACGCGATGTAGACCCAGAATTCGGTCGTCCGCAGCGACGGCTTGGTCTCGGTGCCCGGCGCCGCGATCGCCTGCTCCCGGTGCCCGTCGTGCATCATCGGCATCGGGCGGGTCGGCGTCTCCTGCATGGCGGCCCGGTTGGACATGTCCTGTGCCGGCCGGTTCATCGGCCTGGTGGATGCAGCCTGCGTGCTCATCTGGTCCTCCTCAGGATTTGATGAGTCGTTCTCTGCACACCTCCCGCCCCGCTGCCGCAGGTCGGCCACGGCACGGTTCACGCACTGTGGCGGGGGCACCCACCGTCTACCCCTGGCCCCGGAGAGGTAACGCCGGCCCCCGGCCGAATAGGAGCAGGTCGCGGGACCGTCGCCGGATCCCCGCCCACCCGCAAGGAACCGGACATCCGGGCACGGACCCGGCGCGGCTCGGGGCCGTGCCGTCCGGCCGGTTTCAGCCGCCGGACGTCGGGCACGCAAGGAAGATCCCGAGAATCTGCGAGGTGGTTGACGTGCGTGAGGACGACATGCAGCAGCAAGCCGCCCGGCGGGCCGAGGAGCGGGTTGCCGGCGGCGTCTACGGCGAGGGCGCGCTCGACGAGGTCACCGTGCCACAGACCGACGTGCTGCGGGTGATCCAGGAGGAGGATCCGGACGACCCGGCGCACGCCCCGGTCGATCCCAACATGTTGCGCGACGGCGGCCCCACCGGCGGCCAGGGCGCGGTCACCACGACCGGCGGCACCGCCGGCCCGGCCAGCGCCCGCCGGGTGGCCCGCCAGCCGGAGCGGCACCGGGGCAAGGTGGCCCCGACCACCACGGGCGACGCCACCACCGGCGGCCTGAGCACCCCGGCCGGCGGCTCGACCAGCGACGCCTCGTCGACCGGCAGCCAGGTCGGCAACTTCACCAACGACAAGGCCAATCCGGGCTGACACCCGGCGCCGACGACGGAGGGGGCGGCACTGCCGCCCCCTCCGTCGTCACGTGCGGGTGGGTCAGGAGGCGCGGAGGATGCCCAGGCGCTGGGTGGCCCGGGTGAGGGCCACGTAGAGGTCGCTGTGGCCGCGAGGGGATTCGGCGACGATCCGGTCCGGGTCCACCACCAGCACCGAGTCGAACTCCAGGCCCTTGGCCTGCTCGGTGGTCAGCACCACCACCCGATTCGCCAGCTCCGGCTGCTCGCCGACGGTCGCCTCCGGCAGCGCGGCGACGACCGCCGCGCCCAGCTCGGCCACCCGGCCGGCCGGCACGATCACCCCGAGCCGCCCGTCGGCCAGCCCGGCCGCCTCCCGCGCCGTCGCCTCGACCAGCTCGGCGGCGAGCCGATCCGCCGCGACGGTACGGTCCCACGGCGGCACGCCGCTGGCGCGTACCGAGCGGGGTGGGCGCAGGGCCGGCTCGATCTCGGCGAGCACGTCGGCGGCGACCGCCATGATCTCGGCCGGGGTGCGGTAGCTGACCGTCAGCTCCTCCAGCCGCCACCGGTCCGCCACGTACGGCGCGAGGGCCTCCTGCCAGGACGGCGTGCCGGCGAGCGCGCCGGTCTGCGCCACGTCCCCGACGATGGTCATCGACCGGCTCGGGCACCGGCGCATCAGCAGCCGCCAGGCCATCGGCGACAGCTCCTGCGCCTCGTCGACGATCACGTGCCCGAAGGCCCAGGTGCGGTCGGCGGCGGCCCGCTGCGCGGTGGTGAGCCGATCGGCCTCCTCCTGCCGCTCGGAGAGCCGGTCGGCGTCGATCAGGTCGGTGACCCCGAGGATCTCGCCGCCGTCCGCCTCGTCCTCCACATCGATCGACCGGGAACCCCGCCAGATCTCCAGCACACCCTCGGCGTACTCCCGTTCCAGGGCGCGGACCCGCTCCCGGCGGGCCGCGGCGGCGCGCTCGTCCTCCCCGAGCAGCTCGGCCGCCTCGTCCAGCAGCGGCACGTCGGCCGGCGTCCAGCCGCCCGGCTCCCGGTGCAGCGCCGCGCGCTCCGCGTCGGTGAGCATCGGCGCGGCGGCGGCGATCCGCTCCGGGGACGCGTACAGGTCGGCGAGCAGCCGCTGCGGGGTGAGCACCGGCCACAGCTCGTCCAGCGCGGCCCCGATCTCCGGCTCGTCGCGCAGCTCGCGGCGGATCTCGGCCCGGTCGGCCTCGGAGAGCAGGTTCTCCCCGCCGAGCGGGTCGGCGCCGATCCGCTCGGCCACCTGGTCGGCGAGCGCATGCACGATCTCGATGTCGAACAGCGCCCGGGCCAGGTTGTGCGGGCGCTCGGTGCGCCGGACCCGGTCCCGCGCCTGGCGCACGGTCTCCGGGTCGAGGGTGAGCACCTCCCGCTGGGGCAGTTCGATCTCCAGCGGCTCGTCCGGCACCCACTGCCGGTCCCGGACCGCGTTGGCCAGCACCTCGGCGAGCACCGCCCGCCCCTTCAGCGCAGCGGTCTCCGCCGGCTCGGTGCGCCGGGCGTGCACGCCCGGGAAGAGGTCGGCCTGGGTACGCAGCAGCACGCCCGTCTCGGCCAGCGCCGGCAGCACCTGGGAGATGTAGCGCAGGAAGGTGGCGTTCGGGCCGACCAACAGCACGCCCCGGGTGGAGAGCTGCTGCCGGTGGGTGTAGAGCAGGTACGCGGCCCGGTGCAGCGCCACCGCGGTCTTGCCGGTGCCCGGCCCACCCTGCACCACCATGACGCCCGGCAGGTCGGCCCGGATGATCCGGTCCTGCTCGGCCTGGATGGTCTCGACGATGTCGCGCATCCGCCCGGTACGCCCCGCGTTCAGCGCGGCGAGCAGCGACGCCTCGCCGGTCACCTCCTCGTGGGCGGTGGGGGAGGCTGCGGCGATGTCCAGCACCTCGTCGTTGAGCCCGGTGACCTTCCGCTCCCGGGTACGCAGGTGCCGGCGCCGGCGTACGCCCTGGGGGTTGGCGGCGGTCGCCAGGTAGAAGGCGCGGGCGGCCGGGGCGCGCCAGTCGATCAGCAGCGGGTCGTAGTCGCCGGAGGTGTCGAAGATGCCGATCCGGCCGATGTAGCGGCACGAGTCGTCGGCGCCGTCGAGGCGGCCGAAGCAGAGGCCGCTCTCCACCGCGGAGAACTGCTCGACCTGGTCGGCGTACATCCGCACGGTGAAGTCCCGCTGCGACCGGGCCTGCTGCGTGCCGCCGGTGGCGCGCAGCTCCTCGGTGAGCCGCCGGGCGGCCTGGTCCCGCATGCCGTCCAGCCGGTCGTAGAGCATCGAGACGTACTTCTGCTCGTGACCGATCTCGTCGTCCTGGTGCAGCTCACCCGACACGTCGGAGTGCGTTGACAAGCCGGCTCCTCATTGGCTAAGATTGCGGCAGGAATGGCTTTACAAGCCGTTCTTTTTGTGTTTCAACTGAGAAAGATACCGCCTGGCGGCCCAGCGGGCCAAGCCTCGCCGGCCGCCCGCGACGACGTCACACCGCAGGCTCGCACACACGAAAACGGGGCCCGGCCGGCACACGCCGACCGGACCCCGGACGAGTCCGCTCCCGGATCTCAGCCCTTCGCCGCCTCGTACAGCCGCTCCGGCCGGACCAGGCCGGCCAGCACCCGGCCGTCGTCGGTGAGCAGCACGCTGAACACCTTGCCCGTCAGCAGCCGGCCGCTGCCCCAGTCACCGCTCACCGGCTGCAGCCCGCCGAGCAGCTTGCCCAGCGCGTCCGCGTCCGGTCCCGCCGCCTCGCCCGGCTTCGCCGCCCGGGCACCCGGCCCGGCCGCCCCGCCGGCCGCGTCGAGCTTCGCCACCAGCACGGTGGTCCAGCCGGTGCCGACGGTACGCACGTCCGGCCCGTCCGCGCCCCGGTCCGCGGGGCGCCGGCCGGCCGGGCCGTGCCCGTCGCCCGCCCGCTCCTCGGTGACCTTCACGCCCGGCGGCGGGTTGAACCGGAACCGGTCGGCGTCCGGCGTGCGGAAGTCGACCTGGGTGAACGCCACCTCGAACGCCGGCTCGTCCACCCCGTCGGCGAGCACCTCGAAGCGCAGCGGCACGTGCTCCTCCGCGTCCAGCGCGATCCGCACCTGGTGCACCAGCGAGTCCCGGTCGCGCGGCGTCAGCACCAGCTCGTAGACGCTGCGCCCGGCCACGGTGGCGGAACGGCCGACGGTGACCGCGGTGCTCGGGTCGATCGCGGCCAGCGCCCGGTCGGCGGCGTCGGCCGGGGTGGCCGGCGCGGACTCGAGGTCCTTCCCCTCCGCCGGCAACGTGCGGTGCGACGCGACGTTGTCCCGGCTGCCCCAGGTCCAGACGTCGCGCCCGTTGCGCAGCACGTCCCGCTCGCCGAGCGTGTCGACCAGGGCGAGCCGCTGCCGGTCCGGGCCGGCGTACCAGACCCGCAGGGTGTGCGTGCCGCTGATCAGGCTCGCCAGCTCGCTCCCGCCGGCCTGCCCGGCCAGCGCGGCGATCGGCGGAAGCCCGAGGTCGGCCCGCTGCACCACGGTGCCGGAGAGCCCGTCGAGGCGGGACGTCCGCAGGTCCTCCAGGAGCTGGGCGGCGGTACGCGGCGGCAGCGCCGGGTCGGCCCCGGCGGCGAACGTGCCGACGGCGGCGCCGCCCCCGATCACGGCGACCCCCGCGGTCACCGGGACCAGCCAGCGCAGCACGGCGTGGTTCTTCAGTACGGACATGTTGTGCACCTCCTGACGGTAATGGTGCAGCACGGACGCTGTGAGAGCGCTGAGGAGATTCCGTTGCCTTCATGCTGCCGGTAGGGCACATGATCGACAGCCCCGCCTTGCGGCGAGACGGTCCCGGTCTTATCCGCAGTGGCGATGCCGGGTTGACGCTTCACGGCCAACGGCCCACCGTGGCAGGTCTTACGATCGGCTCCACGTCCTGCCACCGGGCCACTCCCGGCGGTGTTGACTTGCGCCGCGAGCGCGGCGAGGTTGCGTGCGGCGTTCAAGTCCCTATCGAGGATTAAGCCGCAGTTCTCGCAGGTGTACGTGCGCTCGGACAGAGCCAGCTTGGCTTTCACTGTGCCGCAGTCCGAGCAGGTTTTCGAGGAGGGATACCAGCGGTCGGCCACAACCAGTTGGCCGCCATTCCACAGCGTTTTGTACGCAAGTTGCCGCCGTAGTTCCCCGAATCCGGCGTCGGCGACGTGTCGTGCTAGGTGGCGATTGCGCAGCATTCCCGCAACGTGCAGGTCTTCGACCACGACAGTGCCGTATTCGCGGGTGAGTCGCGTCGTTAGCTTGTGGATGCCGTCGAGGCGAAGGTTCGCCACTCGGGCGTGGACCTGGGCGAGCCGCTTCCGCATCCGTTCCCACCGATTGGAGGGGTGCTGGCCGGTCCGGCGGTCCGGGCCACAGCGGCGGGACATGCGCCGGGATAGGCGTCGCATGCGTCGGGACGCAGCCGCGAGGTGCTGAGGGTTGGGTTCCAGTTCGCCGGTCGATAGCACTGCAAGGTGCTTGATCCCGACGTCTACACCGATAACGGCCGAAGGACGACGCCTAGAGGCCCTGCGGGGCGCACTCGCTCTCGACGCCGAACGCGACATGCCAGCGCCCGCCGGCACGGCGCACGGTCGCAGACAGGATCCGGAGAGTCCCTGCCTCGACCCGACGAGCGAGTTTGCGCGTCGACTCGTGCGTCTTGAGCCGACCCAGCCGGGGCAGTACCACGTGCTTACGGTTCGGCTCGACCCGGATAGTGCCTGTAGTGAACCGGACGCTAGGAGTGCTACGGCGACGTGACTTGTAGCGAGGAAATCCGACGCGCTGGCCAGCCCGCTTTCCGGTGTTCGAGTCCGACCAGTTCTTCAATGCCCGTGCCACAGCGTCCAGTCCGGTGTTGAACGCCTCCTTGGAACACTCTGTCCACCAGGGCGCCACGTGCCCCTTGACCTGATTCCACGCCTTTCGCAACGCCGGAAGTGACCAGCTCAGCATCGGGGTTAGATCGACTTCCGCAATGCCGTAGGTCCGCTCCGCCGCCCGCTGGTCAATTATGGCCTTGACCCGCGCAAGAGCCCAGTTATGCGCCAGCCTGGCCGCGCCGGCATGCGCAAACAAGGCCCGCTCCTGGGAAGGAGTCAGGTCCAGGGCGAATTGGTAAGCCTGGAAGGCCTTCATCTCGGTTGGGTCCGTGCTCTGTCCGGCTGTGGCTGGGCGATGCCCTGGGCATGATTGTCGCATCGATGCCGGTCCGCAGTTGATAGACCCTGTCAACCGGCGCCCGCGTCCCGGCCCAGTAGTGGCGGCGTGACACCCTTGACCCGTGCGGTTGCTGGTGGTGGAGGACGAGACGCGGCTGGCCGCGTCCCTGCGGCGGGGCCTGCAGGCGGAGGGTTTCGTGGTGGATGTCGAGTCCACCGGCCCCGGCGGGCTGGACGCCGCCCGGCACGGCGACTACGACGCCATGATCCTCGACGTGATGCTCCCCGGCCTCTCCGGCTACGAGGTGGTCCGCCGGCTGCGCGCCGAGGAGTGCTGGCTGCCCGTGCTGATGCTCTCGGCGAAGGACGGCGAGTACGACCAGGCCGACGGGCTGGACTGTGGCGCCGACGACTACCTCACCAAGCCCTTCTCGTACGTGGTGCTGCTGGCCCGGCTGCGGGCGCTGCTGCGCCGCGGCGCGCCGGAACGCCCGGCCGTGCTGTCGGTCGGTGACCTGCGGCTGGACCCGGCCCGCCGGCGCGTGACCCGGGCCGACGCCGAGGTCGCCCTGACCACCCGCGAGTACGCCCTGCTCGACTACCTGATGCGCCGCCCCGGCGAGGTGGTCTCCAAGACCGAGCTGCTGGACCACGTCTGGGACGCCTCGGTGGAGACCGCCCCGAACGCGGTCGAGGTCTACGTCGGCTACCTGCGCCGCAAGATCGGCCGCGACCGGCTGGAGACGGTCCGCGGCGCCGGCTACCGGCTGGCCACATGAGGCGCTGGATCAGGGGTCGCCTGCCGCACCTGGGGTTGCGCGCCCGGCTGCTCGCGCTCGGGGTGCTCGGGCTGATCGTCGGGTTCGCGCTCGGCGGGGCGCTGCTGCTCGGCGCGCTCGGCTGGACGTTGCAGCGCTCGGTCGACGCCGAGGCGCTCCGGACCGCGGACGCGGTCGCGCTGCTCGCCGCGGAGGACGCCCTGCCCGACCCGCTGCCGGTGGCGGGCGCGCAGCTGCGCGTCCAGGTCGTCGACGGTCAGGGCCGGATCCGGGCCGCCTCCATCGACGCCGACCGGCTGGTGCCGATGCTCGGCCCGGACCAGCTGCGCGCCGGTGAGCGCCAGCGGCTGGTGGTGGACGGGCGGCGGGTCGGCCTGACCGGGCCGGTCCGGGTGGTGACCGTGCCGGCGGGCACCCCGGACGAGCCGCGCACCGTGCTGGTGGCCAAGTCCATGTCGGACGTCCGGCACAGCCTGCACGTGGTGCGGAACCTGCTGCTGGTCGGCTTCCCGCTGCTGGTGGCCGGGCTCGCCGTGGTGGCCTGGCGAGTGGTCGGGGCGACGCTGCGTCCGGTGGAGGCCCTCCGCAGCGGTGCCGCCGAGATCACCGGCCGGGCCGGGGCGGAGCGGCTGCCGGTGCCGGCCGGGCGGGACGAGATCCAGCGGCTGGCGGTCACCCTCAACGACATGCTGGACCGGCTGGTCGCGTCCCGGGACCGGCAGCGGGCCTTCGTCGCCGACGCCGCGCACGAGCTGCGCAGCCCGGTCACCAACATGCGTACCGAGCTGGAGGTGGCCCGGCGGCTGGGCGACGGGACCGACTGGCCGGCGGTGGCCGAGAACCTGCTCACCGACACCGAGCGGCTCAGCCGGCTGGTCGACGACCTGCTGCTGCTGGCCCGCCTCGACGAGCAGGCCGCCCGGCCGGACCGTCCCGCGCCGCACGCCGTCGGCCCGGTGGAGCTGGGCGAGCTGCTGCGCGGGGTGGCCGAGCGCTACCCGTCCCCGCCACTGCGCCACACCCCGGCGCCCGGCCCGCTCTGGACCGAGGGGGACCCGGGGGAGCTGCGCCGGGTGCTGGTCAACCTGGTGGAGAACGCGTTGCGGCACGCGCACGGCGAGGTGCGGCTCGCGGTCACCGGCCCGCACGCCGACCCGCCGGTGCCCCGGCAGCGCGGCGGGTCGCCGTACCACCTGGTCACGGTGACCGACGACGGGCCGGGCATCCCGGCGGCGGATCGCGAGCGCGTGTTCGCCCGCTTCACCCGGCTGGACGACGCCCGGGCGCGCGATGCCGGCGGCGCCGGCCTCGGCCTGGCCATCGTGCGAGAGCTGGTCCGCCGGGCCGGCGGCGCCGTCGAGCTCGCCGACGCCACGCCGGAGGCGGCGGCGCCGGGGCTGCGCGTGACGGTACGGCTGCCCGCGCTGGCCGACCCCGACCCGGAGTGAGGGTCAGCGGCGTCGGTTCGTGCAGACCGGGGCGGTCCGGGCGACCGTGTCGGTGGACCAGGCCAGCGCGACCGTGAAGCAGTAGTCGGTGGTGCGGTCGAGGCCGTAGGCGATGTAGTCGACCGAGCCGGCGGGCAGGGTCAGGAAGGTGCGCTGCGGCTGCCCGGCGCGGCCCCCGGCGACGACCACCGGCCCCTCCGCCCCGGCCGGGTACGTCCAGCTCAGCACGATGCTGTCCCGCCGGTCGGTCAGGGAGAGCCGCCCGGGCGGGGTGCCGGGGGAGGCGGCCGGGGCGGCGGTCGGCGGGCCGGTGGTCGGAGCGGCCGAGGAGGCGCGGGCGGTGGGCCCGGGCGCCGGGTCGTCCCGCCGATCGTCCACCCGGGACACCCCGGCGATCACCGCGATGGTGCCGAGCAGCAGCGCCACCACCACCCCGGCCACCACCAGCGGGAGCCAGGGCGTGTTCCGCCGCTCGGCGGCGGGCGGCCGGGGCACGTGCACCGGCAGGTGGCGCGACGACGCCTCGGGTTCGGTGGCCCGGGGCACCCGGCGTACGCCGGCCGGCTCGGTGTCGGCCAGCCCGACCACGGTCGGGGGCAGCGCGCTCTCCCCGGGCCGCCAGGGCTCCTCGGCCGGCTCCTCGGGTGGCCACGGGTAGTCCGCGAACGCCTCGTCGTCCGCCTCCGGCGGGGTGCGGGGCGTCGGCACGTGCGGGGCCTCGGCCCGGTCCGGAGGCCGGTAGAGCGGCGCCTCGACCGGGTCGTCGAGCGTCGGTGGCTGGTAGGGCGGCAGGTCGGGTGGCCCCTCGGCGGGCGGGGGGACGCGGGCCGCCGGCACCACCGGGGTCTCCGGGGCCGGCGGCTCCGCCGCGCCGCAGACGTGGTCCGGGTCGGCGGCGGCCCGGGCCAGCCCGGCGACCTGGGTGGTAAGTGGGTCGTCGGCGGCCAGGTGCTCCGCGCACAGCTCCTCGGCGAGCGTCAGGTGCTCGTGGGACTCGGCGTAGCGGCCGCAGTCGCGTTCCATCGCGCCGAGCTTGGCCAGCATCTTGATGCCGCTCGGGTGGCCGTCGCCGTAGACCTCGCGGTGCAGCTCCCAGGCGTCCTGCAACCGGTCGCGGGCCGGGTCGCACTGGCCGCGGGCGTATTCCACGGTGGCCAGGTCGGCGTGCGCGGCCAGCACCCGCTGCGACTCCGGCCCGTCGCGGGCGGTCAGCTCGATGATGACGTCGGAGTAGAGCCGGGCGGCGCGGGCGTCGCTGCCGACCCGGTGCAGCACCGCGGCCAGGGTCGCGGCGGCGGTGACCGTCCGCTCGTCGGAGCGCCCGAACAGCCGGGTGGTCGCCGCGTACGCGAACGCCGCCCAGCCGCGCGCGGAGTGCGGCTCGCCGAGCGCGACGAGCACCCGGGCCTGAAGACCGGCGGCCTCGGCCAGCTCGGCGGAGGCGTTGGCGGGACGGGGGTCGGCGTCGCCCAGCGCGTCGGCGAGCAGTCGCTGGGCACCGGCGAGGTCGCCTTCGGACACCAGCTGGTGCGCCTGGACGGTCAGGTCAGCGAAGCCGGAGGACACGCCCCATCGTGCTCATCCGACGACGGTAAGTACAAGCCCCGCAGTGGATCAGTTTGGTCGCGATCCGGTCAGGTGGTCGGCCAGCGTCTCGCTGATCCGCCGCAGCTGGTCGACCTGGGCCGGGCTGAGCGCGTCGAACAGGTGCCGGCGTACCCCGGCGACGTGGCCGGGCGCGGCGGCGGCCAGGGTGGCGAAGCCGGCGTCGGTGAGGACGGCGAGCTGGCCGCGCCGGTCGGTGGCGCACTCCTCCCGGCGGATCCACCCGGCCGCCTCCAGTCGGGCGGCGGCGTGCGAGAGCCGGCTGCGGGAGGAGCCGGTGGCGTCGGCCAGCTCGCTCATCCGCAGCCGCCGGTCGGGGGCCTCGGAGAGCCGGACCAGGATCTCGTAGTAGGCGTGCGGCATCGCGGCGTCGCGTTGCAGCTCGCGGTCGAGGGTGTCCATCAGCGCCCGGGAGGCGGTGAGGAACGCCCGCCAGGTCCGCTGCTCGTCGGGGTCCAGCCACCGGGTCATGACGGCCATCATAGCGCTTGTCGTTGAACGCTCAACCAAACCGCGCTACCGTCGGGGTCATGGGAATCCACCGGCTCAACCACGCCGTCCTCTACGTCCGTGACCTCGACCGCAGCGTCGCCTTCTACCGCGACGTGCTCGGCTTCCGTCCGGTGCCGATGACGCCGGACGGCTTCCGCGGCGCCGCCTTCCTCCAGGCGCCCGACTCCACCAACGACCACGACCTCGGGCTGTTCGAGATCGGCGCGGCCGCCGGGCCCTCCCCGGCCGGCCGGACCACCGTCGGCCTCTACCACCTCGCCTGGGAGCTGGACACCCTGGACGAGCTGGGCGCCACCGCCGAGCGGCTGGCCGCCGCCGACGCCCTCGTGGGCGCCTCGGACCACGGGACCACCAAGAGCCTCTACGGCCGCGACCCCGACGGGCTGGAGTTCGAGATCGTCTGGATCGTCCCCGCCGCCCTGCTCGACGACGCGGCCCTCACCGCCCGCAAGCGGATCGGCCGGCTCGACCTCGACCGCGAGCGCCAGCGCTACGGCGGGCAGACCCGCGGCGGCGTCGGCATCTCCGTTCCCGCCTGACCGGTCATGCGGTAGAACGGCAGGATGTCGACCGACTCCGTCCTGCGCGAGCTGCTCGTCCGGCAGCTCGACCACTGGCTGCCCGCCGCGCTGCACCGCTCGCGGCGGGCCACCCTCGCCCTCGCGTACGCCGGGAGCGACGTCGGTGGCGCGGAGGCCGCGCTGCGGGTGGTGGGCGAGTTCGCCGACCGGCTGCGCGGCCGGCGGCTGACCGTGCTGGTGCTCGCTGAGGGCGGGGAGGAACTGCCCGCCCGGCTGGGCGCGGCGGAGACCGGCCTGCCGCCGGACGTCGCCGTGCACGTCGTGCCGGGCCGGCCGGACCGGCTGCCGGTGGCGCTCAAGGCGGCCGGCGCGGCGGGCGCCCCGCTGTTCACCGTGGTCGACGGGGGCGAGCCCGATCCGGCCCTGCTGGCCGCCGCCGCGTCCGGCCGCCCGTCCGAGGTGCTGCTGGTCACCGCGCCCGGCCGGTCGCTGCGCCCGGCGCTGACCGGGGCCGGCTTCCCGCTGGTCACCGAGGTCGAGCTGGTGCCGGCCGACGGCGGGCCGGCCCGGCTGTTCGGCTACGCCACCGGCTCCGACCGCGGACTGGAGGCGGTCAAGGACGCCCTCTGGGCGGTCGACGAGTACGCCGGGGTGCGCTACCGGGACCCGGCCGACCCGGCGGGGCGGCTGCTCGACATCAGCCTCGACCCGGAACCCGGCCCGCTGCGCCGCGAACTGCTGGCCGAACTCACCCGCTCCGGCCCGCGCACGGTGACCGAGCTGCGCCGCTTCGCCGCGACCTCGACGGTCTACCGGGCCGCCGACGCGAACCGGGCGCTCACCTCGCTGCTCGCCGCCGGCGCGGTGACCCGCGACCCCGAGCACGGCCGGCTCGGCGGCGACGTGATGATCAACGCCGCGGGCGCGGCCGCCGGGTCATCCGCCTGACCACGATGGACGCACCGGTGGCGATCACCCTGATGCTGAACACCATCTGCCCGCGGATTACCCGGGCGACGTGGCCCTCGGCGTCGACGTCGCCGTAGCCGACCGACGGCGAGTCCGCCCCGAACGCCGAGCGGGGTGCCGGTGGATCACCGGCACCCCGCGCGACCTCGGGACGTCACGCCCGGGACTTGTCCTGCTTCCAGGAGAGCGGCCCCGGCAGGTCCACACGGTGGGCGCGGGACCGCGAGTTCCACGACCAACGGCCGATCTTGATGCTCCACGAGGAGAAGCCGTTCTCGGTGAAGTTCAGAATCAGCGGGCCGTACTTCTGCCGCTTGCGGAACACGATGCCCATCGCCGGGCTCCTCTCTCGTCGTCTCCCTGCCTCTGCCTGATCGAACATGCCCGAAACGGCGGTTTGCGAAACCCGGTCGGATCCGGTCTGGACGGTGCCCGTCCGGCCCGCCACAATCTCTATTCAACGGGTAGGTGTTGAGGGGCGGTAAATGCTGGTGGCGACGGGTCGTAACAAACGCAGCGATGCATGTCTCACTATATGGAAGAGCATTGACCGGCGCGGAGAACGGTCGGCAGCATGAGGTCATGGCGCAGCGGAACGAGCTTCTCCTCACCGCTCGCGTGCACGTCGACCTGGTCCGGCACGCGAGCGCGCTCTGTTGAGCTGACCGCTTCCGGTCGCCGTATCCCCTCCGCTCGTCCGCTCCCGGCGCCGGCGCCTCGTGGCCCGGGCAGCGGCGTGCTCTCGCGCCCCTCGCGGGCCCTCGCCACCGCATCGTGGACAGATCAGGAGACCTCTCCATGCCCTCGACCCGTCAGTCGCCGCGGCGTGCCCTCGCCGCCGCCGTCACCCTGCTCGCCCTCACCGCCGCCCGGGGGGTCCGGCGCCACCGGCGCGGCCTGTTCCGGCACGAGTACACCGGCACCCTGTGCGAGCACTACGGGCTGCCCCGCCCGGCGGCCAGCACCTATGCCGGCCGAGAGCTGGTGACGGCGTGACCACCGCGGACCGGCCCGCGGCCGGCACCGTCGAGCTGCGTCCGGTCGACGCCGACACGTTCCGTAGCCTGCTGCGCCGGCAGACGTCCACGATCACCGTGATCACCACCCCCGGCCTGCACGGCGGCCGGCGCCGGCCGCCGCTGCCCCCGGCCGGCTTCACCGCCACCTCGTTCACCGCGGTGTCGCTGGACCCGCCGCTTGTGTCGTTCCGCCTCGGCCGCGAGTCGTCGAGCTGGCCGACCGTGGCCCACGCCGAGCACGTGGCCGTGCACCTGCTCGCCTCCGACCAGCAGGAGGTCGCGCGGATCTTCGCCACCAGCGGGATCGACCGGTTCGCCGCCCACCCGGGCTGGGCGACCGGGCCGTTCGGGGTGCCGCTGATCGGTGACGCCCGGGCCGTGCTGCTCTGCCGGGTGGTCCGCAGGATCGAGGCCGGCGACCACACCCGCATGCTCGCCGAACCCCTCGCGCTCGGCGCGGGCGAGGACCGGCTGGTGCACCACCGCGGCGGCTGCCCCACCACGCCCGGCGCTCGACCGGAGACCTGGTGAGCGCACCCGCCACCGAGCTGCCCCGAGCTGTTCCCGCACCGGCCCGGCGCGGGACCGGTTCGCCGGCGACCCCGCCGGCCGGGCGGCCCAGAACCGGTCCAACGCCGCGCCCAGATCGACTACGCCGACGTGGTCAGCACTTTCTGAGACGTCAGCGGGGCTCCCAGGCGTCGGGGCGCGCGATCAGCTTGCGGACGTGGCCGGGGAGCTTCCCGCTGGCCATCTCCGCCAGGCTCACCTCGTCGACCACCTGCCGCACGGCGGCGCGGACGGCCACCCAGAGCCGGGGCAGGTTCTCCGCCGCGCCCTCGTACTGCGTCTCCTCGGGGCGCAGCCCGCGTACCCCGGCGAGGGGGCCGTCGACGGCGCGCAGAATCTGTCCGATGGTGATGTCGCGCGGCGGCCGGGCCAGGGTGTAGCCGCCCTCGGCGCCGCGCTGGGCCCGGACGATCCCGGCCCGGCGCAGGTCCGCCAGGACCGCCTCGAGGAACTTGCGCGGCATGTCCTGCTCCGCCGCGATGGCCTGGGTGGACAGCAGGGTGGGGTACGCGGTGGCCAGGCTCAGTGCGGCCCGGACCGCGTAGTCGCCGCGCGCGGAGATCTGCACAGTGCCATCATGCCCGCCCGACGGGGGCGGGGGAGTCGGCGGGCGGGCGAGGGCGCACCATGCGGACGGGCAGTGGTTGCTCCCGGGCGGCCCGGAAGGCCCCCGGGCTCACCCCGACCTCGCGGGTGAAGAAGCGACCGAAGTTGGTCGGCTCGGGGAAGCCGAGCCGTCGGCCGATCCGGGCGATCGGCTCGTCGGTGGCGGCGAGCAGCCGGCTGGCCTGCAACGCCACCCGCTCGTCGATCACCTGCTTGGCGCTGCGGCCGGTCACCGCCAGGCAGGCCCGGGTCAGGGTACGCACCGAGCAGCCGAGCTGGGCGGCGTAGTCCTCCACCCGGCGGGTGTGCCGGTAGCCGCGCTCCACGTCGCGGCACAGCCGCCGGAAGGTCTCCATCTCGGCCCGCGGCGCGGTCCGCTCGTCGGCGCCGGGGAGCAGGCTCAGGCGCAGCAGCAGCACGGCGAGCTGGTGGCGCAGCAGCGCGGCCGCGGCCGGGATCCCGGCGTGCCGTTCGGCGTCCACCGCCAGCTGGGTCACCTCGCTGATGACCGCGTCCTCGTCCTCCCCGGCGAGCTGCCGGTACGCCGGCACCGCGTCCGGATCGACGTCGAGGCCGCGCAGCGTCTCCGGGCCCCAGCGCACCACCGTCGCGTCGAGCTGCGGACCGAGGCAGCGCAGCACCTGACCGGGGCGGGCCCGCAGCAGCGTGCCCGGGCGGCAGGGCAGCGCGCGGAAATCCAGCTCCGCACTGCCGTGACCGTGGGTGACCAGGATCAGCAGGTCCGCGTCGAGCAGGACCGGCCGCGGCCAGCCCGGCGCGGGCGTCAGGTCGGCGAGCGCACCGGTGACGATCGCGTCGACGCGAGGCGCCGACGGGTCGGTGCGGGTGGCCGGGGAGGGCTGACCGGTAGTGACCATCGTCCCGACGGTAACCGCCCCGCGCGCACGTTGCATCTCGACGGTTTCGGCCGGTCGGGCCGGGTCTTGTCGGCGCCGACGCGGGACGGTTAGGTTACCGATCGGTAGCGCCCGGGTCGGCCGACCGACCCGCGGCCCCGCACACCGGCGATGGGATGGGCATGACGGATCTGTTCTCGGTCGAAGGCAAGACGGTGCTGGTCACCGGCGGCTCACGGGGGATCGGTCTGATGATCGCCCGCGGTTTCGTGCAGGCCGGCGCCAAGGTCATCATCTCCTCGCGCAAGGCCGACGTCTGCGAGAACGTGGCCAAGGAACTCTCCGCCGAGGGGCACTGCGAGGCGATCCCTGCCGACCTCGGCCACGACGACGGCGCGCTCGGGCTGGCCCGGGCCGTGCGGGACCGCACCGACCGGCTCGACGTGCTGGTCAACAACGCCGGCGCCACCTGGGGCGCGCCGCTCGAGTCGTACCCGGAGGCCGCTTTCGACAAGCTCTGGGCGGTCAACGTCAAGGCCGTCTTCCGGCTCACCACCGCGCTGCTGCCCGCGCTGCGCGCCGCCGCCGCCCCCGACGACCCGGCCCGCGTCATCAACATCGGCTCGATCGACGGCATCCGGGTGCCGTGGATGGAGGTGTACGCCTACTCGGCGACCAAGGCGGCCGTGCACATGCTCACCCGCAGCCTCGCCCACCAGCTCGCCGGCGAGCAGATCACGGTCAACGCGATCGCGCCAGGGCCGTTCGAGAGCAAGATGATGGCCTTCGCGCTGGACGACCCGGCCTCCCGGGCGGCCATCGAGCAGCAGGTGCCGCTGGGCCGGATCGGCCGCCCCGAGGACATGGCGGGCACGGCGATCTACCTGTCGTCGCGGGCCGGCGCGTACCTGACCGGGGCGGTGATCCCGGTCGACGGTGGGATCACCACGCACGGCTGAGCCGTACCCAGCGATTGACGGCCCGGGGCCGCGCGGACTCGGCAGATCCGCGCGGCCCCGGTGTGCCGTGTCAGCGACCGGCGAGCAGCCGGTTCACCGCCGTGTCGACGTCCAGGTGCTCGGCCTCGCGGCCGCGCGGGACGACGACGTAGGTCCGGCGCAGGAAGCGCACCAGCACGCTGCGCGGGACCTCGAAGAGGGCGTTGCCGTCCGGGGACGACAGCGCGAGCGCGACGAAGTCGCCGCGCGGGGTGGCCCACGGCCAGACCCGGACATCGCCGATGCCGGCCGGCTCGTCGAGCCCGGTGACCAGCAGTTCGCGGGCGAACGACCAGCTCACCGCCTCGCCGCCGGCGGATTCGGCGTGGAACAGGACATGGACCGCATACGGGTCAGCAGGGTCGTAACGCAGACTGGCACGCACCGGCAAGGCGGTGGCGTCAGGCGCGACGAGCCTTAGCGACGTCTCGACCTCTACGGTCGTCGGTCGGATGACACTCATGGACGTTCTCCCCCCGGCACCGCTGCGGAACGCGCGTGTCCCGCTTTTCCCATACTCAGGTGCTGCTCCTGGCTACGCTCCGCCATACGCTGACTTCACCCAGTGGTGGGAAGGGGGTCGGAAAGCCTTCGAGAACGTGAGAATTCTTGTAGGATTTCCGCTTCCGCCCGATCCGTCATCCCGCCCGGCAACGGGTGGTTCAGTCGTCGACTTACTCCGGTAACGTCCAGTCCTCAGCAGGGGTGACGGTCCCGGGCGACACTGGGGGTGGAAATGGTCACGAGGGGTTCCTCGGTCGGAACGAGGACCACGGCCCACCCACCGAAAGGTGCGGCCCGAGCAGCCAAAAGTCGGGGGTACGAGGTGCCTGTGGAAGGGGGTCCGCGGACCGCTCTCGCCGAGCGACGCCGCGGCGGCTGGCGACTGCGCCTGCACGCCACCCTCGAAATGATCCGGGCCAACCCCACCGGCCGGGTCGCCCTCAAGATCTTCATAGGCGTGCTCGGCGCCATCGTCGTCACCATCGGCATCGCCCTCATCCCGCTGCCCGGGCCCGGCTGGCTGCTGGTGATCGCCGGCCTCGGTGTCTGGGCCGTCGAGTTCCACTGGGCACGCCGGCTGCTCGCCTTCACCCGCCGACACGTCAACGCCTGGACGCGCTGGGTCACCAGCCGGTCGCTGCCGGTGCGCTGCGCCCTGGGCGCCGTCGGGCTGGTGTTCGTGTCGGTCGTGCTGTGGCTGTCGCTCAAGTACAGCCTGGGGATCGACCTCGTGGCGCGGGCGCTGCACTACCTCGCGACGCACTGAGACCCGGTTTTTGGTCCCGGGTCTCGATCAGGTAGAGTCATCGGCGCTGAGGGCGATTAGCTCAGCGGGAGAGCGCTTCGTTCACACCGAAGAGGTCACTGGTTCGATCCCAGTATCGCCCACCATGAATATCTGCAGGTAGGAAGCCCGTCACCGGTTCGGCCGGTAACGGGCTTCCGCGCTGTTGCCCCTTAAATTGGGAGCAGATTGGGAGCAGGTGGTCCGGCTTAGGTGTCCCACCGCCGTCGGCCGCCCGACCGCCGTACTGGTTACCGTTCCCGACCGCGCCGCCGGCTGATCGTGAAGCCGGAGGTACCGCGACCGGCAGCCGCCTGACGAAAGGGCGGACCCCTATGGCTCACCGGCGTGACTGATGGCCGTCGGTTCGGTGGGCCGCCCACTCGCCGGTCCACATCGCGAGGTCGTGTACCCAGCCGTCGGTGCTCTGCCGGGACTTCGCCGACCACTTCGATGCGTTCCTTGACGCGAAGTGGTCCAAGACGTCGCGGTCAGTCGCCGTCCATGCGGGAAACTGCGCTAGCCATTCTTCTGCCTGTTCGGCGCTGTGGCCGCTGCCGATCAGCCACTGGACGAGCAACGCGAGTTCGACCCATGGTGCGGCCTTGGTTGCCCACGCCCAATCGACGACCCGTAGGCCGTGTGTGGTCACGATCAGGTTGGCCGGGTTGAGGTCGGAGTGGATGAGTGTCTCGCCGTCCATCGCCGGGTGCGCGAACCCGAGCCGGGCTGTCGGGGTGAACCATGGCTCGCCCGGCGCGGGAGTCTCCTGAAGTGCCTTCAGCGTGACTGCGAGCAGATCGAGATCCGCGTTGCCGGGTGACAGGTCGGGGTGGGGACCGGCAAGATGCTCGGTCCCCACCACCAGCCAGCCATCGGACTCGAAGTGCCACAGAACTGCGGGTGGGTGCCGGTCGATGGCCCGGGTTGCAGCCAGCTCGTAGCGCAGTGACCGAACGTTCAACTCTCCCAAGGCTGCCTTGACGAAGACCGGTCCGGCGGGCCCGGTGACCGTCGAGGCGATCTCAGCGTGGTTGCCACTGGGAGCCGGGGTTACGGCGAAGGCTCCGCCGATCCGTTCGGCGATCCCTGCCGTGACACTCTCAGGCAGAGCGGTCCAGTCGCTACGCATCGGTTCTCTTCTCTGCTACTTGCCGGGCTGAGGCGGGTTCGGCGGGCAGCAGGACTCGGCCTCACCACCCCAGAATTCCATGTCGACCCGGTAGCCGGTGTCGTGCAGCGCCGCGAGTGTGTAGGTGATGGCGGTGCCGTCCTGCATGGCCTCGGTCAGGATCGGCCGGTGGTGTACGTAGTGGCCCGCGATCTCCTTGCAGGCGGCGGTGTAGGGCTCGCTGATCTGGAGGGCGGCGTGCCATACGGCGTCGACCGGCCGGGTGGGCACGACCCGGTAGGACTCGCCGGTTGGCAGGAGCATCCCGAAGTCGGGCTTGTCCACACGGTCGGCGTACGCCTTCAGGAAGACGAGGAACTGCCCGACAGCGCGTTCGGCGTAGGTCTGGGTCACCTCCTGCCTGGCAGCGACGTAGCGGGCGATCTTGTCGAACACCTCGGCCGAGACGAGGGTGCGAGGGTCTGCGGCGGTCGTGGTGACCGGCCTGTCTGCGGTGATACCCAAGACTCCTCCTTGATTCTGTGCGGGTCAGCGAGGAAGGTGCGCTTCGCGTCACCTTCGAAGCGGAGTTGCGTGCGTGCATGACTTGCGTAAGCGATCACGGTGCGCGGGAGGCTCGCGGCAAGGTCGGTGCGGAGGCGCCCTCGCCCTCGGCAGGCGACAGCGCATGGTCACCGGCCCTCCAGGATTGACCTTCGGAACGGCCCCCATGCCACGAAGCGCTCGAACATCTCGCGCGGGCTCGGCCCGTCGTGCGGGTTCAGATGGAAGAGGTCGTGCATCGCTTCGTACATCAAGCCGCTGAGGTAGATCGAGAGGGCGGGTCACCAGCGGCCTTCATTCGCGCGCCACTTCTGCCCGGAATGAAGTTGCCCACCCGGCCCGGCTGCGCGATCGGAAGTAGCGCAGTGGGCCCCTTGCCCCAGGAAGCGGCGCTGACGGCGCGCACCTTCGGCGGTCTCACCAGCGGCCAACCGGATGCGCGGGGTTGACTGGCATAGAGCGTCGAGGTCGACCACCTCCGGACCACGGCCGCGGAGCGCGTCGGCCAAATGTGAGCCGATGAATCCGGCGGCGCCGGTCACCACGAGCACCCGGGCCATCATCGCTGCCCGCCCATTCCGGCCCGCTGCGCGAACACCCGCTGCCACACGTGCGTGAGGAGGGGCGGGTCGGCCGGCGAAACCGTTGCCCGGCCGGTAGCCGACCGCACCGAGACGGGAATCGAGGGGTGTGGGGTGCCCGTGGTGCTGGCGAGGGCGTGCCGCGAGACGTAGACGGTCATGACGCCACCGCTCGACGAACCTGGCCCCTCGGCTGCCAGTCCTGGCGGACCCGCCGGAACCCCGGCGGGTCCACCCTCGCGAGGCGGCGGCTGGGAGCACCCTGCCGGTCACCAGCCCGCGCAGCCCCGATGGCGGTACGCGGACGAGGACTCACCCTCACGAACGCGCATCCGGCCGCCGCCAAAGTCGGACGGGTCAACTCAATGGCCGCTTGCCAGACTCGATCAATCTGTCCACCATGAATCCCCTGGCGTCGATGACAATGGGTCGGTGAGCAGGCCCGCCAGTCGGCAGCGGTCTTCGATGCTCGTCAACAGCGAACCGTCCACAGGCGTCGGGCGGTACCGTCCACTAGCCGTCCGCTCGCAACCAAGCAATGACGTGCCGTAGCGGAGGTAGCTAGCGTGACCGTCGTCGCCACGCAACGCGGAGGTGCTCAGATGGCCGGACGGCGCTATCCCCCCAACCGGCGGCTAGCGTGGGAGAGGCTTCAACGGGGCTGGTCGTACGAGGAGGTCGCCGAGCGCATCCGCGCGGGGATGAGCCACGCCGGAGAGACCGACACCGGACTTAATGCGAACACGGTGCGGCGATGGGAGACCGGTGAACGGTGGCCAGACCCCCGTTACCGCAAGCACCTGGTGGCCATCTTCGACAAGCCAGCGAGCCAGCTCGGCCTCCTCACCCCGGATGAGCTGGCCATGTGCCCCCGCGCGGACACACTGCACGAGTTCAGGAGGTTGTGGGACATGCTCACCGGAGACGAGAACGAAGCCGGCTGGGACCGGGCAGCCGTCCTCCGCGCACTGTTCGGCGCCAGCATGCTGCCCCTCGTCGCGCCGCTGCTGTCACTGGACCCGCAAGCAGCGCACGCCGACACGAAGACCATCGACCCGGACGCGTACACCGACATCGTTCGCTGCCAGCGGGCCCTGTACTGGACCAGCCCGGCCCGGCCGCTCTACGAGGCCGCCTACGCCCACACCCAGCTAGGCACCGGACTCGTCCGAGCAGCGAGCGGCACCAGCCGCACCACCCTCGCCGCCGCCCTCGCCGAATCCGCGCTCCTCACCGCCCGACTGGCGTTCTTCGACCTCAACCAACCCGCCATCGCCCAGCGCTGCTACGACGTCGCCCTCGCCGCCACCAGGGAAGCCGGCGACCACGCCCTGGCCGCCGCCGTTCTCGGTCACATGGCCTTCATCCCCGCCTTCAGTCACGACCCCTCCGCGGCCCGCCCACTGGTCGACGCGGCGCTGCAGCACACCTGGCACGGCGTCAGCCCGGCCGTCCGCTCCTGGCTGCACTGTGTCGTCTCGGAAGTCGAAGCCCGCGCCGGCGCCGGCGCAGCCAGCCGCCACCAGATCGACCTCGCCGCAACCGCAATCGAAGCCAACCCCACCCCGCCGGAATGGCTCGACTTCTACAACGCCGGCCGACTGCACTCCTTCGCCGGCTACGCGGCCCTCGCGGCCGACGACCACCCCGAAGCCACCAGGCAGCTCACCGAGGCCCTCGCCGGCCTAACCACCACCGCAGCGAAGCAGCGCAGCGTCATCCTCGCCGACCTCGCCTCGGCGCACCGCAGCGACGGAGACCACGCCGCCGACTACCTCAACCAGGCGATGGATGCCCTACATAAGGACTGGTACGGCACCGGCCTCGATCGAGTCAGGGCCGTCCGGCCCGTACTCGGCGACAGCCGGCAGGGCAGGCAGCTCGACGAACGGATCGCCGCCCTCGCCGCCAGCCGAGCCGCCCTACCTGGGAGCTAGGCCGCCGACTCGTTGTGCTTGCGCACCAGCTCGGGCAGCTCAGCCAGCGAGTCGAGCCAGAACAAGCATCGTTCCCTGACGGCCTTGTCGTCGAGGATGTGCCCCCACGGGCCGCGCCGTACCAGCGCCGTCGCAATTCCGGCGTCCTGCGCAGGCCGAATGTCGTTGTCCAGCCGGTCACCGACGTACAGCACCTGTTCGGCCGGGCAGCCCGCCACCGCGACAACGCGGTCGAAGAACGCCGCCGACGGCTTCTCCACACCCCAGCCGTCCGACGTGCCGATCACATCCACCGGCAGATCCAGAGCGCGCAGGATCGTCTCGGCCCGTGCCGTCTGATTTCCGGCCAGGCCGACCTGCACGCCCAACTCACGCAGCGCGGCCAGGCACGGCCGAGCATCCGTATACAGATTCTCTTCGGAGAAGTGCTCCGGCTGGCCGACCGCGGCGCGGCGCTCCCGCTCCTCGGCCAGGTCGAATCCTGGCCGGAAGACCTGGAACGTCTCCCGGTAGTCCAAGCCGCGAGCGATCACCGCCCCGAAGACCGCGGAGAACGTGTGCCGGGGTACACCCAACCAGTCCGCCCAGGTCCCATACTCCCGGGACTCGTCCACGATCGTCTCGCCTACATCGAAGAACACGCTCACGATCACCCTGCGAGTATGCCTTGCCCATGCTAGGAGTGCGCCTACGGTCGCCCGTGCATGAGGTGCTGGTGCCGCAAGTCGAGCAGCTGTTGCGCCACCATTTCAAGACGCATGGAGTGTTCACCCTCTTCGTCGACGACGACGGCGTCGAGTCGGAGAAGAGCATCGCCGCGCTGCTGGAGATGCCTGATGCCGAGCGCCTGCTCGGGGCGGGTTGGGTCCTGGAGCTACGTGCCCTGCTCTGCGAGCAACTCGGTCCGAACCTGCGTAACGAGCTTGCGCACGGGCTGCTCACCGATGCTCAGGCGTGGGGTGCCGCTGCCGTCTACGCATGGTGGTTGTGCTTGCGGCTGGTGCTGCTGCCCTACCTGCACGCTGGCACCGCCACGCCACCTGAACGGGCCGACCCGGCAGAGCTGGGCGAGAATCAGGAGCGGCCCTGAACCGGCCTCTCGGTGGGAGACGTCCAGCCCCTTGGCGCGGCGCCGCAGATCCCTTACGGACGCAGCGGCAAGAGTTGAACAGCGCGGGCGCGAGCGCTACATCCTCTCCCAGCAGTACTACTACGCTACGGTCCGCCCGGTCGATCACGTCGACATCATCGTGCACAACGACAAACCTCAGCAGCCGGTCTGGAAGAGCCGAACACACTGACCGCCCCCAGCTCGGCATGTCCACGCGCGGCCAACCCTGGACGCTTTGGCCACGCTCTGCGGTGCGGGATCCTGCTCGTGCGCTGGCCGCCCGCGTGGCCGCTGCTGGACGGGGGCGCGTGGAGGCAGGAGGGAGCATTAGATGGCGATGAACTGCCCCGTAGCTACGCCCGAAGCATTCACTCTGCGCAGGTCACTGGCCTGCTCTTCGTTGATCGTCCTCGTCTGACCTCCTCGGGAAGACTGAAGTGGTCGTCCTTCCGGTGGGTGGGACGCGCGCCGCCCTCCGATCATCTCTGCAGAGGCCTCAGCTGCGGCCTGTTGGGTCCGGGGATCATGTGCCCAGGGCTAACACTCGATGATTGCCGGGAGCACCGGCGTCCCGCTGTTGGAGGCTCGGCACCCGAGGGCCTTCGGCGAACTGGGCTTAGACGTTCCCCGACGCTGCGGCTTACTCTGGCAGGGTCTCAGGTCGGACTCTGACGGCGAGGGGAAGATCCTCGTGTCGGGCCCACCGAAAAGCGGCGGTCAGCGCACGGGGATCCAGATTCAGGGCCTCGGCTATCGCCCAGTGCTGCTGTTCCGCGAGCCGCCAGCCAGTTTCATTCAGCTCGCCTTGGAGGATGGCACCGAGACGCTCCAGGTCCACCGGACCAGCGCCGAAGGGCGCGAGCACCCGCGGATCGGCGCCCGAGGGTCCAGTCGGGCAGTCGGCGTCTGCGGGGTACGCGACACCGTTGACTCGGAATTTGGTGTCACCCTCGTCGTCGATGAACCAGTCGACGAAAATCGACTGGTCGGAGACGTAGCGGTGGACGGGCCGGCCTTCCTGGTAGACCGTCATCACGACTGCGTCGGAGTCGACCACCTCGTTTGTGACCACGGAGGCGTCCGAGTCAGCGCTGAGCTGTTTCGCGAGCGGATCCACGTCTGCGACGTCCCACTCGCCCTCGCGCGGCAGCAGCACTACGCGGTTAGGGCCGGCCGGTACAAGCCATCCGTTCATGCCTGCCGCGATCACTTTCCCTCTAACGTCTGCCAGCTCGCCGATCACGAGCAGGTTCTGGTAACTGGTTCCCACGTCTGCTTTCTGCTTTCCGTGAGGGCGCCGGTGATTGCCCGGAGGACAGCGGTCGTCGCTGTGTGTCGGCGGGGGCGCGGCGTCGACCGGCAGGAGGCTAGCTCCCTGGTAGCAGAGCCGGCAACGGTTTAGAACGGATGTTCCTGCGATCAGGGATCGTCATCTGATGCGGCGGGGTCCGGAGCAACCCTGGGACCCCGCCGCCCGACGAATAGTTTGGCCCAGACCGTAGGCGAACTGTATGCATCACCCTTAGCGGTGGAGGTGGTCAGCTGGTCTGCGCGGCGTCCTGCAGGACGATGCGGTGGGGCGGGTCGCCTGCCATTTGGGACAGTTGGCGGGGCGTGCCCGGGCGGAGCACTGGCGCGAGTGCGTGGAAGACCCGTGCCAGCGCTTCGTCGGTGAAGTCGCGGTAGTCGGGCGTGGCGAGTAGCCAGACCCCACCACGTGACAGTTGCCGCACCTGCCAGAACGCTCCCTTGTTCCGTAGCCCTTCGACGCCGCCGAGCCGCTGCGCCAGCTCCTCGGGGACGATGGTCAGCCAGGAGTAGCCGCGTAGGTGGTGCCGGCAGTCGTTGACAGTGAACTCCGGGTAGCGCCACTGCCGGGGGTACTGACGCGGATCGAATCCCCGCTCCAGCGCCGTGGCGCCGTCGTGCCAGTAGGCGATGTGGCCGTAGCCGGGGTTGACGCCGTCGGCGAATGAAAAGAGCGCATCCAGCCACCGCTGCTGTTCGGCCCGCCCCGTCTCCGGCGCCAGGAAGCTGTTCTCCAGGGGAATAGCGGACAGCTGGAGCCAGCCTGGCGACTCCTCGTCGTGCCGCAGCTCCAGATTCAGCAGGCTGCCGGATCGGTGGCCGTGCTCGTCTAAACGACCGAACCACAGGTGCGACCGCCACGGAAGCTGCTCGAACTGCTCCCGCAGCCACCGCATCCCGGCCGTGGAGCAGATGCGCTCCCCGCCCCTGCCCGGGCGCCGGTCCACGTCGACCACCCCGAACACGGAGTTTGCCTCGCCCGAGGATCCGAACCGCCCCTTGCTGGGCGCCGTCCGCGCCGGCAGATCCGCCAACTCCTGCCGAACCTGCGGCGCCAGTCGCTGAGACATCTCGTCGAACCAGCGGTACCCGAGCTCGCCAAGATCACTCGCCGAAGCCTCGATGTTCAACTGCACGTCAAGGCCAAGGCCAAGCCAGCCTTCCATCTACCCACCTCCGCTTCCCGCATCACACCGAGAGAGCTAGCCTGGCTCGCCGTGCTCGCCGCGGCCGGCCTGGCGGGTTACAACGCCTGCCTGGTCGTCGCGTTGAAGCACGCGGACGCGGCGGTGGTGTCCACCATCGTCGGCGCCGTGCCGGTGGTGGTCGCGATCCTGGCTCCTCTGCTGCGCCGTCAGGCGCCGAGCATGCAGCTGCTCGCTTCATCGGCGATCGTGGTGGCGGGAACGATCCTGGTGCATGGTGCGGGGCACGCGAGCGTGCTCGGCCTTGCAGCGTCTGTTGGAGCTCTTGCCGGTGATGTCGCGTTCGCGTTGGTGGCTGCGCAGCTGTTGCCCCGCCTGGGAGCGGTTCGCGTGTCCGCGTACAGCTGCGTTCTGGCGGTGCCGATGCTGGCCGGGGCTTCTGCCATGGCCGGGGAGCCGTCCTCGTGGCGCATGCCGACCGGCACTGAAGGTTTGGTGTTGGCACACCTTGGAGTGGTCCTGACCGCCGGCGGCTTCTGGTGCTGGTTTCGTGGGATTCAGTTGGCCGGCGTGGAACAAGGATCGCTGACCGTGGGGCTGCTGCCCCCGGCCGCTGTCGTCGCGATGACCATGCAGGATCACGTCGTTCCGCCCGCCACGCAGATGGCGGGCATCTGCGTCGTCGTTGTCGGCCTGCTCGTCGGCGTTTCGGCCCCGGCGCCCACTCTGCGCCGGACACGGCCGGTGGCGCTGCCCGACGGACCGCTCGCCGCCGTGGGAACCAAAGTGATCGCCGACTCCTCGATGTCGACGACGGCGACGGCCATCCCGTCGGTGGCCAGCCGCCGGGCGGTGGCCGCGCCGATGCCGCGCGCGGCTCCGGTGACGATGGCGACGCGGGGCTCCTCCGACATGATCACCTCCCGGTAACTTGGGCTCGATCGAAGGAGCTCAGCCCGCGCTCAGGAAGTTCTCCTATACGAAAGGATCTTGTCGGCGTACGGTCTCGTCCGGTCCTCCGATCGATGCCCTTGCCCGGTGACAACCACTTCGGCCAGTGGCATCCGGAGGCGGCGCCGTCCCCTCAGGCGGCGACTGGAGCAGTAGACGAGGCAAGGACGACACAAGTGAAGTTCCCCCGTCCCCGTGGAGCCCGGCTCGCCGCCGTGGTCTCCGCGGTTCTGGCGGCGACCGGAGGCTCACCAGCCCTGGCCGCCGCTCCCGACCCGGCGGCTCAGCCCGGCCGGACAGCCGCGGCCCCCGCCGCACCGACGAGCGACCTGCCCACCCCACCCGGAACCCGGTCGGTCACGCTGATCACCGGCGACGTGATCACCACCCGGCGCGACGCGAACGGCGGCACCGTCGACGCCCGCCGCCCGGACGGCGCCCCGACCCAGGTACGGGTGGTGGAGGCCGGCAACGACCTGTACGTCTACCCGCAGTCCGTGCTCCCCTACCTGGCCGCCGGCACGCTGGACAAGCGACTGTTCAATGTCACCGGACTGATCGCCGACGGGTACGACGACGCACACGTGGACCACCTGCCGCTGATCGTCTCGTACGCCGACGCGGCGGCGGGGCTGCGGAGCGCCGCCGTACCGACCGGGGCGACCCGCACCCGCACCTTGAGCAGCATCAAGGGCGCCGCGCTGAACGAAGACCGCGACCAGGCCGACAAGTTTTGGGCCGCTGTCACCGCCACGGCGAAGTCGACCGTGGGGGCCTCCGGCGGCACCGGACGCTTCGGCGGCGGGATCGCTAAGATCTGGCTCGACGGGCGGGTACACGCCGACCTCGCCGACACCACCGCGCAGATCGGCGCCCCCGAGGTGTGGGCCGGCGGCGACACCGGCGCGGGCGTACGCGTCGGCGTGCTGGACACCGGCATCGACTCCGGTCACCCCGACCTGGCCGACCGGATCGCCGAGTCGGCCGTGTTCGTACCCGGTGCGGACCTCGCCGACCGGATCGGCCACGGAACCCACGTCGCGTCCACCATCGCCGGCACCGGCGCCGCCTCCGATGGGCGCGAGAAGGGCGTCGCCCCGGACGCCCGGCTCGCCATCGGCAAGGTGCTCAGCGACGACGGGTACGGGCTGGACTCCTGGATCCTCGCCGGCATGGAGTGGGCGGCCCGGGACGCCGACGCCACGGTCATCAACATGAGCCTGGGCTCGAGCCAGCCGACCGACGGAACCGACCCGATCAGCCAGGCGGTCAACACGCTCAGCGCGGAGACCGGCGCCCTGTTCGTCGTCTCCGCCGGCAACCTCGGCGCGCCGGGCACCGTGACCGCCCCGGGCGCCGCGGACGCCGCGCTGACCGTCGGTGCGGTCGACTCCGGCGACCAGCTCGCCTACTTCTCCAGCCAGGGGCCACGGATCAGCGACGAGGCGATCAAGCCGGAGCTGACCGCGCCGGGCGTCGGCGTGCTGGCGGCCCGCTCGCAGTACGCGCCCGGTGAGGGCGCATACGAGAAGCATGACGGCACCTCGATGGCCGCGCCGCACGTGGCCGGCGCCGCCGCTCTGCTCGCTGCGAAGCACCCGGACTGGACCGGCCAGCAGCTCAAGGACGCCCTGGTCAGCACGACCAGGGCCACCCCGCAGTACGACGCGTACCAGGCCGGCACCGGCCGGGTCGACGTCGCCGCGGCGGTACGCGCCCCGATCGTCGCCACCGGCACCGTCTACACCGCCGTGCGCCACGAGACCGCGGAGGCGGCCGCCACCACGCACCCGGTGACGTACACCAACACGACCGGGCAGCCGATCACGTTAAACGTGGCGGTGGACGCCGCGTCCGCGCCGGCCGGGCTGTTCGGTCTGTCCGCGGCGCGGCTGACCGTACCCGCGCACGGCACCGCCGCCGTCACCCTGACCACGGACACCTCCCGGGCCAGCGCCGGCAGCCGGTACACCGGGCAGGTCGTCGCGACCGGCCCGGACCGGGTCGTGCTGACCCGCACCGCGATCGGCGTGGGCACGTTCACCCCGTATCACCAGCTCCGGATGGAACTGACCGACCGCGCCGGTCGGCCGGCCGCTGGCACGATCGAGCTGGGTCAGCCGGGCAGCTACGAGCCGGCCTTCGTCAACACCGACCCCGACGGCACGCTGCAGCTGAACCTGCCCGAAGGCGTCTACTCGGCGATGAGCTTCCTCAACGTCACCGGCAGCCACGGGCCGAACTCGCTGGGCCTGGCCCTGCTGGGCGACCCGGACATCGACCTGCGCGCCGACACCACCGTGCGGCTGGACGGCACGGCGGCCCGGCAGGTCCAGTCGCTGGTGCCGCAGCCGACCTCCGACACGTTCGCCCGGCTGGACTACTACCGGTCCGAGGGTGACGGCCGGTGGCGCTCGTTCATCGAGGGCGCCGTCTTCTACGACAGCCTCTGGGCGCAGCCGACCAGCCACGACGTCACGCACGGCGACTTCTACGTCGGTGCCCGCTGGCGGCGGGAACAGCCGGTGCTCAGCGTCGGCACCACGACCGTCGACTTCGACGACGTGGTCCGCCAGGAGGGCACCACCCAGCTGCCGAAGGGCCGGTGGACGCTGCCGGCCGTGTACGCCGGCAACGGTGCGGCGGGCGACTACGCCACGCTCGACGCCCGCGGCAAGGTGGTCGTGGTCCGGCACAACGGGGAGGTCGGCGACTCCGAGCAGGCCGCCGCGGCGACCGCCGCCGGAGCGAAGCTGATGCTGGTGGTGAACGACCGTCCATGGCGCCAGGTACGCAACTACGGGGTCGACTTCTTCACCCCCACCCCGATCGAGGTGGCGCTGCTCAGCACGGACGAGGGCGAGGCGCTTATCCAGCGGATCCACCGCGGGTCGACGACGCTCGAGGTGGCGTCGCAGCCGGTCGCCGACTACGTGTACGACCTGGCCCAGGGCTACCACAACCGGATCCCGCGTGAGCTGACCCGGACCGAGAGCAGGAAAACGCTGGCCCGGATCGACGTGGGCTTCGCCACCCCGACCCCGCAGACCCGGGGTGGCGAGTTCCGCTTCGACTGGCCGTCGTACTCGGACTGGGGCATCGGCCGGACCAGCAACCGGCCGCTCGCGCCGGTCCGCACCGACTGGGTGTCCACCGGCGACCTGTACCAGTGGGGTCAGGAGGCGTACCTGGAATCCGGCACGTACCAGATCGACACGCGGACCAACTACCGGGCCGGCAGCAGCGGCGCGGAGCAGTTCTTCGAGCCGATCGAGCGGCCCCACCTGAACAACAACTTCAAGCTGCCCACCCGGTCGGGTGACAGCCTGAACCTGGACGTGCCCGGTTGGGGCGGCGACGACCACGTCGGCATGGCGCTGAACGGGGCCACGCAGACCAACGAGCTCTACCAGGGGGACACGCTGCTCGGCCAGGGCAGCAGCACGTGGATCAGCGGCACCGCGCCGGGCGCGGGTGACCTGCCGTACCGGCTGGTCGTCAAGACCTCGCAGGACCCGGCCGCCGGTCGGTACTCCACCAGCACCCAGACGCAGTGGCGGTTCCGGTCGGCGGCGCCGGCCGCGGGAGTGGAGTCGAGCGTGCTGCCGCTGCTCCAGCTCGACTACGCCGTCGACACCGACGCCGCCGGCACAGCGAAGGGCCGGAGCGACCTGACCGTCACCGCCGGGCACCTGCCCGGCGCCGTCGGCGGCGGGATCGGGCCGGTCACGCTGGAGGTGTCGTACGACGACGGCCGGCACTGGCAGAAGCAGACGCTCGACGGTGCACCGGGTGGCGCCTGGACCGCGCACCTGCAGGCACCGAAGGGCGCGGCCTACGCGTCGCTGCGCGCCAGCGCCACGGACCGCTCGGGCAACTCGGTCGACCAGACCGTGATCCGCGCCTTCAGCGTGCGCTAACCGCTCCGCTCCCCTCCGTCGAGTCGATCTAGGGCAGATCGTGGTGATCAGAGATCATCCAGCAACGATCTGCCCTAGATCGGCACGCGAACCGGCGGTGGTCAGGCGGCCGGCGGTCGGAGAGCAGGTCCGGCACCACCCGGCTGACCACGCCGATCAGGGCGAAAACCAGCACCAGGTCGAAGAACAACTCCAGGAAGTTGGCCTGCCGGGACTCCTCCTCACCGCGCAGGACGTCTCGCGCCTGTGCCGACTCCGATGTTCGCCCCACCCGCCCACGCTCGCCGGACCCTTCCCTCCCTTGCGCCGATACGCCGCTTTTGGCCAGGGAGGTGTGGCCGCCACTGTCAGTGCGGCGGCAGGCTAGGGCGACGATATGACATGTGCCGGAGCCGGCGTGCGGCGGAACAGCAAGATCCGGAACATGCGCGGAACGATCAGGCGCGTCGCTGGGAAGCCTTCCCGCGTACTCCCTGGTGAGACGGCAGATGGCTCAGCAGGCGCTAAACCGTTCCTAAACCGTGTATCAGTCGGCTTGACCGCAACGATGCCGCCAGCTCGTCGAAACACCTCGTGACGGACCAGGTCGGCGGCTGTTGACGCCCGTACCCTGTTTCGATCCTCTGCGAGGATGTGGCTGTGTCTCTCCTCGCACCGACGCCGAAGAGGCAGTGCAACCGCGCTGTGAAGCGAGCGCGGCGGGAGCTTGCTCATGGCAGTACCGGACTCTTCTCGTCCGTGTTCTGGTACGGAGCCGTCGATATCGACCGTAAGCATCTCGTCGTCTGGGTCTTACTCGCCGGTTCCCCGTCCCGTTTGCCCGCCTGGTACTTCCCGAGCAAGGAACGCGCCGACCGCGAGTATGACGCGGACCTGCTGGCAGAGATCGGACGCATGCGCGAGACGGTCGTCGCTTGTTTTTCCCGGGAGGGTTGGCCGGACGCTGAGCGCATCGACGTAGGGTTCGACTCCGAGACCCGGGTAACGGACGGCGGCGGGTGGCACTACTTCAAGTAGAACCTGGCACAAGCCCAGGCCCCGCCTACGGCGTAGGCCGGCGAGAAAGCTGTCGACAGCAACACTGACAGCAACCGCACCGAACGCCGGCGCATCAGCAGGCACGGGGACGGACGGTAATCCCAGCCAGCCGGCCGAGGCGCAGACATGGACACGGACTCTGTCGGACGGAGCGCCCAGAACTAACAAACGAGGGGTCAGACAAGGCCGGGGCGCGCCAGCTCCGGGCGAGTCGACGAGGACCAGGTCCAGGCCGTCACCAGGCCGTCGGAGGCCGATCGTGGACGACCAACAACGACGACTGATGACGACTTTTGCCCAGGTGACAAGGCGAGGAACACCATCGCGCTCTGCCGCCTGCGCTACGACCACCGAACACGCGCCTACCCGACGCATCAGCGAAGGCCTCAGCAAACAGGAGATCCTCCGCTGCCTCAAGCGCTACATCATCCGCGACGTCTACACCGCCCTACGCGCCGACCTCACCGCCCTAGCCCCTTGACCTCCATAGGAGGGGTATCGGATGGCAAGTTTGAGTCGCTGTGACAGCGTTTGAGGCCACAGGAGCGACGGCACGAATGAGATCCTTCCTTCGTGGAGATCCACCTGCTGCCCGGGACGGGCGTGCGGCTGCCGGTGTCGGCGTGCCAGCTTGTGTTCGGTGCGGCGGAAGGCGATGTGGTCACCGCGCTGATCAGCGCCGGCGACGTGCAGGACGCGTTCGTGTGTCGTGTTCGAGCAGAGACGCCAGTGTCAGCCAAGGCGCTTACTTTCGGCGGTGCGACGGTTACTTTCGGGTTCTCTGGGATGCCTGGCGTCCTTGAAACAGTGGGTGTGGGTCGCTCAGCAGGCTCAGCCGCAGCAGTCGCCGTGGCCTTCGATGACGTCGATCTTTTTGGGTGGCCGGCGGACGATGTTGTCACAGCACTGCGCGATGCCGGTCACAAGGTGCACCATCCCGGCAACGGGAACGTGTGGATCGACGACCAGCTCTGGTTGTTCTACCAGCCTGGGCCAGGTACTACGTCCGCCGGTCGTAAGCCTCGACGCGAACCGCCTCGCTACCTCAACTACGTTTGCCTCTATTCGCGTCGCCGGAGCTAGATCCGTCGTCGTGCCCGATGCGTGCCCGTTGCAGGGTCAACACCGGCGCAAGGGCATTGGTGCGCCCCGGTCTGAACGCTCCGTGCTCATTCACCAGCCAGCGCGGCTTGCTCACGCTGCGGACCAATCCGCTTGCCAAGGTGAGGGTGAGCGCTACCTACGATGATGCCCGTGCCTCACTGGTCTGAGACTGCGCGCGTCGCCGAGGAGCGGGGCGACTGGGACCGAGCAATCGCGGTGGTCGGTGCTGTTGGGGGTGCTACAGCACCGACCACGAGCGGCATAACGCACACCTATGGCACATGGATCTGCTTGCTCGCGCCGGCCGTCATGTCGAGCTGGCGGCTCTCGCCCAACGTGATGTGCATGCCCGCAGACGGTTGAACCGGCTGCTCTACGAGGAAGGCCGGTTGGTGGATCCGCGACAGCGAGCGCGGTCCGGAGATGGCGGAGCGCAGTACCTCCTCGGACGTCTAGCCGGAGATCGGGATGGTTCGGGTGCCGAATAGGTGGGTGGCTAGCTGGGTGACGACGGGCACGAGCAGCGGCGGACATCCATGAACTCTGGCGGATGGTTGTCGCAGCTAGACGCCCTCGGGGAGCAGGTCAGCAAGCCTTGTTGGTTGCCTGGGGGTCAAGGAGTCGGGGCACCTCAACCCGCGTCGCCGTCGCGGACAGCGCTCAGGCTGGATTGCCGCGAAGGAACGCTTGCGGCCGCTGCCTTCATGGCCGCTACCGCTTCCTCCGCCTGGTCATACGTTGCGCCCCATCCGGCGTACAGCTCTAAGAAGCGATCGCCCACCGCTCGCAGCTCCGGCATTCCGGAGTAGCACGCTTGCCAGTAAATCTGGTGAGCCAGGTCCTCGGGGTCGCCCCTTCCAGCAACGAGGTTCGCCGCTGCCTCACGCATGAGGTGTAGCCGGGCGCCGCTCATGGCCGGGACCGGACAGCCGAGCTCATCCATCGCCTGCCGGAACAGGTCGACGGCTTCCCGCGACTGGCCCTTCGAAAGACCGGCGAGCTCACGCAAGCTCGGAGAGTCGACGCCTCGGGTCAGAGCGTGAGCAGCGGCCATCGGTAGGTCATCGCCGACCGGCTCGTCCATCGCCAGCCGGATGGCAAGGTCGCGCAGCTGCTCCATGGCGGAGAGTTAGGCGGTGTGCGGATCGCCGGGCCAGGGTGTCAACGACGGATCGCAGCTTCGGGGACGGGGGCAAGGGCGGGCAGCCCTCGACGAAGGGTCTGGAGCGCAAGCGGGGCACAAGGCACCGTCAAACGTCGTCAACCAGTGCTGAACCATGGCAGCCCTTGACGCCGCATGAGCAGGCGTCGAGGGCCGATCCCGCTGGTCGTGAGCTAGCGGCCCTTAGTTCTGCTTCAAGTCACCTACGTCAGACCATCGTTTAGGCGTCTGTGCCGTGATCGGGTCGTCAGGTGGGGAGCGGTTAGGTTCTGACTTGTGAAGACGACGGGTTGGCTCCGGGCGTTGCTTGATAGGGCTACCAGGAACCGTTCCCGGGAGCCTGCTGACGCAGAGCCCTTCGCGCCGGAGTGCATGTCGCTGCTTGAGTTGGCCAGGTTGCTTACCCACCGGCATAGCGCCAGGGTCGCCAGCGCATTTGTCGAGGTGGTGACCTTCGCATCGGCCGACGAGATAGTGGGGATACTGAAGGTGATGCTAGAGGAGGACTGGATAGGGCTCCCGGTCTGGGCGCGGAATCTCGCGTTCCGGCTGGCCTGCCTCCAACGGCCGGAGGATGTCGAGCTGCTGCGTGTGGCGGCCAGTGATCTCCACGCCTTCGGCCCCGACTGGGACAACATCGCTGATGACCTGTACCACCGGGCAGAAAGATTGGCGGCGGACAGGACCGAACCTCTCCCTGACTCCTGTGCTGTGGACCCCCTCACCGACTCCAAAGGCCGAGGCTGCTGAAGGCCGAGCAGCCAAACGAGCAGCCAAGCCAGCGAGCGTCGGCGGATGATGGCGGACCAGGGCGCCAGGCGGGCGCGAGGACCAGGCGGTGGACCAGCGCCGGGCAGTCGACTCGTAATGCGCGGGTCACTCTCGAGGCGAGAGCCTCACGGGACGCCGAGGCGACAACGTCCTCACCCCTCGCCACCACACATGCCCACGACGCTTGACAACGCTGGTTGTCGAGCGGACGCTGGAGTCGGAGTCCATTGATGAGGGAGCCGATCATGCGCGAGCTGACGTCGGACGAGCGACAGGAACTACGGCGGGAACTGGGTGCTGTTGCCGATGACTGGGCGCAGCGGCTACACAACTTTGATGTGGATGCCCAGGGCAGCGCTGCCCAGGAGCCAAGCTCGGCGGAGAGGATGCGGACTCACCTTGCACGGATGGCGGCAGGTGAGCACATGCGGCGCCTTCTCGCGGACCTCGTGTCCGCCAATGCCGAGGAAGCGGTGCAGCACGGTGCCGGCTATCCCGAGCTTGGCGCAGCGGTAGGCGCCAGTCGGCAGGCCGCACGTAAACGATGGCCTGGCCTGTCGAAGAGGCGTGCCTCCGAGTGGAAGCAACCTCCCGGGGGCATCGGTTGGGCCGGCAGCCATCCGGGAGGCCCGGGACCGTTTTCGGGGACCTGAGGGACCCGGCTTGACATCCGTGGCTGACATCAACGGCGGCGGCAGAGGCCAGACGAGGAGGGCCGCTGTCGGCTCTGAGCCGAACCCGTTGGACCCGAGCGGACGTTGCGACCTTCGCATCAGTACTCAGCCGAGCAGCCAAGCGAGCAGCCGAACCGGCGAGCAGCAGTAAACGATCGCGGACTCGGACGCCAACCAACACGAAGGCCAAGGGTTCAAGCAGCAACTGGCGGCCGACTCGTAATGCGTGGGTCAGCTAACCTCGGGCCGCTCGTATCCGCCGCCGTAGATTTCAGCCCAGCAGTGCTCGCACCAGATGTAGCCGCATACTCCACGAGGTGCACCTTGTCGCTTAGTGGTAAAGCGCGAACGATAGCGAAGTCAATCGGCTTGGTCAGTTGGCAGTAGTAGCCGCCGGAGGCTGGCGGGTGTGTTCAAGCCGGCTTGACGCCGTGGTGCGGTGTGCACGTCTGGGCGGACGCCTGCCGCTGACCAACGTAGAGTGCGGCGGTGACCCCTGTCGTGGGCAATTTGTCGTCCGTCCTGGCCAGACCCATGCGCATCCCGGTGTGGGCGGCGGTGCTCCTGCTTGCCGTCGTCGCCGCGGCGGGGCGGTGATGTGGCAGACCGTCGGCGACCGTGGTCGGCCGGCGATTGTGCGGGGTGTGGTAACCGGGGTCAACGTGGACGGCACGGCAATCGGCTTCTCGGCCGACAACGGTCGCCGCGAGGGCGAGGGCATGGTGCTGCTGGGGGAGGTGCCATGGACGGACGCCTCCGGCGCCGACTATCAGGGCACCCGCCCGACCTGTCTGGCGACTGACTCGCACGGGCAGCGTGTGGAGCTCGGCATCATCGACCTACACGGGACTGGCAGCTGGCCGGCCAAAGCCGTGGTGTGGGTGCACTGCCTGAGCTGATTAGTGAGCCTGCCGCCGGCTAGCCGCGCCCGGCCACGCGGCCCCAACTCCCGTTCCACCAGGGACCAGGCGTCAGTCGTTGTCCGGAGGCAGCGAGAAGGCAGCAAGTGCATTTGGTCATCGCTTAAAGTAGCCGTGCTTCGAGACAGGGCGGGAGTGGGATGAGCCTCGATATCTCGGTGTGGATACCCGACGACGACGCCTACGCCGGTAGGGACGTTGTGGTGGATCCGCCGGGCACCAGCACCGCGGTAGGAACTGAAAGCTTTCGTTATAAGCTGTGGGGCTCCGCAGCCGCTCGGCGTCTCGGCGCGACGTTCCTGCCGCAACTTGCTGACATCACGGTTGAGAACCGTGGGAGTCTCCAGGTCCCGCCAGGTCAGCTTGACGCCTTCGAGCAGGAGTGCATATTCCTGGCAGAGAACGTCGAGCAACTATCCGCCGCGACTGGATACGACGCGGATCGCATCCTCCATTACCTGACTAACGTCCGGCGCGCTGTGGACCGCGCCAGGGCGGTACACGGCGGCATCATCATCTGGTAGCGGCATCAGAGACGGCCAGCCGGGCTCGGCGAACGAATGACCAAACGGCGGGCCATCGATCGAGTGAGAGTCGGCTTGACATCAGCGGTTGACATCAACGGTGGCGGTACGCGCTCGCACGGGCTTGCCGTGATCAAGGCGTGATCCGGGCCGCCACCGGCAGGTGGTCGCTGCCGGTAGCCGGCAGCACCCAGGAGCTCTCCGCCTTCACCCCTCTGACCAGGATCTGGTCGATCCGCACCACCGGGAACTTTGCCGGCCAGGTGAAGCCGAAGCCATCCCCGGCCGCGTCCTGGGCCGAACTCAGCTGCGAGGTGATGCTGGCGAACGCCCGGTCGTCCATGCTGCCGTTCAGGTCGCCGAGCAGCACCACCCGCTCGTTCTGCTCGGCGGCGATGGCCTCGCCGAGCGCCTGCGCGTTTCTGTCCCGGTGGGTCGTCCAGAAGCCCGCCCTGGGATTCACCCGTGCGGAACCCAGGTGGGCCACATACACCGCCAGCGGACCCTGGTCCGTGGTCACCGTGGTGCGCAACGCCCGGGTGTAGGCCATCTTGACGTCCGCCGGCTTGGTGGCCGCCAGCGGCCCGTAGTCCATCTTGGTGTCGACCGGCTGGGAGTCCGACAGCGGCAGCTTGCTCCACAGCCCGACCGTGCCCTGCACCGTGTGGTAGGGATACGCCTTCGCCAGCTCGTTCTCATACGTGCCCCGGGCCTGCTCGGTCACCTCCACCAGGGCCAGCACGTCCGCCCCGGAGGCGGCCAGGTCGCGGGCGGTGCCGGCTGGGTCGGGATTGGCGGCGCGGACGTTGTGCTCGGCGACGGTGAGGTCGCTGCCCGGGCGGGACTTGTCCCCGAGCAGCCCGCCGAAGAGGTTCAGCCACACTATGACCGGCAGCAGCAGCGCGGCCACCGCGGAGGCGGAGCGGCGCCACAGCGCCCCGATCAGCAGTACGGGGATGAACAGACCGAACCACGGCAGGAAAGTCTCCACCAAGCTGCCGAGGTTCCCGATCCGGTTCGGGATCTTGGCGTGCAGCAGCATGAGCAGCCCGAGCAGCAGCGCCAGCGCCGCGAGCACTCGGCCGCGCTTCCAGGGGCCCGGCCGAGAAGCTGCGCGTATCGCCCGGCGGATGCGCGTGCGCCAGGTCCCGGCGCCGGTATCCCGCTGGCCAGCGCCGCCCCCTTCGGTTCCCGCCGTCTCCACCTGCGTCATCGTCTGTCCTCGCTCACCGCGCTGCATCCTCGGGCTGGATGGGTTCGACATACATTTTCGGACAGCAGCTGTCGTCGATCGCTTCCGGGCGCAATTCGTAGCGCCCGGCCTCGTCGCGCCAGATCTGGCACAGCCCGTACTCGCCGCCGTGCTTGGCCAGCCAGAGCATGTACGCGGCCCCGACGGGGTCGGCCGGCGGAACGGCTGATGGCAGCAACGCCGCCGGACGCCAGCACACGGACGAGCGCTGGCACGAACGAAGCTCCGAGCATGCAGCCGTTGTGCCTCCTTTCCGCTGCGGGCGTGACTGCGGCTTGATGTTCCGATTCAACTCACCGACCTCGGACTGTTCCTCAACGTCAACGCCGGACCAACGATGACGGCCATCCCGATTAGCCAACCGGAGGCCGGGTACCCGGGGCCGTTCGCGACACGTGTGCGAGGAGGTCGAGGGTCGAGATGTCGGCGCAAGGCATGGCCAAGGACGTGATGGCGCGCGCGATCACTGACGCGTTGGACTGTTCGAGGATCTGTGACGAGACGTTGACCTACTGCCTGCATCAAGGTGGCCGGCACGTTGAGACCGAGCACATCAAGCTGATGGTGGACTGCGCGGAGATCTGTCGTACGGTGGCGGCGTTCATGGGGCGGGGGTCGCGGTTCAATGCGGAGATATCGCGTATCTGTGCCCAGATCTGCCAGGCGTGCGCTGTCGACTGCGCGCAGTTCGGCGCAGATGAACAGATGATGCGGTGCGCCGAGCAGTGCCGCCGGTGCGCCGACTCGTGCACCCAGATGGCCGCCGTCGCCGTCTGAGTCGTTCCGCAAGTTTGACCGGAAACCGGCAGCCGAAGGCGCCCTATCGGAATGACCGAGCGCAGCGGTGCCGGAAAGGCCGACGGTGGAGGCAGCAAAGAGGCAGCCAACTCTCCGCCCGGCCGGCTGCCGTGGCGTTTCTGTCGGGGGCGCTGCCTAGGGTGAAGAGGTGATCGAGCAACGCCAGGTGATGAACTTCCGCGTTCAGGCGCAGCAGCTTGACCGAGCCGAGGGCGCGCTCGGAGACACCGCAGTGCTCGACATCGGGGTTCAGGAGACCGGCCCGGATGGCGGCAGGTGGGCGCTGGCCATCCGCGGGGTCGATGTGGCGGCGTTGCCCGTGGAGGATCTGATCCTGCTGTGGACTGTGCGAGGCGCTCCCCACCTCTACCGCCGCGCCGACGTGGGGAAGGTCGCTGCCGCGGTCGAGCCGTTCTCCGACGCTGACGCGGGCAAGCGCATCTACGACGCCGCCAGGCCGTTGAAGGCGGCCGGCATCGGCAACCTGGCTGCCCTCGACGAGGTGGCCGCTCAGATGCGAGCCGTCGTCACCAAGCCGATGGTCAAGGGGGACGTCTCCGGGCGCTTGGCCGAGGCGATGCCCGAGCCCTATCTGCGGTTCTGCCGACCATGCGACGCCACCCATCTCTACGAGATGCCGTTCCGGTTGGCCGCCGTGCGGGCCGGGCTGGAGCTGCAGTTCGACACGTCGCCGCCGGTCGTGCAGCCCATTGCGAAGTTCAAGAAGGCCGCCGCCTCAGGCGACAGATTCGACCTCATCCGCGAGTACCTTCGTCTGCTCGGCCCGGCTACCCCCAAACAGGTGGCCGACTATCTCGATGCCCCGGTCAAGGACGTGAAGGCGCGCTGGCCCGAAGACGTGATCGAGGTGATGGTCGGCGGCGTGGCGTGCTCGCTCCTGGCCGCCGACGAAGCGGCGCTGGAATCGGCCGACGCTCCGGCAACCCGCCTGCTCGGCCCGTTCGACCTTTTCCTTCAGGCCAAAGACCGAGCAACCCTGGTGCCGAGCAGGGCTCACGCCAAGGAGTTGTGGCCCGTGCTGGGTCGCCCCGGTGCCGTCCTGGTCGACGGGGAGTTGGTCGGCACCTGGCGTCCCCGCAAGTCCGGCAAGACGTTGAAGGTCGCCGTTCAGCCGTGGCAGAAGCTGTCCGCGACCACGCGCAAGAACATCGTCGAACAAGCTGAACGCCTCGCCGCGTACCGCACCGTTTCCCTCGCCGGCGTCGAATTCGCCACCTAGCGATGATCAGGCCCGTCACGGTGCGGCAGCCATCCGGAGTCAGGGACGGCCGCCGGAGCGAGGGTACCGGCGTCAAGCCGGGTCGTGTCATCCTGGCCGAGTGCGAGTCGCCTCAATTCACACGTACCCGGTGAAGGGGTGCCGCCGCATGGACCGCGAGACGGCGCGGGTCGAGCCGTGGGGCCTGGACGGCGACCGGCGCTGGCTGATTGTGGACGAACACGGGGTCGGCCTGACCCAGCGCCAGCACCGGGAACTGGTGACGATGCGGGCGGCGCCCCGGCCGGGCGGTCTGACCCTGGAGGCGCCGGGGCTGGCCCCGCTCGATCTGGCCGAACCGACCGGCGGTGAGGCGATCAAGGTCCGGGTGTTCCCGGGGCGGCCGCCCGCACCGGTACGCGCCGCCGGCCCCGAGGCGGACGACTGGCTCAACCGGCTGTTGGGGCGCACCGCTCGGCTGGTCTGGCTCGGTGACCCCACCGGCAACCTCGTTCCCTGGCCGGTTCCGGCCGGCTCCGGCGCCGAGCTGAGCTTCGCCGACGGCAGTCCGCTGCTGCTGGCCAACGCCGCGTCGCTGGACGCGTTCAACGACTGGCTGCTGGAGTCGGGCAGCACCGAGGGGCCGCTGCCGATGAGCCGGTTCCGCCCCAACGTGGTGGTCAGTGGTGCCGCGCCGTGGGCCGAGGGCACGTGGGTCGGCCGGCGCATCAGGATCGGCGGGGCCGTGTTCCACGGCGTCAGCGAGTGTGGTCGCTGTCTGGTCGCGACGATCGACCAGGAGACCGGGGAGCGGGGGCGGGAGCCGCTCCGGATGCTCGCCGCACGGCGAAACGTCGGCCAGAAGCTCCTCTTCGGTCTCCAGATGACTGTGCGGGCCGAACCCGGTGGGTCTTCGCCCGAAGGTCGTACGGTCAGTGTCGGTGACACCGTCGAGGTGCTGGACTGACCGGGACGATCGATGCCGACGGAAGGCGCTTGATGACCGCCTCGACGCGCCGGGTGGCCGTCTTCGACCTCGACGACACCCTGGTACGCGGAGACTCGTTCGCCCAGTTCACCCGCCATCTGCTGTTCCGCCAGCGGTGGCGCGCGGCGGTGTCGCTCGTACTCGCTCCGCTCCTCGTACCGATGCTCTTCCTGTCGCCCACCCGACGGGTGGCCATCACCGGCTTCCTCTGGCTGGCGTCGGCTGGTCTCTCCGAGGCGCAGTTCACCGCCATGGCCGAACAGTTCGCCGCAACCCACGCCCAGAAGCGCATCGCGGTCGCGCTCGACCGGCTCCAGCGGCACCTCGCCACCGGTGACCGCGTCATCATCGTCACCGCATGCGCCGACCCGCTCGCCGCCGCCATTTGCGCCGAGTTAGGCCTGGGCGAGGTGGAGGTCATCGCTGCCCGACTCCGTGCCGGGCGCACCGGAATGTGGCCCGCCCTCGGGTGCCGGGGGGCGCAGAAGGTGCAGCGGCTCCGCGACGCCGGCGTCACGCTGCCCGTCGACTACGCCTACACCGACAGCCTCTCCGACCTGCCCCTCCTGCGGGCCGCCACCCACCGATACCTCATTGAGCCCTCCGCCCAGGACCTGACTCGCCTCCAGGCAGCCTTTCGCGGCGCAGTCACCGTCCTCCAGACGACAGCGGAGGTTCGTCGGCTCGGCGAGGGAGGAAGCAGAACGCCCGGTTAGGAGATCCCTCCGTCGCTGTGCAGCAGCTGACCGTTGATCCAGCCTCCGTCGGATGAGCAGAGGAAGGCGACGAGGTTCGCGCAGTCCTGTGGGCGGCCGAGGCGCCCCAGCGGCGTGGACTCCAGGACCGCGGCTTTGATCTCCGCGGTCATCCAACCGGTGTCAGTTGGACCCGGGTCGATGGCGTTGGCGGTCACGCCGAGGTGGGCCAGTTCTCGGGCGGCCGCCAGGGTGATCCGATCGAGCGCGCCTTTGCTGGCGCCGTAGGGCAGGTTGCCGACAGTGGCGTCACTGGTCAGGCTGACGATGCGTCCGGTGCCGTGCGCCCCTTGGAACCGTTGGGCGTACTCGCGGATCAGGAGCCAACTCGCGCGGGCGTTGACTGCGAAGTGACGGTCGAAGCTCTCGATGCTGGTGTCGAGCAGCCCCGAGTTCACGCTCTCGCAGTGCGCGAGGACCAGTGCGGTGACCGGCCCGAGCTCGCGCGCCACAGCCTCGAAAGTGCCAGCCGCGGCGTCAGGATCATTGAGATCCGCCTCGATTGCCACGGTGCTTGCCCCGTGCCTGGCGGCTCCACCGCTGAGGTGCGTCACGGCATCGGGATCCGCTCCCCAGGGCATCCTCTCGTCGTAGGGGGTCCAGTAGGTGAATGCGACATCCCAGCCGGTCTCAGCCAGCTTCAGCACCACTGACGCGGCGATGCCGGCGCTGCGACCGGCACCGGTCACCAAGGCGACGGGTCGAGCCAGTTGATCCCTGCCATCCATGAGCGCCATCCGCAGTCGCACCCCCTCGACGCACCATCCTTGCGGGCCAGCCGAAGACCGTCACCGCAATTACCTCGCCGACAGCGAGCTGGAAGGCGTCATCGTCCGTCGGCCGCGCTGGTCATCGTGCAACGCCCGAATTGCCGGGAGGAGTGGGGATCAGCCGATCAGCGGGCGGCTGACGAGGGTGTCGGTGCGGCCGCTCAGCTCCCGGTCCAGGGTCTCCTGCGCGTCGCGCATCGCCTCGGCGTACGCCGGTTCGGCGAGCCGCCGCATGCCCACCTCGGGTGCGACGTCCTCGACCACCATGCTGATCCACCAGATGTTGCCGAACGGGTCGCGTACCCGGCCGCCCCGCTGACCGAAGGCGTGGGTGGCCGGCGCGGTGACCACGCGGGCTCCGGCGGCGACCGCGCGCTCGGTCGCCGCGTCGGCGTCGGCGACGAAGACCCGCAGCAGCGACGGCATGGCCGGCCAGTCCGGCTGCTGGTCGAAGGCGAGTAGGATGGTGTCGCCGACGCGGATCTCGGCGTGGCCGATGGTCCCGTCCTCCAGGCGTACCCGCGCGAGCTCGACCCCCTCGAACACCGCGGTGATGAAGTCCAGCAACTGCCCGGTGTCCGGCGTGACGATCCACGGCGCGACGGTCGTGTATCCGGCGGGTGCGGTGCTGCTCATGGCAAATCTCCCTCGTCGTAGCGAACTGCGCCCACGGTAGATCTCGTATAGGTCAATTCCCGTCCTAGTCGAGCGGCACAATGGCAGCCATGTCCAACGCGCGTGCCCGACTGCTGTCCCTGCTGTCGCTGCTGCAGACCCCTCGGCTGTGGTCGGGAAGCGAGCTGGCGCAGCGGCTCGAGGTGTCCGGCCGGACCGTGCGGCGCGACATCGACCGGCTGCGGGAGCTGGGCTATCCGGTGCACGCGGAGCAGGGCGGACTGGGCGGCTACCGGTTGACGGCCGGCGCGGCGATGCCGCCGCTGCTGCTCGAGGACGACGAGGCGGTCGCCGTGGCCATCGGGCTGCGCACGGCGGCGGCGCAACCGGTGGCCGGGGTGGACGAGGCGGCGGTGCGCGCGATGGGCAAGCTGCTTCAGGTTCTGCCGGCCCGACTACGCCGCAGGGTCGACACCCTGGCCTCCTCCACGGTGGCCCACCCGTTCTCGCTGGCTGCGGAGGCGGTGGACCCCGACAGCCTGGTCGTCACCGCCGCGGCGATCGCCAACCACGAGCGGCTGCGGTTCCAGTACCGCGACGAAGGCCGGCACGTCGAGCCGCGGGCCCTGGTGACGGCCGGGCGGCGCTGGTACCTGCTCGCTTTCGACCTCGACCGGGACGACTGGCGGACCTTCCGACTGGACCGGGTTGGGAAGGTCGCCGCGACCGGTGCCCGCGCGGCCACGAGGGACGTACCCGGTGGGGACGTCGCCGCCTTCGTCGCCAGCCGGACCATGCAGATGGCCCCGACGTACCCGGCCGACGTCGTGATCCACGCACCAGCCGCCCACGTGGTGGACCGCCTCGGCGGGCCGCCGCCGGGCACCCTGACCGACCAGCCGGACGGTACCTGCCGGTGGCTCGCGCCGCCCGACACCCTCGAATGGCATGCGCTCCGGCTCGCGTCGATCGGGTTGCCGTTCAACGTCAGCGGCCCGGCGGAACTGGCCGCCCACCTCAGGTCAACAGCAGCGCTGTTCCAGGCGGCCACGGCGGGACCGAGTCAGCCCGGGATGACCGCTTGATCGGTGCGCGCCCTTGCCGCAGCGGGTGTCCGAGCGATGTCGTATGCCCGTGGTGGAGTGCTCGCCATGGGCGTGCTGTTTGACTACTTCCGGGCTGAGGATGACGCCGCGGCTGTCAGCCTGATGGAGAATCTCGATGGCGGGCCGGTCGTCGCCAGTGGCGACGGCGCGGCTGTCGATGCGATCGACCTCAAGGGCATCGAGCCCACAGTGACCCTCGGCAAGCTCGTGAGTTTCGTCCGAGGTGTCGACTGGGAGGTCAACCTGGTTGATCTCAAGCTGCTGTGGAGCCGCGACGAGCACGAAGGACCCTGGCTGATGTCCCTCGACGGCGCGACGCGGGACACGCTCGCCTCGATCGACGACGCGCGAGTGCTGGAGTTGTCGGCACGGTGGGGACGGATCGACGAGCTGGCGTGGGGAGGCCCGTTGCCCGACGACCAGATGCTGCCTGTCATCGAGGAGATTGCCGCCCTTGCGCGGCGCGCACGAGACGCCGGTGAGAACCTGTATTGCTGGTGCTGTCTGTGACTCGCCAGTGGTCGCTCGTCCGGCGCCGTGGCGGTTACGCTCCGCGGCCGGAGGGGCGACAGCGCTGGTGTTCTGCGGGCCTGACCAGGCCTGGACCGCCCGACACACGCTGTACCGACTGAGGCGCCCGGACAGTGGCGTCGGTCAGTCGCCGGGCAGGACGTACCACCAGCCGTCAGCGAGGTGCTGTCCGCCGGTCAGCCGAGCGGGTTCGCCGAAGAGGTCGATGACCAGGTCCGGACGCGGTGTGGCCTCGAGGTAGACGTATCCGCCGGCGTCGTCCGGGATACCGACCCATTGGGGCAGCAATACGGCCGGTTTCCCGTCCTGGCCGCCGACGACCGCCGCGCGGCCGCTGGTGGACAGGTCCCGAAGCTGCAGTGGGAGCAGTTCGCCGTAATAGTCGCGGGACGTGCCGATCTGCCCCTGCCGGACACCGTCGGCCACGGCGTTGAACGCCCAGCGGTGGGTGGCCCAGTACGACGCTGGGTGGAACGGGCCCCAGTTCGTGAACCACCCGCAGGCCACCAGGAGGAATGCCGCGGTGGCGAGCGCCGCAGGACGTCCGGCTCGGGCGCGGTAGGCCAGGCGCACGGTCAGCGCGATGGCGATGAACCACACCGCGAGCTCGAACGGGGGAATCACGAACAGCAGGAGGGAGGCGTTCTGCAGGCTGGTCAGTTCGATCCAGGCGACCCCCAGCCAGGCCGCCAACACGGCCGCCCACCCGTACTGCCACACCGAATGCTTCGCTACGGCGGCAACCGTCCCCGCGTCCGACACGACAACATCATGCCCGGAGACCTGGCCCAGCGATACGAGGCAATGGGGCGGGCTGGCGGTCACCTTCTACCGGGAGACAGATCGCCTACCGGTTGCCGACGAGGAGGCCCGTCCACACCGAGATCCCCGCATTCCATCGACAACGATTGACGACCGGCTGGCTCTGGAACCTGACTGAGACGCAGCAGGAACGGTACGTCTTCGCCCGCAACATCGGCCAGCTCCGTTAGCGGCGGGTTTCGACGAGACGCCGCATGAAGGTGCCCCGCCCCGGACCTTGGCCGGGGCGGGGCGGGGCGGGGCGCCGGTTCTAACCCAGTGCGGTGACCGCCTCGTGCAGCGCGTTCAGGAGTGCCCGGGACCGCCGATCGGGGTACTCGGCGCGGGCCTCATTCATGGCGTACGAAAAGGCGACCTGCTTGCCGGGCCAGGCGCCGTGCCGGGAGCCGCCCGCTCCGACGTGCCCGAACGCGTCCGGCGCCGGTCCGAAGACCTGGGCGTCGGTGGCGAGCTCGAACCCGGCCCCGTACGCCATCTGGCTGCCCGAGAGCGCGGACAGCCCCCGACGGCGCTCCCGCCGGCCGAGTTCCACCGTGGCGGCTTCGAGCACGCGTACGCCGTCCAGGGAACCACCGGCCGCGAGGCTGGCGTAGAACCGCGCCATCGACCGGGCGGTGGTGAACGCGCCGACGGCGGCCAGCCCGGCCTGGCGGAACTCCGGGCTGTTCCAGAAGGCGGGTGTTCCGGGAACGACGAGCGGATTGTGGGTGAGCACGACGAGCGGGTCGGTGGAGGGCGGCTCCGCGGTGAGCAGGAATCCGGGCGCGGCCAGCATGGTGGATGCGCGGTCATGGTGCTCGTCCGGCAGACCGATCCAGGTGTCGAGCTCAAGAGGGCGGGCGAACTCGTCGGTGAAGAACTCGCCGACCGACCGCCCGTCCACCCGCCGGACGAGTTCGTCGACGAGCCAGCCCCAGGTGAGCGCGTGGTAGATGAAGGCCGCCCGGGGATCCGTCTCGGGCGCCTGGTCGGCGAGCAGCTTCGCCATCGTCTCGTGGTCGAGCAGGTCGTCGAGGCCGATTCGCTCGCGGACGCCGGGCAGCCGCGCCTGGTGCGACAGGATGTCGCCCACGGTGATGCCGGCCTTGCCGGCCGCGGCGAACTCGGGCCAGTACCTGGCGGCGGGCGCGTCGAGATCCAGCACGCCGCGCTCTACGAGCAGGAGCGCGCAGGCCGCCGCGAGGCCCTTCGTGCCGGAGAAGACTAGTTGCACCGTGTCCGCGCGCCAACGGCGTCCGGTCTCCGGATCGGCCTGGCCGCCCCACAGATCCACCACGCGTTCACCCTGGTGGTACGCGGAGAAGGCGGCCCCGACCTCGCCGAGGTCGGTGAAGTTTCGTTCGAACGCTTCCGCGACCGGTTCGAAGCCGGGTGCGGTGAATCCTTCGATCACCGGGTTGTCCTTTCTGTGGGCGCGGCGGCCGCCAGCAGCGCCAGCGCGGCGTGTTTGGCGTACTCGGCCGCGGCGGCGCCGGTCTCGTGGTGGTCGGCGACGACGGTGGCGCCTTCGATGAGGATGAGCAGCTGCCGGGCCAGCCCCGACGGGTCGGCGGCCCCGGCCTGTTGCGCGATGCGGGTCAGCAGGTCGAGATAGCGGTCGAGATGCCGGACGGCCACCGCGCGTGCCGGGTCACCGTGGTGTTGCGTGGCGGCGTTGACGATCGCGCAACCGCGGAAGCCGGGCTCGGCGTACCAGTTCCCGAGGGCGTCGAAGACCGCCGCGAGCTGCGCCGCCGGGTCCGGCCCGGCCGCCTCGGCCGCGTCGGCCAGCCATCGGGCGACCCGCTCGCTGCGGGCGGCGAGGACGGCGTCGACCAGCCCGTCCTTGGAGCCGAAGTGACGGTAGAGCGTCTCCTTCGACGCCCCGACCGCGGCGCACAGTTCGGCGACCCCGATCCCGTCGAGTCCGCGTTCGTAGAGCAGTCGCGTGGCGGAGGCGAGGATCGCCTCCCGCGTACGGGCGGGGTCGAGTGAAGTTCCCTTGGCCACTGGCACAGTCGAGATGGTACCGGTCGGTTCGACCTTCCGCTAGCGTCATCGTGACGACCGGTACCATCTCTCCCGGGGAGCCGCATGAATCCCGCCACCCCTCCGCCGACACCGTGGCGTCAGATCGGGCTCGCCCTCGGCCCCGCCGCCGTGCTCGGCCTGGGCCGCTTCGCATACGGGCTGTTCGTTCCCGCGATGTCCGAGGACCTCCGCTGGACGCTGGCCGAGGCGGGCCGGCTGACCACGGCCAACGGCGTGGGCTACCTGCTCGGTGCGGTGCTCGCCGCCGCCGTCATCCGCCGCATCGGCCTGACCGCGACCTTTCGCGCCGGCATGATCCTGACCGCGATGTCCCTCGCCGCCACGGGTCTCGGGCTGCTGTTGGCAGCCCGGGCGGCAGCGGGCTTCGGCGGGGCGCTGACCTTCGTCGCCGGCGCGGCGCTCGCGACCCGGCTGGCGACGCTCACCGGCAGGCTGACTCCGGTCGCGGTCTACTTCGGTGGGGCGGGTGGCGGCATCGCGATCACCGGCGGGGCCGTCCCGATCCTGCTGAACGCTCACGCCGACCGGTGGGCCGCGGGGTGGTGGCTCCTGGCTGCGGCCGCTGCCCTGGCCACCGTCGGCAGTTGGCGGGCAGCCGCTCTCGCCCCGGCCCCGGTCGCCGACGCCGACCGGGGCGAGCGACGGCTGTCGCGGCACTGGCGCATCGCCGCGTCCTACCTGCTGTTCGGAGCCGGATACATCGGATACCTGACGTTCCTGTCGGCGTACCTGGCCGACCGGCAGGCGCCGCTACCACTGGTCTGCGTCACCTGGATCCTCATCGGGGTGAGCGCGATGGCCGCACCCGTCCTCTGGAACCGCCCGATCGCGGCCTGGCCCGGCAACCGCGCGCTGCGGCTCATGCTGCTCGGCATCGCCACCGCGGCCGCACTGGCCTGGCTGGTTCCCACACCGGCCGGGATGATCGCATCGGCGCTGCTGTTCGGGCTGGCGTTCATGATGGTTCCGGCCGCGGTCACCACGTACATCGGTCGCACGGTGCCGCCCCACGCGCTCAGCGCGACGCTGGGAGTGTTCACCGTGCTGTTCGCGATCGGGCAGTCGGCCGGACCCTGGGTCTCCGGCGTGCTCGCCGACCGCACCGGCGCCGGCACGACGCTGACCGTCGCCGCGCTCCTGTGCGCGCTCGCGGCGGCGCTGGTCAGCGGCCGGTCTCTCGCTCGTGAGAAGTGCGACGGGGCGCCGGTCACGTCAGCGGCCGGCGGAGCCGCGCCCGTAAGCGGCCGTTCAGCTCTCCTGCGCCGTGGCCGATGCGCCGGGCCCGGGCGCTAGAACCACCACCGCGGTCTCGGACGGCCGCAGCGCCGCGAAGGCGTCGAGGTCCTTGTCGATCTCGCGCCAGCGGGCCCACAGCCGTGACCGCTCGTCGCCTGTCGCCACGTGCGCACGCACCAGCCGCCGCCCGTCGACCAGGTCGACGGTCGCGTCCGGATGCGCCTGCAGGTTGAGCCACCAGGCGGGCTCACCCTCACCCCACCCGTTCATCGCCAGCGTGAACAGGTTCGGCCCGTCCTCGAGGTACGCGACGATGACGCTGCGCTGCTGGCCGCTGCGGCGCCCGGTGGTGGTCAGCCGTAGGGTGCCCCAGCGGTCGGCGCGTGGCCGCCACAGCCCGACGCGGCCGCGAAAGACCCGGTACAAACCCCGGTGCACGTGCCAGGCGAGACGGATGAACCAGCGCGGCGGAAGCCACGGTGTCTTCTCCCGGTCTTCGACAGACATGACGACCTCCCACGGCTCGCTGGCGATGGTACGAACACGACGCTAGCCGCATCGTCAGGCGGACCAGCAGAGCCAAATGGCCAGTCGATGCACCGGCCGCGCGCTGGCGCAGCCGGTCGAGCACGAACCAGGTCACCGCGAGAGTCAGACCGTGCCGGCCAGGTACTCCCTACGTCGCTGCGGTTCGAACTTCTCGATCGCGTACCGCAGCATGACCCGCGGCATGGCCCGGTGGTGTCGGGTCAGGAACTCCTCCGCCGCCGCTCTGTCGCGGTTGCCGACCTCGCGCAGCATCCAGCCGACCGCCTTGTGGACGAGGTCGTGCGGGTCGTGCAGGAGCCGTTCGCCGAGCCGGAAGGTCCACCGAAAGTCGCCGGCTCGGATGAAGGCGAAGGTTGCCATGATGGCGATCCGGCGATCCCACAGCAGGCTGGACCCGGCCAACCGATCCAGCACGCTCCGGTCCTTGTCCATCAGCCAGGGGCCGACGATGTACGGCGCGGACGAGTCCACCAGGTCCCAGTTGTTGATGTGGCCGGTGTTGGCCAGGACCATGGCGAAGATCCTGCCCCGTTCCTCCTCGTCGCCCTTGGCGAACTTCCGCACCAGGATGAACAGCGACGTCAGCCGCTCCTCGTGCACGCCGCTGGTCAGCAGCTTCGCCGTTTCGGCGAGGGAGAGGTCGCGCCAGTAGCGGCCGGCCACCCTGCGCTGCTCCGGCACGGAGACGCCGATGGCCCGGTCGCCTTCGCCGTACCCGCCCGGAACCATCTGCAGGAATCGGCTCACGCTCTCCGCCCGGCGCGGGTCGGCGAGGCCGGCGAGTTCCCTGCGGACGTCCGCGGTCGTGACCATGGCTGTGCAACCTACCGCGAACGCCGGTGCCTGCTGTGCAGCGCGCCGACGCCGAGCGCGGTCACGCCCGACCGCTCCCGTCGCGCCGCGGCTTCGCGATCTCGCCCCGGATCGGCAGCCAGTAGAAGGGGATGAAGGCGGCGATCACCGCCACGCCGAGGGCGGGAAGCAGGGCGCCCAGCAGGGTTCCGACGGCGATCCAGACAAGGGCGAGCCGGAAGCGGCGGCCGATGGCTCGTACGCCGGCGGCGTCGATGGTGGTCACGAGCAGCCGGTGGTTGCGGCGTGCGTGCGCCCAGATGGCGTTGAACAGGATGGCGGCGAATCCGAACGCGATGCCGTGGAAGACGACCGCGGTGCGCTGCCCGTGCCCCTCACGGAACGCCTCGGCCAGCACGGAGGCGGCGAACGGCAGGAACGCGATGTCCATCAGCAGCACCGTGTTCAGGAACAGCATGGCCCGGTCGACGGTGCGGATCTGGTCGAACATGACGTGATGGTTGGCCCACACCTGCCCGATCAGCATGAAGGTGACCACGTACGCCAGGTAGGACGGCCACAGTGTGGCGAGGCCGTGGAACAGCTGCTCGGTGTCCCGCGGCGGGCGGATCTCCAGGACGAGCAGCGTGACGGCGATGGCGATGACCGCGTCGCTGAACGCGACGACCCGCGACGGATCGCGTTCCATGCCGAACGGCGCTGACCTTCCGGGCCCGCGAACAGGTTCTGTCACCGTCCAAGCGTCAAGCACCGGACGCCGCCTCGCGGGGAGCCGGGCGGCGTGTCATCCCGCCGGCTGGAGGCCGTCGCTGTGTCGATGCCCGGACCGGCGGTGGCGGGACCACAGCACGCGTCCGCTGGGAATCCGCGACAACCAGGAAGCAAGAAAAAGGGGGAGTACCTACTCCCCGCCACTCTCAACATATAGCGGACCGGGGGGCTTGCGGCAAGACCCGGGTCGTGCCGCACAATCGTCGGCCGAGGCCAGGACCTGCGGAAACGGGGGATCCGCCAAGTCGATGCCCGCCGCGGCCCCCCAGGTTCGTCATGCCGGTTCGAACGCCCTGCCGCGCAGTCGTTGCATGCGGCCCCAGATCGGAGCTGATCACGTGAACCCGCTGACCACCAGCGCGTTTGACCTCCCCGACAACCTCTCCGCCAAGGCCGACCCGAGGTTGATCGCCGCCGACGAGCAGCACTTCGCGGCCATCGCGGAGAGCCTCGAACGGTCGATCGTCGACCTGTCCGGCCGCCTCGACGCCGCGCGCAAGGCGCCCGGCGGGATGGGCCGGCGGGCGATGGACCGGGACGAGGAGATCCACCGGCTGACCGCTCGTCTGCGCGCCCTGCGGCGCTTCGGCCTGGACCTGTGCCTCGGACGGATGGTCGGCGCGGACGACACCGAGCCCGTGTACGTCGGACGATTCGGCCTCACGGACGGCGCCGGGCGTCGGCTCTTGCTCGACTGGCGCTCTCCCGCGGCTGCGCCGTTCTTCGGGGCGACCCACGCCAATCCGATGGGCCTGGCAAGCCGCCGCAGGTATCGCTGGACCCGCGGCCGGATCAGCGACTACTGGGACGAGGTGTTCACCTCGGACGGGTGGGAAGGGCACGCCGCGCTCGACGACCAGTCCGCCTTCATCGCCAGCCTGGGCGGCACCCGGTCGGCCCGGATGCGGGACGTGCTCGGCACCATCCAGGCCGACCAGGACGCCATCATCCGCGCGGGATCGAGCGGCGCGCTCGTCGTCGACGGCGGTCCGGGCACCGGGAAGACCGTCGTCGCTCTGCACCGCACCGCCTACCTCCTCTACGCCGACCCTCGCCTCGGTCACCGCCGGGGCGGTGTCCTGTTCGTCGGCCCGCACCAGCCCTACCTGGCCTACGTCGCCGACGTCCTGCCCAGCCTCGGCGAGGAGGACGTGCAGACCTGCACCCTGCGGGACCTCGTCCCCGAGGGCGCCGCGGCGACCGTCGAGACCGACCCGGACGTGGCCCGGCTGAAGTCCTCCGCGGACCTGGTGAAGGCGATCGAGGCGGCCGTCCGGTTCTACGAGGAGCCGCCGGCCAAGGGGATGACGGTCACGACCGGCGAGTCCGACATCCGGCTGAGCGCCGACGACTGGGCCGAGGCGTTCGAGGCGCCGGGGCCCGGCACCCCGCACAACGAGGCGCGGGACGAGATCTGGGAGGAACTGCTCACGATCCTGATGGGGAAGTACGTCGGCGACGAGCCGGATGACCTGGTCCGCAGGTCGCTGGCGCGGAACCGGGACCTGCTCACCGCCTTCAACCGCGCCTGGCCGCTGCTCGATCCGGCCGATCTCGTCGGAGACCTGTGGTCGGTGCCGGCCTACCTGCGGAAGTGCGCTCCCTGGCTCAGCCCGGAGGAGGTGCGGAAGCTGCAGCGCGCCGACGCGCGGGCCTGGACGGTGTCCGACCTGCCTCTCCTCGACGCGGCACGGCAGCGGCTCGGCGACGCGGAGGCGTCACGACGCCGGCTTCGGCGCGACGCCGCCGTCGCCGTCCAGCGCGAGCACCTGGCCAGGGTCGTCGACGACCTGATCGCGTCCGACGCGTACGACGACGGCGAAGGCCTGATGACCATGCTGCGCCAACAGGACCTGCGGGACGCCCTGGTGGACGAGACCGGACTGTCCGGCGCCGCTCGGGACCCGCTGGCCGGCCCGTTCGCGCACATCGTCGTGGACGAGGCTCAGGAACTGACCGACGCGGAGTGGCAGATGTTGCTGCTGCGGTGCCCGTCCCGGAGCTTCACCATCGTCGGGGACCGCGCCCAGGCCCGGCACGGGTTCCCGGAGTCGTGGCGGGAACGGCTCGAGCGGATCGGGCTCGGGCGGGTCGACCTGGCCACCCTGAGCATCAACTACCGGACTCCGCAGGAGGTCATGACGGAAGCCGAGCCGATCATCCGGGCCGTGCTCCCGGACGCCAACGTGCCCACCTCCATCCGCGGCAGCGGCGTCCCCGTCGTACACGGATCTGCCGCGGACCTGGACCCGATCCTCGATTCCTGGCTCGCCGCGCACGCCGAGGGGATCGCCTGCGTCATCGGCGCTCCCACGTTCCGGTCGACGCCCCGCGTCCGGTCGCTGACCCCGGAGCTGTCGAAGGGGCTCGAGTTCGACCTGGTCGTCCTCGTCGACCCCGAGACGTTCGGCACGGGCGTCGAAGGAGCGGTCGACCGATATGTCGCGATGACCCGGGCGACCCAGCAGCTCGTCATCCTCACCAGCCCCTGACGTCGGCCGAGCAACGGGAACATCGACCGGCGCCCTCCGACTACCCCCGCTCGCCGGTAGCGGTGCCGCCCTCGTCCGGCCCGGTGAGCCAGGTGCGGATGCCGGCGAGCGCGGTGGGGCCGTAGTCGTCGTCGACACCGCCGGCGAGGTCCGCGATGGATGTCGCCTGGAGGGCGGCGCGCCAGGCGGCGTCGGCGCCGGCCATGGCGCGGGCGATCGGGCACGGCCGGGTGCAGGCCTCCTGCGCCGCCGCCAGGGGGCCGCGCTGGCGGATCTCGGTGCACACGAACGTGGGCTGAGCGCCGTCGACCGCTTCGACGACGTCGAGGATGGTGATCAGCTCGGGCGCCCTGGTCAGGACGTATCCGCCCGCATTGCCCTGAACGGAGGTCACGAGGCCCGCGCGGGAGAGCGCCTGGAGCTGTTTGGCCAGGTAGCTCCCGGAGACGTCATGCAGTTCCGCCAGCCGGGCAGCCGGCACGGGCTCCGTCGCCGTGGTCAGCACCACGCAGCAGTGCAGTGCCCACTCGACCCCACCGGACAGCTTCACGCGACCCCCCCACTTGACTCGGACAAAGACTATCCGATTACTGTCTCGGACAGGAGTTATCCGAGTTCGGGGCCAGCGTCCTCGACGAAGCCGGCGTGCCCTGCGGCACGCCGTGGAAGGGTGAGAGCCATGAAGCTCACAGTCATCGGCGGTACCGGCCTGATCGGCTCGCAGGTGGTGCAGAAGCTGAAGGCAGCCGGGCACGAGGCCGTCCCCGCAGCGCCGTCGACCGGTGTCGACCTGCTCACGGGAGAGGGCCTGGACCGGGCGCTGGAGGGGGCCGAGGTCGTCGTCAACGTCGCGAACTCGCCGACCTTCGACGCGGCCTCGATCGACTTCTTCCGTACCACCATGACCAACCTGCTGGCCGCCGGGGAGCGTGCCGGCGTCCGGCACCAGGTGGTCCTCTCGATTGTCGGTGTCGACAAGGTGCCGCAGCTCGACTACTACCGCGCCAAGACCCTGCAGGAAGACCTGCTCCGGCAGGGGCCGACGCCGTACTCGATCGTGCGGGCCACCCAGTTCTTCGAATTCATGAACGCGGCCCTGGCCATGACCTCCGACGACAGCACGGTTCGCCTGCCCGCCACCCGGATTCAGCCGATGGCCGCCGCGGACGTCGTCGACGCGGTCGTCGACGTCGCCACCGGGACGCCGCTGCAGGGCATCCGCAACGTCGCCGGCCCGGACGTCTTCGCCCTCGACGACCTCGGCCGGATGACCCTCGCCGCGCAGCAGGACAAGCGGAGCGTGGTCACCGACGACAAGGCCGGCATGTTCGCGGCCGCCGCCGGCGACGTGCTCATCGGGGGCCCGGACGCGCACCTCGCGCCCACGCACTACCGGGACTGGCTCCAGTCCGCCCGCTGACCCGGATGGGTCGTACTAGATGACCCCAGGGTGGCCGGCCGCGGAGTTCCCGCGGCCGGCCTGGCCGAAGGTGCCGGCGACAGGTCCCGGTCAGTGGGGGGCGGGATCTCCGGCGCCGGGTCGGCCCGCCCCCGGGTCCGTCGGCTCGCGGAGGCGCTGGACCAGTTCGCGCGCCGCCGCGGCGAATCGCTCGTCGGACTCGCAGGGCCGGTGCCCCTGGATCGGCGGCGGGACGCTGTCGCCCGGCGGAGCCACCACGTCGACGGGATCTCGCAGCCGGCGGTCCACCGTCGCCGCCGGCCGGCCGACGGCAACCGTCCCGCCCGGCCGGTGGGAGGAGAAGACCCAGCCGCCGACGGGGTCGGTGTCGCGCCACAGGTTGATCCACCGCCAGCCGACCCGGGCGCCGATCTCGTGCAGCACCTCGTCGTCGATGTAGGCGGGGAAGAGCCGGGCGTAGAGCCGGCGCAGCGGTGACGCGTGGGTGAGCAGGGCGACCCGGCTGCTGACCCGGGGTGGCAACTGGAGCACCGCCGCGGCGGCCAGGACCGAACCGTGGCTGTGCCCGGCGAGCAGCACGGTGTTGCCGCGTCCGACCAGGTACGTGATGCGTCGCGTCAGCTCCGGCACGGCACGTTCGGCGTAGCAGGGCGGCGCGAACGGGTGGGCGGCCCGGGGCCAGAACGTGCCCAGGTCCCACAGGACGCCGACGTGGCGCCGGAACTCGACGGTCCGGTAGGCGAAGACCCCGCCGAGAACCAGGCCGAGGATGAGCGCGGCGATGACCCAGCTGCCGAAGGCGATGCCGAAGGTGACCAGGTCGGCCGGCACCCCTGCGAACCGCTCGACGACGCCGCCCGGAGACAGCCCCAGCAGACCGATGGTGGTGGTGGCCGTGCCGAGTCCGGCGAGGCAGGCGTAGACCGCGGCCAACGGGATCAGCCATTCGGTGAACCGGGCCTGGGCTATCGTCTTCCGCACCTGCCGCAGTCGCGGCTCGGCCTCCGCCGGCGGGTCCGGGTGGTCGTGCGCGACGATCGCCGCCGCGGCACGGAAGCGGCCGCGTCGGGAGGACACGATCACCAGGCCCACGACCACCAGCGTGATCAGTACCGCCCGGAAGAAGCCGAAGATCGCCCAGGTGTACGCCCGCGGCGGACCGGCGGCCAGGCCCGCGTCGATCGGGGCGTCCCGGTCCAGGAAGTCCGCCACCCGGTAGATCAGCTCGGCGGAGTACACCACCGCCAGACTGATCGCCGCGGCCGCGATCGCCAGCGCCCCCAGCCCGAGGAGCGGCGTGGCGAGCGGCCGGCGCCAGAGCAGTGCGGCTCCCAGCGCGGCCAGCAGGGCCGTCTGGGTCGCGAACAGCCAGGTCAGGATCGATTCGTAACCGGGTAGGCCGCCCCCGTCGTGCCATCGCGCGGACCCGGCCAGGACGTGGGCCGTGACCACGACGGTCAGGACGACGGCGATCGTCCGTAGCGTGCGGGTGATCCGATCGAGCCGGCGATCCGCGGGGGCCCGGTCGATCAGCGCGGGCGTGCAGAGCAGGACCACACAGGTGGCCAGGACGGCCCCGGTGACGACCACCAGCGCGATCGTGACGGCCGACGCCCCGCCGGGGACCCGGGCGGCGAGCAGCGCGCCGTCCAGTGTCGCGAACGCCGCGGCGACATGGATGGAACGCAGCCGACCCACCAGCGGCTCGGCGTCCCACTGACCGATCGTGCTGAGCCCGTGTCCGGAGACCTCCGTCTCGGGTGCGCGAAACGCTTCGAACACCCTCCCCGGGCGGGTGCTGGCCCGCCAGACCAGCCCGATGGCAGCGGCCGGAACCAGCGTCAGGGCCGCCAGCCGCAGCCCGACGGGGCGCCCACCCAGCCACGACAACCAACTGCGTCCGGCCAGGCAGTCCGGCGAGGCCATGCACTGCCACGCGACGAGGTCCAGCGCAACGCCGGCGACGGCGAGCACGTACAACGCGGTGAGGGTGAGCGCCAGCAGCCTGCACAGGGATCTGATCACCGCATCGGAGCCATGGTTCGCCGGGCGCATCCAGATCGCCAGGTTGGCCAGCATGAACGGCAGCAGGAACACCAGCGACAGGGTCCGGGCCATCGTTCCGGAGGGCAGGTCGCCCCAGCGGTACGCCTCCACCGTCACCCGGCCGTCGGCGACCTCCGAACGGCGGCGGCGGTAGAAGCCCCCACTGCGGTCGCCCGCGACCTGCTCGGCCTGCGGCAGGTTCAACACCTGGCCGGCGCTCGCGCCCGCGGCCCCGTGCACCCGCAGCGCCACCACGTCATCGGACGTCCCCGGCCCGCTCAACCAGGGCCTGTCAGCGACTCGACGCTGTTTCGCGTTCCGAACCCGTCGCGGCGCCGCTGAACGCCGAAGGACCCCCACGCCCGGAGGCGATCGCGCCACCCGCCAGGGCACTGGGATCCCCGACAGACGCCTCGCTCATCTTCTGACGCCCCGCTCGCACCACGGCCACCCCCGCCACCAGTGCTGTCAGCGACAACACCGCCGCCTGCAGCAGCCGGCCTCTCCTGCCACGTCCACGCTTCATGCCGATCCCCTCACATTCGGGCCATGTCGCCTCATGGTGACCGGGTCAGAGCGGCAGTGCCCGGCCATTCGGCGCACTTGACACGTTCGGGCTGTTTCCGGCGGCCTGCGCGACGGCATCCCCCGCCCTTCGCCGCCGCCGGTTCCCGCCGTGGACGCGGTCGGGCATAACGGCCGGTCACGTGGGCATTCAGCGGGCGAATTCCAGGCAGGTCGAAGAGTGCGTGGTCCACACCGCCGGCGCACGCCTATGTGGCGGACGGCGCAGAAGGGCTTCGTCGGCCGGGAGCGAGGGAGGAAGTAGGGCCATGACGGCAACCAACCAGAGCCGGCCCCCGGGCGGCACGGGGGAGCAGGCCCGGCAGGAGGCGTCCCGGGTCGGGCAGCACGCCGCACAGACGGGTGGCAAGGTCGCGCACGCCGCGACGGAGCAGGGCGGGCACGTGGCCGCCGAGGCGCGGGAGCAGGCCCGGAACCTGACCGGGCAGGCCACCACGCAACTGCGGGACCAGGCCCGGACGCAGCAGCAGCGGGCCGCCGAGGGGCTGCGCGACCTGGGTCGTGGGCTCGGCTCGATGGCCGAGCAGAGCGGGGAGTCCGGGATGGCCGGCGAGGCGGTCCGGCGAGCGGCCGACGCGGCGCAGCGGGCCGCCGGGTGGCTCGACCAGCGGGAGCCGGGTGAGGTGCTGGACGAGGTGCGGGGATACGCCCGGCAGCACCCGGGCACCTTCCTCGCCGGCGCCGTGTTGGCCGGTCTGCTGGTCGGCCGGCTCACCCGGAACCTGACCGCCTCCGACGGGGCAGGCTCCGGCGCTCAGCCGGCCCAGTCCACGCAGCCGGCGACGGCGGCGCTCCCGACTGAGCGCGCGGTCGCGACGCCCTACACGGGCGAGCAGCCGTACAGCGGGGTGGCCCGGGCGCAGAACGTGTCGCCGGCCGGTCGGCCGGAGCCGGAGGTCCCGGGCGGGGTGGCGCCGTGAGCGCCCCGGAGAAGGAGCGGAGTCAGTCCTCCGTCGGCGAGCTGCTGGGCGACGTGACCCGGGATCTCTCCACGCTGGTCCGCAAGGAGGTCGAGCTGGCCAAGGCGGAGCTGCGTGAGGAGGCGAGCCAGGCCGGCAAGGCCGGCGGGATGTTCGGCGGGGCGGCGCTGGCCGGTTTCCTGACCGTGCTGTTCGTGTCGTACGCGGTCTGGTGGGGTCTGTCGAACGTGATGGACGAGGGCTGGGCCGCGCTGATCGTGGCGGTCATCTGGGCGGTTGTCACTGCCGTACTGCTGGTCAATGCGCGGAAGAAGATGCGGCAGCTCCGCGCGGTCTTCCCACGGACGAAACAGACCGCGCGGGAGATGCCGCAGGCCATGCGAGGCCGCTGAACGAGCCAGGAGGGAGCGGATCATGTCCAGTGATCCGGATCGGATCCGATCAGAGATCGAGAACACCCGGAGCGAGTTGAGCAGCGACGTGGATGCCCTGACCGACAAGGTGAACCCGCGTCGGATCGCCGGCGACCGGGTCGGGCAGGCGCGGGGCGCGCTGACCCGGGTCAAGGAGAAGGTGATGGGCGCACAGATGGACGGGCACGGCGCCGGCCAGCGGATGTCGCACGCCGCCGGCGAGCGGATGTCGCACGCCAGCGAGCGGATGTCGCACGCCGCCGGCGAGCGGATGTCGCACGCCGGCGAGCGGATGTCGCACGCCGCCGGTTCGGTCCGGGAGGAGGCGCGGTCGCTCGGGCAGCAGTCCCGGGCGCAGGCGGAGGGCAACCCCCTCGCGGTCGGCCTGATCGCCTTCGGCGCCGGGCTGCTGGTCTCCTCGCTGATCCCGCCCAGCCGCCCCGAGCGACAGTGGGCCGGGCAGGCCCGGGGCATGGTCAGCGAGCACTCCGCCGGGCTTCGTGAACAGGCGAGCCAGGTCGGCAACCAGCTCCGGGACAACATGCGCGAGCCCGCGCAGCAGGCGGCCCAGTCGGTGCAGTCCACCGCCGCCCAGGGCGTGTCCGCCGTCCGGGACCAGGGCCGATCGGCCGCGCACCAGGTCCGGGAGGAGACGCAGGAGGCCGCCGGCGAAATGCGGCGCCGTTGAGCCGGTGGAGCCGGTTCAGGCTCCGACCCGCGGCGTGAGCACGGCCTGCTGTCCACCGGGCAGCAGGCCGTGCGCTCGGGTCATCTGCCGTGGCTGCGGGCGCGCGGGTCAGGGACGCTCGTCGGGGCGGGCCGACCGGACCATGTCCTGGTAGCGGGGGTGGCTGGCCCCGTAGATCGCGAAGTTGAGCCGGGCGTGCGACAGGCTCAGGTCGCCGTTGGGGCCGCCGCGCACCGCGCCGGCGTCCGCGTCGCCCTGACCGTCGTCCGTCCAGAAGCACACGGGGCAGGTGCCACCACCGGTCAGCGAGGCGCAGCAGGGACAGGCCGCCTGAACCGAATGATCACCCACCGGTGCAGCATTCCACAGTTGACGGGGCAACGCGCCCCACCCACCCGGCCGCTGGGACAGTGTGTTGATGGGGGGCTTGCGGTGGCGCGGCCGTCGACCTAGTCGGTCGACTCGGCCGGGGAGCCGTCGGTCGTGGTGCGACTGCGCCCCAGCGCATCGATCCTGCCCCACCGCCCGGGTATGTCGAGCAGTTCCACCCGCCCGAGTCCGGGTGGGAGTGCCGGGTCGATGATGAGGTGCCCGTCGTGGGGCTGCAGACCGAGAATCACCCGGAGCAGGAGCAGGGGAGTTCCCGCCGACCAGGCCTGGGGGCTGCAGGCGGTCGGGTACTCCACCGGGTAGGTGGTCCGGGCTCGCGGATATCCGGCGAAGGCCTCGGGCAGCCGGCCGTGGAAGTATTCGGCTGCGTCGAAGCTGGCCTGGCAGATGGTGGCGGCCTCGCGGCGGTAGCCGTAGCGCCAGAGGCCCCAGGCGATGATGGAGTTGTCGAACGGCCAGACCGTGCCGACGTGGTAGCCGAGCGGGTTGTAGCGGGCGCAGTCGGTGGCCAGGGTGCGCACCCCCCAGCCGGAGAAGAGCCGCTCGCTGAGCAGCAGCTCGGCGACCCGACCGGCGCGGGACTCCTCGACGATTCCGCTCCACAGCAGGTGCCCGATGTTGGAGGAGAGCGCGTCGACCTGGCCGCCCTCGGCGTCCAACGCGAGGGCGTAGTACTCGCCGTCGGCGATCCAGAACTCCTCGTTGAACCGGGCCTTCAGGTCGGCGGCCTCGCGCTCGAGCCGGTCGGCGTAGGCGGGGTCGTTCCAGAACAGCCGGGCCAGGCGAGCGCCGCGGATCTTGGCGTCGTAGGCGTAGGCCTGTTGTTCGCAGGTGGCCCGGGGGAACGGTGGCAGGCGCCCGTCGCGATAGGAGATCGAGTCCGGGGAGTCCTTCCAGCACTGGTTGACCAGGCCGCTGTCGGGGTTGCGGGTCTCGTACCAGATGTAGCCGGTGCCCAGCAGGTCGCCGTGGGTGTCGACCCAGTCCAGCGCGGCGCGGGCCTCGAACTCGTAGGCCCGCACCAGAGTGTCGTCGCCGGTCCAGCGTTCGTACTCGTCGAGCAGGACGACGAACAGGGGAGTGGTGTCGGACGCCCCGTAGTACGGCGAGTGGGGTTGTTCCTCGAACCCGGCGGACTCGCCGTAGCGCAGCTCGTGGAGGATCTTGCCGGGCTCCTCGTCCCGGAAGTCGTCGACGCGGCTGCCCTGGCCGTAGGCGAGCGTGCCGATCGTCGCGGGCACCAGCTGCGGGGTGAACGGGAGGGCCTGGAGGCAGGTGAAGATGCTGTCCCGGCCGAACACGGTCATGAACCACGGCAGGCCGGCCGCCACCAGTTCCTCCGCCATCGTGATGGAGGTGTAGCGCAACGCGGCCAGGTCCACCAGGCTCTGCCGGTAGGCGGTGGCCATGGACGCGTTGTCGCACTTCAGCCGGGGCGCCGCCGCCGTCCAGCGCCGCAGCTGCTCGTCGAGCTCGTCCGGCGAGCGGGCCTGGCGCAGCCGCATGCTGTCGCGGAAGTCGCGCTCGTGTGCGCCCAGCACGAGCGTGCGCACCTGCAACCGGGTCTGCCACTCCGACTGCGGGGGTACGCGCACCTCGAACGTCATGCCCTCCGCGTCGACCTGGGCGGGCGCAGAGCTGGAGATCACGGTTTCCCGGTGGAAGTGGTCACGGCGGTAGCGCAGCCGCAACCGTCCCTCCTCCACGATGGCCTGAACCGGCGCCTTCTTGGCCTGCGGGTTCTTGATCTCGAAGATGTCGGCGAAGTCCGCGCCCATGTCGATGCGTACCGTCATGATCATCTCGGCGTCGGTGTGGTTGAGCACCGAGAGTTCCTCGGTGAAGCTGCCGCCGATACTGCGATCGCGGATCACCGACACCGTGGCGTCGACATAGTGGGTGGGCTCGCCGGGCACCAGGAAGAACCGGCTCTCGTAGTAGCGGATGTCATCCACCGACAACGCGTGCAGTCGTTCTCCGTTCACACTCAGCCGCCAGGTGGACAGGAAGCGGGTGTCGTAGGAGAACAGCCCGGTCGGCACGCTCGGCGACGGGTCGACGTCGCCACGGTCGTCGCACACCAGGAAGGTGTTGCCGTCGAGGATGCTGATCGACTTTCTGATCGCCATGTCGTCACGACGTCCCGGCTCGCCGCCGCTCGCGCCACGCCTGCCCATGGGGAGATCGCCGTCGCGCGCTCTCGCGCGGATCGACCGTGCCCGCCGCCGGCGGGAAGTACCGCCGGAAGGCCAGGATCAGCCGGGCGTCGCCGGCGAGCGTCGCCTCGTTGCGGAGCAGCACCGCCGTCGCGGGCGACTCGCCCCGCACCAGCCGGGCGAACACCGCGGGGGTGGTCGTCAGCACCGCGTCGGCCGCGACGACGTCCCGGTTCACCACCACCTGATCCGATGCGGTCAGGTCCACGTACCAATGGTCGGTCGAGCCGTGGTTCACCAGGTCGACTCGGAGGGTTCCCCGAACTCGCGGCGGCAGCATCGCCCGCCCCCGCGACGGCAGCGCCACGAAGAAAGCCCGAATCTCATCGTTCATACCAGCCCCCGCCCGATTGCAGCGTAGGCCACCCGACCTGCCCGGAATGACGTTTTCGCAGGTTGGCGCGGGGGCCGGCCCGCGTCGTCAGGGCCGTTCGGGGCGGGCTTCGTGAAGCCGGTGCGGAGGGAATGTGACATTCCCACCCGGTTGGCCGATTAGACCAGATGACGCTTGTTCCGCTCCGGCCGTCCACGGCCGGCTGACGACAGGAGAACACCATGCGGTGGATCCGCCCGATCCGATGCGACAACTCCGGCCCGAACTGCCTGGAGGTCGCCGTCACCCCGGACGGCGACCGGGTGTTGCGGAACTCGCAGCGACCGGAGATCACCATCAAGGTCGACGCGCAGGAATGGTCGGCGTTCGTCGACTCGGTGCGGGCCGGCCAGAGCTTCTGACCGGTCGGTGGGTCGGCCCGCCCGGGCCGACGGAAGGGTTGACGGGCCGCTGGTCGCGGCCCGTCAACCCCGACGGAGCTCGGTTACTTCACGCCACCGGCCCGGAACGCCACCCAGGCGTCGCTCATCCGGTCGGCCTGTCCGGCCGTGAACATGTCCATGCAGGAGTCCTGCGTGTAGTCCATGAAGTTGTGGATCGGGTCCAGCCCGGGCGCCGTGCAGGTGTCCGCCCCGACCGGGCAGTTGAACTGTGGCGCCGCCTCCCGCGGGGTGTCCGCGACGTAGTCGCCGGAGGCCGAGCAGCCGTGCGCGAAGGTGTGCTCCAGCATCAGCCAGTGCCCGACCTCGTGCGTCAGCGTGTCACCCAGGGCGTACTTGCCCGCCGTGCCGCCCGGCATCGACTCGTCCAGCATCACCACGCCGTCGATGTAGTCCCGGCCGTTGTTGTAGCCCTTCGGGAAGTACGCCCAGCCGAGGAGCCCACCGCCGATGTTGGCCGCGTACACGTTCAAGGTGCGGGCGTCCCCGGTGTACAACGCGTGCTTCATGTCCCGCTCGTTCTTGCCGGGCACGACCGTGTACCAGTCGCTGTTCACCGTCCACGTCGTGTCGACGAGGGAGAACCGGAACGGCGTGTCCGAGGCGTTCGCCGCCGTGCGGCCGGCGTACGAGTCGTTGAGCACCTTCATCTGCGCCGCGATGAGGGTCTTCCACCTGGTCGTCTCGGCCGCGCTGAGGGCGTGGTCGGAGACCATGTGGAAGACCGTGGGAATGGTGACGCTGCCGTTGGGCAGGCGCGGCGAATCCTTGATCACGCCGTAGGCGTTCGCCTCGTTCTTCGAGTACAGCTCCGGCTCCTGCGCGGTGGCGCCCTCGCTCACCCGCGCCGCGCTGTGCCCTTCGGCACCCGGCTGGCACGCCGTCACAGCCGCGGAGGCGGTGAGGGACGCCGCCGTACCGGCCGCCGCGGATGCGCCACCGGCCGCCAGGAATGTCGCCGCGGTAGCGGTCAGGACCGCAAGTTGGAACGTCGATCTTCTGTGCATATTTGCACCTTTCACGCCAGGGGATTGAGTCACCGAGCGGGATGGACGAGGCCCGCCGCGAGCAGGCCGGTGACTCGTCGTTCCGGTATAAGAACACGTCGTTGACCTGAGCAACAGGACCCAACAGGGCATCCTTCACGGGACTCCCGACCCACCGGAGCCCGTCCCTGCCCGGCGCCCGGAGAGGACCGGCGGGTGACAGGCCGCCGCCGGCATGGGAACCTACCGGTCGGTAACGTCCTCGACGGAAGGCAGCGACATGGCGGACCTGGCGCACCCCGGCTGGCAGAACCCGACGGCGCTCGAACCGGCCCTCGTGCGCCGCGCCTGGCGGGTGACCGAGCCCCTGCACGCGATGATCTACTTCGTGCCGGAGGCGCACGAGCGGTACGCCGCCCTCGGCATCCCGGAGCCGGCCGGCTACTTCGCCTCCCGTGCCGCCGCGATGGGCCCCGTCGGCCCGGGCCCGGTGGTCGCCACCTTCTTCAACTTCAACCCGGACCTCGTCGCCCGGGTGCTGCCGGCCGCCTGGGAGCGGACCACGCCGGCCGCCGTGCTGGCCGCCCGGCTGGAGGCCGCCGGCGCGGCCCTGGCCCGAGCGCTCGGCGACGCGGTGCACGGCCCGGAGCTGGCCGAGGCCGCCGACCTGGCCCGTCGCGCCGCCGAATCGGCCGCCGCCCACCCCGAGGGGCGGCCACTGTTCGCGGCGCACGCCGCGCTGCCGTGGCCGGAGCAGCCGCACCTGATCCTCTGGCAGGCCCAGACGGTCCTGCGGGAGTTCCGCGGCGACGGGCACGTCGCCGCCCTGCTGCTCGCCGGCCTGACCGGGCTGGAGGCGCTGGTGCTGCACGCCGCGTCCGGCGAGGTGGCGGTCCGCTTCCTGCGCCGAACGCGGGGCTGGAGCGGTGAGCAGTGGGCGGACGCGGTCGAGCGGCTGCGCGGGCGCGGGTTGATCGAGGGCGACGAGCCGACCCTGACCGAGAGCGGGCGGGCGCAGCGCGCGCGGATCGAGGCGGCCACCGACCGGCTCGCCACGCCCGCGTACGCGGTGCTCGGCGCCGACGGGTGCGCCCGCCTCGCCGAGCTGACCCGGCCGATGAGCCGGGCCGTGGTCGACGCCGGACTGCTCAACGTCGACAACGCCGTGCCGCAGCGGGCCGACCGGGTGGCGTCCCGCCCGAGCTGAGCCGGGCCCGGTCCCGCGGTCAGGTCAGGTCGAGTTGCACCGTGGCGATCTCCCAGGCCCGCAGCGGCAGCCGGACCAGCCCGTCACCGCCGACCGCGAGCGGATCGCCCGCCCGGCCGAGCAGGTCGGCCCGCCACGCCCCGCGGACGGTCGGGCCGCCGAGCACCGCGGTGGTGTCCATCGGGGTCTGCGCCACCAGTCGCACCTCGGTGCGGCCGGCCCGGTCCCGGACGCTGGTCAACGCGACGCCGGGGCCGTCGACGGCGAGGCCGACCGCCGGTGCGGGCAGCGCGATGCCCGGATCGGCGGTGCCGGCGAAGGCCAGCAGCTCGTGCCGGTACGCCTCGGCCGCCGCCAGCACCCCGGCCTCGTGCCAGGCGCCCCGGTACGGCAGCACCGCCAGCTCGACGGTGCGGGTGCCCCGGCACTGCGCCTCGGGGGTCGGCAACTGCGGGCCGGCGGGCTCGTCGCGCAGCGCGTGCCGGTTGCGCGACAACATCCCGATCGACCGCAGCACGGTGACGGCCAGTTCGCGGCCGGCGTCGGTCAGCTCGTACTCGGTGGGCTGGGTCAGCAGCACGGCCAGCGCGCCGTCCGGACCGCCGGCGGCGACGAAGCCGTTGGCCGGGAAGGTGGGCAGCGGCACCTCACCGCCACCGCCCTCCGCGGTCAGGCCGCGCGCCACGACGGCGAACTGGCCCTCGGCGTACGAGGTGTCGGCCGGTGACGGCAGCGGCAGGTGCAGCCGGACCCGATGGTCGTCGCAGCGGTTGTCGAACTCGACGCGCAGCCGGACGAACGGCTCGCCGCGGCGCAGCTCGACCCGGGTGGTCACGGTGATCGGCTCACGGTCCACGGCGCGGGAGCCGGCGTCCACGTCCGCGGCCACCGGCCAGCGGTACTCGCGGACCACCTCCAGCACGGCGAGCAGCGGCCCGTCGTGGCGCACCACGGTCCGCACCGCCCGCGGCTTGTCGACCAGTTCGTCGGCGGCCGGCGGGGCGTAGTTGTAGCTGTCGCCCACGTCGCCGCCGTCGACGATCCGGCCGACCCCGTCCACGGTCACCCCGTCCGGGGTGGCCAGCGTCAGGGTGCCGTCCTCGGCGACGTCGACCCGCAGCAGGCCGTTGTCGAGGCTGCGGCCGGCCACGGTGACCGGGTCCGACGCGGGCGTCGCGGTCGCCGGGAGCGGCACCGGCCGGACCGCGGCGTGCCCGAGCGGTGGCACCTCGACCAGGGCGGCGACGGTTGCCCGGGGCTCGGCGACGATCCTTACCCGCCACCGGTCGGGCTGCCCGGCGGCGGCGAGCGCCAGCCGGACGTCCGCCACGTCGAAGGCCGGGTCGCCGTGCCGGGCCACCTGGAAGGTGAGTGTGGCGTCGTCGGGCGACACCGACCAGGCGGTGACCTCTTGGCCGTAGAGCTCCCGGCCGTGCACCCGGGTGAGCACGGCCGGCAGGTCGGCCGCCGGCACCACGTCGTCGGCGAGCAGCGTGCGGCCCCGGTCGAGGACCTGGGCGGCCACGCTGCGGCCGCCGGCGTCGGCGAGCGCCACGGTGCCGTCGGCCGGCGCCCCCACGTCCAGGCGCACCAGGGCGGTACGCGCCGCGGGGGTGGGGTTGAACAGCAGATAGCCGTCCCGGGGCACGGCGGCGGCCAGCCGGGCGCCGACCAGGTCGCAGACCGCCCGGCCGAGCTGGTCGGCCTCGGCGAGGCGGGCGGCGACCTGCTCGGCGGTCTCGTCGCAGCCGCAGCCGGTCACCGAGTCGTGGCAGCTGGCGTCGATCAGCCGGGTCCAGGCCATGTCGAGGAAGCGCTGCACGGACCCGTCGTGGGTCAGCGCGGCGAGCGGTTCGGCGTACCGTTCGACGCGCCGCTCGGCGCGGTTCATCGCCCGCTTGAGGTGAGCGCGGACGGAGATCACGCCGGGCAGGATGTTGGCCCGGGCGTGCGAGCGCAGCTCGCCGCGGACCACGGGCAGGCCGTCCACCGTGGCCGGTTGGGTGGCGAAGTACTCGCTGAGGGTGCCCAGCCGCAGCCGGGTGCCGACGAGGTCGGCGGTGGCCAGCAGGTCGGGGGCGTCCGGCGCCGGGGCGGCGTGGTCGGTGCCGTACATCGCCAGGACCGGGGTGTCGTCGCCGGCGGGCCGCCAGCCGGCGAGCCGGTCGGCGAGGTCACCGGCCCGGCGGGTGACCTGCGCGGCGTCGTCCATCAGGCCGGCGGCGTTGCCGTAGCCGCCGGGCAGGTACTGGGTGCGGACGGTGGTGCCGTCGGGCGCCTGCCAGGCGAAGGCGTGGTGGTGCACCCGCTCCGGTACGCCGCGGAACACGCAGGCGTGGGCCAGCCCGGCCCCGGCCAGGATCTGCGGCATCTGGGCGATGTGGCCGAACATGTCGGGCAGGTAGCCCACCGGCATGGCGCCACCCAGTTCGGCGCTGCGGGCCAGCCCGCGTTCCAGGTTGCGGACGATGTTCTCGCCGGAGCAGAGGAACTCGTCGAGCAGGATCTGCCAGGGGCCCACCGACAGCCGGCCGGCGCGGACCAAGTCGATCACCTGCTCCCGCCGCTCCGGGCGCACCTCCAGGTAGTCGTCGACCGCCGCGAGCTGCCCGTCGAGGGTGAACCGCTGCCGCGGGTCGCGCTCCATCCGGTCGAACACCTCGTCCAGCAGCGCCACCAGCCGCAGCCGGAACCGCTGGAACGGCTCGTACCACTCCCGGTCCCAGTGGGTGTGTGGCACCACGATGATCTCGGTCGGTCGCGTCATCAGCTCGCCGCCTCTCCGCCGATCGCCGCCCCGGTCAGCTCACCGTAGCGGCGTACCACCTGCTGGCTGGTTCGTACGTCGGCCGCGCCCTCGGCGATGCCGGTCAGCGGCGTGGCGCCCGCGGTGACCATCGTGTGGAACGCGACCAGCTCCTGTTCGAACGCCTCGGTCACCGACCGGTACGCGGCCCGCCGCTCGCCGCCGCCGTGCTCGTCCACCACGGTCAGCGTGGTCGGCGCGTTCAGCAGGTAGGGCGAGGGAAACACCAGCTCCAGCGAGCCCCGGGCGTGGTGCAGGGTGACCGTCTCCCGGTAGGCGGGGTAGTCCGGGAGGTTGAGCCACCGGATGCCGTAGCGGGCACCGTCCGGCAGCCGCCCGCTGATCTCCACCGACGGCTCGGCCGGGCCGTCGGGGCTGAGCGGCCAGGTGGCGACCTGCTCCACGGTGGCCGGCGCGCCGGTGAACAGCCGCAGCAGGGACAGGTCGTGCGAGATGCTGTTGATCAGGATCTGGTAGAGGGTGCGGGCGCCCGGGTCGGCGCCGACGGCGGCGTCGAGCAGCCGGTGGTCGGCGGCGGACAGCCGGGCCAGCTCCGCGGCCGGCACGTCGCCGGCGGCCGGGGGCAGGTTGGCGAAGCGCAACTGCCGGTCGCCGCCGGCGTGCAGCACGGTCACCTCCACGGCGTGCACCCGCTCGGCGCCGCCGAGTTCCGCCAGCAGCCGCGCGGCCTCGGCCACCGCCGGGTCGTACTGCTTCATGTAGCCCACCATCAGCGCCGGGCCACCGGCGCCCAGCTCGGCCAGCCGGGCCGTCTCGGCGAGCGTGTAGGCCAGCGGCTTCTCGCAGAGCACCGGCAGACCGGCGCGCAGCGCCAGCGCGGCCAGTTCGCCGTGCGAGCCGGAGGTGGCCAGCAGCACCGCGTCGCAGCCGCCGTCGGACACCATCCGCGTCGCGTCGGTGTAGCGGCGGGCGGGCTCGACGCCGTACCGCTCGCCCAGCTCCGTCACGCGGGATGGGGACAGGTCGGCCAGCGCGACGATCTCGAACAGGTCGCCGCGACGTTGCAGCAACGGAAGGTGCACGGCGCGGGCGATGATGCCCAGCCCGGCTACCGCGATGCGGATCCGCTTGCCCGGCTCGGTCATCCCAGCGCCTCCTCGAGCCACCGCCGGTTGGCGTGCTGGTCGGCGCGGATCCGGTCGAGGTCCCGGCCGTCCTCGGGCGCGTCCTGCTCGATGACCAGCCAGCCGGTGTAGCCGATGTCGTCGAGACCGGCGAGCACCCCGGCCAGGTCGACGTCGCCGCGGCCCAGCGCGCAGAAGCCGCCGGCGGCGACCATGTCCATCAGGCCCCCACCGGCCGCCCGGACCCGGGCGTGGGCGGCGAGGTCGGCGTCCTTCAGGTGGACCTGGCCGATCCGCCCGGCCCAGCGGCGTACCGCGGCCACCGGGTCGCCGCCGGCCAGCGCCAGGTGCCCGGTGTCCAGGCAGATGGCGATGTCGGTCAGTTCGAGCAGCCGATCGGCCTCCGCCTCGGTCTCCACGTCGGTGCCGAGGTGGTAGTGGAACACCGGCTCCAGGCCGCGTTCGCGGCACCGGTCGGCGGCCTGCTGCACCCGGGCGGCGAAGTCCGGCCAGGCCGCGGCGGGCAGCGCCGACGCCAGGTCGGTCGGGGTGCCCGGCCGGGCCATCCGGGCCGGGTTGCCGGGACAGGCCAGGGTCGGCCGGGGCGCGAACCGGTCGTCGTCGACCGGCGCGGCGGTGAACACGTCGAGCGCGGCGTCGAGCTGGGTGAGGTCCGCGGCGAAGCCCGCCGGGTCGGCGAAGCGCAGGTCGACCCAGCCGCCGGCGAGCCCGACGCCGGCCGCGGCCAGCCGCCGCGCGAGGGTGTCGCCGGTGCCGAGGTAGCCGATCGGGCCGGAGTCCACTCCGGTGTAGCCGTCGCGGGCCAGTGCCGCGAGCAGGTCGTCGGGGCCGACGGGTGCGTCGGTGGGCTGGTAGATGCCGTAGTTGACGGGGGCGCCGGCCACCCGGGTGCGTACGGTCAGCTGCACAGTGCGATCACCTCCATGCGGTGGGACTCCAGGACGTGCAGCCCGTCGCCGGCCGGCAGCAGGCACCGGTCGCCGCGGACCAGCCGGTGGCGCCCGTCCGGGTAGGCCAGCAGCGCGCCGTCGGCGTCGAGCGCCAGCAGCTCGTCACCGAGGCGCAGCAGCAGCGGCCCGTCGGGGTCGGCCGAGACGGCGGTACGCCCGCCGCGCAGCGCGTCCAACACGGCGTCGCCGGGTGCGGTGTCGCCGTCGGCGAGCACCCAGGTGGTGGGGGAGCCGGGCGGCGCGTCGGCGCCGGGGCGGTGGAAGTCGCTGCCGCCGATCGCCACGACGTCCGCCCGCCACGCCCGGGCCCACGCCAGCGGGGCGCCCCAGGTGCGATCCCACCAGCCGGAGTGCCACACCTCGACCAGCGGGGTGCGGTCGGTCAGCGGCTGGCGCCAGGCGCAGTCGCCGCCGAGCGGATGGTTGACCGACATCAGCCCGCCGTCGCGCCGGGCGGCGGCCAGCCACTCGTCCGGCGGCCGGCGGAAGTCGACCCAGCCCACCGGGCCGAACACGTTGGCGTGCCCCCGGTCGGTGGTCACCTCCTGCCCGGGCAGCAGGGTGATGCCGTAGCGGGCGGAGGCGTCCGGCAGCCACGGGTGGTGGCTGACGGTGTTGTGGTCGGTGACGGCGAGGAAGTCCAGGCCCCGGGCGGCGGCGAGCGCGGCCAGCTCGTCGATGGTCTGCGCGCCGTCGCTGTGCACGGTGTGCGCGTGCAGGTCACCGGCGAGCCAGCGCCGGCCGTCGAGGCCGGGCAGGTCGCGGCGGGGTGGGCGGTCGGGCCGGGGTGGCGCCGCCGGTGCCGGGGGCGCGGGCAGCCGGGCCGCGCTGGTGGTCGCGGTGACCTCGTAGTCCAGCCCGTCGGGTGGGATGCGGTGCAGCCGCAGCAGCACCTGCCACTCGCCGGGTTCCAGCTCCCCCGGCAGGTAGCCGGGGGTGGCCCAGTCGGCGGCGATGGTGTAGCCGTCGCGGGCGCCGCCCGACCAGCCCCGGAAGCCGTCCGGCCCGACGCAGCCGAGGTCGAGCACCCCGGCCTGGCGCGGGTAGTCCAGCCGGACGGTGAGCGCGGCGGTGCCGGGTGCGACGGTCACCGGCAGGGTCCGTAGCACGTCGTCGGCGCGGTCCTGCAGGGTCCACCTGCCGCGGTGCACGACCATGGTCAGCTCCGCACGGCGGCGCCGGCGCGGGGGGCCGGCACGGCCGCCGTGGCGGCCGTGACCAGGTTCCCGTCGCGGTAGAGCAGCGACCGGCCGGGGCGCGGCGCCACCCAGCCGGTGTCGCCCGGTTCGGGTTCGCCACCCTCGGGTACGACGACCTGCACGCTGGTCCGCTCCGCGGCGACCGGGGCGGAGTCGTCGCCCGCGCCGGTGCCGTCGCCGGGTACGTCCAGCGACACCAGGGAGACGCTGCCCAGGTTCTCCACGACCACGACCTCGCCGGTCAGCGCGCCGGGTACCGCCGTGGGGGAGTAGTCGAGGTATTCGGGACGGATCCCGTAGACCAGCCGCTCCCCGTCGGTGACCTGCCCGCGGGCGTCCTCGGGCAGCGGCAGCCGGACCCCGCCCACGGCCAGTTCGTCCCCGTGCACCCGCGCGTCGACCAGGTTCATCGGGGTGGAGCCGATGAAGCCGGCGACGAAGGTGTTGGCGGGGCGGCGGAACACCTCGGTGGGGGTGCCCACCTGGCGGATCCGGCCGCCCTCCATCACCGCGATCCGGTCGGCCAGGGCGAGCGCCTCGGCCTGGTCGTGGGTGACGAAGACGGTGGTAACGCCGAGTTCCCGCTGCAGGCGCTTGAGGAAGGTCCGGGCCTCCAGCCGCAATCGGGCGTCGAGGTTGGACAGCGGCTCGTCGAGCAGGAACACCTGCGGGTGGCAGGCCATCGCCCGGGCCAGGGCGACGCGTTGCTGCTGCCCGCCGGAGAGCTGCCCCGGACGGCGCTCCAGCAGCCCGGCGAGGCCGAGCTCGTCGGCGGTGTCGGCGGCCTTGCTGCCGCGGCTGCGCCGGTCGACCTTCTTGATCCGCAGCGGATAGGCGATGTTGTCCCGCACGGTCATGTGCGGGAAGAGGGCGTAGTCCTGGAAGACCATGGCCACGTCCCGCTTGCCCGGCGGCAGGTTGGTGACGTCGCGCTCGCCGATCCGCACGCTTCCCCCGGAGGCGACCTCCAGGCCGGCGATGGTGCGCAGCAGGGTCGTCTTGCCGCAGCCGGACGGGCCGAGCAGGGCGAAGAACTCGCCGTCGGCGATCTCCAGGTCGAGGGCGTCCAGGGCGCGTACCCCGCCGGGGTAGACCTTGGTCAGCTCGCGCATGGTGATGGCGGACATCAGCGCTTGATCCCTCCGTGGAAGCGGAACCCGTATCGGCTGCTGACGAAGACGAACATGAGCGCCACCGGCAGCGAGTAGAGCAGCGAGAAGGTGGAGAGCAGCCGCAGGTCGGCCTGCCCGCCCTCGGTGTAGAGGGTGTACATGATCACCGCGGCGGGGGCCTTGTCCGGCCCGCGCAGCAGCAGGAACGGCACCAGGAAGTTGCCCCAGACGTTGGCCACCGCCCACACCCCGACAGTGGCCAGGCCGGGGCGGACCAGCGGCACCACGATGTGCCGCATGATCTGCAAGGGGCTGGCGCCGAAGACCCGGGCCGACTCCTCGTAGGAGGTCGGGGTGGAGTCCATGAAGTCCTTGAGGATGAAGATGGCCGCCGGCAGCAGCCCGCCGCTGAGGATCAGGACGACGCCGAGCCGGGAGTCGATCAGGTTGAGCCGGAAGGCCAGTTCGAACAGCGGCACCATGGTGGCGGTGCCGGTGACGATCGACGACAGCAGCAGCAGCCCGTAGAGCAGCGCGTCGCGGCCGGGCACCCGGACCCGGCTCAGCGCGTACGCGGCGAGCGCCGCGAAGGTCACCACCAGCGCGGCGGTGCCGGCGGCCAGGTAGACCGAGTTGAGCAGCGAGCTCAGCGCGTACGGGTTGTCCAGCAGGGCACGGAAGTTGTCCAGGGTGAACCGCGGCAGCGAGGCGGTGATGGTCGGGGTGTCGTCGAACGGGGCGGTGGCCAGCCACAGCAGCGGCAGCGCGAAGAAGCCCAGTACGGCGCAGAGGAACGTGTAGCGGCCGATCTGGGCGAGCAGGTGGCGTACCGCGACGGTGGGCCGCTCGCCGGTCGGTTCGGTGGTGGGTGCGGGCGCCGCGGTGGTGGTCACGCCGGCTCCTTCCGCCGGCCCAGCATGCGCAGGTAGACCAGCGCGATGACCAGGTTGATCAGCAGCATGATGAACGAGATGGCAGCGCCGAAGCCGAGTTCGCCACCGGAGAGCGCCACCTTGTAGACGTAGACCGGCAGGATCTCCGAGCGCTGCTCGGGCCCGCCGGCGGTGATCAGGAACGGCGCGAAGTCGTTGAACGTCCAGAGGCTGATCAGGAGCAGGTTGGTCAGCACGTGCCCGCGGATGCGGGGGAAGACCACGTCGCGCAGCTGCTGCCAGGTCGAGGCGCCGGCCAGCCGGGCGGTCTCCAGGTGCGAGCGGGGGACGTTCTCCAGCGCGGCGGCGTAGAGCATCATCGAGAACGCGGTGCCGCGCCAGGTGTTGAAGACGATGATCGACAGCATCGGGTGGTCCAGCAGCCAGGCCGTCCCGGGGATGCCGAGCAGCGCGTTGAGCGTGCCGGCGTCCCGGTCGAGCAGGGCGATCCAGAGGAACGCGACCACCGAGCTGGGCAGGATCCAGGAGAGCAGCACGAAGCCCTCGACCACCCGGCGCAGGGGCCCGCGGCGGTCGCGCAGCGCGAACGCGATGGCGAAGCCCAGCCCGGCCTGGCCGATGACCGCCGAGCCGAGCACGAACTGCAGGGTGAGCAGCAGCGAGCTGGTGAACCGCTCGTCGCCCAGGGCACGGGTGTAGTTGTCCAGGCCGACGACCTCGGGATGGGCGGCGGCGAGGCCGGTCAGCCGGTAGTTGGTCACGCCCAGGTAGATGGTCCAGGCGGCCGGCACCACCAGGAAGACCAGGATGAGCACCATGGCCGGGACGAGGAACCCGGTGGCCCGGGCCCGGCCGAGGCCGGCGGCGTCGGGGGCCGGGGAGGCGCCCGGGTCCGGGCGCCTCCCCTCCACCACCTGGTCAGGAGGTGACGTTACCTGGGCCACCGACGATCCCTTCGACCTTCTTCTGGTACGCGGTGGCCGCCTCGTCGGCGCTCTTGCCCGAGGCGGCCGCGGCGGTCGCCTCCTGCAGCGCCACCGACACCTGCGGGTACACCGCCAGCGGCGGCCGGTACGCGGTCACCGGCAGCACCTTCTCGGTGATGAAGCTCAGCATCGGGTCGCCCGCGAGGACCTCCTTGTTGACGTCGCTCCGCGCGGTGATCCGCTTGTCGCCGGCGAGTTCGGCCTTGACGCCCTCCGCCGAGTGCATGAACGACAGCAGTTCCCACGCCTGCGAGGGGAACTTGGAGTTGGGGTTGAGCACCCGGACTCCGCCACCGGACATGCTGACGAAGTCCTGGCCGCGGATGCCGGCGCCGGGCTGCTTGGCCGGAATCATCGCGTAGCCGACGCTGGTGTCCCGGTCCGCCATCTTGGCGATGCCCGTGGTCGGGTTGACCACGCTGCGCCAGAAGTAGTCGCCCTCGGCGAGAATGCCGATCTTGCCGGCGGCGAACTCGGCGAACGACTTGTCGCGCCCCTTGGCCTCCTGCTGGAGCTTGGGGTCGCCCAGGCCGCCACCGTAGACCTTGGTGTAGAAGTCGAGCATGTCCTTGACCGGCTGGCTGGCCCCGGCCCACTTGCCGTCCTTGTAGATTTCGCCGCCCGCGCCGACCAGCAGCGGCAGCGCGCCCTGCATGGAGGTGGCCTCGCCCATCGCGGTGCCGGCGTTGATCTGGATCGGCGTCACCCCGGGCAGCGTCTTGAGCTTGGCGCCGGCGTCGAGGATCTCCTGCCAGCTCTTCGGCTGCCAGTCGGCGGGCAGGCCGGCCCGGGCGAAGAGCTTCTTGTTGTAGTAGAGGACCCGGCCGTCGGTGCCGAGCGGGATGCCGTAGCGCTTGTCCTCGAACGAGCCGAGGCCCTGCACGGTCTCCGGGATCTGGGACCAGCCCTCCCAGGAGTCGACCTGGTCCCCGGCCACCTCGTTCAGCGGCTTGAGGTAGCCGGCCTGGACGAACTCGCCGACCCAGATGCCGTCCACGGCGATCACGTCGGCGCCGCCCTTGGAGCGCAGGTCCAGGGCCAGCTTGGTCTTGTACTGCTCGTCGTCGACGCCGCTGGGCACGAACGTCACCTTGGCGGTGACGCCCTTGGCCTTCTGCGCCTCGACGAACTTGGGGATGACCCACTTCTCGATCCACTCGGCGCCGGCGGAGTTCTTGCCGCCCACGATGGAGTTGGCGGAAATGGTGAGGGTGATGTTCTTGGCGTCCTTGCCGGCGGGCTCGTCCGAGCCGCCGCAGGCCGTGGCGGTGAGGGCGACGGCGGTGAGCGCGGCGAGCACGCCTGCCGCGTGTCTCGGCTTGGCTGACATGGGCTGTTTCCCTTCGCAAGGAGAGACTTCGAAGAGACTCGCGAGGTCGCCCCGCCGGCCGCACGTCCGCCGCCGGCGGTGCTTGCGGCCACAATGTCATGACAGCCTGACGACGTAAATACCTGTCACTGAAATGAGCGCGAAACATCCACCGTCACCGCTCGGCGACGGTCACCTCGAGGGAGTAGCGGCTGGCCCGGTAGATGTGGGCGCCGTGCTCGACGTAGCGGCCCTGGTCGTCGTACGCGGTGCGGGTCATGGTGAGCAGCGGCGCGCCGCGCCGCTCGCCGAGCATCTGCGCCTCCGCGGCGGTGGCCGCCCGCGCCCCGATCCGCTGGTGGGCGCCGCGGATCCGCCGCCCGCCGGCGCGCAGGATCGCGTAGAGGCCGTCGGCCTGCAGGGCCGCCATGGTGAGCCGCGGCTGGTCGACCGGGAGCCAGTTCTCCATCAGCGCCAGGGGTTCCCCGTCGGAGAAGCGCAGCCGGCGCAGGTGCTGCACCTCGCCGCCGGGTGGCACGCCGAGCGCCGCGGCGACCGCCGGCGGGCAGGACACGGTGGCCAGTTCCAGCACCGAGGTGGACGGCCGCTGGCCGGCCCGGACCAGGTCGTCGTGCAGGCTGGTCAGCTCGACGGCCCGGCGGACCTCACCCCGGACCACCTGGGTGCCCACGCCGCGCCGGCGGATGATCAGTCCCTTGTCGACGAGATGTTGGATGGCCTGCCGCACGGTGGGCCGGGACAGCCCCAGCCGGTCGGCCAGTTGCAACTCGCTGTCCAGGCGGTCGCCCGGGGCCAGGTCACCGCGCTGGATCGCCGCGGCGAACTGTTCCGCGACCTGGAAGTAGAGCGGGACCGGGCTGCTGCGGTCGACCGCGATCTCGGGACCGGTCACGGAAACCTCCTCGCTGCGGCTGAGCGGGATGGGGGCGTGCTGCTGGCCGCCACTGTACCGAAGCGATCACCGAGCGCAGAGCACGGATGTCATGACAACACATTGACACAACTCGTAGAGCACTGTTACCAATCAGGGACGGAATCGAGCTGGCGGACACGCCGACGCCGGCCGGGACGGAGGGCGCCGCATGCTCGATGTGCTCACCATCGGCCGGGTCGGGGTGGACATCTATCCGTTGCAGGTCGCCACGCCGCTGGCCGAGGTGGAGACGTTCGGCAGGTTCCTCGGCGGAAGCCCCACCAACGTGGCGGTCGCGGCCAGCCGGCAGGGGCTGCGCGCCGGGGTCATCACCCGCACCGGCGCCGACGCGTTCGCCGACTACGTGCACCGGGCGCTGCGCGAGTTCGGTGTGGACGACAGCCAGGTCCGCCCGGTCGACGGGCTGCCCACCCCGATCACCTTCTGCGAGATCTTCCCGCCGGACCACTTCCCGCTCTGGTTCTACCGCACCCCCACCGCCCCGGACCTCCAGATCCGCCCCGAGGAGCTGGACCTCGACGCGATCGTCTCGGCCCGCGTCTTCTGGCTCACCGGCACCGGCCTGTGCCAGCAGCCCAGCCGCGACGCGCACGCCGCCGCGCTCGCCGCCCGGGCCGGCCGCCCGCACACCGTGCTGGACCTGGACTACCGGCCGATGTTCTGGCCCGACCCGGCGGCCGCCACCGCGGCCGTCGCCGAGGTGCTGCCGCGGGTCACCGTCGCCGTCGGCAACCTCGACGAGGTGGAGATCGCCGTCGGCACCCGCGACCCGGACCGGGCCGCCGAGCTGCTGCTCGAACGCGGGCCCCGGCTCGCCGTGGTCAAGCTCGGCCCGGCCGGGGTGCTGGCCCGCACCGCGGAGCAGAGCGTACGGGTGCCGCCGGTGCCGGTGGACGTGGTCAACGGGCTCGGCGCCGGCGACGCGTTCGGCGGCGCGCTCTGCCTTGGGCTGCTGCGCGGCTGGCCGCTGGAGCGGACGCTGCGCTTCGCCAACGCCGCCGGGGCGATCGTCGCCTCCCGCCTGGCCTGCTCCGCCGCCATGCCCGACTACGCCGAGACCGTGGCGCTGGCCGGGGACGCCGCGCCGCGTCCGGCGTCGCCGACCGCCGTCCTGACAGGAGAAGACCGGTGAGCACCGAGTACGACGCGCTGACCCGCACCCGCGCGCACCGGCCGCAGGCGATCGCCGAAGCCGCCGCCCGCCGTACCCGTCGGCCCTGGCCGGAACCCGGCCGGCCGCTGTTCGTCATCGCCGCCGACCACCCGGCCCGCGGCGCCCTCGGGGTGCGGGACCGGCCGATGGCCATGGCCGGGCGGGTGGACCTGCTCGATCGGCTGCGCGTGGCGCTGTCCCGACCGGGCGTCGACGGTGTGCTCGGCACCCCCGACATCCTGGAGGACCTGCTGCTGCTCGGTGCGCTGGAGAACCGCCTGGCCATCGGCTCGATGAACCGTGGTGGCCTCTCCGGCGCCACCTTCGAGCTCGACGACCGGTTCACCGCCTACGACGCCGACAGCATCGCCGCGATGCGCTACGACGGCGGCAAGATGCTCTGCCGGATCGACCCGGACGACCCGGGCACCGCCTCCACCCTCCAGGCCTGCGCCCAGGCGGTCACCGCCCTCGCCGGGCACCGCACCGTGGCCCTGGTCGAGCCGCTCTGGGTGACCCGCGACGGCGGCCGGGTCAGCGCCGACCTGCGCCCGGAGGCGGTCATCAAGGGCGTCAGCGTCGGCCAGGCGCTCGGCGCGACCAGCGCGTACACCTGGTTGAAGCTGCCGGCCGTCGACGAGATGGAGCGGGTCATGGCCGCGACCACGCTGCCGGTCCTGCTGCTCGGCGGCGACCCGGTGGAGGCGCCGGACCTGGTCTACGCGCGGTGGGCGCGGGCGCTGCGGCTGCCCGGCGTGCGCGGCCTGGTGGTCGGCCGGGCGCTGCTCTACCCGCCCGACGACGACGTGGCCGCCGCCGTGGACGTGGCCGGCTCGCTGCTGCCCACCGGGCAGGACGCGTGAGGACCGGCGACGCCCACCTGCCCTGGGGCGGCGCCGCCCGCGCGCCCTGGGCGGTGGAGGTCACCCCCGAACGGGCCGGTTGGACCTACGCCGGGCTGCGGGTGCTCACCCTGCCCGCCGGTGGGGCGGTCAGCTTCACCACCGGCGACGAGGAGATGCTGGTCCTGCCGCTGGCCGGCGCCGCCACCGTGCACTGCGACGGGTTGCGGCTCACCCTGACCGGACGCACCTCGGTGTTCGCCGCGGTCTCCGACTTCGCCTACCTGCCCCGGGACGCCGACGTGACCATCCGGGGCGCGGGACGCTTCGCGCTGCCGTCGGCGCGGGCCGCCCGCCGGCTGTCGCCCCGCTACGGCGCGGCCCGGGATGTGCCGGTGGAACTGCGCGGCGCCGGGCCGGCCAGCCGGCAGGTCAACAACTTCTGCGCGCCGGACGCCTTCGACTGCGACCGGCTGGTCGCCGTGGAGGTGCTCACCCCCGGCGGGAACTGGTCCTCCTACCCGCCGCACAAGCACGAGCAGGACCGGGCGTACGACGACGGGCGGGTGGAGGCGGCGCTGGAGGAGGTCTACTACTTCGAGGTGGCCGGCGGCGAGCCGGGCGAGGGCCCGGTGGGCTTCCAACGGGTCTACGGCACCGCCGACCGGCCGATCGACGTGCTCGCCGAGGTGCGCACCGGCGACGTGGTGCTCGTCCCGTACGGCTACCACGGGCCGTCGATGGCCGCCCCGGGCTACGACCTCTACTACCTCAACGTGCTGGCCGGACCCGGCGCCGCCCGGACCATGGCCTGTGTGGACGACCCCCGGCACGGCTGGATCCGGGGCAGCTGGGCCGGCCAGCCGGTGGACCCGCGGCTGCCGCTGACCCGGCCCGGAACGAAAGAGGCGTGATGCCCAGGTTGACGGTGGCGCAGGCGGTGGTGGCGTTCCTGGCCCGGCAGTGGTCGGAACGCGACGGGCGGCGGCAACGGCTCATCCCGGCCTGCTTCGGCATCTTCGGCCACGGCAACGTCGCCGGGATCGGCGAGGCGCTGGCCACCGCCGGCCCCGACCTGCCGTACCACCTCTGCCGCACCGAGCAGGGCATGGTGCACACGGCGGCGGCGTACGCCCGGATGACCGACCGGCTCAGCACCCTGGCCTGCACCACCTCGATCGGCCCCGGCGCGACCAACCTGGTCACCGGCGCGGCCGGCGCCACCATCAACCGGCTGCCGGTGCTGCTGCTGCCCGGCGACATCTTCGCCACCCGGGTGGCCAACCCGGTGCTGCAGGAGCTGGAGGACCCGCGCTCCTACGACATCAGCGTCACCGACGCGCTGCGGCCGGTCTCCCGTTACTGGGACCGGATCAACCGCCCGGAGCAGCTCCCGGCGGCGCTGCTGGCCGCCATGCGGGTGCTCACCGACCCGGCGGAGACCGGCGCGGTCACCCTCGCCCTGCCGCAGGACGTGCAGGCCGAGGCGTACGACTGGCCCGACGAGCTGTTCGCCGAACGGGTCTGGCACGTGCCGCGCCCCCGCGCCGACGAGGCGACGCTGGCCCGGGCGGCCGGGATCGTGCGGGCGGCCCGGCGGCCGCTGGTGGTGGCCGGCGGTGGGGTGATCTACAGCGGGGCCACCGAGGCGCTGCGCCGGTTCGCCGAGGAGCACGGGGTGCCGGTGGCCGAGTCCCAGGCCGGCACCGGCGCGCTGCGGCACGACCACCCGCTCGCCCTCGGCGCGGTCGGCGTCACCGGGACCACCGCGGCCAACGAGATCGCGGCCGGCGCCGACGTGGTGATCGGGGTGGGCACCCGCTACAGCGACTTCACCACCGCCTCCGGCACGCTGTTCGGCGACGACGTGCGCTTCGTCAACCTGAACGTCACCGGGTTCGACGCGGCGAAACTGTCCGGCACGCAGGTCGTGGGCGACGCGCGGGAGAGCCTCGCCGCCCTCGACGAGGCCTGCGCCGGCTGGGCCACCGAGCCGGCGTACCGGGAATCGGTGACCCGGCTCCGCGAGCGGTGGACGGCCGTGGCGGACCGCGCCCGGCACGCCGCCCCGGACGCGCCGCCCACCCAGACCGCGGTGATCGGCGCGGTCAACGACGCCGCCGGCCCGCGCGGCGTGGTGGTGTGCGCGGCCGGGTCGATGCCCGGGGACCTGCACCGGCTGTGGCGCAGCCGCGACCCGAAGAGCTACCACGTCGAGTACGGCTACTCCTGCATGGGCTACGAGATCGCCGGCGGGATCGGGGTGAAGCTGGCCGCGCCGGAGCGCGAGGTGTTCGTGCTGGTCGGCGACGGGTCCTACCTGATGCTGCCGAGCGAACTGGCCACCGCGGTCGCCGAGGGCGTCAAGCTGGTCGTGGTGCTGGTCGACAACTCCGGCTTCGCCTCGATCGGCCGGCTGTCGGAGAGCGTCGGCGCGCACCGGCTCGGCACCGCCTACGTCGACCGCACCGGGGCGCCGCTGCCGATCGACCTCGGCGCCAACGCGGCCAGCCTCGGCGCCGACCTGATCCAGGTGTCCACCATGGCGCAACTACGGGCGGCCCTGGCGACGGCGAAGGCGGCCACCCGGACCGCCGTGGTGCACGTGCGGACCGACCGGTTCGAGGCCGGCCCGGACGCCGGCGCCTGGTGGGACGTGCCGGTGGCCGAGGTGTCCACCACCGCGGAGGGGCGGACCGCCCGGGCCGCGTACGAGGCGGGGCGCAAGAGCAGGCGCATCCACCTGCGTCCCGGCTGACCGGTCCCGCGATCCTCTGGTCCCCTGCCGGTCGCGATCGGCGTCCACGCCGCCGGCTTCGAGCCGCTGCTGGCAGTGCTGTCGACCGACTGAGCGCGCAGTCTCCTGGACGCCACGCGCGGGTGGGGTCAGCGCAGGCCGATGCTGACGGTGGCGGTCATCCCGTCGGCGCGACGGTGCAGGCTCAGGGAGTCGGCCAGCTGATCCGCCAGCCAGAGGCCCCGGCCACCGGCCACGTCGCCGGCGGACAACCGGATCGGCGGCGAGTCGGCGCGTGCGCCCTGGTCGACGACGTCGCAGCTCAGGATGTCGCCCTGCCGCCGCAGGTGCAGGTAGCCCGTCCCGCCGCCGTGGCGTACCGCGTTGGTGGCCAGCTCGTGGACGGCCAGGACGAAGTCCTCGGCGGGCTCGCCGGTCAGCCCCACCGCCGCGACCCGCGCGGCGACGGCGTGCCGCAGCTCCGTGATGGTGGCGGCGGTGAACTCACGGGAGAGAAGCGGCGGCGACTCACCTCGCGCGTGTCCGGCCCCGGTCCAGTTGCTCTCGGCCGGTGGCCCGAAACCGCCCATGAAAAGAGGTTACCCGGATTCCGAATATCCGCCCGCGTTGCCCCGGCCGACGCCCGGGCACGACGGCGAGCCCGGCGGCCACCGCGCCGAGGACGATGGTCGCCACCGCGCACAGCAGCAGCGTGTGACGGGGGCCGACGCCGGTCGTCAGCGGCCCGCCGAGCATGGTGCCCAGCGGCACCGCCAGCACGATGACCGCGCCGTAGGCGGCCAGGGCCTGCGGAAGTGCCGCCGTGGTGGTGCTGCGCTGGAACAGCGCCATCGACGTGGACCGGTAGGGCGCCCAGACGAGGCCGGCCAGGGCGAAGGCCGGCAGCGACAGACCGACGGGCGCGGCCAGGCCGAGCGGCAGCATGGCGACGCCGAACCCGACGACGATGCCGATGGTGGTGGGCCACAGCCGCCAGCGGTGCAGGTAGCCGGTGGCGAGCCCGCCGAGGAGGGAGCCGGCGCCGAACGCCGTGTAGTACAGCCCGAGGGTCGTCGCGGAGCCGTGCAGGTCCTCGGTGACCAGGACGGGCATCGCCGCGTAGAACGGGCCGAAGAGGAGGAAGAACGCGAAGGTCAACGCCAGCAGGCCGCGCAGGGCCCGGTGGTGGCGGATGATGCCGAAGCCGGCCGTGCGGGACGGCGCGTTCTCCGTCGGGTCTGCTCGCCCGCCTCCTGGAAGGGCGAGGCGGTAGGTCAGGGCCAGGACGGCGAAGGTGACCGCGTCCAGCGCGATGACCCAGACCGGACCGGCCGCACCGATCAGCACGCCCGCCAGCGGGGGGCCGATGATGGTGGCGGTCTGTCCCAGGATGGCGAGCACCGCGTTGGCCGGCAGGTGATGACGCTCGGGCAGGAGCTCGGCGATCATGGTGAAGCGCCCGGCTGAACCCCACGAGTGCAGCAGTGAGGACGCCGCGAGCAGGGCCACGTACAGGCCGATGCTGAGCGCGCCGGCAAGGTGGGCGACGGGGATCGCCGCGAGGGCGGCGGCGCGCAGGACGGCGTCCCAGCCGGCGAGCTGGGCGCCGCTCCGACCGGCCAGGAACCGGCCGAAGACCAGGGTTCCGGCGGCACTGGGCAGGGTGTACGCCGCCACCGCGAGCGCCGTCCAGGTGCCGCGTTGACCCGGGGGCGCGAGCTGCAACGCCAGCCAGGTCACGGCGACCAGCGCCATGCCGTCGCCCAGGGCGGACACCGCGAGTCCGGGCAGGACCCGTCGCAGCAGCGGATGGCTCACCACCGGCCAGTAGGGCGAGGAACGCGGAAAGCGAGGCGTAGCGGTGTCGGGCGGCATGTCGCCACCCGACACGACGTGGGCCACCTACCACAACGAAATCGCCTGAGGGCAGAAGGCGAACCTGCCGGGCCGACCCTCACGTGGTTCCCCCGATCGCCCAATGTCGGCCATTCGACATGGCGCGAGCGCCGAGCGGATTTTTCTTCGTGAAAAGCGGTGGAATATGCACGGAGAGGCGGCCAGAAAAGCGAGCGTACATGCGGCCTCGTGTTCTTCCCAGACGGCCGCTCGGAATTGCGCAATGGGCCGTGTCCTTCCTGGTCAGAGCTTTGAGCGAGCAGGCGGGGAACCGGCAATGGTCGCACGTCCAACCGGGTCGGGTAAATGGCTGAGTCCGCTTGGTAGCAGGAGCCTGGTGAATGGGATTCACCGCCTCAAAATTCGAGTGCGACCGGGGAAATTGTCGCCCCGGCGGCTCTCACCTCAGGAGGTAAATCCCCATGAGTCAAATGACATCCGGCGGACGCGGGGGGACGGTCATGCGGCGCACCCTTTTCGCGTTGGCCGCCGCGATCGTCGCCGCCGGAGCGATCGGCGCCCCGGCGGTGGCCGACGGCAAGCCCGTCACGCCGTCGACCCAGCCGGCCGAGGCCGTGCCGGGCGGGTTCTCCAGCTGGCGTGAGCTGTTCGCGGCGCAGGACCGGCTCAACGCGGCCGCCGGTGAGATCACCGCCGCCCGGGGCGAAGGGTTCGCGGGGGTGGTGGCCGCGCCGGAGGACCGCAAGCTCACCGTCTACTGGAAGGGCTCCGTGCCCGGGTCCGTCCGGGACCTGGCCAAGCGGCTCTCCGTACCGGTGAAGTTCAAGCCGGCCCGGTTCCACCAGCGCGAGATGGTCGCCGAGGCGCAGCGGCTCGCCGCCGACCCGCGGGCGGTCTCGGTGGCCGCCAAGGTCGACGGCAGCGGGCTCGCGGTGACCGTCACCGGCAAGACGCTGGCGGCGGGCAAGCGGGACCTCCTGCGTACCGCGCGGCTGCCGCTCAGCGTGAACACCGCGTCGAGCCCGACGCTGCTCAACCGGCAGAACGACTTCGCCCCCTACTGGGGTGGGGCGCGCTACTACGCCGCCGGCGGCTGCAGCACCGGCTTCGGGGTGTACTGGAACGACGCCCGCCAGATCCTCAGCGCCGGGCACTGCGGCGCGAACGGTCAGGTGGCGTACGACGGTGGTGGCCCGACCAACACGATGGGGCCGATCATCAACGACTGGAACCCGCGGGACACCCTGATGATCAGGGTCGCGGCGGGCGGCCGGATCTACACCGGACCGTACAACGCGGCCACCAGCATCGGGGTCGGTGGCGCCGCCTCGGACTACGTCGGCAACTACGTCTGCACCGGCGGCGCCTCGAGCGGTGAGCACTGCAGCCTGCGGGTCAGCGTCGTCAACCAGTTCGTCAACGTCGGCTACGTGATCGGGCCGGTGACGCAGGCCAACCACATCGTCGCCGGGGGCTGCGCCGCCGCGCCGGGCGACAGCGGCGGGCCGGTGTACTCGTACCGGTCGGACGGGCGGATCGACGCTCGCGGCACCGTCTCCGCCGGGGTGACCGGCACGGCGGTCTGCCCCGGCGTGGTCGCCAACGGCTCCAGCACCGTCTGGTACGCCCCGCTGCTGCGGCCGGTCGGTGACGCGCAGATCGGTTCGCTGACCTACTACGGCGCCTCGCTCATCCAGGGCTGAGGCTCCGCGCCCCACGGTCGGCGTACCGCAGATGCGAGCAGCGTGGGCTGGTCCGCGACGGGGACCGGCCCACGCCGCCGCCCCGGGCAGGCCGGCCTTAGGTGACCGTTAAGAAGCGGTTCCGGCCGGTTCCCCCACCGGGCGCGCTGGCAGACTGGGGCGATGCCCTCCGCCGATCCGTCCGTTCCCCGCCGTCGTACCCGCACGCTCGTCGCAGTGGTCGTCGCGCTCGCCGTGGCCGGCGCGGTCGGCGCCTGGTCGCTGCGGGACCGGGTCGTCGGCGACGCAGGCGCGCCGCCGGCGGGCGACGTGGCCGGGGCCGGCGCCGCGGGCGGTGGCCCGGACTGCGCCGGCCGGCCGGCCCGGGCGACCCGCGAACTGCGCGGCATGTGGATCACGACGGTGAACAACATCGACTGGCCGAGCCGACGGGGGCTGCCGGCCGAGGCGGCGCGGGCCGAGTTCCGGGGCTGGTTGGACCTGGCGGTCCGGCGCAACCACAACGCGGTCTTCGTGCACGTGCGGCCGAGCGGGGACGCGCTCTGGCCGTCGAGCTACGCGCCGTGGTCGGAGTGGCTGACCGGGCGCCGCGACGGCCGCGACCCGGGCTGGGACCCGATGGAGTTCATGGTCGCCGAGGCGCACGCCCGCAACCTGGAGTTCCATGCCTGGTTCAACCCCTACCGGGGCGGCCAACCGGCCACGGTGGGCGGACCGGGTCCCCGCCTGGACCAGCTCGCGCCGACCCACCCGCTGCGGCAACACCGCGACTGGGTGGTCACCTATCCCAGCGCCGACCGGCCCGGCAGCCGCCTCTACTTCAACCCCGGCATCCCGGAGGCCCGCCGGTTCGTCGAGGACGCGATGCTGGAGGCGGTCCAGCGGTACGACGTCGACGGGGTGCACTTCGACGACTTCTTCTACCCGTACCCGGAGGCGGGACAGGACTTCCCGGACGACGCGGCGTTCGCCCGCTACGGCGGGCGCTTCGCCGACAAGCACGCCTGGCGGCGGGACAACGTGAACACGCTGGTCCGGGAGATGAGCGAGCGGATCAAGGCGATCAAGCCGTGGGTGAAGTTCGGCATCAGCCCGTTCGGGATCTGGCGCAACAAGCGCACCGACCCGGCCGGCTCGGCCACCGCCGGCCTGCAGAGCTACGACGACATCTACGCCGACACCCGGCTCTGGGTACGCCGGCAGTGGCTGGACTACGTCGTGCCGCAGCTCTACTGGCACATCGGGTTCGGCAAGGCCGACTACGCCAAGCTGCTGCCGTGGTGGGCGGCCACGGTGCGGGGCACCCGGGTGCAGCTCTACATCGGTCAGGCCGACTACCGGGTGGGTGAGCGCGGCGCCTGGCGCGATCCGGCCGAGCTGGACCGTCAGCTCGCGCTGAACCGGCGGCACGGGGTGAGCGGAAGCGTGCACTTCAGCGCCCGGCAGGTGCGCGCCGACAAGCTCGGGGCGGTCAGCCGGTACAGCGACGCGCACTACGCCGCACCCGCGCTGCTGCCCACGATGGCTCAGCTGCCGGCGGCGCCCCCGCCCGCACCCGCGCTCACCGGCGCACGGCGTCAGGACGCCGGCGGGGTGCTGCTGACCTGGCGTGGCGACGACGCGGTGAGCTTCGCCGTCTACCGGGTGGACGGCGGCGAGGCCCGGCTCGTGGGCACGACCCGCGGTGGTGACTGGGTGGACCGCACCGCACCGGCCGGTCAGCCGCTCACCTACTGCGTCGCCGGCCTGGATCGCAGCGGGAACCAGGGCGGCCTCAGCGCTCCGGCGTCCGTCGCCTGACCCTCCGGCGCTTGGCGGGCGCGCCGGGGGCCCGATCAGGCCAGGTCGTACCGGTCCAGGTTCATCACCTTGACCCAGGCCGCGACGAAGTCCCGGACGAACTTCTCCTGGCCGTCGCGGCTGGCGTAGACCTCCGCGATGGCGCGGAGCTGCGAGTGCGCGCCGAAGACGAGGTCGACCGCGGTGGCGGTCCACCGGATCTCTCCCGTGTCGCGGTCCCGGCCCTCGAACACGTTCTCGGCCGAGGCGGCCGGCTTCCACTCGGTGCCGATGTCGAGCAGGTTGACGAAGAAGTCGTTCGTCAACGCCCCGGGCCGGTCGGTGAGGACGCCGTGCCGGGCCTGTCCCACGTTGGCGTCCAGGGCCCGCATGCCGCCGAGCAGCACCGTCATCTCGGGTGCGGTCAGCGTGAGCAGGTTCGCTCGGTCCAGCAGGAGCGTCTCCGGCGGCAGCTTCTGTCCGGCGCGCAGGTAGCTGCGGAACCCGTCCGCCTTCGGCTCGAGCACGGCGAACGCCTCCACGTCCGTCTGCTCCTGGGCGGCGTCCGTGCGCCCCGGTGCGAACGGGACCGTCAGGTCGTGCCCGGCGTTCCTCGCCGCCTGCTCGACGGCCGCGCACCCGCCGAGGACGATCAGGTCGGCCAGCGAGATCCGCTTCCCGCCGGACGGTGAGCTGTTGAACTCCTGCTGGATCCGCTCCAGCGTCCGCAGCACCGTGGCGAGCTCGGCCGGCTCGTTGACCTCCCAGTTCCGCTGCGGTTCGAGTCGGATCCGCGCCCCGTTGGCCCCGCCCCGCATGTCGGTGCCGCGGAAGCTCGCCGCCGACGCCCACGCGGTCCGGGCCAGCTGGGCGACGGACAGCCCGGAGGCCAGGAGCTTGCTCTTGAGGGCGGTGACGTCCACGTCCCCGACCAGCTCGTGGTCGACCGCCGGGACGGGGTCCTGCCACAGTTGCGGCTCGGGCACCCACGGGCCGAGGTAGCGCGTGACCGGCCCCATGTCGCGGTGCAGCAGCTTGTACCACGCCCTGGCGAACGCCTCCGCGAACTGGTCCGGGTTCGTCATGAAGCGCCGGGAGATCTGCTCGTAGGTCGGGTCGAGGCGCAGCGCCAGGTCCGTCGTGGCCATCATCGGGGCGTACCGGACCGACGGGTCGTGCGGCCCGGGCACCGCGTCCGCCCCGGCGCCGCCCTTCGGCCGCCACTGCTTGGCGCCGGCCGGGCTCTCGGTGACCTCCCACTCGTAGCCGAAGAGGGTTTCGAAGAAGCTGTTGTCCCACGTGACGGGGGTGGGGGTCCAGGCGCCCTCCAGCCCGCTGGTGATGGTGTCCTTGCCCTTGCCGCTGCCGAAGGAGTTCTGCCAGCCGAGGCCCTGCTGCTCGACCGGGCAGCCCTCCGGCTCGGGGCCGACGTACTCGGCGCCGGCGGCGCCGTGCGTCTTGCCGAACGTGTGGCCGCCGGCGATCAGGGCGACCGTCTCCTCGTCGTCCATGGCCATCCGGCGGAAGGTCTCGCGGATGTCCCGGGCGGACGCGAGCGGGTCCGGCGTGCCGTTCGGGCCCTCCGGGTTGACGTAGATGAGGCCCATCTGTACGGCGCCGAGCGGGCCGGCGAGTTCCCGCTCGCCGCTGTAGCGCTCGTCTCCGAGCCAGGTGTCCTCGGGCCCCCAGAAGATCTCCTCGGGCTCCCACACGTCCTCCCGCCCGAAGCCGAAGCCGAAGGTCTTGAAGCCCATCGACTCCAGGGCGCAGTTGCCGGCGAAGACCAGGAGGTCGGCCCAGGAGATCTGGCACCCGTACTTCTGCTTGACGGGCCAGAGCAGCCGGCGCGCCTTGTCGAGGTTGGCGTTGTCGGGCCAGCTGTTCAGCGGGGCGAAGCGCTGGGCGCCGTCGCCCCCACCGCCGCGGCCGTCCTCGATCCGGTACGTGCCGGCGGCGTGCCAGCTCATCCGGATGAAGAGCGGCCCGTAGTGGCCGTAGTCGGCCGGCCACCAGTCCTGCGACGTCGTCATGACCTCGAAGAGGTCCCGCTTGAGCGCGTCGACGTCGAGGGACTGGAACTCCTCGCGGTAGCTGAAGTCCTCGCCCATCGGGTCGGTCCGGGTTGAGTGCTGGCGCAGCACCTGCAGGTTCAGCTGGTTCGGCCACCAGTCCTGGTTGGTCCTCGGTCGACTCGGCCGGGGAGTCGGGGCCGGGATTGCCGGGTTCTCGCTCTCGCTACCGTGCTCGGGCACGTCGATTCTTCCTCCCTGCCGTGCTGGCTCGTCCGTCAACTCCAGTTCGTGACCACGCAGGGCAGTATGCGCCAATTTCTTCTGGTTGTGGCGATCCGCCGGAATAGCACGGGCTCGTCGTTCGCTCCGCAGGGCTGGGCCGAGAAGGCCGCGGAAGGGATCAAGCCCGGCGCCGAGGACGTGCAGACCGTGGTCATTCCCCGCACCGGCCACTGGGTCGCCGAGCAGGCTCCCGAGGAGCTGAGGACGTGGCTCACCCGGGTCGCGTTCGGCTCGTTCCGCGCAGCCCGAGCAGGGCGATCACGGCGAGGATGATGACGGCGACCGCGTACTCCTCGGCGGTCCGGCGCAGGCCGCCGCCGTGGACCACGAGGAAGCCGGCGATGACCGTCGGCAGGCCGAAGCCGATGTAGGAGACGATGTAGAGCAGGGAGAGCACGCTGGCGCGCTCGTGCGCCTCGACCAGCGGCGTGACGGTCTTGAGGCTGCCCTGGAAGCCGCCGCCGAAGCCGACACCTCCGAACGCGAGGCCGACGAAGAAGCCGGTGATGGAATCGGCGGAGACCGACACCAGCGTGATGATCATGCCGAGGACGAGCGCGGTGATGCCGGTGAGCATGACGGTCCGCGCGGCCCGGTCGCGCAGCACGAGGATGGCGACGGACCCGAAGACGGCGAAGACGAAGATGCTCAGACCCCCGGCCACGATCGACGAGTTCATGAGGGCGCGTACGAGTGCCGGGCCGAGCGCGCCGAAGAACCCGGCCAGCGCCCAGACGGCGAAGACGACCGGGGCGACGACCAGCAGGGGACCGCGCACCGCGCGGGGCAGCGTGATCTCCGGCCGCAGGCTCCGCAGCGCCCCCGCCATCGGCGTGACCGTCTCCGCCATCAGCACCACCCCGACGGCCTGGATCAGCAGGACGACGAGCAGGACGAGGTACACCAGGCGCGTCGGCGCGGGCAGGTACTGGACGAGCAGGGCGGAGAGCAGGGCACCCACCCCGGTGCCGATGCCCGGGGCGATCGAGTTGGCGAGCGTGCCGCGAGCCCGGTCGATGTCGAGCATGGCGGCGGCCGCCGCGCCGGTGGCGGCGCCGGCCGCGACGCCCTGCACGACGCGGGCGGCCACCAGCGTGGGTACGCCGCCGGCGAGGACGAAGATGACCAGCGAGATGATCTGGACCGCGATCGCGGCGAGCAGGACCGGTCGCCGGCCGACATGATCGGAGAGCTTGCCGACGGTGAGCAGGGTGGCCAGCACCGCAAGGGAGTAGACGGCGAACACCACGGTGGTGGTGATCGGCGAGAAGTGCCAGCGCGCCTGGTAGATCCCGTACAGGGGGCTCGGGGCCGTCGACGCGGCGACGAAGGACACGATGATCGAGGCGAGCAGGAACAGCGCGCCGCTCCGCGCGGGGCGCCTCGACTGGTCGATGCTCATCAGGCCTGCTCCTCGGGTGAGCGGCGGGGACGACTGGCCGCCCTCCCTGCCGGCCGGCGCAGCGGAGTACCCCGTCCGGCCCGTCGCACGCGACACCGACGGGGCCCGGCGCGAAGTCCGCGTTCCGTCTCGCCCGGTCCTGCCCGCGGATAGCGTGCTTGACATGGCGCGGCAGATCCCCGCTCTCGACGTCCAGCGGTGGGTGAACTCGCCCCCGTTGACCCCGGAGGCGCTGCACGGCCGGGTGGTTCTGGTCGACATCTGGGAGTACACCTGCGTCAACTGGATCCGCACCGCGCCGTATGTGAAGGCGTGGCACCGCGACTACGCGGACCTGGGCCTGACCGTCATCGGGGTGCACGCGCCCGAGTTCGAGTTCGGCCGGCACGCGGAGCACATCGACCGGGCGATCCGCGACCACGGGCTCACCTATCCCGTCGCGCTCGACAACGACTTCACCTTCTGGCGGGCCCTCGGCAACGACGCCTGGCCGGCGAAGTACCTCTTCGACGCGGACGGGCGATTCGTCGAGCGGTGGGTCGGGGAGGGCGACTACGAGCGGGTCGAGTCGGAGATCCGGCGACTCCTCGAGATCAGGGCGCCCGGCACCGCGCTGCCGCCGGTCAGCCCCGAGGTCTCGGCGTTCGTCACGGGCGGCCAGCCCTCCTACGTCGGCATCACGCCCGAGACGTACCTCGGCGCTGACCGGGGCGTGCCGGGCACGTTCAGCCTGGCCGGTGACTGGCGCAGCGGCGGCGAGTACGTCGAGCTGAGCAGCGGCGGGGGCGAACTCGCCCTGCCCTTCAACGCCGGGGAGGTGAACCTCGTCGTCGATCCGGGACCCACCGGGCAGGCGCCGGTTCAGGTGCTGCTCGACGGGATGCCGATCGGCGCGGAGCGGGGCGCCGACGTGGGGCCGGACGCGATCGCGCGGATCGACCGGCCGGCCATGTTCCGGTTGGTCGCCGGCGCGTCCCGGGACGACCACCTGCTGAACCTGCTCACCGACCGGCCCGGCTTCCGCGCGTACGTCTTCACCTTCGGGCCGTGACGCGGCGCCGCGGCTCAGGCCGACAGGTCGACGGCGGCGGCGCCGACGACGGCCCGCTCGCCCTCCTGCTGCACGTAACCCACCACCGAGGCGTGCCGGGAATCGAGGTCCGGCGGCACCGCCAGGTCCACCCGCCCCTGCTCGGCGCCGAGGCCCACCGAGGTGAAGGCCCGCACCACGTTGTCCTGCCGCAGCCGGCGCCCGGCGTTCTCGCCCCGCGGGACGTCGTTCTCCAAACCCCGTTCCACGACCGCCACGTGCAACATGCCCCGCGCCGGTGGCCGCTCGGCCTGGTAGTCCACCACCACGTGCCCGTCGCCCGCGTCGCCGACCGACAGGGCGAGCGGCGTGGTGGCCCCCGCCGACAGCGCGGACGCGATGGCCTCGCCCGCCCGCCGGCGGTCGGAGCCGACGAACTCGGTGGTGCCGTTGACCACCATCTGCGGCGTGTACAGGTGTCCGGTGCCGAACGCCCGCGCGTACGCCTCCTGCCGCGCCGTGTAGGCCCCGGCGGCGTAGGGGTCGGGCCAGCCCAGGTGGTCCCAGTAGTCGACGTGGAAGGCGAGGGCGAACACGGGCTCGCCCCGCTTCCTGGCGTCCCGCTCGATCTCGGTCAGCACCTCCTCGGCGGGCGGGCAGCTCTCGCAGCCCTGCGAGGTGAACAGCTCCACGACGGCGAAGCCGCCGTTGCCCGACGGTGGCGGCGACCCGGTGGGCGAGGGGTCCGTCATGGCCTGGCTCCTTCGTCCGTCGGTCCTGCTGGCGGCACTCCGATTCCCGCTGGCGTCGGGACCATTCCTGAGGCGGGCCTCCAGCGTCAGGCCGGCGCCCCGTCCAGCGCCGCGCGGAAGTCGTCCACCAGGTCGGCGGTGTCCTCGATGCCGGTGGAGACCCGGACCAGGCCGTCCCCGATGCCGGCGGCGGCCAGTTGCTCCGCGTCCACGATCCCCGCCCACATTGACCGGGGATGCACCACCAGCGTGCTGACGCTGCCCAGGCTGGCCGCCCGCTTGGCCAGCCGCAGCCCGGCCAGCAGCGCCGCGGCCCCCGCCCGGCCGGCCGCCAGTTCGACACCGAGCACCCCGCCGAAGCCGGTCATCTGCCGGCGCGCGAGGGCGTGCTGGGGGTGCGACGGGAGCCCCGGGTAGCGGACCCGGGCGACCGCCGGGTGCCCCTCCAGGGCCCGGGCCAGGGCGAGGGCGTTCGCGTTGTGCCGCTCCACGCGCAGCGGAAGCGTGCGGATGCCGCGCAGCAGCAGCCAGGCGTCGACCGGGCCGAGGGTGCTGCCGATGACGATCGCCGTCTGCCACACCCGCTCGACCAGCCCAGCGGGGCCGACGACCACCCCGGCCGACACGTCGGAGTGGCCGCCGAGGAACTTCGTGCCGCTGTGCCAGACCAGGTCCGCCCCGGCGCTGAGGGGGCGCTGGTTGACCGGTGTGGCGAAGGTGTTGTCGACCACCACCAGCGCGCCCGCGGCGTGGGCCGACGCGACCACGGCCGCCAGGTCGGTCAGCTCCAGCAGCGGGTTGCTCGGCGTCTCCACCAGCACGAGGCGGGTCTGCGGGCGCAGCGCCCGCGCGAACGCCCCGCTGTCGGTCTGGTCGACCTGGGTGCAGGAGACCCCGAAGCGCGGCAGCAGGCCGGTGGCGAGCGAGGTGGTGCCCCCGTACGTGCTGCGCTGCACCACCACGTGGTCGCCGGCGGAGAGCAGGGCCAGCGCGATGGTGCTGATCGCGCCCATGCCGGAGGCGGTGACCAGGCCCGTCTCCGCGCCCTCCAGTTCGGCGACCACGGCGGCCACCTGGGCGTGGTTGGGGTTGCCGTAGCGGGTGTAGAAGGCGCTGCCCCGGGCCTCGGTGGCGATCTCGGTGAACCGCTCGTCGGACTCGGCGCTGAAGGTCGCGCTCTGCACGATCGGCGGCGCCACCGCCCCGCCGGGCACCAGGCCGTCGTCGCCGTGCACGGCGGCCGTGCCGAGGCCGGTCACGAGCGCGCCACCCGGTCCACCAGCGCGCCGTAGCTGCCCAGCGCCGCGAACTCGGGCAGCGTGAGGTCGCTGCCGTGGCGCTGCCGCAGAACGGTGACCAGCCGCAGGGCGCGCAGCGAGTCCCCGCCGGCGGCCAGGAAGTCGGCGGCCGGGTCGCGCGGCGCGGACCCGAGCACCTCCTGCCAGGCCCCGGCCACCCGGGCGGCCCACTCGCTCCGCGCGTCGCCGGCCGCCGGCCCGGTCGGGGCGACGGGCGGCAGCGGCGCGGTCGGGTCGGCGGCCAGCAGCCGGCGGAAGCCGTCGGCGAAGGCGTCCACCCGCTCCGCGGGGACGTGCCGGTGGTCGTACTGGACGGTGAGCGCGAGGCGGCCGGTTCCGGCGTCCAGTTCGGCGTCGACGGCCAGGCTGAACGCCACGTCGACCGTGACGCCCCGGCTGTCCACGATCCGGCTGCCGCCGTCGGCCGGGCCGGTCGGGAAGTGGGTCCAGTTGAAGAAGTGGTCGAAGCGGGGACCGGCCCCGCCGGCGCGGACGATCTCGGCGAGCGGGAAGCGGTGGTGGCCCATCAGCTCCCGCTCGGCCCGCCACACCTCGGCGGCCAGCTCGGCCGGGGACCGGGTGCCCAGGGCCACGCTCACCGGCAGGGTGTTGAGGAACAGCCCGAGGGTGGCGTCGCTGCCCTCGCCCTCCGGCCGGCCGCCCACCACCAGGCCGCTGACCACGTCGTCCCGGCCGGCGAGTTCGCCGATCAGCCGCAGGTGGACGGCGAGCAGCCAGGACTTGACGGGCACCCCGGCGGCCCGGGCCGCCTCGGTGACCGTCTCGGTGCTGCCCGCCCTCAGCGGCACCCGCTGGGTGGTGGTGGTCCGCGGCTGCGCCCCGCCGAGCAGCAGCGGCGGCACCGCGCCGGCCCCGTCCAGCCAGAACCGGCGGGTGACCGGGTCGGCCGGGGCCCGCCGCTCGGCCGCCACGTACTCCCGGAACGGCAGGCCGGCATCGGCCGGCCGGGGCTCGCCGGCCCGCTCCCGGTCGTACCCGGCGAGCAGGTCGGTGAGGAACCGGTGCAGGCTCCAGCCGTCGAGGATGCCGTGGTACTCGGCGACGATCAGGGTGAACGCGTCGGCCTCCTCCCCGACGGCGTGCAGGCGCAGCAGCGGCGGGCGGGCCCAGTCGAAGGGGCGTACCCGCTCCTCGGCGACGAGGTCGTCGATCCGCGCCCGGCGGGTCTGCGCGTCCGCGCCGGCCAGGTCGGTCACCGGCACCTCGACCGGCACCTCCGCGTGCACCAGTTGCAACGGCTCGGCGTACGTGCCCAGCGCGAACCCGGTGCGCAGCACCGGATGGGCGGCCACCAGAACGGCCAGCGCGCGGCGCAGCGCCGCCGCGTCCAGCGGCGCGGCGACCCGGTGCGCGGTGACGTTGTGGTACATGGCCGGGTCGCCGGTCAGCTCGCCGTGGTAGACCATGCCCTGCTGGAGGACCGTCATCGGGTACGCGTCGGCGAGCCCGTCGGGCAGCCGCTCCCGGTCGGCGGCGGTCACCAGCGCGAACCGCCCGGTGTCCGCCGGCCCGGTGGTCCCGACCCCGTCCACGGTGAGCTGCCCGTGCTCGACCAGCTCGCGGATCGTCTGGTGGGTGAAGATGTCGTTGAGCTGGAAGGACAGCCCCCGCTTCTGCGCCGCCACCTGCATCTGGATGCTGCGGATCGAGTCGCCGCCGAGGGCGAAGAAGCTGTCGGTGACCCCGAAGTCGGCCACCCCGAGCACCTCGCGCCACGCCTCGACGAGGATCTCCTCGGCCCGGTTGGCCGGCGTGACCGTCGCGCCGGCGGCCGGCCGGTCGAGCCGGGGCGCCGGCAGCGCGGCCCGGTCGAGCTTGCCGTTGCGGGTCAGCGGCAGCTCGTCGAGGAGCACCACCGCGGCCGGGACCAGGTGGGCGGGGAGCCGGTCGGCGAGCCAGCCGGAGAGCCGCTCCGCCAGCGGGCCGGCCGCCGGCGGGGCCGCCGTGACCACCGCCGGGCGCGGGTCGGCGGCGTACTCGGGGCGCACGGCGTGCAGGGTGTGCCGGTCGGTGCCGGTGAGCAGGTCGTCCTGGCGGGTGACCACGGTGAAGCCGCGACCCTCGAAGAACGCGACCAGCTCGGCCAGCCGGCCCGCCGTCTCGGTGCCGGGCGCGTCGTGCACCTCCATGGCGACCTGCGCGATCAGCGGCCAGTGCCGGTCCGCCAGCCCGGCCAGCACGTCCGCCTCGGCGCGCTGCACGTCGATCTTCAGCAGGTCGACCCGCGCCGGGGCCAGTTCGTCGAGGACGGCCGAGAGCGGCCGGACGGGCACGGTGAGCTGCCGGCCGGCGAAGCGTTCGGCGAGCAGCTCGTCGACCCGGTCGAGCAGCACGTCCCGCCCGTCGGCGCCGGCGTCCCGCTCGTTGGTCAGGTACCGCTTGATCACCGCCACCTCGGCGTCCGGGTCGGCGTACGCGGCGTGGCCGGACATCATCGAGTAGCCCGGGTAGTAGGTGAAGGAGTCCTCCCCGGCCGCCCGGGACAGCCCGAACCCGTGCACCGTGGCCGGCACGCCGAACTCGGCGACGTTGCGCCGCAGCAGGTCGACCACCGACGGCACCGGCTCGAACGCGTGGATCGTGGCGTCCGGGCAGACGGAGTGGACGAAGAGCGAGAACATGCCGATGTTCGCGCCCACGTCGAGCACGGTCGCCCCGGGCCGCAGCACGATGCCGTCGCGCAGATAGACCTGCTGGACGAAGATCTCGTCGTACAGGTAGCGGGTCTCGTGCGGGTTGACCCCGGCGATCCGCTCGACGTCGACCGTCGTCGCCGGGCTGCTGCCGGGCCGGACGTAGACGACGAGCCGGTCGCCGTACCCGTCGTCGTCGCGGGCGACCACGGCGGCGTCGGCGACCTCGGGGTGCCCGCGCAGGACGGCGGCGACCTCGCCCGGCTCCACCCGGAAGCCGTGGATCTTCACCTGGTCGTCCAGGCGGCCCAGGTAGCGCAGCCGCCGGTCGGCGTCGAAGCGGACCCGGTCGCCGGTCCGGTACACCCGTTCGGTGCGCCCCGACGGCAGGGTCACCTCGACGAACCGGCGCGCCGTGGCCTCCGGATCGCCCAGGTACCCGTCGGCGAGCTGCGGGCCGCTGACGCAGAGTTCCCCGGCCACGCCCGGCGGCACCGGCCGCAACCGCTCGTCGAGCACCCGGACCGCCACGCCGGGCAGCGGCCGGCCGATCGTCGGGGCGTCGCCGGCGCGGATCTCCGCCACGCTGGTGTCCACCGTGCACTCGGTCGGGCCGTACAGGTTGACCGCGCGGACGCCGGGCAGCGCCGCCACCGTCTCCCACAGGTCCGACGGGACGGCCTCGCCGCCGAGCAGCAGCAGGCCGGGCAGCCGGACGTTGCCGGCCCCGGCGAGCAGGATGCGCAGCTGGGAGGGGGTCAGGTCGAGCACGTCCACGTCGTGGTCGGCCAGCGCGGCGGCGAGCGCCGCCCCGTCCCGGCGGACCTCCTCGGGCACCAGGTAGAGGCTGCGGCCGTGGCCGAGCTGCACGAGCTGCTTCACCGAGGCGTCGAAGGTGAGCGGGGCGTTCACCGCCACCCGCAGCCCCGGGCGGCTGCCCGCGTACACGGTCTGTTCCAGCGCGCCGGCGAGGTGCGCGGCGGCGCCGTGCGACACCCGCACGGGGCGGGGCGTGCCGGTGGAGCCGGACGTGAAGATCACGTACGCCGGGTCCGCCGGGGCCGGCGGCGGGGGCGGCGGGCCTCCGGCCGCGACCAGTTCCTCGGCGGTCACGGTCGTCGGGCCGCCGGCGCCGACCACGACCTCCGCGCCGATCGCGCGGAGCTGGGCGGCAAGGCGCGGCGCCGGCGCGTCCGGGTCCAGCGGCACGAACACCGCGCCGGCCCGCAGCACGCCGAGGAAGGCCACCACGGTGTCCCGGGAGCGGGCGGCCAGCACCCCGACCGGGGCGCCGGCCAGGCCGCGCGCGGCCAGCGCGCCGGCCACCCGCACGGCCCGTTCCCGCAGTTCACCGACGGTGTACCCGCCGTCCGCGGCGACCACCGCCGGGGCGCCCTGGTCCATCCCGGCGAGGCCCGCGTCGAGCAGGTCGACGAGGGTACGCCCCGGCGCCCCGGACGCCGTGCCGGCCGCGTCGCCCAGCCAGCCGGCCTCCCCGTCGCCGAGCACGGCCAGCGCGGCGTCCCCGGTGAGGGCGGCGGGCAGGGTGCGCAGGATCGCCAGCAGCGTGTCGAGCAGCCACTGCCCGCCGACCACCCGCAGGGTGACCCGGTCGCCGTCGATCAACGCGGTGAGCTGCGGACCGGCGGCGGGCGGCCGGTCGGCGACCGTCACCGTGGCGCCACCGAGGCCGGCCACGGTTGCCGGGTCCACGGCCGGCAGCAGCGCGAAGCCGGCGACCGCCCCGGTCTGCTCGTCCACCGGGTCGACCAGGTGGAACGTCTCCTCGGCGGCGGCCTCGGCGGCGCGCACCCCGGCCAGCAGGTCGGCGGGGGCGGCCGGCAGCGGCAGGGCCAGCCGCAGCGGGCCGTAGCCGCCCAGCGGTCCAACCACCTCGGCGGTGCCGTCGGCCTGCCGGCCGTCGCTCCACCGGGCCAGCACCAGGTCCGCCTCGTCGGCCCCGTCCGGCGCCTCGGCCCGGCGGGACACCGCGAGGGCCCAGGCGGCGAGCAGCACGCTGGCCGGCTCGACGTCCGCGGCCCGGGCGGCGTCGGCCAGCGTGGCGGTGGGCACCGTCGCGGTGACCACCGCGCTGGGGTCGTCGCCGTGCGGGGTGACCAGCCGGGCGGCCGGCGCGGCGGGCTCGGCGGCGGGGGCCTGCTCCCGCTCTTCGAGCTGCCACTCGGCGACGTCGAGGAACTGGAGCGCCTCCGGGTCCTCCGGCAGCGCCTCGCCGGCGTAGGCCCGGGCCAGGTCGGCGAGGACCAGCCGCAGGCTGGCCGGGTCGGCGATCAGCGGGGTGGCGGCCAGCTCCAGCGCGTCGTCGGTCAGCGTGACCGACAGGTCGCCCTGCGCGCCGACCGTCACCGCCCGGCTGTCGTCCACGTCCTGCAACGGCACCCGCAACCCGGGGTGGTGCACCAGGGTCAGCCGCAGCGCCTCGTGCCGGGCCACCACCGTGTCGACGGCGGCCTGCAACCGTGCCCGGTCCAGCGGCCGGTCGAGCCGGACCCGCGCCCGGACCAGGTCCTGCTTCCCGGACCAGGCCAGGCGCTGGATCGGCGACAGACGGTATCCGTTCACAACACACTCCGGTTGACGTAGAGGTCGGACATGGCGACCAGGATCTGCCGGTCGCCGCGGAAGGGTTCCCGGCCGTGGGTGGCCAGGAAGTTGTCCACCACCAGCACGTCGCCGCGCTGCCAGGGCACCGAGACGGCGTGCCGCCGGTACAGCTCGCGGATGCCGGTCACCACCTCGTCGGGGATCGGCTCGCCGTCGCCGTAGTAGGCGTTGCGGGGCAGCCCGTCCGGGCCGTACTCGCGCAGCAGCGCGCCGGACACCTCCGCGGGCATGTTGGAGACGTGGAACAGGTGGGCGTGGTTGAACCAGACCGTCTCCCCGGTACGCGGGTGCGTGGCGACCGCCTGCCGCCGGGCCCGGGTGCGCAGCCCGTCACCGCCCAGCCAGGTGAACTCGGTCGCCGAGGCGGCGCAGTACGCCTCCACCTCCGCCCGGTCGGTGGTCTGGAACGCCTCCTGCCAGGGCAGGTCCAGGTGCGGGCCGTAGTTGCGCACGTAGCTGACGCCGGCGCGGAGGAACCGCTCGCGCACGTCGGCGGGGATCAGCGGGGTGAGGACCCGCTCGCTGGCCAGCGGGGTGGCCCCGCCGCTGCCGGTGGCCGGCTGCGCGCACCAGAAGTAGAGGTGGGTGGGCCAGTTGTGCGAGTAGGACATCTCGTGGTGCAGCGGGATCCACTGCTCGGCGTTGAACTCGGTGGAGGTGAAGACCCGGTCGGCGACCTCGTGCCGGGGGGCGGCCCGCTCCAGGTAGCCGAGCAGGTCCGGGCTGACCGCCCGGGCGGCCTGGCTGAAGTCGTCGGGGGTGCGTACCTCGAAGCCGCGGAAGAACACCGCGCCGTAGGTGTCCAGGTCCGCCAGCAGCTCCGCGCGGCGCCCGGCGAGCCAGCCGGCCAGGTCGAGGTCGGGCACGGCGGCCTCGACGAGCAGCACGAACCGCTCGTCGGCGAGCACCCGCCGGGTCACTGGTGCGGTGACGGTGCCGGTGGCGCGCCGCCGGGGCGCCGGCCCGCTCATGCCCGGCCTCCCGCCGGCACGGTGCTCGCCGCCGCCTCGGTCAGCTCTGGGGCGGCGACCGGGTCGGACATCGCGGTGAGGATCCGGCGGGGCGGGGTGAACGGCTCCCGGGCGTGCGCCGCCAGCATGTTCTCGACCAGCAGCACGTCGCCGCGCTGCCAGGCGAAGGCGCGGGTCTCCGCGGCGTACGCGGCGCGCAGCTCGGCCAGCACCTCGTCGGGGATGGGCGTGCCGTCGCCGTACGCGGTCTGGTAGGGCAGGTCCTCCTCGCCGAGGGCGGCCCGCAGGCCGGCGCTGACGTCGTCGGGCAGCGAGGTGACGTGGAAGAACAGCGCGTGGTTGAACCAGGTCCGCTCCCCGGTGACCGGGTGGCGGCGCACCGCCGGGCGGACCTGCCGGGTACGCAGCTGCCGGTCGCCCACCCACTCCACGTCGATCAGCGCCCGGGCGCAGTACGCCTCGACCTCCTCCCGCCGCTCGGTCTGGAACGCGGTCTGCCAGGAGAGGCTGATGCCGGGCAGGTAGTTGCGCCGGTAGAGCACCCCGCGCCGCTCGAACCCGGCGACCGTCTCCGGCCGGAGCCGGGCGAGCACCCGGCGGCTGTCCGCGAGCGGTGTACGCCCGCCGGCGCCCGGCTCGACCTCGCAGTGGAAGACGATGCGCAGCGGCCAGTTCACCGTGTACGACTGCTCGTTGTGCAGCACGATCGGCTGGTCGGCGGGGTGTTCGGTGGAGGTGTACACCCCCTCGGTGACCTGGCTGCGGGGTGAGGAGCGTTCGCCGTAGGAGAGCACGTCGTCGGAGAGCGCGGCCATCACGGTGCGGAAGTCGTCGGCGCCGGCCACGGCGAAGCCGCGGAACAGCACCGCCCCGGCCCGGCGGGCCAGCTCGTCGACCTGGTCGCGGTGGCCGGCCAGCCAGCCGGGCAGGTCGACGTCGGGCACGTTGGCCCGCACCAGCGCCGGCAGCGGGCCCCCGGGCCAGTCCGGTCGGACGTCCACCAGGTTCCGCTCGCGGCCGCGACGGGGGATGGTCCGCGCGACCCGGTTCTGCTCAGTCATCTCTCTCACTCCCAGCGGTGTCGGCGCAGTCGGCGAGACTGCGCCGGGGGTCGGCGGCGGCGGTACGCAGCACCCCGGTGAACCGGCGGTGCCACGCGACCACGCCGTCGTGGTCGAACAGGTCGGTGCGGTAGGTCCAGAGCGCCGCCGGCCCGTCCCGCCGCTCGTCGAGCCAGAGGGTCAGGTCGAGGCGGGCGGTGTCCGGGGTGAGTTCCACGCCGGTGAACTCGACGCCGGCCGCGTCGCGGTGCCGGGCCGGCGGGGCGTTCTGCACCCCGAAGGCGACTTGGACGAGGGGGTTGCGCCGCGGTCGGCGGGTGGGCCGGAGCCGCTCCACCAGCAGGTCGAAGGGGACGTCCTGATGCGCGGCGGCGAACAGGGTGACCCGGCGGGCCTCGGCGAGCAGGTCGGTGAAGCGGCGGTCGGGCGCCGGGCGCAGCCGTAGCGGCAGGGTGTTGACGTGGCAGCCGACGCTCTCCTCGGCGGCGAGGCTGGTCCGGCCGGCGAAGGCGACGCCGACGAGCAGGTCGCGCCGGCCGGTGGCGGCGCCGAGCAGGGCGGCGAACGCGGCCAGCCCCACCATGTGCAGGCTGACCCGCTCGGCCCGGGCCAGCTCCCGCGCCGCCCGGGCGGTGGCCGCGTCCAGCGTGGTCCGCAGCGCCCCACCGGGCGGCGGGCCGTGGCCGGGGTCCGGCCGGGTGGGGGCGGCGGCCCGGTCCCGCCGGGCCGGGGCGGCGGGCAGGTCGAGCAGGTCGGGGGCGTCGCGCAGCTCCGCCACCACGTCCGCCACCGCCTGCCGCCCGGCCGGCCCGGCCAGCCAGTCCCGCTCGGCCACGGCGAACGCCGCCGGGCCGGCCGCCGGGGGTTCGGGCGCCGCCGTGAGGTCGCCCTCGCGGTCGTACGCCCGGGCCAGGTCCCGCACGAGCACGCCGAACGACCAGTCGTCGCAGATGATGTGGTGCACGACCAGCAGCAGCGCCAGTGCGCGGCCGGTGTCGTCCGGCACCAGGTGGGCGCGGAGCAGCGGGCCGGCGGCCAGGTCCATGGGGGCCCGGGTGGCGTCGGCGGCGAGCCGGCGGAGTCGCTCGTCGAGCGGCGTGCCCGGGTCGGCCGGGGCGACGACCGGCGCCGGGTTGGCGGCGGGGCGGACGTGCTGCACCGGCCCGTCCGGGCCGGATGGGAAGACCGTACGCAGGGCCGGATGCCGGTCGACCACCCGGCGCAGCGCCCGGGCCAGCCGGTCCGGGTCCAGCGGCGTGCCGAACCGGACCGCGAAGGCCAGCAGGTAGGAGGTGTCGGACGGGTCGAGGCGGTGCAGGAACCAGAGCCGGGTCTGCGCGGCCGAGAGCGGGGCGGGCCCGGTCGGCGCCGGGCCGGCCGGTTCCGCGACCGGCTCCGGGTCGGCGGCCAGCCCGTCGAGGTGGGCGGCCAGCGCGGCGACCGTCGGGTGGGCGAAGAGGTCGCCCGGTCGGACCGGCCGGCCGGTGGCGGCGGCCAGCCGGGTGGCGCAGCGGACCGCCAGCAGGGAGTCGCCACCCAGGGCGAGGAAGTCGCTGTCGGCGCCGGTGACCGGCACCCCGAGCAGCTCGCGCCAGGTCGCGGCCACCGTGCCGGCCGTGCCGTCGAGCGCGTCGTCGGCCCCGGCGCCGTCGCCGAGGGTAGGGGCGGGCAGGGCCGCGCGGTCCACCTTGCCGTTGGGCAGGGTGGGCAGCCGGTCCAGCCAGACCAGGATCGCGGGGACCAGCGGCGCCGGCAGCACCTCGGCCAGCCGGACCCGGTGGTCGTCGCGCCGCTCGCCCACCAGGTAGCCGACCAGCAGCGGGTCCCCGCTCGGTCCCGGCCGAACGGCGGCGGTCGCCTCGCGTACCGCGGGCAGGGCGGCGAGGCGGGCGGCCACCTCGCCCAGCTCGATCCGGTAGCCGCGGAGCTTCACCTGGTCGTCGAGCCGGCCCAGGTAGGCGAGCTGGCCGTCCGGCCGCAGCCGGACCCGGTCGCCGGTGCGGTACATCCGCTCGCCGGGCCGGAACGGGTCGGGCAGGAACCGGGCCCGGGTCTCCTCCGGCCGGTCGAGATAGCCGCGGGCCAGGCCCGCCCCGGCCAGGTGGAGTTCGCCCGGCTCGCCCGGCGGGACCGGCCGCCCGTCGGGGTCGAGGACGTAGGCGCGGGTCTGCGGCAGCGGCCGGCCGATCGGCGGGTCTCCGCTGTCCGGGGGCACCTCCGCCCAGGTGGAGTAGGTGGTGTCCTCCGACGGTCCGTAGAGGTTGCAGAGCCGGCGGACGTGCGGGCGGGACCACACGCGGGCGGCCAGCGCGGCGGTCAGCGGCTCGCCGGCCAGGCAGACCGTCCGTACGCTCGCCGGCAGGGCCTCCGCGGTGAGCAGCTCGCCCATCGCGGAGGGCACGGTGTTGACCAGGGTGACGGGCAGCCGCTCCGCCCCGGGTGCGGCGAGGGCCAGCACGTCGTCGACCAGCAGCACCCGGCCGCCCCAGCAGAGCGGGCCGAAGATCTCGAAGATGGACAGGTCGAAGCAGACCGAGGTGGCGGCGAGCAGGCCGCCCAGTTCGGCGTCGTCGAAGCTCTGCCGCACCCAGTGCATGAGCACCGACGCCGAGCGGTGCTCGATGGCCACGCCCTTGGGCCGCCCGGTCGAGCCGGAGGTGTAGATGACGTAGGCCAGGTCCGCGGGCGTCGCCGGCACGGCCGGGTCGGTGGCGTCCCCGTCCCGGTCGAGCCGATCGACCGGGAGGGCCGTGTCGGGGAACCGGTCGGCGAGGTCGGCGCGGGTGAGCACCAGCCGCATCCCGGAGTCGGCGGTCATGAACGCCACCCGGGCCGGCGGGTACGCCGGGTCCAACGGCACGTAGGCGGCGCCGGCCTTGAGCACGGCGAGCAGGGCGACCACCAGCTCGGGCGTGCGCGGAAGGCAGACACCGACCCGGTCCTCCCGGGTGACCCCCCGCCGGAGCAGCACCCGGGCGAGCCGGTTCGCCGCCTCGTCGAGTTCCCGGTAGGAGAGCGCGCGGTCGCCGTGCCGGACCGCCTCCGCCTCCGGGGTGCGGGCCGCCTGCGCCGCCACCATCCGGTGCAGGCAGTCCACGGTGGCCGGACCGCCGCTCGCGCACGGGCCGGTGCTCCGGCGCCTCGGGCCGGCGGGCCGGGTGGGGGCGCTCACCGGCGTGACCCTCCGCCGCGGTGCAGCGTGAGCTGGCGGTCGGCCGCCTCCTGGAGGCGGTCCTTGTCGGCGAGGATGACGCTGCCCGGGTCGTTGTCCGGTAGTTCGTCCTCGACGTCGCGGATCGGCCGGTACGCGATGCCCGCGGCGGCCAGGGCGAGGGCGCATAGGCCGGCCACGATCGCCGCGAGGGCCATGCCCCGCCCCGGTCCGGTGCCGACGACGCCGGCCAGCACGCCGCCGGAGGAGACCAGCGGAGCGAAGACGTGCTCGGCGAGCGGGCCCGCGGTGAGGAAACCGGCCGGCACCATCAGCCAGGACAGCATCTGCCCCATGGACAGCACCCGGCCCTGGAGTTCGAGCCCCACCTTGGCCTGCACGATGGCCAGCCAGTGGGTGTTCACCAGCGCGGTGGCCAGGCCCATCCCGAACAGGCCGAGCGCCGGGAACAGCGGGCTCGGGTGCAGGCCGACGGTGAGCAGCGAGACGCCCAGCAGCACGACGCTGGCCAGGATGCCGGTGGTCCGCCGGGCCGTGCCGCCCCACACGCCCATCACCACCGAGCCGACCACCATGCCGACGCCGCTGGCGGCGAGCACCCGGCCGAGCACCGCCGGGTCGCCGAACGACAGGGTCAGCGGGGTGACCAGGACCTCCACCATGGCGAAGAAGTAGTTCAGCGAGGCGACCAGCACGACCAGGGCGACCAGGCCGTGTCGGCGGACGATGAACCGCCAGCCGCCGAGAACCTCCCGCCGGAACGGCTCCTCCCGCTTGACGAACAGGGTGTCCGGGAAGCGGACCGACAGGGTGACGAGCACCGCGACCGCGAAGGTGAGCAGGTCGATGACGACGATGCCGCGCAGCCCGACCGCGATCACCAGCGCGCCGCCGACCAGCGGCGCCAGCACGGTGCTCGTCGCCGTGGCGAGGGAGACGATGCCGTTGGCGCGCCCGTAGTACCGCTTCGGCACCAGTTGCGTGACGGCCGCCAGGTAGGCGGGTTGCTGGAAGGCGGTGGCCACCGCGGTGACCGTGATCGCGGTGAACACATGCCAGAGCTGGAGCTGGCCGAGCCAGAGCAGCAGCGCGAGGCTCACCGTGCCGGTGGCGGCCAGGCAGTCCGCGAGGATCATGATGCGTCTTCGGTCCCACCGGTCGGCGAGCGCGCCGGCGATGGGGGAGAGGACCACGGCGGGCAGCAGCGCCAGCACGGTGGCCGTGGCGAACAGCGACACCGACCCGGTGCGCTGGTAGACCCAGAGGCTCATGCCGAAGCCGGTCAGCCCGCTGCCGATCAGCGAGACCAGCTGACCGATCGCGACCAGGTAGAACACCGCCAGGCTGGGCATCGCGCGGCGGGTGGCCGCCGGCTGTTCGCGCGGTGGCGTGGGCGCCGCCTCGGTCGCCGGGCGGGCGGGCTCGGCCGGCTGCTCCACCGGCGGGGCGCAGTGCGCCAGGATGATGCTCGCCAGCTCGGCCGGCTGGTGCTTGGCGAAGTAGTGCCCGGCGCCCTCGATGACCTCCAGCGAGACCCGGTCGGCGAAGAACTCCCACTCCAGGTACCGCTCCTGGTACAGCTCCGTGGCGCGGTCGCCGCTGCCGACGACGCAGACCAGCGGCACCGCCAGCTTCCGGGGCAGGCCGCCGGCATAGACGTCGGTGTAGTAGTCCTCACCCTTCGCCGCGTCGGCCAGGACCACGCGCATCACGAAGTCCTTCTCGTTCTCGTCGAAGACCTCGGTGAAGAAGCCCATGGCGCGCAGCGACTCCAGCGTCCGCCGCTTCGACATCCAGCGCTCCATGGGGAACCACCGCCGCAGCCAGGAGAACACCCGGCCGGGCAGCCGTGGGGCGGGGAAGTGGGCGCCGATGACCACCCCGGTCAGTTCGACGCCGGCCGCCTCCAGCCGGCGGGCCAGCTCGACCGCCTCGGCGCCGCCCACGCAGTGCCCGTACACCGCCACCGGGCCGGTGATGCCCTCGACCACCTCGGCCACGCAGCGGTCCACCAGCTCGTCCAGGTCGAGCAGGGATTCGTCCGGGCGGTTCAGGTCGTGACCGGGACGCTCCAGGGCGTAGAGCGAGACGCCCGGCGGGAGGGCGTCGGCGAGGGGCTGGAAGGTGATCGCGCTGCCGCCGCCGAACGGTACGCAGACCAGCGTCAGCGTCGTCGGCGTACCGGGCCGGGCCGGGGTCAGCTCGTGCAGCAGCCGCCCGACGGATCCTCCGGTCGCGTCCAGGTGCTCGGTCAACCCCCGGATCGTCGGGTGGCGGAACAGGTCGAGGACGCTGATCGCCGGGTCGCTGCCGGCCAGCGCCTTGATGGCCTTGAAGGAGTCGCCGCCGAGGTCGAAGAAGTCGTCGTCGATGCCGACGCTGTCGTACCCGAGCACCGCCGCCCACCGCTCGGCAAGGGCCTTGCGCAGCGGGGTGTCCGGCGGGGTGGCGCCGACGGCGGCGCCGCCGCGGCGGGGCGCGGGCAGGGCCGCCCGGTCGACCTTGCGGTTGGCGTTGAGCGGCATCCGGTCGAGCACCACGAACGCCGACGGCACCATGTAGTCCGGCAGGTAGGTGCGGGCGAAGGCCCGCCACGGCGCCGGGTCGGCGTCGAAGTCGGCGGTGACCTCCGGTGCGGGCTGCGCCGGGTCGGCGTCGGGCCCGGCCAGCGTCAGGTAGGCCACGATGGACTTCTCGGCCTCGTCCTCGCGGACCACGACGGCGGCGTCGCGCACCGACTCGTGGCGGCGCAGCACCGCCTCGATCTCGCCGAGTTCGATGCGGAACCCGCGCACCTTGACCTGCGAGTCGCTGCGTCCGACGAACTCGATGCGGCCATCGGCCAGGCGTCGGCCGAGGTCACCGGTGCGGTAGAGCCGGCCGCCGCCGCCCGGCTCCGGCACGAACCGCTGCGCGGTCAGTGCCGGGTCGCCGTGGTAGTCGCGGGCCAGCCCGGCGCCGCCGAGGTACAGCTCACCCAGCGCCCCGACCGGGGTGGGGGACAGCTGCCCGTCGAGCACGTGGACGCGCATGTTGCCGATCGGGCGGCCGATGGTGAGGTGCGTGAAGCCGGGCTCGACTTGGTCCATGGTGGCCCAGACGGCGGCCTCGGTCGGGCCGTAGAGGTTCCACAACGCGTCCACCCGCTCGGCCAGTTGCCGGGCCAGCGGCGCGGACACCGCCTCGCCGCCGCAGACGGCGGTCAGGCCGGGCGTCCCGGTCCAGCCGGACTCGATCAGCAGCCGCCAGGTCGCCGGGGTGCCCTGGGCCAGGGTGACCCGCTCCGCGCGCAGCAGGTCGGCCAGCCGGGGCGCGTCATAGCCGACGTCGCGACCCACCAGCAGCATCCGGGCGCCGACCACCAGGGGCAGGAACAGCTCCGGCACCGACATGTCGAAGGCGAAACTCGCCATCGCGAGCATGGTGCCGTCGCCGGTCAGGCCCGGCCGTTCCCGCATGGTCGCCAGCGTGTTCACCACGGCGCCGTGGGTCACCCGGACGCCCTTGGGGCGGCCCGTCGAGCCGGACGTGTAGATGACGTACGCGAGGTCGTCCGGCCCGGCCAGCGGCTCGGGGTCGGTCTCCGGCTCCGCGTCCAGCGCCGTGCCGGCGGGCACCACCTCGCCGGCGAAGTCGGCGAACCGGCCGGCGAGATCCGCCTCGGTGACCAGCACCCGGGCGTCGCTGTGCGCCAGCACGTACCGCTGCCGCTCGATCGGGTAGTCGGGATCCACCGGGACGTACGCGCCGCCGGCCTTGAGCACGCCGAGCAGGGTGACCGGCAGTTCGGGCGAGCGGCGCAGGCAGACTGCCACCGTGACGTCCGGGCCGACGCCGGCCCGGCGGAGCCGGTGCGCGAGCCGGTTGGCCCGGGCGTTCAGTGCGGCGTAGCTGAGCGTGGTGGCGCCGAACGTCACGGCGGGCCGGTCGGGGCGCGTCGCGACCTGGTGGGCGATCAGCTCGACCAGGGTCGGCCGGCCCGGCACCGGCCAGCCCGCATCGGTGGCGGTGTCGTTCCACTCGGCGACCCGGGCCAGCTCGGCGGGGGTGAGCACGGCCAGTTCCGCCAGCCGGACGCCGGGGTCGGCGACGGCCGCGGCGAGCAGCGTCTCGAGGTGCCCCATCATCCGCTCGGCGGTCTCCGCGTCGAACAGCGCGGTGTTGTACTCCAGCCGGAACCGCAGCCCCTCGTCCACCTCGTACGCGTAGAGGGCCAAGTCCTGCTGGGCGATGCCCGGCTCGACGGCGAACGGGACCATCCGCAGCCCGGCCGTGCCCAGGTCCCGCTGCTCGGGAACGTTCAGCAGGTTGAACATCACCTGGAACAGCGGGTTCCGGCTGAGGTCCCGGGGCGCGTCGACGAGATCCACCAGCCGCTCGAACGGCACCTCCTGGTGGTCGTACGCGCCCAGCGCCGTGCGGCGCACCTCGGTGAGCAGCTCAGCGAAGGTCCAGTCGCCGTCGAGCACGGTGCGCAGCGGCAGCATGTTGACGAAGAAGCCGACCATCGGCTCGAGTTCGGCGCGGACCCGCCCGGCAACCGGCGTGCCGACGCAGATGTCGCGCTGGCCGGTGTAGCGCCACAGCAGGGCCTTCAGCGCGGCCAGCACGGTCATGGCGAGCGTGGCGCCCCGGGTCTGGCTGAACCGGCGCAGCTCGTCGGCGGTCTCCGGGGGCAGGACCCGGGTGCTGACCGCGCCGTCGAAGGTCTGCACCGGCGGCCGGGCCCGGTCGGTGGGCACCTCCAGCACGTTCGCCACCCCGTCGAGCTGCCGGCGCCAGTAACGCAGGTCGTCGCTGTCCGGGTCGGCCAGCCGGCCGCGCTGCCAGCGCGCGTAGTCGCCGTACTGGACGGGCAGGTCGGGCAGCGGCGCCGGGCTGCCGTCGCGGGCGGCCGCGTAGAGGGTGGCGAGTTCGCCGGCGATGATGCCGAGCGACCACCCGTCGGAGACGTTGTGGTGCATGGTCAGCGAGAGCACGTGCCGGTCGTCGGCGACCCGGAGCAGCACGGCCCGGAACAGCGGGCCGCCGGCCAGGTCGAACGGGCGCCGCACGTCGGCGGCCAGCGCCGCGTGCACCCACCCGGGCACCGCGTCGGCGACCGCCGACTCCACGATGCTCCGCGGAGCCGCGTCGTCCGCCCCGGCCGGCGCGGAGACGACCGGCAGCTCGACCGGGCCGGCCGGCCGCACCTGCTGGACCGGGTCGCCGTCGGGTCCGAGCGGGAACACGGTACGCAGCGACTCGTGCCGCCGGACCAGTTCGGCCAGCGCCCCGCGCAGCGCGTCCAGGTCGATTTCGCCGTCCAGCAGCAGCGCCGTGGCGACCGTGTAGGCGTTCTGCGCGTACGCCTGGTCGAGGAACCAGAGCCGGTGCTGCCCGGAGGAGAGCGGCGCCGGTCCGGCGCCGGGGTCGGCGCGGGGGATGGCCGGCTCGGCCGGCGCGGCGGCGACCGGCTCGAGCACGGCGGGCGCGGCGGGTGCGGTGGCGGTGGCGGGCAGCGCCGCCGCGATGCCCGCGACGGTCGGCTGCGCGAAGACCGTCTCCAGCGGCAGCGCCACGCCGAGCCTTGCCCGCAGCCGGACCACGACCTGGGTGGCGAGCAGCGAATGCCCGCCCAGCTCGAAGAAGTTGTCGTGCGCCCCGATCGGCCGGATGCCGAGCAGCTCGGCCCAGATCTCCGCCACGCACTCCTGGGCCGGGGTGCCCGGGGCGACGTAGGCCGTGCTGAGCGCCGGCCGGTTGCCGGCGTCGACCGGCTCGGCGGCGTCCGGCTCGGCCGGCGCGTCCGGTGCGGCGGGCGCGGGAAGGGCCGCAGCCGCCGGACGCGTCGCCGCCTCCACCCAGTACCGGTGCCGCTCGAACGGGTAGCCCGGCAGGACCAGCCGGCGGCGCCCGCCACCGTGGAAGCGGGTCCAGTCGACCGGTGCGCCGGCCAGCCACAGCCGGCCGACCGCGTCGAGCAGCGTGGTGAGGTCGTCGGCGTCGGTGCGCGGATGCCGCATGGCCGCCACCGCCTGGGTGGGCCGCAGGCCGGCCAGCCGGGCCAGGCCGCCGAGGGCGTGCCCCGGGCCCAGTTCGGCGAGGACCACGTCCTGCTCGGCGAGGAGCGCCGCCGACTCGGCGAACCGCACCGGCTCGCGCATGTGCCGCACCCAGTACGCCGGATCGGTGACCTGCCCGGGGACGACGGGGCCGCCGGTCAGGTTGCTCAGGTAGGGGCGCTCGGGCTCGTGGTAGGTGATCCGGCCGGCCTGCTCGGCGAACTCGTCGAGCACCGGGTCGAGCAGGGCGGAGTGGTAGCCGCGGGCGACCCGCAGCGGCCGGCAGTCGACCCCGTCGCCGGTCAGCCGCTCGCGCAGCGCCCCGATCGCCTCCGGGTCGCCGGAGAGCACGCACAGCTCCGGGGCGTTGACCGCGGCCAGCGACACCCGGTCGTCCAGCAGCGCGGCCACCGCCGTCTCGGGCAGGCTCACGGCGAGCATCGCCCCGGCCGGGGTCCGCCCGACCAGCGCGCCCCGGGCGCAGACCAGGCGCAGCGCGTCGGCCAGGGAGAAGACCCCGGCGAGGCAGGCGGCGACGTACTCGCCGAGGCTGTGCCCCACCATCAGGTCCGGGGTCACGCCCCGGGCGAGCAGCGACCGGGCGAGCGCGTAGCTCGTGACGAAGAGCGCGGGCTGGACCAGCCGGGGCTCCGCGAGCAGCCGCTCGGCCTCCGCGTGACCGCCGGGCGCGGGGCAGAGCAGGGTACGCAGGTCGAGCCCCAGGTCGTCGCGGACCAGGTCGGCGCACTCGTCCACCACGGCCCGGTAGGTCGGCTCCGCGCGGGACAGGCCGGCGCCCATCGCCACGTGCTGGGCGCCGTGCCCGGGAAAGGCGAACACCAGCGGCCGCCGGCCGCCGGGATGGGTGCCGGTGAACTGCCGCTGCGGCGCGTCGAGGGCGGCCAGCGCGTCGGCCCGGTCCGTCGCGACGAGGAACCGCCGGTGCGTCATCGACTGGCGCCGGCCCAGGCCGGCCGTGACGTCCCCGAGGTCAACCTCGGGCCGCGCGTCGAGCCAGTCGCGGAGCCGGCGCGTCTGCCGCTCCAGCGATTCGGCCGAGCGGGCCGAGACGACCAGCAGGTGCGGCCCGGCGGCGGGTGTGCCCTTCGGTTCGGCCGGCGTGGCCGGCGGCTCCTCCAGCACCACGTGGGCGTTGGTGCCGCCCATGCCGAACGAGCTGACGCCGGCCCGGCGCGGGCCGTCGGCGGTCCACGGGCGGGCGCTGTCGTTGAGGTAGAACGGGCTGCCCGCGAAGTCGATGGCCGGGTTGGGTCGGCTGACGTTGATGGTCGGGGGCAGCGTCCGGCTGTGCAGCGCCAGGACCGTCTTGATCAGACCGGCGACCCCGGCGGCGGCGTCGGTGTGCCCGATGTTGGCCTTGACCGAGCCGAGGGCGCAGAAGCCGCGGTCGTCGGTGCCGCGCCGGAACGCCTCGGTCAGCGCGGCCACCTCGATCGGGTCGCCGAGGCTGGTGCCCGTCCCGTGCGCCTCCACGTAGCTCACCGAGCGGGGGTCCACCCCGGCCGTGGCCAGCGCGCTGCTGACCACCTCGACCTGACCCGCGACGCCGGGCGCCGTGTAGCCGGTGCGGCGCGCCCCGTCGTTGTTGACCGCGGAGCCGCGGATCACCGCGTAGACCGTGTCGCCGGCCGCGACCGCGTCCTCCAGCCGCTTCAGCACGACGATGCCGACCCCGCTGGATTCGATGCTGCCGCGGGCGTCCGCGCTGAACGGGCGGCAGTGCCCGTCGGGGGAGTAGATCCCGCCGTCGTGGTAGAGGTAGCCGCGGCGCTGTGCCGGGAAGATGCTGACCCCGCCGGCCAGCACCAGGTCGGACTCGCCGGTCAGCAGGCTCTGCCGGCCGAGGTGCACGGCCACCAGCGAGGTCGAGCAGGCCGTGGCGACGGTGACCGCCGGCCCGGTGAGGTCGAGCTTGTAGGCGACCCGGCTGAGCAGGAAGTCCTTGTCGTTGCTGATCGACAGCTGGTGCTCGCCGATGGCGCTGGCCAGCTCGGGGTGACCACTCAGGTGGTCGAGCAGGTAGCTGCTGCGGCCCGACCCGGCGAAGAGGCCGATCCGGCCGGGATGGCCGGCCGGGTCGTGGCCGGCGTGCTCCAGCGCGTGCCAGGCGCACTCCAGCAGCAGCCGGTGCTGCGGGTCGAGGGTCTGCGCCTCCCGGGGCGTGATCCCGAAGAAGGCCGCGTCGAACTCGTCGATCCCGGGCAGCCAGGTGCCGGCCCGGACGTACGCCGGGTCGTCGAGCCGGCCGGGATCCGCACCGTCGGCGAGCATCTCCTCGACGCTGAACTCGCGGACGGACTCCACCCCGCTGCTGATGTTCTGCCAGTACTCGTCGACGGTCCGCGCGCCGGGAAAGCGGCAGGCCATGCCGACCACCGCGATCAGGCCGCCCGGCTGCCCCGTGTCGTCGCGCGCGCCGGCGCGGGGCCGGGCGATCCGTTCCGGGGCGGGGGCCGGCGCGGTCGTCCCGGTGGTGGCGGTGGCGAGGAACGTGGCCAGGGCGTCGACCGTCGGGTGCCGGAAGAGGTCGGTGACCGTGAGCACGTCGCCGAGCCGGTCGCGCAGCCGGTCGAGGACGGCCAGCAGCCGCATCGAGTGGCCGCCGAGGTCGAAGAAGTTGTCCGCCACCCCGACCCGGTCGACGCCGAGCACCTCGCGCCACACGTCCACGACCAGCCGCTCCAGGCGTACCCGGGCGACGTCCCAGCGGGCCGGAGCGGGCGCGGCCACCGGCAGTTCGGGGGCCGCGGGCTCGGGCGTGGACCGCTGCCGGGGCACGTTGGCGGCGCGTCCGGGAGCGGGCAGCGCGGCGGCGTCCACCTTCCCGTTCCGGGTCAGCGGCAGCGCGTCGAGCCGGACGAACGCGGCGGGCACCAGGTAGGACGGCAGTTCGGCGGCGAGCGCCGCCCGCAGGGCCGCGACGTCGGTCTCCGCCCCGCCCCCGAGGTACGCGACGAGCCGCGGGTCGTCGGGGTCGTCTCGCAGCTGCACCGTCACGTCGAGCTCCGGCCGGCAGCGCCGGACGGCCGCCTCGATCTCGCCGCACTCCACCCGGTAGCCGCGCAGCTTGACCTGGTGGTCGGTGCGGCCCAGGTATTCGAGGTGCCCGTCGGGGCGCAGGCGGACGAGGTCGCCGGTGCGGTAGAGCCGGGCGCCGGGGACGCCCGAGAACGGGTCCGGGACGAACCGCTCGGCGGTCAGGCCCGGCTGGTGCAGGTAGCCGCGCGCCACCCCGGCCCCGCCGACGTACAGCTCGCCGACCACGCCCGCCGGGACCGGGTTCTGCCACCCGTCCAGCACGTACAGCCGGGTGTTGGCGATCGGCCGGCCGATCGGGACGGAGCCCTCGGCCGGCGAGCCCGGGTCGACCTCGTACGCGGCGCAGCCGACCACGGTCTCGGTCGGCCCGTACTCGTTGACCAGCGCGGTGCCGGGCGCGTGGGCCCGCCACGGCGCCACCTGGTCGGCGCGCAGGTTCTCGCCGCCAATCACGAAGCACCGGGTGCGGCCGGCCAGCTCGGCGGGGCGGAGCTGGTGGCGGACCAGGTCGAGCTGGGCCGGGGTGATCTTGACCAGCCCGAAGGGGGTCCGCTGGTCGCGCAGCGCTTCGCCCAGCGCCTCGGGGCCGAGGTGCTCGCCGATCATCCGGACCGTGGCCCCGCCGGCCAGCGGGACCAGCAGGCTCGTCACGGTGAGGTCGAATCCGATGGACGAGTGCAGGGGCACGGTGTCCCCGGGCCGCAGCCGGTAGGCCTGGGCCGCCCAGCGCACGTAGTTGCACACCCCGCCGTGGGTGACCATGACGCCCTTCGGCCGGCCGGTGGAGCCGGAGGTGTGGATGACGTAGGCCAGGTCGTCCGCCGACGGCTGGGGCCGGCGCCGAGGCCGCCGCCGCGGCCCGCCGCCGGCGCCGCGGCCGGGCTCGACCGGCGGGACCGGCGCGTCCGGCCCGGGCACCAGCAGCGCCGTGCCGTCGGGCACCAGGTGCGCCAGTTCGGCGCAGGTGAGCACCACCGGGGCGGCCGTGTCCTCGACCAGGTACCGCAGCCGGGCCGGCGGGTTGGCCGGATCCATGGGTACGTAGGCCGCGCCGGCCTTCAGCACGGCGAGCACCGCCACGGCGAACGGGACCGCGCGCGGCAGGAGCACCCCCACCAGGCTGCCGATGCCGACGCCCCGCCCGCGCAGCGTCTCCGCCAGCGCCTCGGCTCGAATGTGCAGCTCGTGGTAGCTCAGTGCGCCGTCGCCGTCGGTCACCGCCACGCCGGCGGGGGTCTCCCGCGCCTGCCGCTCGATCAGCAGGTGGACCAGGTCGTCCGGCTCGGCCGGGGTGGCCGTGCGGTTCCAGTCCCCGACGAGCTGCCGGTGCTCGTCCGGGGTGAGCATCGCGGCCGAGCCGACCGGCGCGCCCGGATCGGCCACCAGCGACCGCAGCAGCGTCTGGAAGTGTCCGGCGAGGCGGACCATCGCGTCGGAGTCGAACAGGTCGGTGCGGTACTCCAGCGCGGTCCGCAGGCCGTCGGCGTTCTCCCGGACCGAGACGGTGAGGTCGAACTTGGCGGTGTCGACGGGCACCTCGACCGGGGTGACCTCGAGGTCGTCCAGGCGCGGGGGCGTCGCCTCCCGGCCGTAGACGAACATCACCTGGAAGAGCGGGGTGAAGCCGGGCCGGCGCGCCGGACGCAGCGCCTCGAGCACCGTCCCGAAGGGCAGCTCCTCCCTGCTCAGGCCCTCCAGGGCGGCGGTACGCACCCGCCCCAGCAGCGTCTCGAACGACGGGTTGTCGTCCAGCCGGGCCCGGACGGCGACCGTGTTCAGCAGCAGCCCGACGAGCCGCTGCGTCTCGGCCCGCCGACGGTTGGCCACCGGCGTGCCCACCACGATGTCGCGCTGCCCCGTCCAGCGGGCCAGCAGCACGTGCAGCGCGGCCAGCATGACCATGTACGGGGACACCCGCATCCGCTGGCACAGCGCGGTCAGCGCGTCGGCGTCGACGTCCAGCGGCACCGACAGGGTGGCTCCCGCGCTGGACGGTACGGCGGGGCGTGGGCCGCGGGTGGGCAGTTCCAGCACGGCCGGCGCGTCCGCGAGCTGCCCGCGCCAGTAGTCGAGCTGGGCGGCCGCCTCCGGACCGGCGAGCCAGTCCCGCTGCCGGACCGCGTGCTCGCGGTGGTCGCCGTCGACCGGGTCGAGGCCGGCCGGCCGCCCCGCCCGGTGTGCGGCGTACAGGCGTTCCCACTCGTCGTGGAGGATGCCGAGCGACCACTCGTCGACCGCGACGTGGTGGAAGGTCAGCAGGAGGACGTGCTGCTCCGGCCCGCAGCGCAGCAGCAGGGCCCGCAGCACCGGCCCGTGTTCCAGGTCGATCGGGGTGCCCGCCTCGGCGTGCATCCGGGCCCGCAGCTCCTGGTCGCGCTGCCAGGTGGGCAGCCCGCTGAGGTCGTGCACCCGCAGCAGCCCCGGGCGCGGCTCGTGGACCACCTGGACCAGGCGCCGCGCCGGGTCGTCGCCCGGCTCTCCGGCCGGCTCGTCCGCGGCCGCCGCCAGGGTGGTGCGCAGGGCGGCGTGCCGGGCCACCAGCCCGTCGAGCGCCGCCGACAGGGCCGCCACGTCGAGCGGACCGTGCAGCCGGTACGCCAGCGGCACCAGGTAGCTGGTCGCCCCGGGGTCGAGGCGGCTGAGCTGCCACATCTGGCGCTGCGCGGCCGAGGCCGGTGCCGGGACGCCGCCCGGCGGGTCGTCCCGGAGCGGGGTGTCCGGCGTGGTCCGCCGGGACCTCAGGACGTCGGTCATCGCGTCCGCCTCCTCTGCTCGCGCACCGGCCGGAGGAGCGCCGCTCACGCGCCGGCCCGGTCCACCAGTTGCTCGTGATCGGGTATCGGACACCTGTCGCTGACGGCCGGCCGGCGTGCGGTCGGGTCGGCCCGGTGGAGCACAGCCGTGGGCACGGTGCGGGGCGGCGGGGACGCGGCCGACCGGCGGATCGGATCCGCGGTTCGGAAATTGCCGCCCCGGGCCTCGTGATCGGCTCGTCCATGCGACAGGTGCAGATCCCTCGATGGGAAATGCCTGCCCACATCATGGCACTGGTGATCTTCAATCGGATCCCCGGATCGTGCCGGTCGTCGATGCGTTCGGCCAGCCCGGTCGCACGTTCGTCTATTTCTCGATGGGCAGCAACTTTTCTGACTGCGCAACGCGTCACGGCCTGCCCAGCCTCGCCGTCGCACCGCCCGCTACCTGCGCCTTCGCCGGATCTTCCGGCATCCTCGGGTGGCCCGCCCGTCGGGTGGGAAGGGGGCCGGGGCCGGTGAATGTCCGGAGGCGGACGATTGACCGGATCGATGGGTGATGGCCTCTTCTACGTATCTGCGCCGCCCCTATCTCCATTTCGGAGGCAGTTTTGTAATGGGCGCGGATAGTGCGCATGGCCCCGTTTCCACCCGACCGGGCGCGGGAAGTGCCGGGCCGCGCGTGCGGCACGCGGCGCGGCAGGAAAGGATGTGGTCATGACCGACCCTGTGCCGCCCACCGTCCCCAGGCGTGTCGTCGTCACCGGCGCCGCCGGCAAGCTCGGTCGCGCCGTGGTCGCGCACCTGCGCGCGGCGGGCGTCGACGTGCTCGCGGTGGACCGCGCCGGCGGGCGCGACCCGCGCGACGTCGACGGCGAGTTCCTCCTGGTCGACCTCACCGACTACGGGCAGGTGGTGGAGGCGTTCACCGGCGGCGCCGACGAGCACGCCGGCGGCGTCGAGGCGGTGGTGCATCTCGCGGCGGTCCCGGCGCCCGGGCTGCTGCCCAACGCGGTGACCTTCGCGAACAACTCGGCCGCCACCTACAACGTCTTCGCCGCGGCCCGGGCGGCCGGGATCAAGCGGGTGGTGTGGGCGTCGAGCGAGACAGTGCTGGGGCTGCCGTTCGACACCAAGCCGCCGTACGCGCCGGTCGACGAGGAGTACCCGCCGCGCCCGGAGTCGACCTACTCGCTGAACAAGGCCCTCGAGGAGGAGATGGCGCGGCACTTCTGCCGCTGGGACCCGGAGCTGGTCATGGTCGGCCTGCGCTTCTCCAACGTGATGGACGTCGAGGACTACGCGGGGTTCCCCGCTTTCCAGGCCGACCCGGGGCTGCGCCGCTGGAACCTCTGGGGCTACATCGACGCCCGCGACGGGGCCCAGGCGGTCGAGCGGGCGCTCGCCCACGACCGTCCCGGCGCCGACGTCTTCGTCATCGCCAACGCGGACACCGTGATGACCAGGTCCAGCGCCAGCCTGATGGCCGAGGTCTACCCGGACGTCGAGGTCCGCCGGGAACTCGGCGAGCACGAGACCCTGCTCAGCATCGACAAGGCCCGGCGGGTGCTGGGCTACGAGCCGCGACACTCCTGGCGGGATCACATCGATCCCGCCGGTTGATCCGCCGATCAGCCGGCCGGGGCTCCGCTGAGCAGGGCCCCGCCGTCCGATCGGGGGAGCGGGTCTGGATCCGTAGGTGGTGCGGCCCGCCGGTGCGGCCGGAATTGGTGTCGTGCGGTGGAATCCGGTGCGGCGCGGTACCGCGCAAAGACCTTGCCTTCTACGGTGACGTCCGGCACGCGGGCGGGTGGACGTTGCCGGGGACCGACCCGGTGGTGCCGTCTCGGGCGTTCACAGGGAGTTGACTGGATGCAGGTCTGGAGTCGCACCGTCGCGGGTCTGGTCGCCGGGGCCGTCGTGGTGATGGGCGTACCGGCGGTCGCGGGCACCGTGGCCACCAAGCTCACCGCCACGAACGCCGGCACCACCGTACGGACCGGCGCGGCGGCGATGAGCGGCGGCGCCGCGCTCGGCGCGGCGCGTACGGTCGCCACCACGGCGCAGGCGGTGCCGGGGGACACCCGGCTGGTGCCGAGCGCGCCGCGTACCGACACGCCGAGGATCACCAACGGCGAGATCAAGGACCTGGAGGTGATCGGCAACCGGGTCTTCATCGCCGGCACGTTCACCTCGATCGCCAACGTCGGCGGGACGACGATCGGGCAGAAGTCGCTGGCCTCGTACAACCTGGACACCGGAAAGGTCGACACCGGCTTCAAGCCGACGTTCGACGGGTCCGTCGAGGCCGTCGAGGCGTCGCCCGACGGGTCGTCGCTCTACGTCGCGGGATCCTTCAACACGGTCGGCGGCGTCACCAAGCGGAAGATCGTGCGGCTCAACCCGACCACCGGCGCGCCGATCGCGGCGTTCACCGCGACCGCGAACGCCCGCGCCACCGCGCTGGCCGTGAGCAGCACCGCGGTCTACGTGGGCGGGCAGTTCAGCACGGTCAACGGGGTGAGTCGCAGCGGCCTGGTCGCGCTCAACCCGACCACGGGCGCGGTGGACACCGGCTTCAACCTGCCGCTCACCGGCGGCATCGGCGTCGGCGGCATGCTCACCGTGCAGCAGCTCAAGCTGACCCACGACCGGAGCAAGCTGCTCGTCGTCCACACCGGCCGGCAGATCGCCGGTCAGGACCGCTACGGCGTCGCCCTGGTCAACACCGCCACCAAGGCCCTGCTGCCGTGGCGTACCCGGCTGTGGGAGGACAACCTCTCCTTCGTCGGCGGCATCCAGCGGGTGTTCGCCGGTGACATCGCGCCGGACGACTCCTACTTCGTCGTCACCAGCGGCTCGGGCGGCGACCGCCCGCCGATCAACGACACCGCCATCGCGTACCCGCTCACCGGCGCCGACAACGTCCAGCCGCTCTGGGTGTCGCGGCACTTCGACAGCGTCTACTCGGTCGCCATCACCGCCACCGCGGTGTACGTCGGCGGCCACTTCAGCTGGCAGGAGTCGCCGACCTCCAACGTGCCCTGGCCCGGCCTGGACAACGTCGGGTACGGCACCGGCCAGGGCCTGAGCGGCTACGGCCTCGGCGACCAGGTGGTCCGCCGCGACCACCTCGGCGCGCTCGACCCCAAGACCGGCACCGCCCTGGAGTGGAACCCCGGCTCCAACTCGTACGAGGGCGAGAAGGCCATGCTGGCCACCTCCCGCGGTCTCCTCGTCGGCGGCGACGGCAACGTCAAGGGCGGCAAGACGGTCGGCCGGGTCGGCTTCTTCGACCTGTCCAAGGCGCCGGCGCCGGCGGCGGTGGACACCACCATCGTCACGCCCATCGAGGGCGCCGTGAAGCCGGCCAACGAGTCGTTCACGCTCGGCGGCCAGGCGCTCACCCCGGCCGGGGTCAGCCGCGTCCAGATCGAGATTCAGAACCGGAACACCAAGCAGTACCTGCAGGACGACCTCAAGACCTGGGGGGCCGCCAACACCATCAACGCCACGGTCGCCGCGGTGAACACCGCCTCGACCACGTGGACGCTGCCGGTGTCGCTGCCCTCCGGCGTCTACCAGATCCAGGCGAAGACGTTCGGCCGCGACGGCGTCGGTGACGCCACGAAGGCCGTCAAGAAGATCGAGGCCTTCCGCTTCGACGACCTGCCGCCGTCGACGCGGATCGACTCGCCGCCCGGTGGCCTGCTGGCCACGAAGAGCTTCGTCGCCACCGGCACCGCCACCGACGACAAGGGCGTCGGCTCGCTGATCTATTCGTTCCGCACCTCGGACAACCGGTACCTCCAGGACGACGGGACGGTCGCCCCCGTCTACAACACCTTCCGCGGCGAGCCGGACGTGATCGGCGCGCTGTCGACCACCTGGCAGTTCGAGGTGGCCCTGCCGATCGAGGGCCAGTGGAAGATGAGCGCCACCGCGGTCGACACCGCCGGCCAGAGCGACCTGCGCGGCGACACCCGGGACTGGACCGTCTCGTCGACCGGTGTCCCGCCGACGGTGGCCATCAGCGCGCCCGTACCGATGACCCCGCCGACCGCGGCCGCGCCGATCACCGTCGCGCCCGGCGCCGCGATCACCTTCGCCGGCACGGCCAACGACGACGACGCGCTGAAGTCGGTCGAGATCTACCTGCGCAACAACACCACCCGGGAGGCGCTGGCCGCCGACGGCACCTGGGGCGCCGACTCGGTCGCGGCCTACCACCGGATCTCGCCGACCAACCTCGACGCCGCGTCCTACTCGTGGTCCTTCACCACCGTGCCGCTCACCCCGGGTGTCTACGACTTCCGGGTACGGGCCACCGACAGCCTGGGCCTGACCACGTCGAGCACCAACCTGGGCCGGCTCAGCGTCACCGCGCAGGTGCCCGGCGACGCGTTCCCGAACGGCCTGCTGAGCTTCACCGGGGTGGACCAGAACGTCGACCGGTTGCACCTCGACCTGGCCGGCACGGCGACCGACGACAAGGGCGTGCAGAGCGTCCGGGTGGCGCTGCGCGACCTGGACACCGGCCGGTACGTGCAGCCGAACGGCACCATGGCCGCCGCCTTCGCCACGGTCAACGCCACGCTGGCCGCGCCGGGCGCGACGAGCACCGCGTTCAGCCTGTCGATCGACCTGCCGACCAAGGGCGAGTACAGCGTCGAGGCGTGGGCCGTCGACACGGCGGGCCAGCAGGACGGCTCCACCTCCGGCGCCACCGCGCGGTACCTCGTGTACCCCGGTGACCTCGATCCGCGGCTGGAGCCGAGCATCACCCCGGTGGAGGGTCAGGCCTACACCGGCGGCCGGATCGTGGTCAGCGGACGGGCCGTCGACGACCTCGGGATGCTCCGCGTGGAGATCCAGATCTCCAACAGCGCGGGTCAGGGGATGAACGCCGCCGGCACCTTCAGCACGCCGGGCACCCCCGGCAACTTCCCCTGGATCGCGTCCTTCCTGACCAGCCCGGGTTCCCCGGGATCGAACTTCGCGTACACCTCGCCGGTGATTCCGGCGGGCACCTACACCGTCTCGATCCGCGGCGTCGACAACTACGGGCAGCTCCAGCAGCCGCCGCGGACCGTCTCGGTGACCGTCGGCTGAGCGGCTCGGCCGCGGACCGGTCCACCCCTCGGGGCGGATCGGTCCGCGGCCCCGGTCGGGCGGTCCGCTCAGCGGGGCTCGATGAGGCACATTCCGGCCGCTGCGGGCCGGTCCATGGTGGTCAGCGCGTCCGGCACCTGGTCGAGGCCGATGGTGCGGGTGATCAGCTCGCCGGGGCGCAGCACCCCGGCGGTGACCAGCCGGAGCAGCTCCGGGTAGGCGTGTGCGGCCATGCCGTGGCTGCCGCGCAACTCCAGCTCGTACGCGATCACCAGCTCCATCGGGAGCGCCGGACGGCCCTGCGCGACGGGGAGGAGGCCGACCTGCACGTGCCGGCCGCGCCGCCGCAGGCTCTCGACGGACGCCGCGCAGGTGGCGTGACTGCCCAGCGCGTCGAGCGACAGGTGGGCGCCGCCGCCCGTCGCCTCCCGGACGGCCGCAGCCACCGCGCCGGGCCCGGTGAGCGAGCCGCCGTCCAGACAGACCGTCGCCCCGCAGCGCCGGGCGAGTTCCAGCGCGCCGGGGGAGATGTCGACCGCCACCACCCGCGCCCCGCAGGCTGCCGCGATCATCACGGCCGACAGGCCCACGCCGCCGCAGCCGTGCACCGCCACCCACTCGCCCGCGGCCACCCGCCCCTGGCTCACCACGGCCCGGAACGCCGTGGCGAAGCGGCAGCCGAGCGCCGCCGCCGTCGGGTGGTCCAACTCGTCGGGAAGCCCGACCAGGTTGACGTCGGCGTGCCGCACCACCACGTACTCGGCGAACGAGCCCCAGTGGGTGAAGCCGGACTGCGTCTGCCGCTCGCAGACCTGCTGGTCGCCCGCGAGGCAGGCGGGGCACCGCCCGCAGGCGCAGACGAAGGGCGCGGTGACCCGGTCGCCGGGCCGCCAGCCACGGACGTCCGCGCCGACCGCCGCGATCACACCCGCGAACTCATGCCCGGGGACGTGCGGCGGGCGGACGTCGGGGTCGTGTCCCTGCCAGCCGTGCCAGTCGCTGCGACACAACCCCGTCGCCTCGACCCGGACGACCGCGCCGTCGGGCGGCGCCACCGGGTCCGGCACCTCGCGGACCTCGGGTCGGGCACCGAACTGGTCGAAGATCACCGCACGCATGACCCGCATCCTCACACGGGCGAGGTTCCGTCCGGAGCCGGGCCGGCCGGCGCATACCACCGCTTCGGCGCGCGACGGTTGCCACGATGCGAGCGTGACAGCGCCCGGCTGGTATCTGGTGGGGGCGCCGTGGGACGGCTCCGCGCTCTTGACGGCCGGTCAGCGTATTTTTCGAGAGCGCAAATGGAATGAGTGGGTGGCAAACATCTTTAGCCACGTCTCACGGTAAGGTCGTTCACGCTGCTCATCGCGAGAATCGGTGCGCAATGAGCGGGCCGCAAGTTGCATATGAGCCAGGAATTGACAAGACCGCAAGAATGCAATTCCCAGGGCAAACCCATTGACGTTCGCAAATCTTGACTTGATTCGACGAGGGGCGCACCGTGAAAGGTGCCGGCACCCGAGGGGTCGCCGGGTCGCCATTTCAGGAGGCGGTCATGCGGTGGAATCCGTTCGCCGGCGCGTATCTCGCCGACCCGGCGCAGGTGTGGCGGCGGCTCCTCGACTCCCCAGGCGGGGTGCACCACGACGAGGACCTCGGGCTGTGGCTGATCACCCGGCACGCCGACGTGCGGCGCGCGCTCGGCGACACCGAGAGCTTCGGCAACACCCTCACCCTCGCGCCGGTCTACGACGTCTGCCCGGAGGCGCTGGCCGTCATCATGCAGATCGACGCCCCGCCCACCACCGCCGCCGCCGATCCGCCGGTGCATCCGCGGACCCGCCGGGCGCTGCGGGCCACCCTCGCCAACACGGCCGACCGGGTCGAGCAGCGGTACGGCGGGATCGTCCGGCGGCGGGTCGACGAACTGGTATCCCGCCTCGCCGCCCGTGCCGGGCAACAGGTCGACCTCGTCCGGGAGTTCACCACCGAGCTGCCCCTGCTGGTCCTGCTCGACCTGCTCGGCGTGCCGGAGCGGGACATCGGCCGCGTCCGGGCCTGGGCGGACGGCCAGATCGCCCTCGTCTGGGGGCGGCCGGATCCGGCGGAACAGGTCCGGCTGGCCGGGGGCCTGCTGGAATTCTGGCGTTACTGCCAGGACCTCGTGCGGGACCGGCTCGACGGTGGCCGGCCCGGCGACGGCTACGTCGATCAGTTGCTCGCGTACCGGGGTGGCGACGACGAGGTGCTCACGGTCGCCGAGGTGTCGAGCGTCGTGTTCAACCTCCTGGTCGCCGGGCACGAGACCACGGCCGGGCTGCTCGCCCACGCGCTGGACCAGGCGCTCTCGGACCCCGGCCGGTGGCCGATGATCGCGGCGGAGCCGCACCGGGTGCCCGCGTTCCTCACCGAGACGCTGCGCTTCGCGCCGGCCATCGACGGGTGGCTGCGGGTGACGAAACGGCCGGTCACGCTGGGCGGCGCGACCATTCCGGCCGCGGCGCGCTGCCTGCTGCTGATCGGCGCCGCCAACCGGGACCCGGCGGTGTTCGCCCACCCGGACCGGTTCGACCCGGGGCGGACCGACGCGAACGACCACCTCTCCTTCGGGCACGGGCCGCACTTCTGCATCGGCGCGGCACTGGCCCGGATCGAGGCCGGGATGGCGCTCACCCGGCTCGCCGTGGCCGTACCGGGGCTGCGGCTGGCCCCCGGGCACCGCCGGTTCTACCAAGCCAACGTGGCGTTCCGGGCGCACCGCGGCCTACCGGTGGTCATCGACACCGCGGTGCCGTCCGGCGGGCGGGCGGCCCCCGCCGTCGAGCGACCGGCGGCCTGACCGCGCCATGCGGGGCGTTGACCTGCGGACGCCGTCACGGAGCGGAGTCATGTCTTCACACCCGTCGGCCGATGGGTTAAGAATTGTCCCTTGCGAATGCCCAGTCATCACCCCACCCCGATCTGATGACGATGCCGACCCGGCGTCGCGAAGGTGAGCACATGGATCGCACGCCCCCGTCGAGCGCCGCTCACTGCGCTGCCAGCCACCGGTTCCGTGCGGAGTTGCGCCGGTGGCGGACGCGCCAGGGGCTGACCCAGCGGGCGCTGGCGGAGCGGGTGCGGTTCAGCCGGGAGACGGTCGCCGCGGTCGAGTCCGGTCGCCGGTTCGGCAGCCAGGAGTTCGCCGTCCGGTGCGACGAGGTGCTCGGCACGGGTGGCCGGCTGGCGGCGCTGTGGCCCCAGGTGGCGGCGGAGCAGTTGGCCGCGGACGGTCGGCGCGGTCCCCGGTTCGGCGAGGTGGCGCGGCTGGACGCGGTGCCGCCCGCCCGGCGCGACGCGCGCGATCCGGAGGCGGTGGTGGCCGCCATCGACGAGTTGCGGGAGCTGATCGGTCAGGTGCTCGGCCAGCCGGAGGTGGACGGCCACCCGCCGTCGCCCGGCCGGTCCTGATCGCCGCGGCCCGCACCGGCCGGCGCGGCCCGTCGGTGCTGGCAACTCTGGGTACAGATGCTGGTACGGCCTGTTTGTACCACCGCGAGGGCTGGTCTGGGCGCACGGCTTCCGGCGCAATGAGACGTGCAATCCGCAAATGCAGATAGACCTTTGTAGATGAGTGCGGGGAGTCAGCCTTGGCGTCGAGCACGAGGTCCCACGTGGCCCGAGCCTACCCGACCCGCCGCCGCGGCTGGAAGATCGCCGCCCGGATGCGTCTCATCGTCGCGGCGCCGCTGGTCGCCGTGCTGGGCTTCGCCGGCCTGGCGCTGACCGAGAGCGCCCGGCAGACCACCCGCGCCAGCGACCTCGGCCTGCTGGCCCAGCTCGGCGCCGAGGCGGGCGACCTGGCCCACCGGCTGCAGAACGAGCGCATCGTCGCCGCCGACCTGCTCACCCGGGGCGCACCGGAGCAGCAGGACGCCTTCGCCGACGCCACCACCGCCACCGACGCGGCCGTGGCCCACTACCGCCGGCAGCGGGCGAAGCTGCCCGCCGGCTCCGCCGCCGACCAGGCCGTCCTGCCGCGGATCGACGCGGCGCTGGCCGGCCTGCCGCCGCTGCGCGCCCAGGTGCGCACCGCGGAGCGCGCCTCGGTGTCGGCGATGACCTTCAGCTACCGGATCGCGATCGCCGACCTGCTCAGCCTCCGCGAGAGCGTCACCCTGGGCGTGGTCAACGCCCGGATCGCCGACGGGATCCGGGCCTCGGCGGCGCTGTCCAAGGTGGCCGAGGCGGTCGGTCAGCAGCAGGTCGCCGTCCTGCGCGCGGTCGCGGCCGACCAGCTGACGCCCGCCATGCAGCAGGACATCACCGCCGCCCGGACCGGCTTCACCGAGTCGAGCCTCGCCTTCCTGGCCCTCGCCCGGCCCGCTTGGCGGGGCTGGTGGGAGCAGGCCGGCAGCGGCGAGAGCGCGCTGCTGCTGCAACGGATGCAGGACCAGGTGTCCCGGAGCGTCGCGGGCAGCCGGCTGGAGCTGGACCTCGACACCTGGGTGACCGCCACCCGGCAGTGGTCCGTGCGCCTGGCCGAGCTGCGCCAGCGGGTCGACGCGGCGGTGCTCGACGACGTCCGCGCCGCGCACGCGGACCAGCGGCGGCGCACGGCGGTGGAGGCGGCGGCCGCCGTGGTGGCCCTGCTGCTGACCACGCTGGTCACCTGGGCGGTGGCCCGGCAGATCACCCGGCGGCTGCGCCGGCTGCGGGACGCGGCCAACGCCGTCGCGTTCGAGCGGCTGCCGCAGGTCGTGGCCCGGCTCCAGGAGCCGGACAGCTCCTCCGTGGACCCCGACGAGCTGGCCCGGCGGCAGGCCGCCGACGCGCTGGAGCCCTCCAGCGACGACGAGATCGGCGACGTGGGGCAGGCCTTCACCGCCGTGCACCGGGCGGCGGTGCGGACGGCGGTCGAGCAGGCGGTGATGCGGGCCAACACCGCCGAGATCTTCATCCACCTCAGCCGCCGGGAGCAGCGGCTGGTCGACGCGGTGCTGGCCCAGGTCGACAAGGTCGAGCGGGACGAGACCGATCCCGACCGGCTGCACCAGCTCTACACGCTGGACAACCTGGCCACCCGGATGGGGCGGATCAACGCGAGCCTGCTGGTGCTCGGCGGGGTCGGCGTCGGGCGGGTCCGCCACCACGACGTGCCGCTGCAACAGGTGCTCCAGGCGGCGCAGAGCCAGATCGAGCACTACGCCCGGATCCGCCTCGGCCTGGTCGACGGGGACGTCGCCGTCGCCGCCGAGTCCGTCGACGAGGTCGTGCACCTGCTGGCCGAGCTGATGGAGAACGCCACCGGCTACGCGCCGCCGGAGACCGAGACCTGGGTGACCGGCCGCAGCCTGGGCGACCGGGTGATCGTCCAGATCAGCGACGAGGGCGTGGGGCTGTCTCCGCAGCGCCGCCAACAGCTCAACGACCTGCTCGCCCGCCCGCCCGCCGTCGACGTCGCCGCCGTGCGGGCGATGGGACTGGTCGTGGTGGGACAGCTCGCCGCGCGGCTCGGCGTGGCCGTGCAGCTCCGCCCCGGCCCGCGTCGCGGCACCATCGCCGAGGTGGCGCTGCCGGGGACGATCATCCGGCCGCTGCCGCCGGAGGAGTTCCTGCTCACCGCCGCCCGGCCGTCCCGGCGGGCGGCGCGGACCGCCGTGGCGACGCCGTACCGGGCGGCGCCGGAGCCCTGGGCGGGCAGCCCGCCGGCCGAGCCGGTGCTGCCGGTGGCGCCGGTCTACCGGCCCGCGCCCGCGCCGGACCGCGGTGCCGCGCCCGCCGAGGAACTCGTCATCTTCCACCAGGTCAACCACTGGTTCCAGGCCGACCGGCCGGACGGCGGGAACGGTACGCCGTGGGCCGGCCCCGCCGACGACGCCTGGCGTACGGCGGCCCGGGCCGACGCGCCCGAGGTCGCCGGCACCACCACCTCCGGCCTGCCCAAGCGCCAGCCGCAGCAGCACCTGGTGCCGGGCGGCGTCACCGTGCCGCGGCAGCGCTCCGAGCACCGCGACCCGGCCCGGGTGGCCACCGCGATGGCCGCGTACGCCCGGGGCGTCGCCGGCCGCCGGCCCAATCTGATCAACAACTGATCCGACAGGGAGTGCACGTGACCGACCACCAGGATCTCGGCTGGCTGCTGGACGCCTTCGCCGAGCGCGCCACCGAGGTCAGCCATGCGATCGCCATCTCCAGCGACGGCCTGATGGTGGCCGCCACCCGAGGGCTCCCGCCCGACCGGGCCGACCAGCTGGCGGCGACCGGCAGCGGGCTGGTGAGCCTGCTCCGCGGCGCGGCCGCCTTCTTCGACGCCGGCGCGGTGATCTCCAACGTCACCCAGCTCGAGGGCGGGTTCATGTTCTCCATGGCCTTCAATGACGGCGCCTCGCTGCTCGTGCTCGCCGACCCGCAGTGCGACGTCGGCAAGGTCTCCTACGAGATGACCGAGCTGGCGAACCGCATCGGCGACGCCCTGACCCCCGCGGCGCGGGCGGCGCTGAGCCGCAGCCGCTGACCTCCCGGCGCCCCACGCCGAACACCCCACCCCTTCACGTAGGAGCGAACATGTCCCTGACCATGCCCCGGCGCCGCCGTGCCCGCACCGCGGCGCTGCTCGCACTCGTCCTGCTCGCCGCGCCCGCGTGCGCCGACGACCAGGGCGCCGCCGGCCCCGGCGGACCCGTCAAGATCGGCCTGCTGGCGTCGCTCTCCGGCACGTACCAGGCGGTCGGCAAGGACATCCGCGACGGTTTCCAGCTCTACCTGTCCACCCACGACGGCAGGCTCGGCGGCCGGCGGGTGGAACTCGTGGTCGCCGACGAGGGCAACGGGGCGGCCACCGCGGTGCCGGCCGCCACGAAGCTGCTCAAGCAGGACCGGGTGGTGGCGCTGACCGGCGTCGTCGGCGGCGGCTCGGTGGCCGCGGTCTACCCGCTGCTCAACGAGGCGAAGGTGCCGTTCGTCGGCTCCAACGGCCGGCCGGAGCTCAAGGACGTGTCCCGGGTCTGGCACACCTCCTACCTGTCCGACGAGCCGGGGGAGGCCATCGCCCAGCACGTGCGCGACGACGTCAAGGGCAGCGTCTACGCCATCGGCCCGGACTACCAGGGCGGCTGGGACGAGCTGCGCGGTTTCACCGAGGCCTTCGCCAAGGTCGGCGGCAGGCTGGCCAACCCGGACGGCAGAACCACCTTCACACCGTTCCCGACGACCACCAACTTCACCCCGTACTTCGCGCGGATCAAGGCCTCCGGGGCGGACGCCGTCTACACGTTCTACGCCGGCAGCGCGGCCGTCGACTTCGTCAAGCAGTACGCCCAGTCGGAGGTGAAGGACCTGCCGCTCTACGCGGCCGGCTTCCTGACCGAGGGCGGGGTGCTCAACGCGCAGGGCGAGGCCGCCCGGGACATCTACTCGGTGCTCAACTACTCCCCGGACCTCGACAACGCGGAGAACCGCGCGTTCGTGGCCGCCTGGAAGGCCGAGCACGACGGCTCCCCGACCACGTACGCCATGGCCTCCTACGACGCGGCGGCCGTGCTGGACCGGGCCATCGCGGCGGCCGGGGACGACCCGACCCCGGAACGGGTCAACGCGGCCATCGGCCAGCTCGGCCAGATGGCCAGCCCGCGCGGCACCTGGCAGTTCTCGCCCACCACCCACGCGCCCGTGCAGAAGTGGTACCTGCGCCAGGTGCGCCAGGACGGCCGGGCGCTGTCCAACACTGTGGTGGGCGACCTCGCCACCGTCGGCGGATGACCGGGGTGGTCGCCGGCCTCCGGCTCGACCCGTACGTCGTCCCCGCCCTGGACGGGGTCGCCTACGGGCTGCTGGTCTTCGTCGCCGCCGCAGGGCTGGTGCTCTGCTTCGGCGTCGCCGGCATCCTGAACCTGGCGCACGGCACCCTCTACGCGATCGGCGGCTACACCGCGGCGGCGCTGCTGGACGGCGGCTGGCCGAGCCTGGCGCTGGCGCTGGCCGTCGGCGTGGTCGCCGCCACCGCCTCCGGTGCGCTGATCGCCGGGCTGCTCACCCGGGTCGCCGCGCGCAGCCACCTCACCCAGGCGCTGCTGACCTTCGGGGTGGCGCTGGCCGGCGGGAGCCTGCTCGTGGGCGCCTTCGGACCGGACGACCCGCCGGTGCGTGTCCCCGCCGCGCTGGACGGGTCGGTGGCCGTGGCCGGCCACCGCTACGCGGCGTACCGGCTGGTCTTCATCGTCGTGGCCGCGCTGCTCGCCGGCCTGCTCCACCTCGTGGTGCGCCGCACCCGGGCGGGGATGCTGGTCCGCGCGGCCGTCGACGACGCCGAGATGGTCGCCGTCCTCGGGGTGAGCCCGGCCCGGATCCGGGTCGGCGTGCTCGCGGCCGCCGGGGCGCTGGCCGGCGCCGCAGGCGTGCTCGGCGCGCCGATCATCGGCCCCGGGCCGGACACCGCCGACGCCGTGCTGCTGCTCTCCCTGGTGGTCGTCGTCCTCAGCGGCCTCGGCTCGATGACCGGCACCCTGCTCGCCGCGCTGGTCGTCGGGCAGATCCAGACCCTGGGCGTCGCGCTCGCCCCGTCGGCCGCCCCGTTCCTGCTCTTCGCCGCCATGGCGGCGGTGCTCGCGGTACGGGCACGGGGCCTGGCCACGGCCCGGAGGGCGACATGAGGCAGCGAGCCGTCCGCGCGCTGCGTCGCGGTGTCGCCGCGGTGGTCGTGGCCGCCCTGGTGCTGGCGCCGTGGACGGTCGACGACTACACCGTCGCGCTGCTCGCCCGCACCCTGGCGCTCGGCCTGGTGGCGGTGAGCGTCGCCCTGCTCACCGGCGTCGCCGGGCTGCCCACCCTCGGCCAGACCGCCCCCTACGCGGCGGGTGCCTATGCCAGCGCCGTCGTCGGCAGCCACCTCTCCGACGTCGGCCTGGTGCACCTGGGCGTCGCGGCGGCGGCCGGGGCGGCGCTGGCCGCGGTGACCGTCCCGCTGGTGGTCTCCGCGCGGGGAGTGGTGCTCCTCATGATCACCCTGGCGGTCGGCGAACTCGCCGTGGCCGTCGTCGGGCGCTGGCGGTCGGTGACCGGCGGCACCGACGGGCTGGCCGGCGTCGCCGCGGCCCGTCCACTGTGGGGGCTGCCGGTGCTGGCCACCGACCGGGCCCGCTACCTGTACACCCTGGTGGTCGTCGCGGCCCTGGTCGGCGTGGTGCTGCTGGTCCTGCGTACCCGGGTCGGGCTGCTGCTGCGGGCCGGCCGGGACGACGAGGCCCGGCTGCGGGCCAGCGGCCACCGGGTGCCGGTCCACGTCGCCGGCGTGCACGTCGCCGCCGGGGCGGTCGCGGGCGCCGCCGGCTCCCTGCTGGTGGTGGCCCAGCGGTACGTCTCGCCGGCCGACTTCGGCTTCGACACCTCCGCCCTGCTGCTGCTCGGCGTGGTGATCGGCGGCACCGCCTCGGTCGGCGGCGCCCTGGTCGGCGCCGTGCTCGTGGTGGCCGCCCGGGACTGGCTCTTCGGCGTGCTCCCCGGGCAGGCGCCCCTGGTGCTCGGGCTGGCTTTCGTCGCCGCCGTGTACCTGCTCCCCGACGGCGGGCGCCGCCCGCCGGTACGCGGCCGGTTGCTGCCGGCCGTCCCGGCCCGCCGTCCCGCACCGGACCGACCGACGCCGACGGGAGTACGCGCATGACCCCGTTGCTGTCCGCCCACGGGATCACCGTCCGCTACGGGTCGCTGGCCGCGCTGGACGGCGTCGACCTGCGGATCGAATCCGGCCAGCGGCACGCGCTGATCGGGCCGAACGGCGCCGGCAAGACGACCCTGCTGGACGTGCTCGGCGGGTCCACCCGGGCCGGTGGCGGCCGGGTGCTGCTGGCCGGCCGGGACGTCACCCGGCTGGGCCCGGCCGCCCGGTCCCGCCGGGGGATCGGCCGGATCCACCAGCGCCCCGCCGTCTGGTCGACGCTGACCGTGCGGGAGAACGTGCTGGTCGCTGCGCTGCCGCGGGCGGTGCGGCCGGGCCGGTGGCACCCGTCGGCATGGCGACGGGCGGCCGAGCGGACGGCGGACGCGCTGCTGGCGCGGGTGGGCCTGGGCGAGATCGCCGCGATCCCCGCCGGGCAACTGGCCCACGGGCAGCGCCGGCAGGTGGAGATCGCCATGGGGCTGGCCGGCCGGCCGCGGCTGCTGCTGCTCGACGAGCCCGCCGCCGGGCTGTCCGCCGTCGAGGTCGGCTGGCTCGTGGAGTTCCTGCGGACGCTGCCCCGCGCGGTCGCGGTGCTCCTGGTCGAGCACCGGCTGGACCTGGTCTACGCGCTCTGCGACGCGGTGACCGTGCTGCGCGACGGCCGGACGCTGGCCACCGGGACGCCGGCCCAGATCCGCGCCTCCGGCCCGGTCCGGGAGGCGTACGCCGAGGGGGTGGCCTGATGCTCCGGATCGACCGGCTCTCCGCCGGCTACGCGGGCGGCACCGTGCTGCACGAGGTGAGCCTCGAGGTGCGGGCCGGCACCGTCCAGGCGGTGGTGGGCCGCAACGGCGCCGGCAAGAGCACGTTGGTGCACAGTGTGGCCGGCCTGGTGTGGCCGTACGCCGGGCGGATCGAGATCGGCGGCGTGCAGGTGGCGGGGCGGCAGCCGCACCGGATCGCCCGGTCCGGCGTCGGCCTGGTCCCGCAGGGCCGGCGGGTCTTCTCCCGGTTGACGGTGGCCGAGCACCTGGTCCTGGCGGCCGCGCCGTGGCGGGCCGCGACGCCCGGCGGCGAGGGCTGGACGGTGGCCCGGATCCTGGAGCTGCTGCCCCGCCTGGGGTGCCGGCTGCGCCACCGCGGCGACCAGCTGTCCGGCGGCGAGCAGCAGATGCTGGCCATCGCCCGGGCCCTGCTCGGCCAGCCCCGGCTGCTGCTGCTCGACGAGCCGTGCGAGGGGCTCGCCCCCGACCTGGCGGCCCGGGTGCGGGAGCTGGTCGGCACGCTGGCCCGGTCCGGGCTGACCGTGCTGCTCGTCGAACAGCAGCTCCGGCACGCCGTCGAGATGGCGGACCGGGTCGCGGTGCTGGAGTACGGCCGGGTGGTCTACGACCGGCCGGTGCACGAGGTCCGGGCCGACCCGGACGTCCTGGCGGCGATGCTCAGCGTCGCCGCGGTCCCGGAGCCGCCGGCTCCCCGACCGGTGCCCGGGCTCTGGTCCGACGCCGGGCACCTGACCCGACCCGCTGCGACAGGGATGAGGAACGATGCCGACCCACGTGCCTGACACCCACTACGCCTTCGACACCGGCTCTCCGGAGGCCGTGCCCCAGCTACGGGCGCTGGAGTCCTTCCTGGATCCGATCACCGCGCGCCGGATGGCCCCGCCGGTGCTCGCCCCGGGCGGCGTGTGCTGGGAGGTCGGCGCCGGTGGCGGCTCGGTCGCCCGCAGCCTGGCCCGCGCGGTCGGCCGCGGCGGTCGGGTGCTGGCCACCGACCTCGACACCACGCAGCTCACCCCGGCCGGCAACCTGGACGTACGCCGGCACGACGTGCGCACCGAGCCGCCGCCCGGCGACGCCTTCGACCTGATCCACGCGCGGCTGGTGCTGCTGCACCTGCCGGAGCGGCGGCGCGTGCTGGCCTCGCTGGCCGGCGCGCTGGCCCCGGGCGGGTGGCTGCTGGTCGAGGAGTTCGACTGCACCGCGCCGCTGCGTGTGCTGACCGCGCCGAGCGACGACGCGGCGAAGCTCTTCGCCCAAGTGACGGACGCGATGCTCGACATCCTGCAGAGCCACGGCGCGGACCTGGCCTGGGCGCAGGACGTGCACGGGGAGCTGGTGGCGGCCGGGCTGGTCGAGGTGGACACGGTCACCCACTCGCAGAGCTGGCCCGGGGGCTCCCTCGGGGTGTCGCTGTACGGGACGAACTCCCGGCAGCTGGAGCCGGAGCTGCTCGACGCGGGGCTGTCGCCGGGCCAGCTGGAGGCGTTCCGCAGGCTGCTGCGGGACCCGGGGTTCGCCGTGATGTCGTACCAGTTCGTGTCGACCCGGGGCCGGCGGCCGGCGGCGCGGTGAGGGCCGGCCCTGCCTCACTGCCCGAGGAACTCCTCGACCACCGTGGCCAACCGCACCGGGGTCTCGTACATGGCGTAGTGCCCCGCGTTGGCGAGGACCTCCAGCCGGGCGTTGGGGTAGTGGCGCAGCCAGGTCTCGCGCATCGTGTCGGCGCCCAGCGCCGGGTCGTGCTCGCCGACCACGGCGAGCGCCGGCACGGGGTTGCCCTTCACCTCGTCGGTGAAGTCGGTCCGCGCCCACGCGGTGAGGTACGCGCCGAACGCCTCCGGGGTGGAGTGGGTCAGGGAGAAGCGCACCATCTCGTCGAGCCAGCGGCCGGACAGCCGGTTGCCGGTGGTGAGGTCGATGATCGCGCGCCGGTTGGCCGGGTTGGCGGCGGCGCCGTCGAACAGCGTCCAGCCCTGCAGGTCGAACGGCACCCCGCCGGCCGGGACCGGGCTGATGCCGACCAGGCGGGCCACCCGCCCGGGCGCGTCGGCGAGGACGCGCTGGGCGGCGCTGCCGCCCATGGAGTGCCCGACCACCGAGAAGGTGTCCCAGCCGAGGGAGTCGACCAGCGCCAGGGCGTCGCGGGAGATCTCGGCGATGGTGTGCTCGCCGGCGACGCCGGTGCGCGCGCCGTAGCCCCGGTAGTCCGGGAACGCCCAGGTGAAGCGCTCGACGTCGATGAGCTCCGGCAGCCAGCCCCAGCCGTGCGCCGACCCGAACCAGCCGTGCAGGGCCAGCACCCGGTGCGGCCCGTGACCCACGCTGACGTGGCTGATCGTCATGACGGCGACCCCTTCCGCTGCTTCGGTGTGGCGACAGTGAACGGCCTGACGGCCCACCAGGGGAACATCGGCGTCGGAAAGGCGACCCGGACCGGCGGGTCGCCGGGCGCGCGCCGAGGTGACCGCCCGCCCCCGGTTTGGGGGTGGACGGTCACCTCGGGCCGTTCGAGCGGAACGGATCAGACCAGGCCACCCATGGCCGGGTCGCTGATGCTGGGCCTGCCGTTCTCGACGTGACCGGCGTACCGGGCCGCGAAGGCGGCGTCGGCGGAGACCGTGACGGTCAGGTCGTACCAGCCGTGCGCCCGCGACAGCGACCACGACGGCGACTTCGTCTCGCCCGGCTTCAACGACAGCCGGGTCCGCCGCGACGAGTAGCGGTCGGCGACGGTCGCCTCGACCCGCTTCGCGCCCCGGTTCACCAGGGCCAGGCCGACCTCGTGGTCGCGCTCGTCGTACCGCGCCCGGACGTCGACACCGGCGCCCGCGCCGCCGGTGAAGCGGCGGAAGAAGCCGTTGGGGCCGTGCACCTCGAGGTCGTACCCGGCGGTGGCGTCCCAGGTGTCGCTCACCTGCTTGCCCGGCTCGACCGTGTAGGTGCGGGGCGGCTGGGCCGGGTCGGCCGAGCGGACCTGGAAGACGCCGGTGGCGCCCCCGGAGTTGCGGAAGTCGAGCTGGAACGATGTGCCGGCGGCCCGGCCGTCCACGTGCAGGGTGTACGGGATGGCCCGCGCGGGCCGTACCCCGCGCTCCTGGCCGGGCAGGCGCGGGTCCGCCGGCGGCACCGGCACCTCGTCGGGCTGGCGGGTGAGGTCGACCGGCTTGAGGTCGGCGGTGTCCGGCAGCGTCACCCGCGGCGAGGCGTTCGGGGTCCGGAAGTCGAACGCGGTGGTCAGGTCGCCGACCACCGCGCGGCGCCACGGCGTGATGTTGGACTCGACCAGGTCGGCGTCGCCCTTGGCGAACCGGGCCTCCAGGAAGCGGATCAGCGACGTGTGGTCGAACACCTGCGAGTTGACCCAGCCGCCCCGGGTCCACGGCGAGACGACGATCATCGGAACCCGGATGCCGAGGCCGTACGGGCCGGCGGCGCGGCGGGCGTCGCCCGGGAAGACCTCGTTGGTCGTCGGCACGGTGGACAGGCCCTCGGCACGGCTCTGCGGCGGCGTCGGTGGCACCAGGTGGTCGAAGAAGCCGCCTTCCTCGTCGTACGTGATGAACAGGGCCATCCTGCTCCAGACCTCGGGGTGGCTGGCCAGGATGTCGACGACCTGCGACATGTACCAGGCGCCGTAGTCGGGACCCCAGTTCGGGTGCTCGCTGTAGGCCTCCGGCGCGACGATCCAGGACACCTGCGGCAGCGTTCCGTTCGCCACGTCTCGGCGGAAGTCGGCCAGCAGCGCCTCCGGGGAACGGTCCTGCTTCGAGATTTCGGTGCCGGTCTTCGCCCGGTCGGCCAGCGGGGTGCCGGGCCGGGCGTTCTGGTACTGGTGGAAGTAGAGCAGCGAGTTGTCGCCGTAGTTGCCGATGAACGGGTCCCCGGTCCAGCCCCAGTAGCCCTCGGCGGTCAGCCCCAGGCCGACGTCCTGGTAGACCTTCCAGGAGACCCCGGCGCGCTCCAGCCGCTCCGGGTACGTCGACCAGTCGTAGCCCGCCTCGGCGTTGTCGATCACCGGGCCGCCGGCCCTGCCGTCGTTGCCGACCCAGCCGGTCCACATGTGGTAGCGGTTGGGGTCGGTCGAGGCCAGCACCGAGCAGTGGTAGTTGTCGCAGACCGTGAAGGCGTCGGCGAGGGCGAAGTGGTACGGCAGGTCGGCGCGCGTGTGGTGGGTCATGGTGACCACGCCCTTGTTGGGCACCCACCGGTCGTACCGGCCGCCGTTCCAGGCGCCGTGGGTGTCGGCCCAGCCGTGCGGCGGGTCGGGCAGGAAAGTCTGCCCGAGGTCGGGCACCTCGGGCCGGAAGGGCAGCAGGTCGGCGGAGCCGTTCGGCTGGTGCCAGACGCTGCGGCCGGAGGGCAGCGTCACCGGGTGCGGGTCCGCGAAGCCCCGGACACCACGCAGGGTGCCGAAGAAGTGGTCGAAGGAACGGTTCTCCTGCATGAGGAAGATGACGTGCTCGACGTCCTCGATCGAACCGGTCCGGTTGTTCGCCGGGATGGCGAGGGCCTTGCTGAAGTCCACCGGCAGGGCGGCCGCCGCCACCGGAGCGCTCATCATCTTCAGGAATTTTCGACGGTCGACACTTGCCATGACAGAGAGCACCACCTGACTGACGCCGAACAACTGGCGGGTGCACGCTATCGGCGCCAGATGGACCGGACGTGTCCGGAACGCGAGCGTTGCCCCAACGCCGGTAGAGCCGTGGTGGTGCCGTTCGGCCGCCCGTCGTCAGCGCAGCGGGCCGTCTCCCGGGCCGTTCGGGTCGTCGACCAGGTGGATGGCGGCCTCCTCGGCGCTGGCCGCGCCCCCGTCGATGCCGACGTCCCAGGCGACCGCGTCCGCCTGCTCGTCCTCGCCGAGGCCCTCGTCGTCGGCGACCAGGCGTCCCGTCCGGGCCTCCCGGTCGTAGCCCCGACGGGTCAGCTCGTCCTCGTCCTCGTCGTCGGCCACCTCGGCGTACGGGTCGATGTCCGGCTCCTCCTGCGCGAGCAGTTGCGCGAGGGACTCGCCGGCCCGCTCCTCGGCGGCCGTGGTGCCGAACCGGTTCGCCGCCGTCCAGTGGTCCGCGGCGACGATGCCGGTGTCGAGAGGATCACCGGTCCGGTCGTCGTCGAGGGTGTCCGAGGCGTCCAGGACACCGTCGTCCTCGGCCACGTTCCACTCGTCCGCGAAGTCGGTCCGCTCGGTCTGGCTCATGGCGATTCCTCCCTGGTCAACGCCCGGCACTGCCACCCCAGCCTAGAGCCGCCCGGGCCGACGACAACCGCGGGGGACCGGTCACAGCCTCCGCCCCCGGCCGTCGCGGGCGACGATCCCGTCCAGCGGTGTCCCGGGGGCGAGCACCGCCGGGTCGAACCAGAAGATCACCAGTCGGGGATCCTCGCTCCACCGGGCGAGCCGGGCCTCGACCTGGCGGCCGTCGACGGTGCCGACGATCCGTGCGGCCGGCCCGACGAAGTACCCGAAGGTGGGCACCGGGGCGTCGGCGGGCAGCCGTCCGTGCTGGTCGTAGCCGATCTGGTGGAACCCCGGCCGGCGGTCGCTGCCGGTCACGTCGTTGACCAGATAGTCGGTGGTCAGCTCGCCGGCGGGGGAACGCCGGCCGGCGGCCAGGCCGATCGCCACCCCGGGCAGTTCGGGCACGTCGACGGGGACGAGGTAGAACACCCGCTCGTCGGCGCCGTACCGGATGCCGCTGCCCACCACGGCACCGACCGGTCGGGGCCGGGGTTCCGGCGGGGTCGCGGGGTCGGCGGTCGCCGCCGGGGTGACGGCGGGCACGGTGACCACCGCCGCCGGGGGTTCCGGCGGACGGGTCCGCGCCACGATCCCGCCGACGCCGACGAGCAACGCGGCCACCGCCACCGCCACCGCGCCGGTCCCGGCGACCCGCCGGCGGCGACGCACCCGCCTGCCCTCCCGCATGATCCCGGCCAGGTCGAGACCGTTCCGGTCGGCCCGCTCGGTCGCCCGCATGGCCCGGCGCAGCTCGTCCACCTCGTTCATCGGCGCGTCCCCTGCGGCTCCGGCGCGGCGAGCCCCGCGGTGCGCAGCTTGTCCAGGGCGCGGGAGCCGGTGCTCTTGATCGTCCCCACCGAGACGTCGAGTTCGCGGGCCACCTGTGCCTCCGGAAGATCGAAGTAGTAGCGCAGGACGACGACGGCCCGTTCGCGCGCGGTGAGCGTGCCGAGGATGCCGAGCAGCCAGCGCCGGGTCGCCACCTCGTCGGCCACGTCGCCGCGACGCTGCTCCGGGAGGTCCTCGGTCGGGTACTCCCGGATCGGCCGCCGCCAGTTGTCGACGAGATGGTTCACCAGCACCGACCGGGCGTAGCCGTAGGCGTCGCCGCCGCGGATCCGGGACCACGACGCGTAGGTGCGGACCAGCGCCGTCTGGGCCGCGTCCTCGGCCTGGTGATGGTTGCCCGTCATCAGGAAGGCGGCGTGCACCAGCCGCGCGGACGCCGCCGTGGCGAACTCGACGAACTCCGCGTCACCCCGGGCCATGCCCGCCCTCTCCACATCCCACCTGGGTCAGGACGGGCGAGGCGGGCGAAAGGTTGAGTCGCCGCCGGACCAACTTTGTCACCGGGTCATCCGTCCTCCTCGCTGCCGCACCACCAGCGACGGCGAGGGGAGACGGAGATGACGACGACCGTGGGCCGGGCTCGCGGCGGCGGGACGATGCTATGGCTGGCCGCGCTGCTGTCCGGCTGCGCGGCGCCCGCCGCCGGCCGGCCCGCCACCCCGTCCACCGGCCCGGCCGCCGCCGCGCCGGCGCCGGCGCCCGCCCGGCAACGGCCGGCCCCGATCGGCTATCCCGCGGACGGCGGCAACCAGTGGCGGTTCGCCACCCCCGGGCCGGCCACCCCGAGGGGTACGGGCCGACTGCTGCGCTACCGGGTCGCGGTGGAGCGCGACATCCGCGGGCTGCCCGCGGCCGACTTCGCCGCGGAGGTCACCCGGACGCTGGCCGACCCGCAGGGCTGGACCGCGGACGGGACGATCGCCCCGCGCCGGGTCGGGCGGGACCAGCCGGCCGACTTCACCGTCTACCTCGCCACCCCCGGCACCCGCGACGAGCTGTGCGGGGACGCGCCGGACGGTTACACCTCGTGTCGCTCCGGTGACCGGGTGGTGCTCAACGTCGCCCGCTGGGTCGAGGGCGTGCCGGGCTACGGGGCGAGCCTCGCCACCTACCGCCGGTACATGGTCAACCACGAGGTCGGCCACCGGCTCGGCCACGGGCACGAACGGTGCCCGGGGCGGGGCCGGCCGGCGCCGGTGATGCAGCAGCAGACCCTCGGCCTGCACGGCTGCACGCCGAACGCGCTGCCGTACCCGCACGGCCGGCGGTACGCGGGACCGCCCGGGGCGTACGCCGATCCGGTGCCGCCCCGGGAGCGGGGCCGGCCGACTGAGCCGGGCGGGGACGGCGCGTGGTGGGGGTCGACGGGCGATGGTGCTTTAGTAGACGCCATGCCCAACCCCGCGATCCTCACCGTCGACGACGACCCGGCCGTCTCCCGGGCGGTCGCCCGCGACATCCGGCGCCGCTACGGCGACCGCTACCGCGTCGTGCGGGCCGACTCCGCCGAGGCGGCGCTGGAGGCGCTCCGCGAGCTGAAGCTCCGGGGCGAGCAGGTGGCGGTGCTGATCGCCGACTACCGGATGCCGCAGATGAACGGCATCGAGTTCCTCGAGGCCGCCATGGACCTCTTCCCCACGGCGCGCCGGGTCCTGCTCACCGCGTACGCCGACACCGACGCCGCGATCAACGCGATCAACGTGGTCGACCTCGACCACTACCTGCTCAAGCCGTGGCACCCGCCGGAGGAGAAGCTCTATCCGGTGCTGGACCAGCTGCTGGAGGCGTGGACGGCCGGCGCGGCCACCGCCACGGCCGAGCTGCGCGTGGTCGGGCACCGCTGGTCGGCCCCGTCGTTCGCCGCGCGCGACTTCCTGGCCCGCAACCTGGTGCCGTTCCGCTGGGTGCCGGCCGACGAGCCGGAGGGCGCCGAGCTGCTGGCGGCGGCAGGGGTGACCGCGAACGACGTACCCCTGGTCGTGACGGCCGACGGCAAGTCGCTGGTGCAGCCGACGACGGCCGACCTGGCCGCGCAGGTCGGGCTGACCACGACGCCGGCCGCCGACTTCTACGACCTGGTGGTGGTCGGTGCCGGCCCGGCCGGGCTGGGCGCCGCCGTCTACGGGGCCTCGGAGGGGCTGCGGACGGTGCTGATCGAGCGGCGGGCCACCGGTGGCCAGGCCGGGCAGAGCAGCCGGATCGAGAACTACCTCGGATTCCCGGACGGGGTCTCCGGCGCCCAGCTGACCGACCGGGCCCGCCGGCAGGCGTTGCGGTTCGGCGCCGAGTTGCTCAGCGCCCGTGAGGTGGTGTCCCTGGAGGACGCCGGGGCGGCGCGGGTGCTGCGGTTCGCCGACGGCAGCAGCGTCGCCGCGCACACGGTCGTGCTCGCGACGGGCGTGTCCTACCGGATGCTGCCCGCGCCGGGGCTGGCCGAGCTGACCGGCCGGGGCTGCTTCTACGGCTCGGTGGCGAGCGAGGCGCCGAGCTGCTCGGGGCAGGACGTCTACATCGTGGGCGGGGCGAACTCGGCCGGGCAGGCCGCCGTGCACTTCTCCCGGTACGCCCGCCGGGTCCACCTGCTGATCCGCGGGGCCGACCTGACCCACTCGATGTCCAGCTACCTGATCGAGCAGATCGCCCGGATCGACACCATCGAGGTCCACCCGCACACCGAGGTGGTCGGCGGGGCCGGGCAGGAGCACCTGGAGCAGGTGACCCTGCGCGACACCCGCACCGGCGAGACCCGGTGCGTCGACACCTCGTGGCTGTTCGTGTTCATCGGCGCGGAGCCGTACACCGACTGGCTCGACGGCGCCGTCGCCCGGGACGGCCGTGGGTTCGTGCTCACCGGGCCGGACCTGACCCGCGGGGGCCGCCGGCCGGCCGGGTGGGCGCTGCCCCGCGACCCGTACCACCTGGAGTCGAGCATGCCCGGCGTCTTCGCCGCCGGTGATGTGCGGGCCGAATCGGTGAAACGGGTGGCCTCGGCCGTCGGCGAGGGCGCGATGGCGGTCTCGCTCGTGCACCGCTACCTGGAGGCACAGTGAGCGCGAGGAGTGAGCCGGGTTTGCGAGCCCCGCAGTCGCGAACCAGGGAGGCACAGTGACCACCGAACCCGACCGGCTCACCCCGGACGACCTGCGGCGCCTCTTCCTCTTCGAGTCGCTCAGCCCGGAGCAGCTCGCGCACCTGGCCGAGCACGGCCGGGTGGAGCGGCGCGCCGCCGGCGAGGCGGTCTACGTCGAGGGCGAGCCGGCGAGTTGCTTCTACGTGCTGCTCGACGGCACCGTGACCCTGCACCGCCGGGTCCAGGGCGACGAGGTGGAGATCAGCCGGACCAGCCAGCCCGGCGTCTACGGCGGCGCCATGCAGGCGTACGTGGGCGACCTGGCCGAGCAGCGCTACCTGAACAGCCTCTTCGCGGTGACCGACTGCGCCGTCTTCGCGCTCCCCGCCCAGATCATCGCCGACGCGATGCGCAGCTGGTTCCCGATGGCCACCCACCTGCTGGAGGGGCTGTTCATCGGGATGCGCAACAGCCAGACGATCGTCGGCGAGCGGGAACGGCTGCTGGCCCTGGGCGCCCTGTCGGCCGGGCTCACCCACGAACTCAACAACCCGGCCGCGGCCGCCGTGCGGGCCACCTCGGCGCTGCGCGGCCGGGTCGCCAAGATGCGGCACAAGCTCGCCATGATCGCCGACGGCCGGCTCGACGGCCGGCGCCTGCACGATCTCGTGGCGTTGCAGGAGGAGGCGGTGAAGCGGGCCGCCGCCGCGCCCCAGCTCAGCCCACTGGCGGCCAGCGACGCCGAGGACGAGCTGGCCGACTGGCTCGACGACCGTGGCGTCCGGGGCGCCTGGGAGCTGGCCCCGACGCTGATCGCCGGGGGCATCGACAGCGGGTGGCTGAGCCAGGTCGACGCCGCGGTCGGCGCCGACGACCTGGAGTCGGCGATCCACTGGATCACCTACAGCATCGACACCGAACTGCTGATGGGCGAGATCGACGACGCCGTCACCCGGGTCTCCGGGCTGGTCGGCGCCGCGAAGCAGTACTCCCAGCTGGACCGGGCGCCCTACCAGACGGTGGACGTGCACGACCTGCTCGACGCCACCCTGGTCATGCTCCAGGCGAAGATCCCGCCCGGCGTGCGGGTGGTGAAGGAGTACGACCAGGCCCTGCCGCCGGTTCCCGCGTACGCCGCCGAGCTGAATCAGGTCTGGACCAACCTCATCGACAACGCGCTCGGTGCGATGGCCGACGGCGGCACGCTGACCATCCGGACCGGCCGCAAGGAGGACCGGTTGATCGTGGAGGTCCGCGACACCGGCACCGGCATCCCGCCGGAGATCCGGCCGCGCATCTTCGAGCCGTTCTTCACCACGAAGCCGGTCGGCGAGGGGACCGGCCTCGGGCTGGACATCTCCTACCGGATCGTGGTCAACAAGCACCACGGGGACATCCGGGTGCAGTCCGAGCCGGGCGACACCCGGTTCGTCGTGCTGCTGCCGCTGACGCCGGCCTGATCCGGTCGCGTCAGAACAGCGTCGACGGGGCGACCGGCGCCGGCTCGGGCAGCGGCGCGACCTCGGGCAGGCGGGCCCGGACCTGGTCGTGGAAGCGGCGGGCGAGGTCCAGCGCGTCGGCGTTGTCCGGGGTGTGCACGAACACGGTCGGCGAACGGCCCTCGCGCAGCCAGCCGGTCACCACGTCCAGCCACGGCTGCCAGCCCTCGACCGTCCGCGCCGGGTCGTCCCGGCCGAGGTAGCGGACGATCGGCCGGTCGGTCAGCGCGCGGATCCGCAGCGGGGTGCGTGGCTTCTTCAGCCACGCCTCCCGCTCCGCGTCGCTGGTCGGCGGGGTGCGGAAGAACGCGGTGGTGTCGAACGGGATCCACTCCGCGCCGACCCGGGCGAGCGTGTCCTCCAGGGCGCGTACCGCGCCGGGGTCGGTGAAGAACGCGGGGTGGCGGACCTCGACGGCGTACCGGTGAGTGGTGGACAGCCCGCGCAGGAAGCGGGCCAGCACGGGCACGTCGCCGGGGCCGAACGAGCCCGGCAGCTGGATCCAGAGGGCGTGCGCCCGCGGGCCGAGGGGCTCGACGGCGTCCAGGAAGGCCCGCAGCTCCGCGTCGGCGCCGGTGAGCCGGCGTTCGTGCGTGACGACCTTCGGCAGCTTGGGCACGAAGCGGAAACCGGGGTCGGTCTGCCCGGCCCAGGACGCCACCGTCTCCCGGGTCGGGGTCGCGTAGAAGGTGGTGTTCCCCTCGACCGCGGTGCACCACTCGGCGTAGGCGCGCAGCCGCTCGTGGGCCGGCAGCGGGTGCGCCAGAAACCGCCCCTGCCAGGCCCGGTGCGTCCACATGGCGCAGCCCACGTGCAGGTGCATCCGACCCCTCCCACCGTTCGACCGCCCGGCGCGGCCCCGCGCGCGCCGGGGCCACGGTATCCGGGCCGGGCCGCTACCGCCGGGTCCGCCCGGTCAGCCGCGACCGGTGCCGTCCGCGAGCAGCGGGCCGGCGGTTCGGCGGCGTTGCTGCTTCACGAGGTAGAGCCGCTGGTCGGCGACGTGCAGCAGCCGGTCGAGGCTGTCGCCGTCGTAGGGGGCGGTGGCCGAGCCGACGCTGACGCCGGCCAGCGTACGCACCGCCGCCTCGATCCGGGCCGCCGCGGCCCGTGCCGACTCCCGGTCCGCGTCGCTCAGCACCACCACGAACTCGTCGCCGCCGAGCCGGGCGATGGCGTCCTCGGCCCGCAGCACGTCCCGGGTCACCGCCACCACCCGGCGGAGCAGGTCGTCGCCGGCGGCGTGCCCGAGGCGGTCGTTCACCAGCTTGAAGTCGTCCAGGTCGAGGCAGAGCAGGGAGGGGCCGGGGCGGCAGCCGGCGTGGAACAGGAACGTCGCCAGCTCGGCCAGGCCGCGCCGGTTCAACGCGCCGGTGAGCGGGTCGAGGGACGCCAGGGCCCGTAGCTGGGACCGCTGCCGGGCGAGGGTGCGCGTCTGCGTGGAGCAGACCGAGGCCAGGATCAGCATGCCGGCCAGGTAGACGAACACGTGACCGGCGGGCGCCGGCGGACCGGCGACGGCGACGACGACGTACGACCCGAGGGTGAGCGCCTCCAGCCCCCACATCAGCCTCGGGTGCGGGGTGTAGCCGGCGACGAAAACGGCCGTGGTGACGAAACCAAGCGCCGCCGGCGAGGTGACGCCGCCGTCCCAGTACGCGCCGAGCGCCGCGGCCACCAGCGTGATCATCAGGAGGGTGAACGAGACCCGGTAGCCGGACGCCTTGGTGGTCACCCGGGTCGCCGCCCACGAACCCGCGACGCCCGCCGCCAGGCCGAAGCAGTATCCCGTGAGCATCAGCGGCCGGTTCGGCCCGGCGAGGGACAGGAGGCAGTAGACGACGGCGACGGCGTGCGAGACGGCGTGCAGGGCTGCGCTGACCAGCGTGCGGCGGCGGCGCTCCCTCATCCCACTGTCCACCGTGCCCCCGACCCTCGGTCGAGCGCGCCGGTGCGGGCACGACGTCGTTCAGCCGGCGCGATCGCGCCGACCGCCGGTGTGGACGCCACTCGGATGAGGCAGCTCACCACGTCGAAATTCAATGGCGCGTATCAACCGGCAGTCAAGAGAGGAGTCGTTAACCATCTGTTCATATCACCGTGGGGAATGCCCAGGTCACGATGAGCTGACGGTGGCGCCGGCACCGATGGGCGCCGACGCCGAACCGTGCCTGGTCACCGCCTGGCGTTCTGCTTGGCCATCTCCGGCTTTTCGCCCTTGCCGACCCGGCGCAGCGCGTCGCGCAGCTGGGATTCGGACATCTTGGAGTTCCCCTCGATGCCCGCGTTGTGGGCCTGCTGCCGCATCTCGTGCAACCGATCGCGGTCACCCATGTCGAGCTCCCCTCGTGGGTATGGCGCGGGCGGCTCCGCGCGCCACTTCCCACCTCGCGTTCCCGAGCGGGCCGGGAGCAAACTGGCTCAGCTCCGACGGGACCGGCCGCCCGCACGGGTGATCACGCTGAACTGGCCCTGAGACTCCATCCGGACCTCCTTGACGTCGGTGAGGTCCTCGACGCCCTGCTGACGGAGCTGGCTGTACAGCTCCTCCTCGGTGATCAGCTCGCGGCGCATGTTGCGGCGCAGCATGCGGCCGTCGCGAACCAGCACCAGGGAGCCCGGCTGGATGATCCGGGCGACGGCGGGCCAGCGGTACGACAGCAGATCGAGCAGGTACGCCCATCCGATGATCACGGCGACCAGCAGCACGCCGTCCGTGATCGAGGTGTAGCCGTCCGACATGCCGTTCTGCGCGGCGTCGGCGATCAGCACGATGACCAGCAGGTCGGTGACGCCGGTGCTGCCGCTCTCCCGCTTCAGCAGCACCCGCAGGAGGAAGAACAGCGCCAGGTAGATCACGCTGCCCCGCACCACGATCTCCCACAGGGGTGTGTCGGGGACGAACAGCTTCTGCCAGTCGCTCACCCGGTGCGCCTACCCGGGCGGTCCGCGGCTACACGGCCGGGGCCACCGCCCAGCGCCTCCGGCCCGTCGGTCAGCACGGGCAGGTCGTCGGGGGCCAGGTCGAGCCGGGGCCGCAGGTGCCGGACGCGGTGCCGCCAGCGCCCGTGCTCGTACGCCGTGTCGGCCTCCACCTCGACGACGAGGTCCTGGCGCACCGGCGTGTACGGCAGCGGCGGCGCCGGGTTCAGCTGGCCGGTCCACCCGCCGGGCAGCGGCTGGGGCCACGGGTGCTCCGGCGCGGTGGTGGGCCGGAGCAGCCCGGCCAGTTCGCGGCGCTGCTGCCGGTGCAGCGGGTGGGTGCGTCCCAGGTAGCGCAGGCGGCCCCGGTCGTCGCACCGTCCGACGAGGAGGGTGTCCGGGTCGGTCACCGGGCCGGTGATCCCGCCGACGAGGGTCTCCACGGTGCGGTGGGCGCGCAGCTTCTGCCAGCCCCGCCGCCCCGGCTCGTACCGGCCGTCGCACCGCTTGACCACGATTCCCTCGACACCGGCGTCGGTCCAGGTCCGGAGCCACTCCCGGGCCTCGGCCGGGTCCCCGGTCTGCGGGCAGAGGACGAGTCCCGCGGGCGCGTCGCTGAGCAGTCCCGTCAGCCGGTGCCGCCGCTCGGCCAGCGGGAGGTCGAGCAGCGGCTCCCCGTCCGGGGAGCTGAGGAGGTCGAAGGCCACGAAGTGCGCGGGATGGCGGTCCGCCAGCGCGGCCAGCCGACGCCCGGCGGTCACCCGCTGCTGGAGCAGGGCGAAGTCGGTGCGGCCCTCGGCCCAGACGATCAGCTCGCCGTCGAGCACCGTGCCGGCGGGCAGGGACCGCAGCGTCGCGGTGACGTCGGGGAAGTAGCCGGTGAGGTCCCGGCCGGCCCGGGACTGCAGGTGCACCCCGTCCGCGTCGCGGAACGCCAGGGTCCGCCAGCCGTCCCACTTCGGCTCGTACGCCAGCTGCCGGCCGGTGGGAAGGTCCGCCACCGGCGCGGCGAGCATCGGGCTGAGCGGTGGACGCAGCATGGGGTCTCCGTGGCGCGGCTCCGGCCCCGGCGGTCGGCCCGGGCGAGGGGCCCGTACGGACCCCCGGTCGGCTCCGGCGCGGTTACCCGGGCGGCGGCCCGGCGAACGTCCGGCGCGGCCGGCGGGCCCACCTCACCGGACGGCCCGGGACGGCCCGGCCGGAACCACCCGCTGCGGCGGATCAGACGCCGGACGGCCAGCTCTCGGGCTCGGCGGGCACCGGCCGGGTGGGCAGCGGCCGGACCGCCCGGGAGGTGTCGAACCAGCAGAAGGCGTCGTAGCGCTCCCCGAGCACGGTGGGCACGTAGTTGCCCCGGCTCTCGGGCTGCGGACGGTAGACCACGCCGATGGCCCGGTGGTCGATCTCGTGAGCCAGCAGGTCGGGCCGCTCGTCGCGGGGGAAGACCAGCAGCGCCCGGTCCGGCGCGGCGGCGTGCAGGGCCTCCTCCAGCGAGTGCCGGTGCGCCGGCGGCACGGTCATCGTCTCCATCGGCGCACCCCAGGCGGCGCCGGCCGTCACCGTGCCCGCGTGGGTGCCGAATCCCACCAGCACCACATGGTCCGGGCCGTACCGCTCACGGGCCAGTTGGCCGATGTTCACCTCGCCCGCGTCCGTCATGTCGGTGGCCCGGGCGTCGCCCACGTGCGTGTTGTGCGCCCAGACCACCGCCCGGGCACCCGCGCCGTAGTGGTCCAGGAGCCGGTCGAGGGTGTCGTCCATGTGCCGGTCGCGGACGTTCCACGACTCCCGTCCACCCCTGACCATCGCCCGGTAGTAGCGCTCGGCGCCGGCCACCACCTCGGCGTTCTGCCAGGTGCCGAATCGGCCCGGCCCGTCGGCGGCGGCCCGCTCCCGGAGCCCGGCCAGCAGCGCGACCACCTCGTCCTCGCAGCGGTGCGGGACGAGACGGGTGGCGAGCGCGTACTGCTGCGGGTCCTCGTCGTACGGCTCGAAGCAGCGGTACGCCGCCAGCGCGGCCGGCACCTGGTCGGGGTCGTGCTCCCGCAGCCAGGTGAGGATCTCGCGGAGCGATTCCCAGAGCGAGTAGACGTCCAGGCCGTGGAACCCGACCCGGTCGGCCTCGTCCACCCGCGCGTTGTGGTCGCGCAGCCAGCGGGTGAAGTCGGCGACCTCCTCGTTCGCCCACATCCAGGTCGGCCACCGCTCGAACGCCGCGAGGGCCGCGCGCGGGTCGGCCGGGGCGTCGGGGCGGCGGCGGACGCTGCGGTCCACCCGGTCGCAGTCGGGCCAGTCGCCCTCCACGGCGACGAACGAGAAGCCCCGCTCCTCGACGAGCCGGCGGGTGATGGCCGCCCGCCAGGTGTAGAACTCGTGCGTGCCGTGGGTGGCCTCGCCGAGCATCACCACCCGGGCGTCGCCGACCCGCTCCAGCAGCGCGTCCAGGCTGCCCGGGTCGGTCAGCGGCGTCGCCAGCGCGGTCACCTCGTCGTCGTAGCGTCCCATCCCGGCGCGGTACCCGCTGCCGCGGTCGCCATGCCGCCCGAGGGGGAGCGGGACCGGCGTCGGCGGCGCTACCGCACGGCCCGGGGCCGGGTGCCCCGCCCTCGTCGCCGAGGGGCCACCGGCTCCGGCCCGGACTGTTCCGGGCGTTCGACCCGGGTCGGGTTGCCGCGGACCAGTTCGTCGTGGACCCGCCACCGGTCGACGGTGAGGGCGCGGCGGGCCGCCTCGTCGGCCTGCTCGATCCGCCGGCGCAGCAGCTCGACGGCGATCCGGCGGTTCAGGCTGAACTGCCGCTCGGTGTCGACCACGACCACGCTGCCCGAGGGGCGGTGGGTGGCCCGGACCGCCGTACTGGCCTTGTTCCGGTGCTGGCCGCCCGGTCCGCCGGTGCGCACGCCCACCACCTCGACGTCCGCTTCGCTGAACGTCGAGGCCGGGACGTCGACCCGGCACGGCCGGGCGGTGACGTACCAGTTCTTGCGCCCGCTGCCGGCCCGGTACGGGCTGGGCGCCTGCCAGCACAGGGTGCCGGTCCAGCCGGCGGCGAACGCCGCGGCGTCGGCGCCGGAGATCCGCACCAGCACCGACCGGTAGGTGCCGGGCCGGTCACCGGGCACGGTCTCGACCCGGCGCGTGGTCAGACCCCGCCCGGCGGCGTCGGCCTCCAGGCGGGGCAGCAGTCGGCCCAGCGCCCAGGCGCACTCCCGCGGGCCCCGCCCGGCGGAGACGAGCAGGTGGACGCTCACGGCCGGCCCCGCCCGCGGCGGTCGTCCCGACGCCCCGCCCGGGTGCCGAGGTCGGGAGTCTTGTAGGTGACCAGCGGGACGGTGGTGGCCACCGGGGTGGCCAGGTCGTGCGCGACCAGGTCACCGATCACCTGCTCGATGCGCTTGTAGGCGGTGGGCGCCTCCTCGAAGAGCAACTGACGGTCGCCGCACACCACGACCGAGCCCAGCGGGGTGCGCCGCAGCTCCTCGACGGTGTGCTTCGCCCGGCCGCGGCGCAGCGCGTCCGCACGGGACATCTTCCGGCCCGCGCCGTGCGCCACCGAATGGTTGGCCGCCGGCCCGGCGTGCGCGGCCACCAGATAGGAGAGCGTGCCCCGGGTGCCGGCGACGAGCACGTCCCGGCCGTCACCCGGTGCCGCGCCCTTGCGGTGCAGGTACTGGCCGTCGCGGACCTCGACCAGGTTGTGGCACTGGTCGACGATCGGTGCGGTGGGCTCCGCCCCGAGGGCGTGCGCGACTCGGGCGGCCAGCAGCCGCCGGTTGAGCGAGCCCCAGCGTACGGCGGCGTCGTGCCGGGCCAGGTAGGCGGCCGGATCGGGGGCGGGGCCGGCGCCGTGCAGTTCGGTGTGTGCCCGCAGGATCTGCTCGCCCAGCCCGCGCGAGCCGCTGTGCACCACGAGGACCAGGTCGCCGGCGTCGAGCCCGAGCCGGCTGGCGTGGTCCGGCGCGACCACGGTCCCGATCCGGGCCAGCTCGACGAAGTGGTTGCCCCGGCCGACCGTCCCGAGGCCCTCGAGGTGGCCGGCGGGGATCTCGCCGGCCACCACGGCCCAGGCCGGGTCGTCGGCGTCCCGCTCCGGGTCCAGCGCCCGGTCCAGGTCCGGGAACCGGGCGGCGAGCCGCTCGGGTACGGCGCGCCGTAGCGCGAGGGGGAACACGGCGATGCCGCAGCCGATGTCGGAGCCGACCAGGAACGGGTAGAGCACCGTCGACGCCATGGCGGCGCCGATCGGGGCGCCCTTGCCCGGGTGCAGGTCGGGCATGCCGGCGACGTGGACCATGCCGGGGAGGTCGGCGACCTGGCGGCACTGGTCGACGGCGGCGGACTCGATCCAGCTGCCGGGGGAGGCGAAGACGGAGACGGTGGCCGGCGGCAGGGACTCCCGCCGGGAGGGGTGCACGGACAAGGACGCTCGTTTCTCGCGAAGGAGGCAAGGGCGGACGGCAGGGCGGCGCGGTCGGTGCGGCGCGGCCCTCAGGAGCTTCTGGTGCGGTCCGTCAGAACGTCATGGGCAACACCCTCCCGAAGTCCACGATGGGCGGCAACCGACTTTCCGCCGATCCGCTCCCGGCGACGGCCGCCGGCGGGTCCGCCGCGCCGTACCGGGGATGGCTAGGCTGCCGGCATGGCAGACGAGGCCGTGCCGGACGCGCCCGCCGACGTGGCGTCCCCGTCGGCCGCCGACCCGATGGTGGCGGCGATCCGGCAGGTGCTGGCGGTGATCCCGGCGGGCTGCACCTGGTTGCTGCCGGTACGGGCTCCGGACGGCGCGGTCGTCGACTTCCTGGTGGCCGCCGCCAGCGCGGAGGGGCGCGACGTCCACGGCCGGGGCGCCGGGCGCGTGGGGCAACTGCTCAGCACGTTGTATCCCGGCATGGTCGCCGGCCCGCTGTGGCAGGCGTACCAGGAGGCGCTGGCCACCGGGGAGCCCGCCCACCTGCCCGACTTCCGGTACACCGGTCACGGCGCGGGCGTCGTCGCCGACTCCGTCTTCGACGTGAGCGTGTACCGGGTGCTGGGCGGCCTGCTGGTCTGGTGGGAGCGGCTGGACGAGAACCGGCGCCGGCTGGCGCGTACCGAGCTGCTGGGCAGCCTCGGCTGGGCGGAGTACGACCTGGTCACCGGCCGCAGCGAGTGGTCCCCGGGGATGTACCGCATCTTCGAGCGCGATCCGGCGCTGGGGCCGATGTCCCGGGCCGAGCAGTCCGCCGCGCTCCTCCCCGACGACCAGGGCCTGCGCGAGGCGGCCTGGCAGACGCTGGACAGCGGCGCCGCGTCCGACGTCACGGTGCGGTTCCGCGCGGGCGGGACCGTCAAGTACCTGCGGGTCCTGTCGGACGCGGCCCGCGACGAGGGCGGCGCGCCGGTGAAGGTCTACGCGGTGGTCCAGGACGTGACCGCCCGGGAGGACTCCCGCAGCGCCATCCAGCAGCTCAGTGACCGGCTGCGCACCCGGGAGACGACGGCGCTGGCCGAGCACCGCCTCGCCGCCCAGCTCCAGAACCTCATCCAACCGGTGCCGCGCGAGCCGGTGCAGCTGGCCGGCCTCGAGGTGCTGGTCGGCTACCAGCCGGCGGAGAGCGCGCTGCGGGTCGGTGGCGACTGGTACCACGCCGAGACACTGCCGGACGGATCGGTGGTCCTGGCGGTCGGCGACGTCGCGGGGCACGGGCTGGAGGCGGCCAGCGGGATGGCCCACCTGCGCTTCGGGCTGGTCGCGTGGCTCTCGATCGGCCTTCGCGACCCGGCGGCGCTGCTCAGTCACATGAACCGGCTCTGCGGCCAGCTCGCCATCACCGGCACCGCCGTGATTGCCGGTTTCGACCCGGCGACCCGGCGACTGACCTGGGCGCGGGCCGGGCACCCGGTGCCGCTGCTGTCCCGGGCGGGCGGGACCGGCGACCTCGGCCGGCCCGTCGGAATGCTGCTGGGCGCCGACCCCGCCACCTGCTACCCGGTGGTCACCACCGAGCTGCGCGGCGACGACGTGCTGCTCCTCTACACCGACGGGCTGGTGGAACGCCGCGCCGGGAACCCGGAGCACGAGTTGACGGCGGTGCGGTCGGCCCTGTCGGAGTTCTCCGGTCAGCCGGGGGCGCGACCGCTGGCCCGGCTGCGCCACGCGCTGCACCGGCCCAGCCCGTACGACGACACCTGCACCCTCGCCGTCCGCGTGCTGCCCTGACCGTCCTCAGAGGTCGAACCGGACGCGCACCACCGTCCCCGCCGGACCCGGCCGGACGTCGACCTCGTCGCAGAACGTCGCCACAATGGCCAGCCCCCGGCCCCGGACGGCCTCGGCCGCCGGCATCGGGCCGGCCACCGGACGCGGTCCGCCCTGGTCCACGACGTCGCAGCACAGCTGCCCGGCCTCGACCCACACCCGGACGGAGCCGCCCGCCTCGGTGTGCTGGAGCGTGTTGGTGGTCAGCTCGCTCACCACCAGCGCGAGCAGAGCCACCCGGGCGGCGGCCAGCCCGCCGGCCAGCGCGCGGGCCGAGACGAACGCCCGGACGGCGGCCAGGTCCGCCGCGCGCAGGTAGGGCATGGTGTCGGGTGGAACGGCGAGGTGGTCAGTCACGGGACCGCTCCCGCGCGTCGGGCGCCGCGGTCATGAGCCGGCCCCGTCCCCGGGGTGCCGGAGCAGGTCGCCGACGCCGGTCAGCTCCAGCAGGGCGGCCACCGCGCCGGTGGCGTTGACCAGGTAGAGCCGGCCGTCCGCCGCCCGGGCCCGTTGGTGCGCGGCCACCAGGGCATGGATGCCGGTGGAGTCGAGGAACTCGACCGCGGCCAGGTCGACCACCACCACGGGCGCGGCGTCCACGGCGGCCAGCAGGGTGCCGGTCAGCCGCTCCCGGGCGGCGAGATCGCACTCGCCGGCCAGCCGGATCATCGTCCGTCCCGGCTCGCGGGAGGTCCTCGCCTGGAAGGACGCCATGGGCAGCCCACACTTTCTCACCTGGAGCACCGGCCTGGTGGCGCCATCATGTCACCTTGCGGGGCGCACGACGGGAACGTGCGCATCGACATCCGGTCACCGCATCCATAGACTCCGGTCTTTCTGGTACCACGAGTCCAGGGAGGACCCACGTGCCGAGCGAAACCCGACCGCACGCCGCACCGCCGCTGCTGGCCCGCCTCGCCGGGGTGGCGATGATCGCCGCCGCGCTGGTCGCCGCCGGCGGCGCCGCCGCGACCGCGGCGCCCGCCGCCGAGCCGGCGCCGACGAAGGGCCCGTGCGCGTACACGCCGACGCCGGACGAGCCGGCCGCCCGGCCGGTGCCGCTGCCGCCGGACCCCCGCCACACGCCCGACCGGGGTACGGTTCGGGTCACGCTGCGGACCAACCAGGGCCCGATCGGGCTGACCCTGGACCGCGAGCAGGCGCCGTGCACCGTGCAGAGCTTCCTGCACCTGGCCCGGCACCGGTTCTACGACCGGACCCCCTGCCACCGGCTCACCGCGTACCCGACGCTGAAGGTGCTCCAGTGCGGCGACCCGTCCGGCACCGGCGAGGGCGGCCCGGGCTACCGGTACGCCGACGAGCTGCCCACCGATCTGCCCCCGGCGCCGACCGACCCGACCGGGGTCCGCCGCCTCTACGCCCGGGGCACCCTGGCCATGGCCAACGCCGGTCCGGACACCAACGGCAGCCAGTTCTTCCTGGTGCAGTCCGACTCGGCGCTGCGCCCCAACTACACCGTCTTCGGCACGATCGACGAGGCCGGGCTGGCCACCCTGGACCGGATCGCGGCCGGCGGGATCGCCGCCACGCCGGAGGACCCGGCGCCGGTCGACGGCGCACCGGCCCTGCCGGTGGAGATCTGCCGGGCCACCCGGGGCCGCTGACGCGCACCGGCCGGGCCGGCGTCTCCGCCGGCCCGGCCGGGCGTCGTCGTTCGCGCCGGTCAGCGCTGGGCGCCCGCCGTGACGGGGGCCGGCCAGCTGCCGGTGAAGACCTGCGGCGTCGTCGCGCTGCGGGCGGCGAAGCCGAACAGCGAGTCGACCCGGGCGGCCTCGGTCGAGCTCGGGTACGGGTTGGTGCAGCTGGTGCCGGCGCTGCCGCCCGACATCAGGATGGCGCAGTTGCCGTTGTAGTTGTCCGGCAGGCCGAGGATGTGCCCGATCTCGTGGGTCATGATGCGCAGCGGCGAATACTGCTGCGCCTGGTAGTAGTCGATGACGACGCGGCCGTTGCCGAGGCTCGTGCGCTGGGCGTACGAGCCGCCGCCGTAGGTGTAGTAGATCATCAGGTTCGACCCGCACTGCGCCATGTTGATGTTGTTCGTGGCGTTGTTCCAGATCGAGGCGGCCTGGACGGCGTAGCTGGCGAACGGCCCGGCCTGGCTGGTGTTGTAGCAGACGTTGCGGACGGCGGCGGCGGCCGGTGCCGCGTCGACGGTGACGGCGCCCAGCGCGGCCAGCGCCGCGGTGGCGACGGTGGCGAGGAACCGGGTGACCTTGGGCAGACGCATCGCTCACTCTCCTTGTGGGACGGGGTCGAGCGGGGACCGGCTCAGCTTAAGTATTTAGATACATCGATATCAAGCGCTGCCGGCGACCTGGCGCTCCCGGCGTCGACTGCCTACCGTGTGCCGTGACGGACGGAACGTGGCCGGGCTGAGGGGAGCTCCGCGATGGACGACCCGCCGATCGACCTGACCCGGCTGGCCTTCGGCCGCGACGACGCCGAGTCCGACATCGCCAGCGGCCTGCTCCGGCAGGGTTTCCTGCCGACCGCCGCGTACGAGGCCGCCCTGCACGGGCGCAAGAGCCTGGTCATCGGCCGCAAGGGAGCCGGCAAGAGCGCCATCTGCCGGTTGCTCGACGGCGGCCCGGACGGCGGCGTGGTGACCAGCCTGATCACCCCGGACGACGCGACCGGCGAGGAGCTGCGCCGATTCGAGCTGCAGGGGCTGAACCCGGAGACGGCCAAGTCCCTGGTCTGGCGGTACGTCTTCGCCGTGCAGGTCAGCCGGCACCTGGTCGGGCACGCCCGGCAGCAGCACCGGCGCCGGCTGCGCCGCGCGCCCGCGAACGTCCGCCGGCTTCGGCGCTTCCTCCGCCGGCACCACGAGAGCGGCGACCAGCGGCTCTACGACCGGGTGCTGTCCGGCATGGGCCGGCTGCGTGCCTCGTCGATCGCGGTCGGGGCGCTGGGCGTCAACGGCTCGGTCGAGGTGCAGGCGTCCGAGGGGGCGCGGGCCGCGCGGCAGCTCGACGTGCTGGAGGAGGTGATCGGGCGGGCCATCGCCGAACTGGACTGCCCGGCCGACCACCCGGCCCTGCTGCTCGCCGTCGACCAGGTGGAGCAGATCTGGTCCAACGACCCGGCCTCCGACGCCATGGTGGTCGGGCTGCTGCTGGCCAGCAAGCAAGTCCGCAGCCTGTTCGGTGGCACGGTCCGCTGCACGCTTTTCCTGCGCAGCGACATCTACGACTCGCTCCAGTTCACCGAGAGCGACAAGTTCCGCGGCGAGGAGGAGCGCATCGACTGGACCCCGGAACTGCTCGGCGAGGTGCTGCTGCGGCGCGCCTCGGCGTCGCTGGGCCGCCCCGTGCCGGCCGATGAGCTGTGGGGACGGGTGCTGCCGGAGGAAGTCGACGGGGAGCCGATCCTGGACTACCTGACCTCGCGGACGTTGCTGCGCCCGCGCGACGTCATCCAGTTCGTCACGCTGTGCCGGGACACGGCGCTGCGAAACAGCCACCCCACGATCTGGACGACGGACGTCCGGGAGGCGGCCCGCGACTTCTCCCGCTGGAAGCTTCAGGACCTCGGCAACGAATACCTCGTCAGCTATCCCTTCCTGACCCGGCTCTACGCGCTGTTCCAGAACACCGGCTACCTGGTCACCCGCAAGGCGCTGCGGGCCCGCTTCGCCGAGGTGCGCGACAGCCTGGTCGAGCAGTTCCCCGAGTACGCGCACGTGCTGGACGCCGACACGGTGATCGACATTCTGTTCGGCCTCGGCTTCCTGGGCGTGCGGCGCGGCGGCGACACGGTCTACGGCGGCACCCGGCGGGAGGTGCTGGAGCCGCACGAGAACGAGTTCCACGTCCACCCGTGCTTCCGGGCCGGGCTCAACGCCCAGGCACCGGTGAACCTGGGCCACTTCGTGCCGCCGCAGCGCACCCGGTCGGTCACCGGAAACGTGGGCTACCAGCTCGGCGTCATCGGCAACGTGGTCGGCGCCCGGCCGAGCCGCGAGATCGCGGTGATCCGCGAGGTCCGGCTCGCGTACCAGCGGGTCCGGGCGGCGCTGGGCGCGGCGGAGCTGCCGGAGAGCGCCCGTCGGGAGATCTCCGAGCGGTTGTCCGACATCGAGTACGCGGCTACGCCGTCCAACGTCGCCCGGGCGATCGGGACCGCCAACGAGGTCGCCGACTTCTTCGAGCAGATCGCCCGTACCCTCGCCGACAACGGGCTGGCCGACAGCACGACCGGCGCCGCCCTGGTGCGCACCCTGCGGGACGAGGCGACCCGGGTGCGCCGCGCGGTGTCCCGCTCCAGCGACACCTGACGCCGATCGTCCTGCTCCCGGCATATTCGGGGCCGATCCGGGGTAGAAGAACGTCTCTGCACTTCCGACCGCAGGAAGGAGGCGGTCATGGCGTCCCCCAACGGACCGGACGGTCGACGGACGGCCACCTGCGCGCCGACCGGCGTCCCACCCATGTACGTGCGTTACCTGCGCGAGCGGCTGCTGGAGGCCGAGGCGGGCCTGACCGCGATGACCGAGAGGTACGAGCGGACCAAGGCCGGGTTCGACCGCTGCTACGCCCGCCGGGGCATCACCCCCGACAGCGACATCGTCGGCTACATCAACGCCAAGGCCATGAACCCGCAGCTGAAGTTCTGGTACGCCAAGGTGGAGCACTTCCAGCGCGAGCTGGCCGCCTACGGCGCCGCGCTGACCGGGCTGGCGGCGGCCGACCGGCTGCTGGCCACGGACAGCCCGCGCGTGCCCGCGGACCGGCAGCGGGCCCGCACCGGCCGGCCGAACATGAGCCGGGTCGGCTGACGGGGCACGCGCCGCGCCCCAGCCGGTAGCCTGCCGCGATGACGCACGAGCGGGAGATCACCGAGCCGGTCGACCTGTGCCGGCCGGACGGGCGGTTGAACCCGGCGGCGGTGGGCTGGAGCCGCCGGCCGCTGCACCGGGCGAACCTGCGCGGCTGGGGCCGGGCGAAGCGCTGGGAGCACTGGGGCATCGTCACCCCGACGCACATCGTCGGCCTGGTCGCCTCGTCGCTGGACTACGCCGGCGTGCACAGCGTCTACCTGCTCGACCGCCGCACCGGTGTCGACCGGACCACCGAGGCGGTGGTCCCGTTCGCCCGCGGCGCAGTGCTCCCGCCGGTCAGTGGCGCGGGCGCGGTGCGGGCCCGCGGCGGCGGCCTGGTCGTCCAGGTCGACCAGCATCCCGACGGCAGCACCATCCGGGCCACCGCGCCCGGCGTCGAGGTCGACCTGGTGGCGCCGCTGCGGCCCGGGCACGAGTCGCTTGGCGTGGTGGTGCCGTGGAGCACCCGCCGGTTCCAGTACACGGTGAAGGACGTCGGCCGACCGGTGCGCGGCACGCTGCGGGTGGACGGCACGGCGTACCCGGTGGACACGGGGGAGTCGTTCGCGGTGCTCGACCACGGTCGCGGCAAATGGCGGTACGCGGTGCGCTGGAACTGGGCGGCCGGCAGCGGACCGGGCCGGGCCGTCCAGCTCGGTGGCAAGTGGACCGACGGTACGGGTTCGACCGAGAACGCGGTCTTCGTCGACGGGCGGCTGCACAAGATCGGCGCCGACCTGGCCTGGAGCTACCACCGCGCCGACTGGCTGCGGCCGTGGCGGATCACCGGTGACCGGGTGGACGTGGAGTTCCACCCGTTCCACGAGCGCGTGGCGCGCACCAATCTCGGCGTGCTGGCCGGCGAGACCCACCAGTGCTTCGGGCACTTCACCGGGTGGGCCGCCACCGACGACGGCGAGCGGGTCGACCTCGACGGCCTGGTCGGCTGGGCTGAGGAGGCCCGCAACCGCTGGTGACGGCGGAGCCCCGCCGCGCCCGGCCGGCGCGGCGGGGCTCCGCTGGCGGTCAGGCCGGCAGTCGCCAGACCTGGTTGGCGCCGCCGAAGCAGTCCCAGATCTGCAGCCGGGTGCCGTTGGCGGAGCTGTTGTCGGTGGCGTCCAGGCACTTGTTCGACTGCGGGTTGCGCAGCGTGCCGTTGGACTGGGCCTGCCAGACCTGGGCGCCGGTGCCGTTGCAGTCCCAGAGCTGCACCTTCGCCCCGTTGGCGGTGGAGCCGCTGGTCACGTCGGCGCACTTGCCGAGCGCCCGGAGGGTGCCGTCGCCGGCCACGGTCCAGCTCTGCGCGGCGGTGCCGTTGCAGGTGTAGAGCTGGATCGCGGTGCCGTTGGCGGTGCTGGCGGCGGCGACGTCGACGCACTTGCCGCCGATGCCGGTGATCGGGCCGGTACGCCCGCTCGGCGGCGGCGTGCCGCCGCCCATGACGGTGTCGTAGATCGCGCTGACCAGCGAGGTCGCGCCGGTGGTGTCCTGGGACAGCTCCCAGTTCATCATCCCGCCGGCGTTGGCCAGCGCCCACTGGGTCTTGCGCTTGACGGTCGGTACGCCGTTGTAGCACTGCTGCACGCCGCTGACCGTCGTGCAGTCGCGGTTGGCGTTGGCCGGGTCCATGCCGACCAGCGCGGCATAGGTGTAGTAGCCGGGCCGGCTGTAGAAGGGCACGCCGAGCACAGCCTTGGCGGCGGGCAGGCCGCGCGACTTCCACAGGTTGACGCTGTTGATCGACCAGTCATAGTTGGCGTGCGGGCTGCCGCCGTCGTACGCCATGATGTTGAGCCAGTCGACGGAGCCGAAGACCGCCGGCGGCACGCCGTCGACGTAGTAGCCCTCGGAGACCACGGCGGCGGTGAGCAGCTTGCCGCGGCTGTGCAGAGCGCTGCCGAGCTGCTGCATCAGCAGGGTGTAGTTGTTGGCCGAGGCACCCGGGTCGGGATACTCCCAGTCGATGTCGACGCCGTCGAGGTTGTACTGGTTGACGAAGTTGACCACGTTGGTGACGAACGCGCCGCGGGCGCCGGAGTTGGCGGCGAGCGCCTCGAACGCGGAGTCGTCGCCGTCGTTCCAGCCGCCGATCGCGATCGACACCTTGACGTTGTTGGCGTGTCCGAGCGACACCAGCGAGGACAGCTTGCTGGGGTTCTCCACCGGGCGCAGGCTGCCGTCGTTGTTGGGCAGTGCGAACGCGTAGTTGATGTGGGTGAGCTTGCCGTACTGGATGCTGTTGACGCTGCCGCTCCAGGACGGCATGTAGCCCACGCTCTTGAAGTTGTTGGGCAGGACGACGGCCTCGGCGGCGGTCGGGGTGAGGGCGAGCGTCGCGGTGGCGGTGGCCAGCGCGAGCAGGCCGGCGGCCAGGGAGGAACGGCGGCGGTGGTGCGGTGCGGACATCGAGGGCCTTCCCGTTGCAGGGGGCGCCGTGCCGCCCGACCGCGCTGGTCAGGGGCCAGCGCCGGTCGGGCGTACGGGTCGGACAGGGGACGGTCTTCCTCGAGGTAGGCCAAATATTAAAGAGCATTAACTAAGCCGTCAACGATGTCTTTCGATGGTTCAGCCGGAGTAGACCTCCAGTTGGGCGAGCTGGCCGGCCGGCCAGCCGGTGTTGCCGGTGAAGCGGACCTGCACGTATCGGGCCGGGGCGGCGGCGAAGGCCAGCGCCACCTGGTTGCCGGTCGCCGGGTCGAACACCCGGCCGGCGGAGGCGACCAGGGTGATCCAGCTTCCGCCGTCGGTGCTGCCCAGCACCGAGAGGGTCTGGGTCCGCGCCGACCAGGCCGTGGACGGCGGCAGCCGGAGCACCACCCGCCCGACCGGGTTGGCCGCGCCGAGGTCCACCTGGACCCACTGGGGGAAGGCGTTGTTGGCGCTCTCCCAGTAGGTGTCGGGGTTGCCGTCGACCACGTTCCCGCTGCCGTAGCTCTGGGTGTGGCTGCTCTCGGTGGTCGGCCGGCCCCGGGCCAGGTCGGTCTGCGCCGCCGGGTCGGTGGTCACCGTGACCGCGTTCGAGGGCGCCGAGACGGCGCCCGTGGTGTCCCGGGCGACGACCGTGAAGGTGTACGTGGTGGCGGGGCTGAGCCCGGTGACGGTGGCCGAGGTGCCGGTGACCGAGGCGACCGTGCCGCCGCCCTGGCGTACCCGGTAGCCGGCGATCCCGTCGGCGTTGGTGGCCGCGGTCCAGGCCAGCGACACGCTGGTGGCGGTCCGCCCGGTCACCGTCAGGCTGCCCGGAGCGGTCGGCGGGGCACTCGTGGCGGTGCCCGCGTACACCTCGACCTGGGCGAGTTGGGCGGCCGGCCAGGCGGTGTTGCCGGCGACGGTGACCCGGACGTGGCGGGCCGTGGTGGTCGGCACGGCGACGGTGGCGGTGTTGCCGGACGCCGGGTCGAACCGGACGGCGGCCGGCGCCGCCAGGGTGGTGAAGGTGCTGCCGTCGGTGCTGCCCTGCACCGACAGCGTCTGGGTCCGCGCCTCCCAGCCCGGAGGTACGGCGAGCACGACGCGGGCCACCGGCTGGGCGGCGCCGAGGTCGACCTGCCACCACTGCGGGAAGGCGTTGTTGCCCGACTCCCAGTAGCTGCCCCGGTCGGCGTCGACGGCGTTGCCCGCGACGAACGGCCCGTTCTGGCTGCTCGCCGACGCCGGCCGGCCGGCGGCCAGGTTGCCGCCGGGCGGCTGCCCGCTCCCGGCGACCGGTGGGGTCGGCCGCACCGCGGTCAGCGCCAGTTGGCCCTTGAGCATCCGGCCGCCGTCGGCGGTGATCCGCAGGTAGTAGTCGGCCGAGCAGAGGGTGCCGTCCTCGTCGAGTGCCCGGATGCCCACGCCGGCCGGGGTGGTCGCCGCCGTCTCGCTGGTCTTGGCGATCTGGTTGCCCTCGTTGAACTCGTCGAACATCGAGACGTAGAGGCCCTGCGCGCCGAGCCGCACCATGTTGTAGAGGTGCCGCCAGTAGAAGTCGCCGTGCCGGCGGTGGCCGGCGGAGAGGTCGCCGGGCATCACGCAGGGCTGGTAGTCGATGCCGTGGGCCACGCAGTCGGCCAGGTCGGGGACGTTGACGTTGTTGTAGAACCAGTCCAGCCCGTCGAGGGTGCCGGTGCGCCCGACCATCCACGGCGAGAGCATGTGGAAGGCGTGGTAGACGTCGGCGAAGCCGGGCCGGGAGTCGTTGATGCCCTGCCGCCAGTAGGTGGGTACCCCGCCGATGACGTAGCAGCCCTGCGCCCGGAGTCACTGCACGACGTCCAGGCAGGCCGCCGGGGTGAACGGGCGGCCGTCGTCGTTGAACCCGAACCCCCAGACGCAGACCACCGGCCGGCCGTTCTGCCGGGCGTACGCCGGTGAGCCGGTGTGCGCCGACATCCGGGTCGTCCAGTCCTCCTTGAGCTGCGACTGCATGGCGGTCCAGCCGGTGACGTCGTACATGACGTAGAACTTGCGGCCGAAGCGCTCGGCGGCGGAGCGGACCTTCACGGCCATCGCGTCGCGGGTCGGCCCCTCGTCGCCGAACGGGTTGAACCGTTGCAGCGCGGCGGTGTCGCAGCCGTACTCCTGCATCCAGCGGAAGTGGGTGTCCACGGTCTGCTGGTCGTAGGAGGAGAAGAGCGTGGCCGGCTGGCCGTTGCCCAGGTTCGGGTAGGCGGTGGGGTAGCCGCGGGCGTACTCCCGCATGTCGGGCCAGGACACGATCGTGGTGTTGGTCGGGGAGGGGGACTGGAACCGGTCCCGGCTCCAGTGCCACCAGCCGCCGATCGGCGCGCCGTCACCGGGGCAGCTGAACCAGCCCTGGTAGCCGACGGAGACCTTGCCGACCACGTCGCCGGGGGGACTGGCCGCCGCGGCGGCCCGGGTGAGGGTGGGGACCAGGTCGGGGAGCGCGGCGAGGGCGGACCCCGCCGCCACGGACCGGATCAGGGTACGGCGGGTGAGCGCCATGAGGACCGCTCCTTCGGGGAAGGAAGAAATTGACGGTCATCATGGCAGTGTCGGACGTCCGATCGCAATACTTAAACAAATCAATGAAAAAGTCAGCGCAGCCGGACCGGGCCGGCGTCGATGCGGGTGCGGAACAGGGCGTACGGCTTGCGCCGCAGGTCCCGGCCGCCCTGGTACTTCGCCTGCCGGTGCAGCTGGTTGGCGGTGACGTAGAGGTGACCGTCGGCGGCGACGGACATCGTGTCGGGCCAGAGCAGCCGCGGGTCGTGCAGCACGGTCTCGAACTCGCCGTCCGCCCGGCGGCGCAGTACGGCGTTGTGCTCGTAGGAGGTCAGGTAGAACGCCCCGGAGTCGTCGGTCTCCAGGCCGTCGGAGCCGCCGCCCTTGTCGCCCTCGTCCACCACCGTGGCCGCGACCTGCTCCTCGCTCAGCGTCCGGTCGGCGAGGGCCTCGGTCGCCACGCTGTACCAGCGGCGGGAGGCGAGCGGGCAGTAGAAGAGCCGGGCGCCGTCGGCGGAGATGGCGATGCCGTCCGAGCCCCTGGCCACCGGCTTCGGCGGGCCGTCGGGCGGGCGCTCCAGGAACGGCCGGCCCTCCACCACCGGCCGGAAGGAGCCCAGCGGCTCGGGCCTGGTGGACGGGTGGTCGTGCAGCCGCCGCCACGACGCGCCGGTGGCCAGGTCCGCCACGACGATGCCGTTCGACCCGGAGTCGGTGATGTAGGCGATGCCGCCGTCACCGCGGCGCAGGTCGAAGCGGACGTCGTTGAGGTAGGTGGTGGGCAGCGCCACGTCGGCCGGGAAGGTGATCACCTGACCGACCGTGTCGCTGTCCAGGTCGACCCGGACCAGCTTCGGCCCGCCCGGCTGGGTCGGCCGGGACATCGGGCTGCCGGTGTCCAGGACCCAGAGCCGGTCGGCCGGGTCGACCACGACGCTCTGCACCGAGACGAAGGCGTTCGGGTCGTCGTCCCCGGACGGGCTGTTCCAGGCCTCGTCCGGGAAGGGCGCCTCCCGGCCGTCGCGCAGCTCGACGACGGTGGCCGACACGTCGTCCCCCCACTTGGGGAAGTTCACGAAGACCCGGCCGGTGTGCGACACGCTCACCCCGGTCGGCATCGGCCCGGTGAAGGTGTGCACGAGTTCGAGGTCGCCGACCGGCTCGTCGCCCATGGGCCCGTTCATCCGCTGCTCCTGACCGTGAGGCCAGCGTCGTTCCCGGCTCCGCCGGTCGCAAACGTCGGCCCGGGCGCGGCGCGGAGCGGCTTCAGGGCTGCCGGGGTACGGCCACGGCCGTGACCACCAGCCCGTCGGCGACCAGCCAGCGGCCGTGCAGCGTGGCCAGCGGCGGGCCGCCGTCGGCGCGGGTGGCGTCGACCAGCACCCGGGCCGTGAAGCTCCCCGCGGCCGGGTCGACCGCCAGTTCGGCGTCCTCGAAGCCGAGCCAGCGCCCGGTCAGCGGGTACCACGCCTTGTAGACCGACTCCTTGGCGCTGAACAGCAGCCGGTCCCAGTGCACCGCCGGGTGGGCGGCGCGCAGCCGGGCCAGCGACTCCGGCTCGCCGGCCGTGGTGACCACCTTGGTCACGCCGTCCGGCAGCGGCTCGTGCGGTTCGGCGTCGATGCCGAGCCCGGCCAGCGCGGTGTCCCGGGCGACCGCCGCGGCCCGGTAGCCGGCGCAGTGGGTGATGCTGCCGACCACGCCCGCCGGCCAGAGCGGCTCCCGCCTCGGGCCGGGGCGGATGGGCGCCGGGGCGTACCCGAGGCGGGCGAGGGCCTCCCGGGCGCAGCGGCGGGCCGTGACGAACTCGCGCCGGCGGGCCTCCACGGCGCGGGCGAGCAGGTCCTCCTCGCCCGGGTACGGGGCCTCGCCGGGGATGTCGGAGAACGCCTCGACGGGGACCGCCGCCGGGGGGAGCAGGGCCTCGATCACCCGGCGCCGCCGAGGATGCGCCGCATCGGCCGTGGCTCGCCGCCCCGCCGGCCCCACTCGCGCGGGTAGCCCAGCGACACCTCCTCGAAGCGCACCCCGTCGTAGTGGGTGGTGCGGGGGATGTGCAGGTGCCCGTAGACCGCCACCGTGGCGCGGTGCCGCAGGTGCCAGTCGGCCGTGCGGTCGGTGCCGCACCACTGGGCGAACTCGGGATACCAGAGCACGTCGGTGGGCTGGCGGACCAGTGGCCAGTGGTTGACCAGCACGGTGGGCAGCGCCGGGTCGACGGCGGCCAACCGTCGCTCGGTCTCGGCGATCCGCGCCCAGCACCAGGACTCCCGGTCGGGATGCGGGTCGGGGTGCAGCAGCATCTCGTCGGTGCACACCACCCCCGCCGCGTACGCGGCCCGCAGCGACTCCTCCTTCGAGTTCGTGCCGGGGGCGCGGAACGAGTAGTCGTAGAGCAGGAACAGCGGCGCCACGGTGACCGGCCCGCCCTCGCCGTGCCACACCGGATAGTCGTCCTCAGGGGTGAGCACGCCCAGGTCGCGGCACATCCCGACCAGCGCGTCGTAGCGGGCCCGGCCGCGCAGGGTCACCGGGTCGCCCGGGTGGGTCCACAGCTCGTGGTTGCCGGGCACCCAGACCACCCGGGCGAACCGGTCGCGGAGCTGCCGCAGCGTCCGCTCGATGTCCGCGAACAGCTCGCCGACGTCGCCGGCCACGATCAGCCAGTCGTCCGCCGACTCCGGCCGCAGGCCGTCCACGACCGTGCGGTTCTCGGCGTACGACACGTGGAGGTCACTGACCGCGAACAGCACACCCGTCACCCGGCCGATCTTGCCAGCGCCGCCCCCGGATGGACAGCCGCGACCTGAGCGCTGTCGGAGGTCCGACGCGGAACCGTCAGGTGAGCAGGTCGGCGAAGTGGTCGGTGGCGCGGAGCAGTTCGCGGGCGATGCCCGGCTCGGCGGCCGAGTGGCCGGCGTCGGGCACGATGCGCAACTCGGCCTCGGGCCAGCGCCGGGCCAGGTCGTACGCGGACACCGGCGGGCAGCACAGGTCGTAGCGGCCGTTGATGATGACGGCGGGCAGGTGGCGGATCCGGTCCACACCGTCGAGCAGTTGCGTCTCGGTGAGGAAGCCGCCGTTCACGGCGTAGTGGGAGAGGATCCGGGCAATCGGCAGGGCCTGCTCCTCGGCCGTGAAGTGGGCGAGCACCCCGGGGTCGGGGCGCACCGACGAGTTGACCGCCTCCCAGCGCCCCCAGGTCACCGCGCAGGCCCGGGCCTCGGCCTCGTCGGGCCCGTGCAGCCGCCGGTGGTACGCCGCCAGCACGTCGTCCCGCTCGGCGGCGGGGATCGGGGCGACGAAGCGGTCCCACTCGTCCGGCTGGAGGTGGCGCAGGCCGCCCTGGTAGAACCAGTCCCGCTCGCTGCGCCGCAGCAGCAGCACCCCACGCAGGATCAGCCCGGTGACCCGGTCCGGGTGGGTCTGGGCGTACGCCAGGCCGAGGGTCACCCCCCACGACCCGCCGAACAGCAACCAGGAGTCGATCCCGAGCCGCTCGCGGATCGTCTCCAGGTCGGCCACCAGGTGCCAGGTGGTGTTGGCCCGCAGCTCACCGAACGGGGTGCTGCGCCCCGCGCCGCGCTGGTCGAACAGCACGGCGCGGTAGCGCCGCGGGTCGAAGAACCGCCGCGCCGCCGGCACCAGGCCGCCGCCGGGCCCGCCGTGCAGGAAGACCACGGGTACGCCGTCGGGCCGGCCCACCTCCTCCACGTGGAGTTGGTGGCCGTCGCCGACGGCGATCCGGTGGGTGGCGTACGGCTCGACGGGCGGGTACAGGCGTGGCTCGGTCATGCCGGACCATCCTGCCCGCTCGCGGCGGGTCGTGCGGGGACGGTCAGCAGGCGATGCTGCTGCCGAGGTTGTCCAGCAGGGCGTCGGCGGCCCAGCCGGACACCCCGGTCGTGGTGTCCTTCAGGTAGGTCCAGGTGTAGGTGGTGTGCCCGTTCGCGCTGACCTTGTCGCCGTTGGTGTAGCAGTGGAAGTCGACGCTGTGGCTGAGCTGGCCGTAGCCGAGCGAGCCGCAGGTGGTGTGCGGGCCGGAGCGGATGTTGACGTTGCTGGCGTTGAAGAGCGTGCCGAACTTCGTGTCGATGTTGGAGTGGGAGTGGCTGCAGGTCGCGCTCGCCGGGCCCGCCGCGCTCACCAGCGCGACACCGGTGCAGCCGACCGTCAGTGTGACCGCCGCCGCGATCGAGGAAGCCTTGCGCATGTCGATCAACCCCCGAAACTCGAACCACCCGTGCAGTGATCAGAATATTGACATCTTTCGACATGCTCGGGCAAGGGTGTCACCGGGCCAGCAGCGCGCGCAGTTCCTTCACCACCTCGGCCGGGGCCTCCTCGGCCATGAAGTGCCCGTACGACACCGGCACGTGCCGCAGGTCCGGCGCCCAGGCCCGCCAGCGCGCCGCCGCGTCGAAGCCGAGCACGGCGCCCCAGTCCTGCTGGAGCACGGTCACCGGCATCCGCAGCACGGCGCCCGCCGCCCGGTCCGCCTCGTCGTGCGCCAGGTCGATGCCGGCCGAGGCCCGGTAGTCCGCCACGATCGAGGGGACCGCCGCCCGGCAGGCCCGCAGGTACGCGGCCCGCACCTCGGCGGGAATCGCGTCCGGGTCGCCGGCCCAGAGGTCGAGGAAGTGCCCGAAGAACTCGTCGGGCGCGGCGCCGATCAGCCGCTCGGGCAGGCCCGGCGGCTGGGCCATCAGGTAGAGGTGGAAGCCGACCGCGGCGCTGACCCCGTGCATCACCTCCCAGGTGTCGAGCGTGGGCAGCACGTCCAGCGCGGCCAGGTGGGTGACCGTCTCCGGGTGGTCCAGCCCGGCGCGGATCGCCACCAGGGCGCCCCGGTCGTGCCCGGCCAGGGCGAACCGCTCGTGCCCCAGCGCCCGGGCCAGCGCCACCACGTCGGCGGCCATGGTCCGCTTGGCGTACGCCGTGCCGTCGGTGTCGGCGGGCTTGTCGCTGTCGCCGTAGCCGCGCAGGTCGGGGCAGATCACCGTGTGGTCGGCGGCGAGGTCCGCGGCGACGTGCCGCCACATCAGGTGGGTCTGCGGGAAGCCGTGCAGCAGCACGACGGGACTGCCGCTGCCGCCCACCGCGGCGTGCAGGGCGACCCCGTCGGCGACGGTGACGCGGCGCTGCTCGAATCCGTTGATCATGGGAGGTCCTCTCCGGGTGCGATCGGGTACCCGTCGAGCCTGCCCGGGGCCGGTCAGTGGCCGATCAGCATCGGATGAGTGCCCTGGCCGGGCCGCCGGTGGGCGCGCCGGGTGCTGCCTAGAGTGGGCGGGGTGACCAGCCCGCCGCGCGTACCCGGAGTGACCTTCGGGGTGCTCGGGCCGCTGGTGGCGGCCGGTGCGCGGGGCCCGGTGGCGCTGAAGGGCGCCCGGCAGCGCGCGGTGCTGGCTCGCCTGCTGGTGGCCCGGGGCCGGATGGTGCCGGTCGACCGGCTCGTCGGCGACCTGTGGCCGGAGCCGCCGGAGGGCGCGGTCGGCGCGGTCCGGACCTTCGTGGCCGACCTGCGCCGGGCCCTGGAGCCCGACCGGCCGCCGCGGCAGCCGGCCCGGCTGCTGGTCACCGCCCCGCCCGGGTACGCGCTGCCAGCCGCCCCCGAGTCGGTCGACGCGGGCCGGTTCGAGGCGGCGGTCGGGGCGGCGGGGGAGTTGCTCGGGGCCGGGCGCGCCGGACCGGCGCTGGCCGCCCTGGACGACGCGCTCGCTCTCTGGCGCGGCCCCGCCTACGCGGAGTTCGCCGCCGAGCCCTGGGCGCGGGCGGAGATCGACCGGCTGGACGAGCTGCGGCTGCTCGCCGTCGAGCGGCGCGCCGAGGCGCTGCTGGCCCTGGGCCGGGCCGCCGAGGCCGCCGGTGACCTGCGCGCTCAGGCCGCCGCCCAGCCGCTGCGCGAGGAGACCTGGCGGCTGCTCGCCGTCGCCCTCTACCGGGCGGGCCGGCAGGGCGACGCGCTCGCCGCGCTGCGGGAGGCCCGCGCGGTGCTGGTCCGGGAGCTGGGGGTGGACCCCGGACCCCGGCTGCGCCGGCTGGAGGCCGACATCCTCGCCCAGGCCCCGCACCTCGACCCGACCCCGGTAGCCGCGCCGCCCGCCCCGGTCGCGCCGCCGGCCGGGGTCGCGGGGAGCAGCGGCGTCCCTTCGTCGGGCGCGAGGCCGAGCTGGCCGGCCTCGCGGGCCTCGCCGAGGAGGTGGCCCGGCGCGGCGTGCCGGCCCTCGCGCTGGTCTCGGGGGACGCCGGCGCGGGCAAGACGGCGTTCGTCGAGGCGCTCGTCGACCGGCTCGCCGCCGCCGGCTGGACCTGCGCCGTCGGGCGGGTTCCCGAGTACGAGGGCGCCCCGGCCGCCTGGCCCTGGACGCAGCTCGCCGCGGACCTGCCCGGCCCGGCGGAACCGGCGGCACCGGCGACCGGCGAATTCGCCGCCGGCGGGTCGGTGGCCGGTGGGCTGTCCGGTGCGCCGGTTCCCGGTGGGGTGTCCGCCGAGCCGGGCGGCGGCGCGGCGGCGGACGCGCCGGGCGGTGACGAGCCGGCCGTGGCCCGGTACCGGCTGCACCGGATCGCGGGCATCCGCCTCGGGGCGGCGGCGCGGCGCGGGCCCGTGCTGGTCGCCCTCGACGACCTGCACCGGGCCGACGAGGACACCCTCGACCTGCTGACCGCGCTGTTCACCGGCCCGGAGCCGGTGACCGGGCCGGTGCTGGCGGTGGGCACCTACCGGGCCACCGGGATCACCCCGGCGTTGACCGGAGCCCTGGCCCGTCTCGCCCGCACCGAGCCGGTCCGGGTCTACCTGGGCGGGCTCGCCGAGGCGGAGACCGCCGAGCTGGTCCGGACCGTGGCCGGGCCGGCGGACCCGGACACGGTCCGGGCGCTGCACCGGCGCAGCGGCGGCAACCCGTTCTTCGTCCGGGAACTGGCCCGGCTGCTCGCCGTCGAGGGGGCCGCCGCGCTGGACACCGTCCCGGCCGGCGTACGGGACGTCATCCGGCACCGCCTGGCGCAGCTGCCCGAGTCGACCCGGACCGTGCTGCGGCGGGCCGCGGTGCTCGGCCGGGACCTCGACGCGGACGTGCTGGCCGCGCTGGTCGGCGAGGAGGCCATGCTGGAGGCCGTGGACCGGGCCGCGCAAGCCGGGTTCCTCACCGCCGACGGCACCCGCTTCGGCCACATCCTGGTCCGCGACACCCTCTACACCGACCTGTCGGCGCCGCGCCGGGCCCGCTGGCACGCGGCCGTCGGGGCGGTGCTCGAACGGCTCCGGCCGGACGACGTGGCCGCCCTCGCCCACCACTTCGGACAGGCCCCCGGTCCGGACGCCGCGACGCGGGCCGCCCGGTACGCCACGGCCGCCGCCGAACGGGCCGAGCTGCGTTGCCACCCGCACGAGGCGGCCCGGCTCTGGCAGCAGGCCGTCGCCGCCCACGACCGGGCCGGCGGGCACGACGTACGCGGGCGGCTGGCCGCGGTCATCGGCTGGGGCCGCGACCTCGCCGTCACCGGCCACCTCGACCGGACCCGCGGGCTGCGCGCCGAGGCGGTCGCCACCGTCGAACGGCTCGCCGACCCCGGGCTCACCGCGGACGTGCTGGCCGCGTTCGACGTGCCGGCCGTCTGGACCAGCAACGACGACGAGGAGCTGTCCCGGCGGATCGTGGCCGCCGCCGAGGCCGCCCTCGCCGTGCTCCCCGCCGATCAGGCGGCCCGGCGCGGGCGGCTGCTCTGCACCCTCGCATTGGAGCTGCGCGGCGACACCGGCGACCGGGGCCGCCGGGCGGCGGCCGAGGCGGAGGAGATCGCCCGCCGCCTCGGTGACCCGGCCCTGCTGGCCTTCGCGCTCAACGCCCGCTTCATGCACGCCTTCGACCGCGCCGGCCTGGCCCCGGAACGGGCCCGCATCGGCGCCGAACTGGTCGACCTGGCCGCCCGGCACGGGCTGGTCACCTTCGAGGTGCTGGGACACCTCATCGCACTCCAGGCGCACTGCGCCCGCGCCGACCTCGCCGCCGCCGACGCCCACGCGGCCGCCGCCGACCGCCTCGCCGCCCGCTACGAACTGCCGCTGGTCGGCGTCTTCACCGCCTGGTACGCCGCCCTCCGGCTCGCCATCGCGGGCCGTCGCACCGAGGCCGAGGCGGCGTACCGGGCGGCGGCGGTCCGGCTGGACGCCGGGCAGATGCCGGGCATGGCGGCCGGGCTGCTGCCGTTCGCCCTGCTCTGCCTGCGGCTGTCCACCGGTGACGACCTCGGTCCGGCGCTGGCCGACGCCACCGCCGCCGGCCCGTACGCGCCGTGGGTCCGGCCGCTGGCCCTGCTCGCCGCGGGACGCCGGGACGAGGCCGCCTCCGCGCTGCGCTCCCTGCCGGAGTCACCGCACGACCTGCTGCGCGAGGCCCGGCTCTGCGTGGCCGCCCGGGCCGCCCTCGCGCTCGACGACCGGGCCACCATGGCCCGGCTGCACGCCGCGCTGCGCCCCGCCGCCGACGAGCTGGCCGGCGCGGGCAGCGGCGTGCTCACCGCGGGTCCGGTGGCCCGCCACCTCGCCGACCTGGCCACGGCGCTCGCCTGACCGCACCACCACACCCACGCACGGCCCGGCGGCGGGGACGGGCGGGGTCAGGCGTTGGCGGGCACGCCGCCTTCCGGACCGGCCGCCAGCTCCCCGGTGGTCTCCGCGTCCGACGCGGGTCGCTGCGCCGGAGTGCGCACCGCGAACGCGTCGAAGCTCGGCCGGCCCAGGGTCGCCCGCTCCAGGAACGGCTCGGCGGTCGGCCGTTCGCCGTCCGCCTGCTCGCCGGCCTCCGGGTCGACCAGCGCGGCCGGGTCCACGAGCACGGCCGGGGCCGGCACCACCACCGGCGCGGGCGCCACCACCGGGGGCGCCGCCGGGGCGGCCTCCGCGGGCGCGGCCACCGGACGCGGCGCCACCTGCGGGTACTCGGCCGTCTCGCCGCCGCCCGCGGCGGCCGCCATCACCGCCGCGGCGGCCAGGTCGGCGACCCGCTTGGCCTCCCGTTGCACCCGCGCCCGGGTCTCCTTGGCGTGCTGCTCGGCCAGGTCCGCCGCGCGGCGCGCCTCGTCCAGGCGCTTGGTCTCGGCGGCCAGGTCCCGGCGTACGCCGAGCAGCTGCTCCTCCAGCGCGGCGCCCTCCTGCTCGACCGTGGTGATCTCCCGGCGGGTGTGCTCCAGCTGCTGGCCGACCGTCTCCAGCTCGGCCTGGAGCTGGGTGAGCGCCTCCTGCCGCTGCTGGATCTCCTGCTGCACCGTGGCGAGCTGCTCCTGGTGCGCCGCCGTCTCCTCGTCGGCCCGCTCGCGGACCTCGGTGGCGTACTGCTGGGCCTCGGCGACCAGGGCGGCGATGTCCCGCTCGGCGGCCGTGGCCCGGTCGGCCAGTTCCTGCTCGGCCGCGGCCCGCCGCTCGTCCAGCTCGCGGGCCATGTTGGCCTGCCACTGGGCCAGCTCCTGCTGGGCCTTGCTCCGGTTGGCCTGCACCTCCTGCTGGATCTGCGTACGCGCCGCCTTCACCAGCGCCTCCGACGCGGAGCGGGCCTGCTCGACCTGCTGGGCGCTCTGCTCGGCGATCCGCTTCGCCTCCTGCTGCGCCCGGTCGTGGGCCGCCTGACCCTCGGTGCGCAGCTTCTCGGTCAGCTCCCGGATCGCGGTCAGCTCCGCCTGCGCGGCGGCACGCCGCTCCTCGTCCGCCTGCTCCTGCTCGGCCCGGCGGGCGGACAGCTCCTCTGCCAGCTCACGCCGCTCCCGGTCCGCGTCGTCCCGCGCGGTGGCCAGCACCCGCTCCGCCTGGGCCTGGAGGTCGGCGGCGCGCTTGGTGGCCGTCTCGGTGATCTGGCCGGCCTGCTTCTCGGCCAGGTCCAGGATCTGGTCGACCATCGGGCCGAGGTCGCGGAAGGACGCCCGGTCCACCTGCGTCGGGCGCTGGCGCAGCTCGGCGGCCTCGGTCTGCGCCCGCTGCGCCTGCGCGGTCAGCTCCCGGACCTGGGCGTACGCCCGGTCCCGGTCGGCCGTCAGGGCGGTCAGTTCGCCGTCCATCTGCTCGACGTACCGGTCCACCTGGCGTTTGTCGTAGCCGCGCAGCGCCGGGTCGAACCTCGGTCGCGCGGACACGTCGTCGTGGGGTGCGAACGGTTCCTCGCCGTTGGACATTGCGCCATCCTCCGTCGGTTCGCCAGCGCCAGGCCGGCGGATGACCGCCCCGCAGGGCATATGAGGCGCAACGGTACCGCCGTCGGCGCGCGGGTTCCGCCCCGCCCCGCCCCCGACGCGGATCCGGGTCCACACCGCCCGGTCCGGACGGCCGCCGGGTGAGCCGGCTCAGATCGGGAAGTCCGGGTTCCCCGCGGTCAGCCGGACGGTGAAGCCGTCGGCGTCGCGGTGCAGCGCCACGTGATTGCAGGACTGGTGGCTGATCCACAGGCCCAGGCCGCCGGCGGCGCCGTTGCCCGCGGGCAGCAGCCCGGCGTACGGGTCGGTGGGGCCGGGACCGCGGTCGTGCACGGTCACCACCATCCGGTCCGGGCCGCTCCACAGCCGCATCCGCACCGGCGGCACACCGTGCCGCAGCGCGTTGCTGGCCACCTCGCTGACCGACACGACCAGGTCGTCGAGGTCATCGGCGGAGAGCTGGCCCCGGTGGGCGGCGCGCACCGCGTCCCGCGCCTCGGCCGGGCTCGGGTCGGTCAGCTCGACCGCCGGCGCCGTCCACTGCAGCGGGTCGGGCAGCATCAGGTGGTGCTCGGCCAGGTAGCTGGTCGGCTCGGTGTAGCCGTCGGTCGCCATGTGGCCGCCGTCCGGCAGCGCCACCCGGGGATGGGTCCGCGCCACGTCCGTCAGCACCCGGGACGGCGTGGTCCGGGTGTCGTACGCGCACATGCTCCAGAGCGGGAAGTCGTCGTAGGCGTGGTTGATGGCCGACTCGTAGCGGGCCCACCAGTCCCAGGTGGCGCCGAGCACGGCCGGCGGCAGCTCGCCGACGATCCGGATCTGCCGGGCGCCGTCGGCCACGTACGAGCCGAGCAGCTTGCGGTAGGCGCGGATCGCGGCGGTGGGGCGGGCGTAGACGTCGCCACCGGGCAGGAAGGTGACCGCGGTGCCGGTGGGCAGGGCCCGGCGGACCAGCTCGGCGTTGCGCTCGCCGAAGCCCACCACGGTCGGCTCGCCGGCCTCGACCCCGCCGAGCAGGAACGGCAGCACCACGGCCAGCAGGTGCTCGTCGGAGTCGTAGAGGATCGCCTCGTGGTAGTAGCCGACGTGACCGGCGGCGGCTCCCGTCCTCACCGGACCACCTCCACCCGCACCTCGTCCAGGTCCAGCAACTCGGCCAGCCGGGCCGCGGCGGAGCGCGAGGTGCGCAGCACGGCGGTGGCGTCGTGCCGCCGGGCGTGGTCGCGCAGGTGCAGCAGGCAGCGGTGGTCGACGAAGCGCAGCCCGGTCGCGTCGAGCACGAGCCGGCCGTCGAGCGGTCGCGGGTCGGCCCGGTTCAGCGCGGCGGCGAAGAGCCGGTTGTTGGACGGGTCCAGCTCGCCGCCGACCTCGACGACCGCCTCGCCGCCCCCGGCGTGCAGCCGGAACAACACGTCGGCGTTGGTCTCGGGGTGCATGCAGGCCAGCTCGGCGATCGCCGCGTCGCTCAGCTCGCGCCGGTCGTAGGCGCAGATCGCCGACATCGGGTGGTGGCGCATCCAGCGGTCGATGAGGTGCTCGTAGCGGGCGAAGGCGTCCCGCTGGGCGGTGGAGCGGACCATCGTGGTCGCCTCGGCCACCACCCGCAGGCCGGTGTAGCCGGCGGCCAGCGCGTCAGCGGTGGCCGCCGCGTACGCCCGGACCTGCTTCTCCGGGTCGACGATCTCGCCGTGGCGGTAGGCCTGCTCGACCGGGACGAGCCGGAGCGCGCGCCGGCGCAGCGCCTCGTCGAGGCCGGGGAGGCGGTCCAGCCGGTGGGCCAGCGAGTCGGGGCCACCGGGAGCGACCAGCCAGACCTGCTCGCCGGCCGCGAGTCCCGCGGCCAGGTGGGCGACCGCCCGGGCCTCCAGCGCCGCCGGGTCGTCGTAGGCGAGGCAGAGGTGACCGTACGTCGTCGACGACACGCTGTCGCTGGTCACTCGGCCCGCCCCACCCGGCCAGTCTAGGGGCCACCCGGCGGGCGGGCCCGGCCGGCGGTTGCCGGGCCCGCCCGCCCTCCGGTCAGCCGAGCTGGAGGTTCCGCCTGGCGGTGGACTCCAGCGGGGGGTCGCCCAGCTCGAACTCGGCCCAGTTGTTCCAGTACGCCACCGCGTCCACGTCGCTCTGCTGGCGCGGCCACGTCACGTGGTCCCGGATGGCCTGCGCCCGGCCCGTGCCGGTGGTGTCGGCCGTGGTCCGGCTCAGCCCGTGCCACGTCGCCCATCGGCTCGTGGTGCCAGGTCAGGTGGATCGGCGGCAGATGGCGAAAACCCGGGCCGGAAACCGCTGGCCTCCGCCCGGTGCGGCCCGCATCCTGGGCCGCGTGCCGATCACCGTACGGGAGTTGACCGAGGCGGACTGGCCGCGGCTGTGGCCGATGCTGCGGGACATGGGCGTCGGCGACGAGCCCGTCGAGGTCCACCGGGAACGTTTCCTGCTCCTGCTCGCCGACCCGCACTGGGCGCTGCTCGGCGCGGTGGACGACGACGGGCTGGCCGGGTACGCCGCCGCACAGGACCACGGGCTGCACCTGCGCTCCGGCGACGCGCACCGCACCGTCCGCCTGCACGACCTGCACGTACGCCCGGACCGGCGCCGGCGTGGCGCGGGCCGCGCGCTGTTCGCGGCGGTGTCGAAGTGGGCGGCCGGGCGGGCCCGGCACCTGGAGTGGCAGGCCCACCGGGAACGGGCGGCGCCCTTCTACGAGCGGCTCGGCCACCGCGGCGACCCCTGCCCGCAACCGGACTACCCGACCTTCCTGGTCGACTTCGGGCCGCGCTGACGGCGCGCGAGCGAAGCGGGCGGAGTCAGCCGAGCGGGTGGGAGATGCCGCGGGCGTGGTCGGTGACGGCCGCGCCGACCACGGTGGCGGTCAGCGGCAGCACCTCCAGGCAGCGGCGCACCGCCGCGGCCATCAGCGCGTTCGGTACCCGCATGGAGAGCGTGCAGTGCGGCACCCAGCGGCCCGGTTGGTAGTGCTCCACCAGGCCGATGCCGGCCCGGGCCAACCGCTCGTGCACCGCGCCGTGGTGGGCCAGCAGTTCCGGCGTGGGGGCCGGACCGAGCCAGAGCACCCGCCCGACGAACTGCCCGGCGTGCTGGAACTCCAGCCGCAGCGGGGCGGCCACCACCATCCCGGCGAGCGCCTCGGCGACGCGGTGCGGATCGAGACGCGGCGCGACCGCCAGCGACACGTGCGGCCGGTGCCGCTGCTCCAGCAGCGACTTCATGCTCTGCACGCCCTCGGCCTCCAACGCGTCCCAGAGCACCCGGATCCGCCGGGTGGCGTCGATGTCGAGATACAGCTCCAGCGCCGCTACCACGCGATCACCCTAAGGGGGTGAGGTTTGCCCCCGGGACTGCGCGGTACAGCTCGGGTGGCACCGACGGCGGAGGAGCGTGGACCGTGGACGTGAACGACCTGCTGACCGAGGCGTACGGCCGGCTGCCCGACCTGGTGGCGGGGGCGCTCGACGGGCTCAGCCCGGAACAGCTGCGGCAGGCCCCGGCCGCCGGGGCGAACCCGGTGGGCTGGCTGGTCTGGCACCTGACCCGGATCCAGGACCACCACGTCGCCGACGTGCAGGGGGAGGAGCAGCTCTGGGTCACCGGCGACTGGGCGGCGCGGTGCGGGCTGACCGCCGACCCGAACGACACCGGCTTCGGGCACGGCCCCGAGCAGATCGCCGCGGTGCGGCCGGAGGACGGCCGGGTGCTGCTCGACTACCACCGGGCGGTGGTCGACCGGACCCGGGCGTACCTGCGCGGGCTGCGCCCGGCCGACCTGGACCGGGTGGTCGACGAGAACTGGGACCCGCCGGTCACCCTCGGGGTGCGGCTGGTGAGCGTGCTGGACGACGACCTCCAGCACGTCGGCCAGGCCGCGTACGTGCGCGGGCTCATCCAGCGGGGCTGACCGCCGCCCGGGCCCGCTCCAGCGCGGCGTGCCCGAGCAGGTGGAACGCCTGCGCCTCCGGCGAGGTGCCCGGCCCGGCGAAGTCCGGCGCCCCGCTCACCCCGGTCACCCGCCCGTGGCGGTCGACCCGCCGGCCCGCGGCCGCCAGCAGTTCCGCGCCGGTGCCCAGCCAGGACGCCGGCAGCCAGCCGTCGGCCACCCCGGTCAGTGCCGCGTACCCGAGCAACTGCGCGGTGTTCGCCTCCCGGAACGAGCCGGGGTCGTCGAGCACGTCGGGGAAGAGCCCGTCGTCGGTCCGGTACGCCAGGCAGGCGTCCAGCACCGTGCGGGCGTGCCCGGCCAGCTCGGCGCGGAGCCCGGCCGGCCAGTCCGGCGCCAGGCGCAGCGCCCGGGCGATCCCGGCGACCACCCAGCCGTTGCCGGTGCCCCAGGGCCCCGGCCGGTCCAGCTCGCCCCGGTCCTCGTCCCAGCGCGCCGCGTAGAGCCCGGTGCGCGGGTCGAACAGCCGGCGGCGGTGCCCGTCGACCTGCGCGGCGGCCAGGTCCGTCCGGCCGGCCAGGGCGAGCAGCGGCACCACCATGTACACGGTGTCCGCCCACACCTGCCGGTTGTCGAGCAGGTGGAACAGGGTGCCGTCGGCGGCCCGGGGCGCCCGGGAGACCAGCCAGTCGAGCTGCGCGTCCAGGGCGGCCGCGAAGCGTGGGTCGCCGTCGGCCGCGGCCGCGTACCGGACCACCTCGCCGCAGGCCGCGCCGTTCACCGCGCCGGCCTCGCCGGAGACGTCGCCGAGCCGCCCGTCCGGGTGCTGCCGGGTCACCGCCGCGTCGGCGACCAGCACGGCCAGCTCACCGAGCCCGAGGTCGAGCAGCGCCTGCCCGGTCACCCCCTGCTCCCAGGACTGGCGCTGCATGGCCAGCAGCGCGGCGAGCACGCGGTCGGTCGTGACGTCCCCGGTCATCCCCATTCCTCCGGACTACCCGACTTCACCCCGGCGCACCAGCCCGGCTCACCCGGACGGGGTGAGTTGGCCTCACCCGACCGGCGGGGACGCTGCGGGAGCGGGCGGACCCGCCCGGCGGGGAGCCGCGACCACGGACACGGGGAGGGACCGATGAGCGCCTCGGCGGCGGAGTACCTGGCCCGGCAGGTCGCCGGCCCGCACCCTGACCTGCCGGAGACCACCGCCGGCACGGTCCGCCTGGACCTGCGTGACGGGGCGCGGACCGACCACTGGTACCTCACCATCGACCATCAGGAGGTCCGGGTGGATCGCCTGGCGGACGAGGCCGAGCTGGTGATCGGCGCCGACCGGGAGGTGTTCGACCGGATCGCCTCGGGCCGGCTGAACCCGGCCGCCGCGCTGCTGCGCAACGACCTGACGGCGCAGGGCAACCTGCGGCTGCTGCTGACCCTGCGCCGGCTCTTCCCGGGCCCGCCCGGCGCCCGGCACCCGCGTGAGGTGGCCGGCGAGCGGATCCGGGTGGGGGCGGCATGAGGCAGGAACTGGTGAACGTCCTCGCCGGCAACGCGTTCGCGCTCAGCGACGCGCAGGGCGACATGGAGGCCGAGCCGTACGCCCCGATCGGCCTGTTCTCATTCGACACCCGCTTCCTGTCCCACTGGGTGCTCACCGTCGACGGCGAACGGCTGAACGCCCTGTCCCGGGACGAGCTGGCCTACTTCGAGACCCGGTTCGTGCTGGTCCCCGGCGCCGCCAGCCACTACGTGGACGCCGACGTCTCGGTGATCCGGCACCGGTCCATCAACGACAGCTTCAACGAGCGGCTCACCGTGCTCAACCACTCGGCCGAGCCCGCCGAGTTCACCGTGCGGATGGAGATGGGCAGCGACTTCGCCGACACCAGCGAGATCCTCCGCCCCGCGCCGCGAGGGCCGGTGGTGGTCGCCGACCCGGTCCAACGGCAGCTGCGGATCTGCCACCAGCGCGGCCGGTTCACCCGGGAGACCGTCGTCACCAGCACGGCCCCGGTGGAGGTCGACCAGCAAGGCATGACCTTCCGGATCCGGGTCGCCCCGGACGGCGAGTGGCACACCGACCTGCACATCGCCATGATCATCCACGGGGCGCAGGGCCGGGATCTGCGGGCCAGCCTGGAGTTCCACCGCCGGCACGTCCGCCAGGACATGCGGGAGGACCTGGCCCGCTGGTTCGACCACGCGCCGCAGCTCATGGCCGAGCGGGAGCCCCTGATGTCGGCGTACCGGCAGGCGCTGACCGACTTGGCCTCACTGCGGTACACGCCGCTGTCCTACATCGAGCGGGTGCCGGTGGCCGGCCTGCCCTGGGCGATGGCGCTGTACGGCCGGGACGCCATCATCACCTGCCTGGAGACGTTGCCGTTCACCCCGGAGCTGACCCCGGCGACGCTGCGCCTGCTCGCCCTGCTCCAAGGCGGCCGGCTCGACGACTACCACGACGAGGAGCCCGGGAAGATCCTCGCCGAGCTGCGCTACGGCGAGTCGGCCGCCTTCGGTGAGCAGCCCACCGCGTTCTACTACGGCGCGGCCGACACCACGCCGCTGTTCGTGGTCCTGCTCGACGAGTACGAGCGCTGGACCGGCGACGTCGACCTGGTCCGGCAGTTGCGCCACCCGGCCCGGATGGCGCTGGACTGGCTCGACGAGTACGGCGACTCCGTCGGCGACGGCTACCTGCGCTACCAGCCACGCAACACGGTCAACGGGGTGGCCAACCAGACCTGGCGGAACTCGCCGGGGGCCATCGTCGACCGGAACGCGGTCGAGCCGCCGTATCCCCGGGCGACCTGCGAGCTGCAGGGGTACGCCTACGACGCGAAGGTGCGGGGCGCCCGGCTGGCCCGGGAGGTCTGGGGCGACCCCGGTTACGCCGACCGGCTGGAGGCCGAGGCCGCGCGGCTGCGCGAGCGGTTCGACCGGGACTTCTGGCTGCCGCACCGGGGCTACTACGCGCTGGCGCTCACCCCGGACGGGCAGCCGGTGGACGCGCTCACCTCACACCTCGGGCACCTGCTGTGGAGCGGCATCGTCGAGCCGAAGCGGGCCGACGCGGTCGCCACGCACCTTGTCGGCCCGGAGCTGTTCTCCGGCTGGGGGGTGCGTACCTACGCCACCGGGCAGCGGCCCTACAACCCAGTCGGCGCGCACCTCGGCGCGGTCTGGCCGTCGGACAACGCGCTCGTCGCGGCGGGCCTGCGCCGCTACGGGTACGACGCCGAGGCGGCCCAGGTCGCGGCCGGCATCTTCGCCGTAGCGGAGACGGTCGGCGGGTCGGTGCCGGAGGTGATCGCCGGCTACCCGCGCGAGATCACCAAGTACCCGGTCCAGCTGCCGGCGGCCGGCCGGCCGCAGTCGTGGGCCTCGGGCGGCCTGCTCATGCTGCTCGCCACCATGCTCGGGCTGCGCCCCTGCGAGGAGAACCTGCTGGCCGACCCGTACATCCCCGACGGGTACGGCCGGATCGAGCTGCTGGACGTGCCGGGGCGCTGGGGGCGGGCCGACGCCTACGGCCGCGACCGCACCACCGGCCGGCGGGTCCGCGTCGGGGGCCTGGCCGGTGAGCGGCGCACCGTCGGGTGACCGTCCGGGCGGGGCCGCCGGTCAGCGGGGCCAGGCCGCGCTCTCCTCGGGCGCGACGACGAGGGCCGGTGCGGGCTCGGCCGGCACGGCACCGGTTCGCCGCGCCAGACCCCGGTCGACGCCGACGAGGAGGAGGCCGAGCAGCCAGAACGCGACGGCGAAGAAGATCGCGCTGAGCCCGACGCCGCCGTAGCCGAGCTGCCCGGCGTCGAGGAACGGGTACGGGTAGCGGTGCACGAGCAGCCCCCGCACCAGGGCGAACCCGAGATACGCCAGCGGGAACGCCAGCCACCAGGCGGCGTACCGCGGGCGCAGCCGGCCCCGCCGGTCGAGCAGCGCCCAGTCGGCGATCGCCAGCAGCGGCACCACGGTGTGCAGGAACTGGTTGCCCCACCACTCGCCCGGCGCCCGGTGCGGCTGGGCCATGGCGAACGGGCTGGCCGGGTTGGCGAGCACCAGGTGGTAGACCGTGCCGGTGATGGCGATGTAGAGGGTGACGGCGCCCTTGAGCGCGCTCGGCGGCTCCGGGCGGCCCTGCCAGGCCCGCCAGGCGGCGTATCCGGCGAAGACACCGACGGCCACGTTGCTCTGGATGGTGAAGTAGGGCAGCAGGCCGGTCACCGTGGCCGGACCCAGCGCGGTGAGCATGATGCCGGCCACCACGCCGAGCACGACGGCGAGGCGGAAGAGGATCGCCAGTCGGCGACGCCGCGGAGTCACCGGGGCAAGCTACCAGCCGGCCGACCCCGGTCACCGGGGTGAGAACCGGTGCCCGGCTGCTCCGGCGCGGCGGGTCGGGCCGCGTGCGGCTCGACCGCCGGGACACTCCCCCTGGCGGCCGGCGGGTCGGCGGAGCGGCCGCGGGACGGCGCCTCGCCGGGGGCGGGCCGCGGCCGGGCCGCGGTGGCCGGCGGCGTGCCCGCCGCGGACCCGCGCCGGCCGGCGCCGGCGCCCGTGGCCGGCCGGTCCGGCGCGGTGTGCCTGCCGGTCCGCGGGGTCGGCCGGTCCGGGGTGGTGTGCCGGTCGCGGCCGGTGCCGGTGAGCGGTGCCGTCGTGGCCGGAGCCGTCGCGGGCGACGTGGTGGCGGGCGGTCGCCCGGGTGTGCGGTCGTGGCCCGGGTCGGGCGCGGGGTCGCCGTCGGCGGGCAGGACCGTGGCCGGGGTGGTGGACACGTCGTCGGTCCGTTCGGGAGCGATCGGCGTGGCACCGGGGGTCGCGGGCGGGGCCGGCGACGGAACCGGGGCCACCCCGGGCGCCGGCAGGCGCTGCCACAGCTTCGCCAGGTCGTCGCGGATCCGGGTGGCGCCCGGGCCGTCGCCCAGGCGGGTCAGGAGCGCGGCGGCCCGTTCGAGGTCGGTGCGGGCCTCGGCGTACCGGCCGGCGCGCAGGTCGCGCCGGGCCTGGTCGAGCATCCGGTCGATCTCCCGCTCGGCGACCAGCGTGTCGGCGCGTTCGGTCCAGACCAGCTGGGTGACCGGCCAGAGCAGTCCCCCTGGCTCGGCCCGGGCCGAGCCGAACCCGAGACCGCCGGCCAGGGTCACCAGGGTGAGCGCCGCCCCGGAGAGGACGCGGACCCGCCGGCGCGGGATCCGGCCGCCGGGCCGTCGCCGTTTCGGAGCGGTCCCGGCCGGCTCGCCGTGCTCCGGCGTACCCGTCGGGTCGACCGGGCGGTCGAGCTTTTCGGCGGGCGGGACGGCCCGGACGGGCACCGGCCCGGCCGGGTCCAGGTCCCGGGCGGCCCCGGGGGCATCCGCCGGCCGGCCGTCGAGGGGTGGCCACGGCCTGGCCTCCAGCTCGACGGCGCGGGCCTCCACCTCGGCCTGCCAGCCGCCGAGCAGGGCGGCCACCGGGTCGTCCGCCGGGGGCGCGCCGCGGCGGAGCGCGTCGAGCAGCTCGTCGTCGCGCCGCACCGGGTCCTCGTGCGGCGGGGTGGGGCCGGTGGCGCTCATCCGATCACCGCCGACAGGGAGTCGCCGGCGAGCGCGCGCAGCCGGGTCAGCGCGCGGTGCTGCGCCAGCCGTACGGCCCCACCGCTCATGCCGAGCACCGTACCGACCTCGTCGGCCGTCATGCCGACCGCCAGGCGGAGCACCAGGATCTCCCGGTGGGTCGCCGGCAACTGGGCGAGCAGCTCGCTGAGCCGGGCGCCCAGGTCGGCGGTGACCGCGCGGGGCTCCGGCCCGGGCGACGGATCGGCGGTGTCGGGCACCTCGGCGACGCTCTCCGACCGGTCGCGGCCCGCGCTCCGGCAGGCGTCGGCGACCTTGCGGGCGGCGATGCGATAGACGAAGGCGAGGAACGGACGGCCCTGGTCGACGAAGCGGGGCAGCGCGCGCAGCACCGCGAGGCAGACCTCCTGGGCGACGTCCTCGGCGGTCGCGCCACCCGCGCCGACGTGGCCCAGCCGGGCCAGGCTGTAGCGCACCACGATCGGCCGGATCTCGGTGAGTATCCGGGTCACGGCCGCCGGATCGCCCGCCGCCGCCCGCCGCACCAGGTCGGGATCCGGTGTGTCCATAGAGGTCAACGAAGCCCTTCCGCTCTGGCTGGATCGACCGTAACGGGCGCCCGCCGTGCCGCCAAGTGGTGGGGTGAAACACCGCGGCGGCCGGTGGCGATAACCGGGCAGGAGGCCGTGCCCCCGCTCGTCGACCTGGTGTTCCCGACATCGGGTCGGTCGTTGTGCGGCTTTTCAACCTAATTTATATATTTCCAATAACGAATGTCGTCACCCTCTGGTCCGGCGGCCCCCCACGGGTCAGCCTCGGCGTGGGCCATCCGCCCTTACCGCACGTGGAGAGGAACCCCCATGCGCAAGACACTGGGCGTCGCGATGCTCACCGGCATCGTCGTCGCCGCCTCGGCGACCGGCGCCACCGCCGCCCCGCGCGCCGAGGTGGAGAGCGGCTACATCGTCGTCCTCCGCGCCGACGCCAACTCGGCGTCGGTCGCCGCCGAGCAGTCCCGGGCGACCGGCGCCACCGTCGGCCACGTCTACGAGCACGCCCTGCACGGCTACTCCGCCCGGATGAGCGCCACCGCCGCGGCGCGCCTCGCCCGCGACTCGCGGGTGCTCCTCGTCCAGCCCGACGGGGTGGTGACGGCCGACGCCCAGACCACGCCGACCGGCATCAACCGGGCCGACGCCGAGCTCAGCCCGACCGCGAAGATCAACGGCGCCGACGAACGGGTGAACGTCGACGTGGCGGTCATCGACACCGGCATCGACCTCACCCACCCGGACCTGAACGTCTACACCGCCGGAGCGAAGAACTGCTCCACCGGAACCAGCGCCGCCGACGGCAACGGCCACGGCTCGCACGTCGCCGGCACCATCGGCGCGCTCGACAACGGCATCGGCGTGGTGGGCATGGCCCCGGGTGCCCGGCTCTGGCCGGTCCGCGTGCTCAACAACGCCGGCAGCGGCTCGTTCTCGAGCATCATCTGCGGCATCGACTACGTGACCGCGCACGCCAGCGAGATCGAGGTCGCCAACATGAGCCTCGGCGGCGCCGGCTCCGACAGCGCCTGCGGCAGCAACACGGACGCGATGCACGAGGCGATCTGCAACTCCGTCGCGGCCGGCGTGACGTACGTCGTGGCCGCCGGCAACGAGACCGACAACGCCGCCAACCACGTTCCGGCCGCGTACGACGAGGTCATCACGGTCTCCGCGCTGGCCGACTTCAACGGTGTGCCCGGCGGCGGCGCCGCGGCCACCTGCCGCAGCGACGTGGACGACACCATCGCCGACTTCTCCAACTACGGCGCCGACGTCGACCTGATGGCCCCGGGCGTGTGCATCTACTCGACCTGGAAGGGCGGCGGCTACAACACCATCTCCGGCACCTCGATGGCGAGCCCGCACGCCGCCGGTGGCGCCGCCCTCTACAAGGCGACCCACCCCACGGCCACCCCGAGCGCGGTCAAGTCGGCCCTCCAGGCGGCCGGTACGACCAACTACAGCTGGCCGGCCGGTGACCCGGACGGCATTCAGGAGAAGCTGCTGAACGTGGCCACCTTCTGACCGTCACGCCACGACCGTGCCGGCCCGACGCGGGCCGGCACGGTTCGTGCGGATCCGGGGGAGCGCCCCGTGCGCGCGGGTCAGCGCGGGGACGCGCCGACCGAGGCGGGCTGCCGCACCGACGGGCCGGCGGGGCGGCTGGTCGGCGCTGTTTCGGCCGACGGCTTGGCCGGCGTCTGCTCCGGCCGACCGGTGACCCGGTCGCTCGGCGCGGAGCTCGGCCGCCGCGTCGGTCCCGCGCCGGGCCCGCTCGGTTTGTCCTTGTCGTCGAGCAGGTCGTCGCAGTAGCCGGCGACCTGCTGCCGCCCGCCGGCGGCGGCGACCAGGTCGGCGTAGCGCGGCGTCTCCAGCACGCGGCGCCGGTCGTCGCCCTCCGCCCGGTACGCGGTGCAGAGCCCGGCCAGCGCGGACGGGCTGGCCGGGTGGTCGCTCGGGCCGACCGCGGGGGTGGTCGGAGCGGTGGCGGGCGTGGGCCGCCCGTCGGGCCGGGTGCTCGGGGTCGCGGAGCTGGCTGCGCCGTCACCGCCCGGCAGCGGACCGGGCAGGTTGCCGGTGACGGCGGCCAGGGCCACCCCACCGGTGGCGGTGGCGAGCAGGCCGGCCAGGGCGAGCTTGGCGCCGAGCAGCCCGGCGCGGAGCCGCCGCTCGGGACGGGAGACCGCCACCGGGCCGCCGGCCCGCGCCAGGCGGAACGCCTGAAGGGCCGCCCCCTCACCGTCGAGTTCGTGCGGGCGGGGTGCGGCGCGGACGGCGGCGAGGAACCGGACGAGCGCCTCCGGACCGTCCTGCGCGTCGGCGACGGGACCGACGAGCAGGCGCTCGGCGGTCTCCTGGTCCATGCGGTGTCCGTTCATCTCGTGTCCCTCAGCGCCGCCCCCGGTCGTGGCGTCACACCGGAACCGCGCCGGCCGCCCGTGCGGGCGGGTGAGATCGATCACCGCACCGCGGTCAACCCATGGTCTTCGCCCCGTCGATCGACTCGCGGATGATGTCGGCGTGCCCGGCGTGCTGCGCGGTCTCGGCGATCAGGTGCAGCAGCACCCGGCGGACCGTCCAGCTCGCGCCCGGCTCGAACCAGGGCGCGCTGGGCAGCGGGTGCGCGGCGTCGAGGTCGAGCGTGGCGACCAGCGCGTCCGTCTCGGCGGCCACCCGGTCGAACTCGGCGAGCAGCCCGGCCAGCGTCTCGCCCTCGGTCATCCGGAACTGGCCGGCCCAGTCGATCGGCTCGCTCTGCATCGCCGCGGCGCCGCCCACCGCGAACCGCATCCACCGGTGCTCGGTGCCGGCCACGTGCTTGATCAGGCCGCCGAGGCAGAGCTCGCTGGCCGTGCTGCGCCGGGCGGCCTGCTCGTCGTCGAGCCCCGCCACGGTCTGCCGGAGGAAGTCGCGGTGCCGCTGGAGGGAGGCGAGCAGATCGGCCCGCTCGCCCGTGAGGACCTGATCGGAGACGCCCATGCCGCCCGCCTTTCGTTGAGGACCGGGGACACCGTACGACCCGTCACCGACAGTTTTCCGGCTCCGCACCGGACCGTCCCGGGTTGCCGTTTCGTCCGGATCGGGGTGCACTGAATTACATGGGTGTCATCAAGGTGGGCACGTCCTCCTGGGCCGACCAGATGCTGGTCCGCTCGGGCTGGTATCCCCGCGCGGTCAACACCCCGGCCGGCCGCCTCGGGTGGTACGCCGAGCGGTTCGGTCTGGTCGAGGTGGACACCTCGTACTACGCCATCCCGGCGCCGGAGACCGCCGAGGGCTGGGCGGCCGCCACCCCGCCCGGCTTCACCTTCGACGTCAAGGCGTTCCGCCTCTTCACCGGCCACCACACCCCGGTCGACGCGCTGCCCAGGGAACTGCGCCCGGCCGGCGGCCCGAGCCGGATCCGCTGGCGCGACCTCTCCGCCGGGGCGTACGACGAACTCTGGGACCGGTTCCACGCGGCGCTGGCGCCGCTCGCGGCGGCCGACCGGCTCGGCGCCGTGCTGCTCCAGTTCCCACCCTGGCTGGCCCGCGGCGACGCGGCGAAGCAGCGGATCCTCGCCGCGGCCCGGCGGTGCCGGCCCTGGCCGGTCAGCGTGGAACTGCGGCACTCCTCGTGGTTCACCGAGGACGCCGTGGTGGACACGGTGACCTTCCTGCGCGAGCACGGGCTCGGTTACGTCTGCGTGGACATGCCCCAGGGGCACGTCTCCTCGGTGCCGCCGATCCTCGTCGCCACCGGCGACCTGGCGGTGGTCCGGTTCCACGGCCACAGCACCGCCTGGGAGAGCGGCGACAAGCAGGACAGGTTCCGCTACGCCTACGGCGAGGAGGAGCTGCGGCGCTGGTCCGTGCTGCTGCGCGAACTGGCCGACCAGTGCGCCGAACTGCACGTGCTGCTGAACAACTGCTGCGGCGACCAGGCCCAGCGGGACGCCGCCCGGCTCGCCGGGCTGCTCGGCGTCGCCCCCGCCGCCGCGCGCGCCTGAGGTTTCCGCCGGTACGCCCCGGGTACCGGCGGTGCCGAGGAACAACAACGAGGGGGACGCGTGGACGAGCGGCGGGACGAGCCCGGCGGCCTGGCCCGGGACGACCGGGATCCCCGGGCGACCCGGGAGGCCGAGGAGGCGCACGGCGGCAGCATGGCCCCGGGCGTGGTGGACGACACCGGGCACCCGGTGGGCGAACCGGACGGGCCGGAGAACGAGCCGTCGGTGCTGGGCCGGCCGGGGGAGGACGGCACCGGTTCCTGACCGGTGGGCGGACGCCCGGGGCGGTGAGGCGCCCCGGGCGTCGTGTCGTCCCCGTCCGCACCCTTCGGGCGGGCGGTGCGGGTCAACCGCGCCGGCTGACCCCTTCCGGACGCATGCCGGTGGCGTCCTCCAGCGGGTTGTCGCCGAGGTCCCCGTCGGCGCGGTCGTCCGGGAAGGTGCGTCGCGACGGCGCGGGGTCCGGCGGCGCGCCGGGTCCCGCCTCGGTGGCCCGGGTGGGCTCGACCGAGCCGAACCCGTGCCGGCCGGCCTTCGGACCGTCCGGTCCGGCGCCCGCCGCCCGGCGTTCGCCCCGCCGGCCCTCGGGCACCGCGTTCTCCTCGCTGCCCTCGTCCATCGGGTCGTCGTCGCCCGCGCCCCACGGCGGGTCGGCGTCGAAGCCGTCGGTGGTGCCCCACGGCGCGGCCGACTCCGGCCCCCGCGCCTCACCCCTGCCCGATCGGTCCTTGCTGCTCATGGCCACCTCACCTGGCTGGATTCCCGTGCCCGCGCTGATTGCCCGCCAGCGGTCCGGTCATGCGCCGGACCCGGGTACGCCGCGGCCGGCGCCCCCCACGAGGTGGGCCGCCGGCCGCGGGACGGGTCACTTGCCGGCCATGGCCATCTGTCGCTTGTTCGCGCCCATCCCGGCCATCCTGCCGATCGCCGCCGGGGCGGTCGCCAGCCCGCCGGCCCGGCCGAGCAGGCCCCGGAACACCTGTCCGGGCTTCTGCTGCTCGCCCATGTACGCCGACACCACCACCAGGGCGCCGGTCAGCGCCGGGACCGCCCACTGCAGCAGCTTCATCTGCCGCTGCGAGGAGGCGACGTGCGCCGGAGTCTGGTAGCTCGGCTCGGTGGTCCCCTCGACGGGCGGCGAGCCCGCCTTCTGCAGCTTCATGCCGAGCAGCCGGCTGTAGCCGGTCACCGCCAGCGCGCCCACCGTCAGGGCGGTCTTCACCGTGCTCATCCTCGCCACGCCGGCCTGGCTGGCCACCCGTGGGCTCTCGGTCACCAGCTCGCCGACCGCGCCGGCCAGGTGCGCGCCGATCGCGGCCGCGTTGACCGGGGTCCAGCGGGCCCAGCCGGCCGAGGCGACCGGCAGCCGCTGGGTCGAGTCGTCGATTTTCGCCGCCGCGCCGTTGACGCCGAGCGCCCCCATCAGTGAGCCGCCGAACCAGGCCGCCAGGCCCAGATCGTGCATCGAGCGCAACGCGGTGTGCCGTTCGGACATCCTGATCCCCCTCCGCCGTGTTCGGGCGGTGCGGCTTACCCACCTTCGGCGCGGCTACGCATCCGATTTCCGGCGGCGGACCCACCGGCCCGGCTGTCCCGGGTCAGCGGGGCGGCAGCGCGGCGGCGAACGCGGCGACCCGGGCGGCCAGCGGGGTGGCGGCGCGTACCCAGGTGAAGTGGTCCAGCGCGGCGCCCGCCTCGGCGACGGTGTAGCGGTGTCGGGTCACCGGCGCGGCGGCGAGCTTGCTGCAGAGGTGGTCCAGCGTCTCGTGCGGCGTGTACTGGTCGTCGTCGACGCTGACCGCGAGCACCGGGGTGCGGACCCGCCGGACGGCCGCCTCGGCGTCGACCCCGTCGAGCACCGGGAAGCGCCCGGTCCGCGCGGTGTACGCCCAGTCGCGGATCACCCCGCGCGCCTGCCGGCCGCCGAACCCCCAGCCCGGCCAGACCCCGAGCAGCCGCGCGATCGCCGCGATGCCCTGGGTGTACGGCAGCACGCCCCAGCCGCGCCGTCCCGGGTACCCCCGCCACCAGGGGATGCCCACCGCCACCAGGGCCAGCCCGTCGACCCGGTCCGGGTCATGCAGCGCCTGGTGCAGCACGGCGACCTGCCCGCCGAGCGAGTGCCCGAGCAGCAACCGGGTCCGGCCGTCCAGCCGGGGCTTGAGCGCGTCGAGTACCGCGCCGACGTCGCCGGCCAGCTCGGCGTAGCCGTACCGGCAGGCGCGGGCGGGGGCCGGGGTGCTCTCGCCGGTGCCCCGCAGGTCGGCCACGACGACGGCCAGCCCGGCGTCGCGCAGCGCGGCGGCGAAGGGCCGGTAGTAGCGGGCGCGGACCCCCATGGCGGGCCAGATCACCACCACCGGCGCGCCGGGCGGCCCGTCCGGCTCCGGGTAGACCTGGACGCCGATGCGCGCGCCGTCGACGTCCACGAACTCCTGCGTGTACTCCCCGCTCACCGGCTCAGCCTACGGCGGGAAGCTACCGGCGGGTAGCAAGGGGTGGCTCGGCCGCCGCCTGCAGCGGCACCAGGCGCGCGGTGACCGCCCGCGTCCGCGACCGGTCGGCCGCCGTCACCCGGTCCACCGCCGCCAGCACCGCCGGCACGTCCAGCTCGGCCAGCGCCGGGTGCACCGCCGGGCCCTCGCCGGCCGGGCGTGGCCCCACCCAGAGCGCCTCGTGCCACGGCCGGTCCGCCGGTGGCCCCCACCACGCGGGGGGCACCGGGCCGAAGAGCAGCACCGACGGGGTGGCGAAGGCGGTGGCCAGGTGACCGATGCCGGTGTCCCCGCAGACCACCAGGCGGGCGTGGGCGACCAGCGCGGCCAGTTCGCCGACGTCGGTCGCGCCGGCCAGCACGGCGTCGGCCGGCAACCCGGCCCGGCGGGCCACCTCGCCGGCGATTCCCCGCTCGCCGGGACTGCCGGTGACCACCACCCGGTGGCCCCGTCCGGCCAGCTCCCGGGCCACCGCCGCGAAGCGCTCCGGCGGCCAGCGGCGCTGCACCGCCTTGGCGCCCGGGTGCACCACCGTCACCCCGGTCGGCAGCCCGCCGGGCCCGGGACGGCGCAGCGCCAGGTCGGTGCGGTCGGCGGCGATGCCGTACCAGCCGAGCAGCCGGCACCACCGGTCCACCTCGTGCTCCTCGGCCCGCCACGGCGGACCGTCGTGCCACCCGGCCTCGGCGTTGGCGAAGGCCAGCAGCCGCCGCGGCCGGACCTCGGCCAGCATCCGGTGCGACTGCGGCCCCCGGCCGTGCAGGTTCACCGCCACCGCGGGCGGCGGGCCGGACCACCCGAGGTGGCCCAGCCCGTCCGCGAACACCTGTCGGTCCACGCCCCCGACCAGCTCGACCAGCGGGGTCAGCCAGCGCGGCGCGACCAGCGCCAGCTCCCGTCCGGGGTACGCGGCACGCAACGCGCGCAGCGCCGGCACCCCGGTGGCGAGGTCGCCGACGCCGAGCGCCCGGAGCACGAGGATCACGGGTACGACGACTCCTGTTCGGCGCAGACCACCAGCTCGCGTACGGCGCAGCCGGGCGGCTGGGAGAGGGCGAACATGATCGCCTCGGCGGTGTCCGCCGGGTCGTTGAGCACGGCGTCCGGGCCGGGCTTGTACCGCTCGTCCCGGTCGTCGAAGAACGCGGTCCGCATGCCGCCGGGGATCAGCAGCGTGACGCCGACCTTCCCGGCCAGCTCGGCGGCGAGCGCCCGGGTGAAGCCGACCACCCCGAACTTCGCCGCGCAGTACGCGGTCGCGTCGCTGACCGCCTTGACGCCCAGCGTGGACGCCACGGTCACCACCGTGCCGTGCGCCCGCTCCAGGTGCGGCACCGCGGCCCGGATCACCGCGGCGGTGCCGAGCAGGTTGATGGTGACGATCCGGTCCCAGGTCGCGCCGTCGACGTCGGCGAGCCTGCCGGGCACGTCCATGCCGGCGGCGGTCACCACGGCGGCCAGCTCGCCGGCCTGCTCGGCGAGCTGCCGGGTGGCCGCCTCGGCGGCCCGGGTGTCGGCCAGGTCGCACTCGACCCAGGGCACCCCGTCCGCCGGCGCCTGCCGGTCCAGCACGTACGGCCGGCCGCCGGCCTTGCCCACGGCGGTCACCACCGCCGCGCCGAGGCCGCTCGACCCGCCGGTGACCAGAATCGCCCGTCCGTTCAAGTCCCTGCTCATACCGCTCCCTTAACGAGGTGGAGGCCGCGCTGGCGCGCGGCGGAGATGGTGCCGGTGGTGGACCGGCCGGCCAGGAAGGGCACGGTGACGACCCGGCCGCCCCAGCGGTGCACCAGCTCCGCCTCGGGCAGCTCGGGCGCGCCGTCGCCGGCGTAGTCCCCGCCCTTGACCCAGACGTCGGGGCGCAGCCGGGCGAGCACCTGGTGCGGGGTGGGCTCGTCGAAGACCACCACCGCGTCGACGCAGTCGAGGGCGGCCAGCAGCCGGGCCCGGTCCTGCTCGGGGTTGAGCGGGCGGTCGGGCCCCTTGAGGCCCCGGACGCTGCGGTCGGAGTTGAGGCAGACCACCAGGCAGTCGCCGAGGCGGCGGGCCGCCTGGAGGGTGGCCAGGTGACCGGCGTGCAGGATGTCGAAGCAGCCGCCGGTGGCGACCACCGTGCCGCCGTCGGCGCGTACGTCGGCCACCAGCTCCTCGGCGGTGCGCGCGACGGCCGGCGCGGCCGGCGGCTCCGTCGCCCGGTGCAGGCCGGCCGCCCCGCCGGCCGCCACGTACGCGGACGCGGCCTCGACCGCCGCCTGCACCGCCTCGGCGACCGACGCGCCGTCGGCCAGCGCCAGCGCGGCGGTGGCGGCGAACCGGTCCCCGGCGCCGCAGGTGTCCTCGACGTGCTCCAGGGTGGACGGCGGCGGCACCACCAGCGGGGTGCTGCCGGAGTGACAGAGCACCGCCCCGTCCGGCCCCATGGTCACCGCGACCGCGCCGACCCGCCACCGGCGGCGCAGCTCCTGCCCGGCCCGGGTGGCGGTGGAGAGCGCCGAGCCGGCCCCCGCGTCGCCGGTGAGCCCGCGCAGTTCGCCGAGGTTGGGCGTGGTCAGCCGGGCGCCGGCCACCGCGGCGGGGCCGCGCGGGTGCGGGTCCCAGACCACCGGGGCGGCCGCCTCGGCCAGCGCCGCGCGCAGCGTGGGCTGCCGGGCCAGGCCGCGACCGTAGTCGCTGACCAGGATGGCGCGGGCCCGGGAGAGCAGGTCCAGCACGGCCTCGGACGGCTCGCCCGGCGGCCGCGGCTCGCCGCCCCGGTCCAGCCGCAGCAGCGTCTGCCCGCCGGCGCGCAGCCGGATCTTCTCGGCCGTCGCGCCGGGCAGGCGCATCGGGTACACGGCCACCCCGGCCCCGGCCAGCAGCTCGGCCAGGCGGGCTCCGCCGGTGTCGTCGGCGAGCGCGGTCACCAGCGCGACCTCGGTGTCCTGTCCGGCGGCGAGCAGCGCGGCCAGTCCGGCCCCGCCGGGCCGGTCGACGGCCGACCGTTCGTCGAGCACCGGCACCGGCGCGTCCGGGGCGACCCGGCCGACCACGCCGGCGACGTCCCGATCCAGCAGCGCGTCGCCGACCACGACCAGCGGGCCGCTCACGGCTGCACCCACCCGGTGCCGGTGGACCCGTGCCCGGCGCGCCCGTTGGCCGGCCGCCCGTTGGACGCGTGCCCGTTCGCCGCGTGCCCGTTGTGCCCGTTACGGCCGTGCCCGTCGACCGGGCGGTGCCCGTTCGGGCGCGCCTCGTCCCGGGCGTGCCCGTCCAGCCCTCGGCCGATGCCCAGGTGCGAGCCGGAGCCGACCCCGGCCAGCAGATGGCCGTCCGCCACGGTCCCGTCGACGCCGTTCCGGTCGTCGCCGGTGGGGACGGGTGGCGGTGCCCAGCGGGCGAAGGTCCCCGCCCGGGGCGCCGGGACGGACGCGGTCGGGAGTTGCCGGATCAGCGGCAGCGCCTGGTCGACGTACTCGCAGAGCAGGTGCGTGGACACCAGGTGCAGCTCCTGCACGACCTGGCTGTCCGGGGACGGCACGGCGAGCACGTCGTGGCAGGACCCGGCGAGCGGGTTGGGGGCGGGGCCGGTGAAGGCCCAGCAGCGCAGGCCGGTGTCGTGGCCGGCTCGGGCGGCGGTGAGGAGGTTGGTGCTGGTGCCGCTGGTGGACATGAGCAGGAGGATGTCGTGGGGTCGGCCGTGGGCGCGGACCTGGCGGGCGAAGACCTCGTCGTAGCCGTAGTCGTTGCCGATGGCGGTGAGGGCGGAGGTTTCGGCGTGCAGGGCGATGGCGGAGAGGGGTTCGCGGTCGTCGCGGAGTTTGCCGACGAGTTCGGCGGTGAGGTGCTGGGCTTCGGCGGCGCTGCCGCCGTTGCCGGCCACCAGCAGCCGCCCGCCCCGGGCCAGGGTCCAGGCCAGCTCGGTTCCCCAGGCCGCCAGCCGCTCGGCCTCCCGCCGGTACGGCAGCAGCGCCGCGGCCAGCCCGGAGAGGTGGGCGTCGAGGGTGTCGTGGTGGGTCATCAGGCCACCGCCGGCGCGGGCCGGGACACCGTGGTCAGCGCGGCGTAGACCGCGCCGAGTTGTTCGGCGCAGCGCTTCCAGGAGTACCGGCTGCGGATCCGGTCCAGCGCGGCCGTGGCGTACGCGAAGCGGCGGACCTTGTCGGTCAGCAACCGGCGCAGCGCGGTGCCGAGTGCGCGGGGATCGCGCGGCGGCACCAGCTCACCGGTGAGCCCGTCCACGACGGTGTCCGCGATGCCGCCCACGTTGGTGCCGATCACCGGCACGCCGCAGGCCATCCCCTCCAGCGGGGTGAGCCCGAACGGCTCGTACCAGGGGGCGGCGACCAGCACGTCCGCCGAGCGGTACCAGGCGCCCATCTCCTCGCGCGGCACCGCGCCGACCAGCTTCACCCGGTCGGCCACGCCGCACGACTCGGCCAGCGCGGACAGCCGCCGGGCGAACGAGTCGGCGGGGAGCAGGTCGGCCGGCGGGCCGCCGACCACCACGCACTCGGTGTCCGGCACCGCGGGCAGCGCCCGGACCACGTCCAGGAAGCCCTTGCGCTCGACCATCCGGCCGACGGTGAGGATGCGCGGGCGGGCCGGGTCGCGCGGGGCGACCCTGCCGTCGGGGCGGAACACCGCCTGGTTGACGCCGGACGGGACGAGCGCCATCCGGGAGCGGGGCACGCCCATCCGGACCAGCTCCCGGACCTCGTCCTCGCACTGCACGATCACCCGGTCGACCGCTCGGCCGAGCGCCCGCTCGTAGCCGATCCGCCCTGGTGGACTGGTGTCCTTCGCGCCCTGGTGCCGGCGCTTGACCGTGCCGAGCGCGTGGTACGTCAGCACGGTCGGCACCCCGGTCCGCCGGCCGGCGTGCACCGTGGCCAGCCCGCTCATCCAGAAGTGCGCGTGCGCCACGTCTGGGGTCCAGCCGCCGTGCCGCCAGGTGTCCGCCAGCCAGCTGCCGAACTCGCCCATGTACGGCAGCAGTTCGTCCTTCGGCACCCGATGCGCCGGGCCGGCCGGCACGTGGCACACCTGATAGCCGTCCGGGGTGGACACCGCCTCGGGGAGGGTGGTGGAGTCCCGGCGGGTGTAGACGCGGACGTCGTGTCCCTCGCCGACCAGCGCGGACGCGAGCTCCGCCACATGGGTGTTCTGACCGCCGGCGTCCTCCTCGCCGAGGACGGCGAGCGGGCTGGCATGCTCCGAAATCATCGCGATGCGCATGTCTCCTCCTCCATGATCCGGTCCCAGTCGGCGAGGAACCGGTCGAGCCCGAAGCGTTCCTTCGTCACCTCGCGTGCCCGCGCCCCCAGCCGGTACGCGGCGTCGCGGTCCTCGGCGAGCCAGCGGGCCGCCTCGACCAGCGTGTCCACGCGGGTGGAGAGGACCCCCGCGTCGGGCGGCACGGCGTCCACGGCCTCGGTGGTGGCCAGCGCGACCACCGGCATGCCGATGGTCATGGCCTCGATCAGGCTCAGCCCGAGCGACGTCCAGCGGCACAGGTGCAGGTAGGCCCGCCGCCGGGCCACCTCGGCGTGCATCCGGTCCTGCGGCAGGTCGTCGTGGGTGGCCAGGCGCTCCGCCGGCAGGCCGAGCCGGTCGGGCAGGCCGTCCACCCCCATCCCGAACACGTCCAGCGGGGCGACCGCGGCGAAGCGGGGCATCAGGTCGGTGCCGGTGACCCGCCAGCGGCGGACCGGCTCGTTGGTGACCACGGCGAGGCGGTCCAGCTCGCCGGTCCACTCCACCCTCGGCGGCACGATGCCGTGCTCGACGACCGCGGTGCGGGTGCCGCCGTTGTCCCAGAACAGCTCGTTGAAGTGGGTCACGTGGGTGAGCAGCAGGTCGTCCCGGTCGGCCATCGGGTGGCGGGTGTTCGGCACGTCGCCCTTCGGGGTGTTGTGCTCGACGTAGACGGCCGGCACGTCCCGGCCGGGCCGGCGGCCCAGCCACCGCTCGGCCAGCTCCAGCTCCTCGGGCCGTTGCAGGACGACCAGGTCGACCTCCGCCCGTCCCAGCTCCTCCGGGGTCACCTCGACGGCCTTCTCCGGCCAGGCGTAGGTACGCGCCCGACCCAGCCCGTACGGGCCGCGGTCGGGCGTGACCGGCACCAGGTACCGATGTCTCCCGTGCACGAACGACGTCGTCCAGGAGCCGTGCACGTGCCACAGCAGAACGTTCATCTCTCTCCTCGTCGGCGACTGTGCGGGGGGCGGGGGCGGGGTGGGGGTGGGGGTCAGCCGGGGGCGAGCAGGCGGACGGCGGCGACCACCCGGGCCGGGTCGACGCCGCTCAGGCAGGGGTGCCCGGCGACCGGGCAGCGGGCCGCCCGGGTGTCCCGGCAGGCCGCTCCGGCGTCGCCGAGCCGGACCGTCGGCACCCGGTAGGGCGCCCACTGTCCGAACGGGACGGTCGGGGCGAAGAGGCTGACCACCGGGGTGCCGACGGCGGCGGCGAGGTGGGCCGGCCCGGTGTTGCCGACCACCAGGCAGCGGGCCCCGGCGACGATCCGGGCCAGCCCGGCCAGGTCGGTCGCCCCGCCGAGGTCGGTGCCGCCGGCGGCGGCGACCCGGGCGGTCAGTTCCCGTTCCCCGGGCCCGCCGGTGACCAGCACGCGGTGCCCGTCGGCCGCGAGGGCGGCCACGATCTCGGCGCAGCGCTCGGGCGGGCAGGCCCGGGCCGGCGCCGACGAGCCGGGGTGCACCACCAGGTAGCCGCCGGCGGGCAGGTCGACGGAGCGCGCGGGCAGGTCGGCGCGGAGCCGCAGCACCGGCTCGTCGCCCGCCGGCAGCGCGAAGCCGGCCGCGGCGGCCAGGGAGAGCGCCCGCTCCGGTTCGGGGACCCCGACCGGCACCCGGTGCCGGACGTCCAGCAGGGAGCCGGGGTAGTCGTCGCTGATCGCGCTGATCCGGGGGACGCCGGCCATCCGCAGCAGCAGGGCGAGGGGAAGCGGCGACTGGTGGAAGGAGGTGAAGACGACCGCCTCGTCGGCCCCCACCGCGGCCAGCCGGGCGGTGAGCCGGCGCATGTCCTCGGGGTCGACCGGCTCGGGGGACCCGTCGATCCAGGGCAGCCGCCACTCGATCAGCTCGTCGACGCCGGGCAGCAGCTCCGCCGCCGCCCGGCCGCGTGGCCCGCAGAGCAGCACCACCCGTTCCGCCCCGGCCGCCACCGCGCGGATGCCGGGGCCGGTGACCAGCACGTCCCCGGCCGAGTCGCTGCGCACCACCAGCACCGTGCCGGCCCGGCCGGTACGCGGCGCCACCGGCCGTACCGCCCGGTCCCGGCGCAGGATCTCGTCCGCCGCGCCGGGCAGGTCCAGGGCGACGGTCGGCGCCTCGGCGACCTCCTCGGGGCGGGTGACCGGGGTGGGCACCAGGATCCCGGTGGCGCCGGCGGCGAGCGCGGCGGCCATGTCGCGGCCGATGTCGCCGACCAGCACGCAACGCCGGGGCGCGGTGCCGAGCGCCCGCGCGGCCTCGTGCACCAGCCCGGGGGCCGGCTTGCGACAGGCGCAGCCGTCGGCGTCGTCGTGCGGGCAGATCGCCCAGTGGTCGAAGGGGCCCAGCAGCTCCTCGATCCGGGCGTGCACCGCGTGCATCTGCGCCTCGGTGAAGTAGCCCCGCGCCAGCCCGGACTGGTTGGTCACCACGCCCAGCCGGAGTCCGGCCGCGCGCAGCCGGTCCAGCGCCGCCCGGGCCCCGGGCAGTGGCCGGACCTTCTCCGGGTCGCCGTTGTAGGGCACGTCCTCGACCAGGGTGCCGTCGCGGTCGAGCAGCACCGCGTCGTAGAGGGCGGGACCGGACGGATTCATGGGTGGACAGTTGCCCTGCGACAAGGAAGTAAACATCACCTTCCCGCCCCTGGGTCAGGGGCGGCGACGAGCGCCCCGGCGGGAACGGCGCGGGCACGCCACCAGCCGCGTACCCAGTGGACGACCGCCAGCGGCGGGATGAGCGCGCTGGTCACCAGCATGGTGGCGACCTCGTCGGGGGTGCGCGGGCCGGGCGCGACGCGGGCCCGGGTGAACTCGGCGGTGCCGGCCGCCCAGCCGAGCGCGGCCAGGCCGCCGACGGCGCCGAGGGCCCACCGGGCGCGGGCGGAGCGGAGGGAAGCGGCGCGCACCGTCGCGGCGGCCAGGGCCAGCGCACCGGCCGTGGCGACCGCCAGGTGCCGGGGCCGCCGCCCCGGCGGCAGGCCGAGGTCGGTGCGCCAGGCCGGGCCGTAGAGCCGGCGGAGCAGCGCGTCGTCGGCGTTGCCGCGCTGGGTGCGCAGGCTGATCCAGCGACTCTCCGGGCGGACCGGGTGGGTCACCCGACGGTGACCGCGGACCAGGTCCCAGCCGGCGCGCCGGACCCGGTGGGCCAGCTCGGCGTCCTCCCGGTAGGCGCGCGGGAAGCGCTCGTCGAACCCGCCCACGGCGGCGAGGGCCGCCCGGCGGTAGGCCATGTCCGCGGTGATCCACTTTCCCTCGGCCAGGCCGGCGGTGCCGCGTTCCCAGTCGGTGGGGCGCCGGTGCGCGGGCAGCGGCACGTCCACCACGCCCTGCACCCCGCCGATCCCGCCGGCCACCGCGAGGTCCTCGCGCAGCCGTCGGACCCAGTCCGGCGCCGGCACGACGTCGTCGTCGAGGAAGACCACCCACTCGCCGCGGGCGGCCCGCCAGCCCAGGTTGCGGGCCGCCGCCGGGCCCGCGCCGCGTCCGGTCAGCACCTTCGTGTACGCCGCCAGCGCCCCCGGCACCGCCAGTTCCCCGGTGTCGTCGCGCCGGTCGTCGACCAGCAGCAGTTCGGCTCCGGGCAGCTCGTCGAGCTGGTCGGCCAGGGCGTCCAGCAGGGTGGCCAGGCTCGGCCGCCCCAGCGTGGGCACCACGACGCTGATCACCGGGCACCACCGAGCCCTCGGCGGTGCACCGCGAACGGCCCGAGGGCGAGCAGATCCACCGGGGCGGAGCCGAACAGCTCCATGGCCTCGCGCGGGGTGTCCACCATGGGCCGCCCGGCGGTGTTCAGCGAGGTGTTCACCACCACCGGCAGCCCGGTGCGCCGCTCGAACTCGGCCAGCAGCTCGGCCACCACCGGCTCGGATTCCGCGTGCACGGTCTGCACCCGGGCGGTCCCGTCGACGTGGGTGACCGCCGGGATCCGATCCCGCCAGTCGGGCTTCACCCGGTGCACGAAGAGCATGTACGGGCTGGGGTAGACCCCCTCGAAGATCTCCGCGAAGCGTTCCGCGCGGACCATCGGGGCGATCGGCCGGAACTGCTCGCGGCCCTTGACGTCGTTCATCCGGCGGGTGGTGTCCGGGTCGCCGGGATGGGCCAGCAGCGACCGGTGGCCGAGCGCCCGCGGGCCGTACTCGCTGCGCCCCTGGTACCAGGCGACGATGCCGTTGTCGGCGAGCACCCGCGCCGCCTCGGCGGCGATCGACGCCGGCCGGGTGTACGGCAACGCCGCCCGGCGCAGCTCCGCCTCCAGCTCCTCCTCCGACCAGCCCCGGCCGAGGTCCGCGCCGGTCATCGGGGTGGACCGGTCGCCCAGCTCGCCGGCCACGTGCAGGGCCGCGCCGAGCGCGGTGCCCGCGTCGCCGGCCGCCGGTTGCACCCAGACGTCCCGGTACGGCCCCTCGGCCGCGATCCGCGCGTTGGCCACGCAGTTCAGCGCCACCCCGCCGGCCATGGCCAGGGTGGTGGCGGCGCCGGAGGCGTCGTACAGCCAGCGGGACAGGTCGAGGATGACCTCCTCCAGCCGGGCCTGCACGCTGGACGCCAGGTCGGCGTGCTCCTCGGCCAGCTCGCCGCCGGCCGCGACCGCCTTGGCCATGCTCGTCCAGTCGATCCGCTCGACCTGGAATCCGCCGTCGTCGGTGACCCGCACCAGCTCGCGGAGCATGCCCAGGTGCTTCGGCCGGCCGTAGGAGGCCAGCGCCATCACCTTGTACTCGTCGCTGGAGTGCAGGAAGCCGAGGTGCCGGGTGAGGTCCTCGTAGAGCAGGCCCAGCGAGTGGGGGAGCTGCTGCGAGTACAGCGGGGACAGCCGTCCGTCCCGGTAGACGCCGGCCAGGTGGCTGGCCACCTCACCGCGGCCGTCGAGCACCAGCACGGCGGTGTCGTCGCCGGCCGGTGGGGCGGCCAGGCCGGCGGAGGCCGCGTGCGCGACGTGGTGGGGCACGAACCGCACCCTGTCCGGGTCGAGCCCGGGCAGGGCGGCGGCGAGGAACTGCGGGGCCCGCCGGGCGTAGTCGACCCGCAGCCAGTCCCAGGGGTCGCTGAGGCCCAGCTCAGCGGCGTCGCGGCAGAGGCCGGGGTCGAAGGAGTACGCCACCGCGTCGAGGCTGTCCACGTCGATCCCCGCGCTGGCCAGGCACCACGCGGCGGAGAGCTCGGGCAGCTCCCAGGCGGAGAACGGGACCGGGCGCTTGCCGTGCTTGCGGCGGCTGAACCGTTCCTCTTCGGCGGCGGCCACCACCCGGCCGTCGACCACCAGGGCGGCCGCGGGGTCGTGGAAGACCGCGTTGATTCCAAGGACGCGCATGAGTGGTCCCTACCCTGGCGACCACGGCCTAACCTGTAGATCATCGACTTCTCCGAGGAGCCGAATCTCCGTTGTGGAGTTTCCTGAGTCGGGACCAAAGCCCCCGGTCGCCGCGGTCGGCGAGCCTCAGCGCAGCATGCCCGGACCGAACACCTCGTACGCGATCCGCTCGGCCGGTACGCCCCGGCGCAGCAGGCCGCCCCGGACCAGGGCCATGAACGGCACCGGCCCGCACAGGTGCACGTACGCGCCGGGGGCGAGCGGGACCAGCGCCGGGTCGACGAGCCCCTCGGCGATCTCCGCCTTGACCCCGGCCAGTTCGCCGCCGGCCGTGTCCTCGTACCAGAGGCAAACCGACAGGTTCGGCAGCCGCTCCTGGAGCGCGGGCAGTTCGCGGCGCAGCGCGTGCGCGGCTCCGGTCCGGTCCGCGTGCACCAGCGTCACCGGCCGCTCGGGCTCGGTGGCCGCCAGGTGCGCCAGCGCCGACATGGCCGGGGTCAGCCCGATGCCGGCGCTGACCAGCAGCAGCGGCTGCCCGTCGCCGAGCGCGCTGACCTCGCCGAACGGCGGGCTGAGCCGGAGCGTTTCGCCGACGGCGACGCGCTCGTGCAGGAAACCGGAGACCATGCCGTCGGGCGCGCCGGCGGTGGCGCGTACCCGCTTCACGGTGATCCGCCAGTGGTCGGCGCCGGGCCGGCCGGAGAGGCTGTACTGCCGGATCTGCTGGCCACGACCGCCGTCCAGGTCGACCGCGACGGAGGTGTACTGGCCGGCGGTGAAGCCGGGCACCGGACCGCCGTCGGCCGGGACCAGGGTGAAGGACACCACCTCCGGGGTCTCCGCGGTCTTCCCCGTGACCCGCCACTCGCGCCACACCGAGCCGTTCTCCGGCACCCCGGCCTCGGTGTAGAGGCGCGCCTCCCGGGCGATCAGCTCGCAGGCCAGCAGCCAGTACACCTCGTCCCAGGCCGCCGCGACCTCGGGGGTGACCGCCTCGCCGAGCACCTCGGCCACCGCGGCCATCAGATGCCGGCCGACGATCGTGTACTGGGTGGCGGTGATCCCCAGGGAGACGTGCTTGTGCGCGATCCGGTCCAGGATCGGCCCCCACGGCATCCCGCTGCCCCCGGTCAGGTGCTCGGCGTACGCGACCACGGCGCCGGCCAGCGCCGCCTTCTGCGTGCCGGTGGCCTGGTTGCTCCGGTTGAAGATGTTCAGGAGCTCCGGGTGGGCGGCGAACATGCGCTGGTAGAACCGGCCGGTGATCGCCTCGCCGTGGGCCTGTACGGCGGGCAGGGTCGCCGTCACCACCGCTGCTGAGGATTCCGAAAGCACGACTACTCCTTGTGGCGTCGAACGGGTCGATCACCACTGAACAGGAGTCCGAGATTCGCCTTCAGGGTCGAAGGTCCCGGGACCGGCGTGGTGTGGATCACCGCCCCGAACGGCCTGGTCGGCCCGTGTCGCGCCGAGCGCGCGCTGGCTAGGGTCGAGGCGTGAAGCTCAACCGGTCGACCGACATGGCCCTGCGGATCGCCATGCTGACCGCCGCGTCCCCGGCCCGGACCACCGTGGACGAGCTCGCCACCCAGCTCGCGCTGCCGCGCAGCCACGTGGCCAAGGTGGTGCAGCGGTTGCAACGGCTCGGCGTGCTGGTCACCATCCGGGGCCGCTCCGGCGGGGTGTCCTTCGCCGAGCCCGCCGGGGAGTTGACCGTCGGCCACGTGGTCCGGGCCTTCGAGGGCAACGACGAGGTGGTCAACTGCGAGCAGCCGTCCTGCCCGCTGGTCGCCGGCTGCCGGCTGCGCGGCCAACTGCGTCGCGCCCAGGCCGCCTTCCTCGCCGTGCTCGACGGGGTACGCCTCGGCGACCTGGTCGACGGCGCCGCCGGTCCCCTGCTGCTCACCCTCAGCGCTGCGGAGGCCCGTGCCTGATGGCCGTCTCGCATCCGATCTTCGCCCGGGTCTTCGCCCGGGCCAGCGTCGTCATGGACCGGGCCGGCGCCGCCGCGCACCGGCGCCGGCTGGTGGCCGGGCTGCGCGGCCGGGTGGTCGAGGTGGGGGCCGGCAACGGGCGGAACCTCCCGCACTATCCGCCGACCGTGACCGGGGTGCTCGCCGTGGAGCCGGAGTCCCGGTTGCGCGACATCGTCCGGGCCGCCGCGCCCGCCGCGCCGGTGCCGGTGACCGTCGCCGCCGGCCTGGCCGAGGCGCTGCCGGTCGCCGACGCGAGCGCCGACGCGGTGGTGCTGTCGCTGGTGCTCTGCTCGGTGCCCGACCAGGCGGCGGCGCTGCGCGAGGCGCGCCGGGTCCTGCGCCCGGGCGGAGAACTCCGCTTCTACGAGCACGTCGTCGCGGAGACCCCGGGGCTGCGCCGGGCCCAGCGCCTGGCGGACGCCACGCTCTGGCCGCTCTGCTGCGCCGGCTGCCACACCGCCCGGGACACCGTGGCGGCGATCCGGGCGGCCGGCTTCACCGTGACCGAGCTGGACCGGTTCCGCTTCCCGCCGACGGGGATGCCGGGACCGGCGTCGCCGCACGTGCTCGGCCGGGCCGTCGGTCCCTGACCGCGACGAGGCGCGCCGGGCTTCGGGACGCCTCGCGGCTGGCGGCGGGTCAGCCCACCGTGACCGTGCCGTCCGGGGCGCGGACGCAGGACACCGCCCGGGCGCCGGTCGCGGCGGCCCCGGTCAGGCAGCGGCCCAGCACCCGATGGCCGGCGGCGCTCGGGTGCCAGGACTCCTGGCAGGTCTGGAAGTACGTGCCGCAGGCGTTCGCGATCCGCTGGATGTCGAGCTTGTCGTAGCCGGAGAGGCTGGTCACGAAGACGCCGGTCGGGCCATCCATCAGCCGGATCGGGGTGGCCAGGGCGTTGCCCGGGCTGCCCGCCGACTCGCAGAGCCGGGCGCCGTCGAAGGCGCGCTGCACGTTGAGGTAGACCAGGTCGTCCTGCGGGAACTCGGCCGCAAGGGTGCTCCGCACGGCGTTGACCAGGGTGCCGAGGCCCTGCGAGAAGCGCTGGCCCGGCGCCAGGCTGCCCCGGTGGATCGGGCAGCCGGCCGCGTACCGCTCGGCGCCGAGGGCGCGGAACTTGTCCCGGGTGTCGTCCCGGTCGTCCTCGGTCCAGTAGACCGAGGCCAGGTCGGCGGGGAGCGGGTTGGTGTAGTCCTGGAACACCACCCGGTGCTGGCCGTCGGCATCGACCTGGTCGAGGGTGGTGAGCAGCTGCCGGACCGCCGCCGTGGTCTCGGCGGTCGCGGCGCTGAACTGCGCGGCGGTGGCCAGGTCGGCGTCCGTGCACGGCTCCTGCTCGACCGGCCCGCCGAGGTACGCCCAGAACTCCCACCAGCCGGTCCAGGCGTCGGCGATGAACCGGTTGGCGCACTTCTCCGCCACGCTGCCGAAGGTGAACGAGCTGTTGTTCGAGCCGAGGCCGACCAGCACCAGGTCGATGTCGTGGGTGCTCGCCACCGCCCGGAGCTGGTCGAGCTGGGCGCTGACCTGCCGGCCCTTGGTCCGGGTGGCGGAGGCGGCGGCGATGTCGTAGGGCTGCCCGCCCGAGCAGGCCAGGTTGAACCGGGCCGCGATGCCCGGCAGGTCGGCCTGGAACAGCGAGGCGTTCGGCGAGCGGTGGCAGAAGTAGGCGTTGTTGTTCGGCGCCGACCAGCCGGGGAAGCCCTGGGCCACCCCGTTGACGTCGACCACCGGCGCGTACGCTCCGGCGCCCTCGCCGCTGATGAAGCTGTCGCCCAGCGCCACCGCGGCGGTGGGCAGGGCGGCGGCGGCGGGTCCGGCGGGCGCCACGGCGGCCGGCAGCGCCACCGCGGCGACGGCCAGCGCCGTCGCGAGCGCGGCACGACGGAACACGGACATGGCCCGACCCCCTCACACATCGAAATGTGAAAGATTCTTCGAGGAGGCGATCAGACCACGCTCGTGTGACGCCCGTCAATGGACGGACGTCCGGGCGGCCGCTGCCGGAACCCCGGCCGGGAAGACAGCGGCGGGGCCCGTCGTTGTCGTCCACGGACGCCTCCTCGCCACCGGCCGCGCCGCACCGCACCGGGTGCCACGGGTCTGTCGGAGCGCCGGGCTAGGCTCGCTCCGGCGCGCCGCGCCTGGCGATCGACGTGGGGGATCGCACGGTGAGCGGCACCACACCGCCGAGACCTGGGAGTACGACCAGTTGACCGCACAGCCTGAGACCCTGTATGGGGCCGACGACCTGACGCACCTGGAGGGCCTGGACGCCGTCCGGAAGCGCCCCGGCATGTACATCGGCTCGACCGACAGCCGTGGCGTGGGTCACCTCGTCAACGAGATCCTCGACAACTCGACCGACGAGGGTGTCGCGGGTCACGCCACCAAGGTCGACGTGATCCTGCACGCCGACGGCTCGGTGCGGGTCGACGACGACGGTCGCGGCATCCCGACCGACGTGCACGCCAAGTCCGGCATCTCCGGCGTCGAGCTGGTGCTGACCCGGCTGCACGCGGGCGGCAAGTTCGGCGGCTCCGGCTACAAGACCTCCGGCGGCCTGCACGGCGTGGGCGCCTCGGCGGTCAACGCGCTCTCCCGGCGGTTCGACGTCACCGTCCGCCGCGGCGGCAAGGTCCACTCGATGTCGTTCCGGCACGGCGTACCCGGGATCTTCGACGGCGACGGCCCGGACGCGCCGTTCACCCCCGGCCCCGGCCTGCAGGTCGTCGGCGCCATGAAGCGCGGCCAGCGCACCGGCACCTCCATCCGCTGGTGGCACGACCCGCGCTACTTCGAGACGGGCGCGGCCCTCGACACCGAGGCGGTCCGGCTCAAGCTGCGCAACACCGCCTTCCTGGTGCCGGGCGTGGCCTACCGGCTGCGCGACGAGACCGGCGAGAAGGTCGTCGAGGAGAGCTTCCACTTCCCCGACGGCCTCACCGACATGGTGGAAAACCTGGCCCCGGCCGGCGACCGCCCGGTCTCGGGCACCCTGCTGGTCACCGGCGAGGGGACCTACCGGGAGAACGCCGCCGACGCCAACGGTGTCATGCAGTCCAACGTGCAGCGCCGGGCCGAGGTCGAGGTGGCTTTCCGCTGGGGCACCGGCTACGAGCGCACCGTCGAGTGCTTCACCAACACCATCCGCAACGCCCACGGCGGCACCCACCGCAAGGGCTTCGAGCGGGCCCTGGCCCGGACCCTCGCCGAGGCCGCGCGCAACACCCGCGGCCTGCTCAAGCCCAAGGAGGACGCGCCCACCCTGGACGACGTCCTGGAGGGCATGACGGCCGTGGTGCACGTGCGGATCCCGGAGCCGCAGTTCACCTCGCAGACCAAGGACGAGCTCTCCACCGCCGGCATCACCAAGGTGCTCCAGGGCCTGGTCGAGGCGCACCTCAAGGCGTGGCTGGAGGACCGGAAGACCAAGGCCGAGGCCCGGACGGTGCTCCAGAAGATCGTCGACGCGGCCCGGGTCCGGCTGACCCAGAAGCAGCAGAAGGACGCCGCCCGGCGCAAGACCGCCCTGGAGGGCGCGTCGATGCCGGCCAAGCTGGTCGACTGCCGCGCCACCGGGGTGGAGCGCAGCGAGCTGTTCATCGTGGAGGGTGACAGCGCGCTCGGCACCAGCCGGATGGCCCGCTCCTCGGAATACCAGGCCCTGCTGCCGATCCGCGGCAAGATCCTCAACGTGCAGAAGGCGAACCTCCAGCAGGTGCTGGACAACGCCGAGTGCGCGGCGATCGTGCAGGTGCTCGGCGCCGGTTCGGGGCGGACCTTCGACCTCTCCGCGCTGCGCTACGGCCGGGTGCTCATCATGGCCGACGCCGACGTGGACGGCGCGCACATCCGCACCCTGCTCATCACGCTCTTCGCCCGCTACATGCGGCCGCTGATCGAGGCGGGCCGGCTCTACGCGGCCATGCCGCCCCTGCACAAGATCACCACCAAGGGGCGCAACCCGCAGACCGTCTACACCTACACGCAGGCCGAGATGGAGGCGACGGTCCGCAAGCTGGAGAAGGCCGGCAAGCAGATCGTCACGCCGATCCCGCGGTTCAAGGGTCTCGGCGAGATGGACGCCGACGAACTCTGGGAGACCACCATGAACCCGGCCACCCGGGCGGTCCGCCGGATCACCCTCGACGACGTCGAGGCCGCCGAGCGGATCCTCGAACTGCTCATGGGGGAGAAGGTCGAGCCCCGCCGCAACTGGCTCATCGACTCGGCCGACCTGGTCGACCGCGACGCCATCGACGCCTGACCACCGGGTTCTTCGAAGGGAAAGCTGAACCATGGCACGCCGCAAGGACGACCGCGCGAAGGCGGACCTCTCCGCCTTCGACCAGGCCGGCGCCCGGGTCTTCGACAACCCGCTGGTAAACGAGGTGTCGGACTCCTACCTGGAGTACGCGTTCTCGGTCATCCACTCCCGGGCCCTGCCCGACGCGCGGGACGGGCTCAAGCCGGTGCACCGGCGCATCCTCTGGTCGATGCACGAGCAGGGCCACCGCCCCGACCGGGGCCACGTGAAGTCGGCCCGGATCGTCGGCGACGTGATGGGCAAGTACCACCCGCACGGCGACGCGGCGATCTACGACGCGATGGTCCGGCTCGCCCAGGACTTCTCGCTGAACGCGCCGCTGATCGACGGCCACGGCAACTTCGGCTCGCCCGACGACGGCCCGGCCGCCGCCCGCTACACCGAGGCCCGGATGTCCCGCGAGGCCATGCTGCTCGTCGGCGAGCTGGGCGAGGACACCGTCGACGTCGAGCCCAACTACGACGGCTCGCTGACCCAGCCCACCGTGCTGCCGGCGGCCTTCCCCAACCTGCTGGTCAACGGCGCGTCCGGGATCGCGGTCGGGATGGCCACCAACATGATCCCGCACAACCTGGCCGAGGTCGTCCAGGCGGCCCGCTGGCTGATCAACCACCCGGACGCCACGCTGGACAAGCTCATGGAGTTCGTCCCCGGCCCCGACCTGCCCACCGGCGGGCTGCTGCTCGGCCTGGACGAGGTGCGCCGGGCCTACGAGACCGGGCGCGGCGTGGTGCGGATGCGGGCCCGGGTGCAGACCGGCCCGCTGGAGGGCAGCCGGGGCCGGCAGGCCATCACGGTCACCGAGCTGCCCTACGGGGTCGGCGCGGAGAAGGTCATCGCCGCCATCACCAACGAGGTCAACAAGACCAAGCGGCTGACCGGCATCGCCGACGTCAAGGACCTCACCGACCGGGAGAACGGCACCCGGCTGGTCATCGAGTGCAAGGTCGGGGTCAACCCGCAGGCGCTGCTGGCCGACCTCTACCGGCTCACCCCGCTGGAGCAGTCCTTCGGCGTCAACAACCTGGTGCTGGTGGACGGCCAGCCGCAGACGCTGGGGCTCAAGGAGCTGCTGGAGGTCTTCCTCGCCCACCGCTACGAGGTGGTCACCCGGCGCAGCGCGTACCGCAAGCGCAAGCGCGAGGAGCGGCTGCACCTGGTCGACGGTCTGCTGATCGCCCTGCTCGACATCGACAAGGTGGTCCGGCTGATCCGGGCCAGTGAGGACGCCCAGGCCGCCAAGGACGGCCTGATGCAGAAGTTCAAGCTCTCCGAGGTCCAGGCCACCTACATCCTGGACACTCCGCTGCGCCGGCTGACGAAGTACGACCGGCTGGAGTTGGAGGCCGAGCAGGAGAAGCTGCGCGGTGAGATCGCCGAGCTGTCGAAGATCCTCGACGACCCGAAGGTGCTGCGGAAGCTGGTCTCCGACGAGCTGGCCGCCGTGGTCAAGCAGTTCGCCGCCGACCGCCGCACCACCCTGGTCGACGGCGACCTCAAGGAGGTCCTGGCCGCCTCCGTGCCGGCCGGCCCGCTGGAGGTCGCCGACGACCCCTGCCAGGTCATCCTCTCCGCCACTGGGCTGGTCGCCCGGACCGCGGCCGAGTCGGAGGAGGCCGCCGAGGCGCGCCGGCGCAGCGGCCGGGTCAAGCACGACGCCGTACGCGCGGTGGTGCACTCCACCGCCCGCGGCCGGGTGCTCCTGGTGACCAGCGCCGGGCGGGCCTTCAAGATCGACGTGTTGCCGCTGCCGGTGCTGCCCGAGCAGTCCGGCACGGTGTCGCTGCGCGGCGGCATGTCCGCCGCCGAACTGGTGCCGCTGGAGCCCGGCGAGACGGTCGTCGGGCTGGCCCCGCTCGGCCCGTCCGCCGAGGGCTCACCCGGGCTGGCGCTCGGCACCCGGCAGGGCGTGGTGAAGGTCTGCGCGCCCGAGTGGCCGGTCCGCTCGGACGAGTTCGAGGTGATCTCGCTGCGCGACGGCGACGAGGTCGTCGGGGCGACCTGGCTCACCGACGGGGCGGAGACGCTGGCGTTCGTCTCCTCGGAGGCGTCGCTGCTGCGCTTCGCCGCGTCCGTGGTGCGGCCGCAGGGCATCAAGGGCGGCGGCATGGCCGGCATCAACCTGCCGGCCGGGGCGCGGGTGGTCTTCTTCGGCGCGATCCGCACCGACGACCCGGGTCACGGTGAGCCGATGGTGGTCACCTCGACCGGCGCCACGGTCAAGGTGACGCCGTTCAAGGCGTACCCGGCGAAGGGGCGGGCGACCGGGGGCGTGCGCGCCCAGCGGCTCCTCAAGGGCGAGCTGGACCTGGCCGTGGCCTGGATCGGCGCGCGCCCGGTCGGCGCCACCGCCACCGGCGACCCGGTCGAGCTGCCCCCGGCCGACCCCCGCCGCGACGGCTCCGGCTTCGCGGTCATGCTCGGCCCCACGGTCATCGGCCACCAGATCGACCGCGACTGACCCTGACTGAAGGGGCCCCGCGGCTGCGCCGCGGGGCCCCTTCCGCACGTCCCACCCGCCCACCGCCGTCGAGCATGAAGTTGACGGCGCGGAACCGGGCAGTTCGCACCGCCAGCCTCATGATCAACGGCGCTGGCGGGGTCAGAGTTCGGGTTCGGGGCCCTGGCGGGAGGCGGGGGTGGTGCCGCGGAGGTGGGCGATCAGGCGCATGCCGTGGTGGATGACCAGGGCGGCGGCGGTGCCCAGGGCGATCCCGTTGAAGGAGAGGTCGCCCGCGGTGAGGGTGTAGTTGGCGGCGCCGACGATCACCGCGACCGCGGCCGTCATCAGGTTGACCGGGTCGTGGAAGTCCACCCGGTTCTCGATCCAGATCCGGGCGCCGAGCACGGCGATCAGGCCGTACAGGGCCGTGGTGGCGCCGCCCAGCACGCCGGCCGGCACGGTGAGGATCAGCGCGCCGAACTTCGGGCAGAGCCCGAGCAGCACCGCGGCGAACCCGGCCACCCAGTACGCGGCCGTCGAGTAGACCCGGGTCGCCGCCATCACGCCGATGTTCTCCGCGTACGTGGTGGTGCCGGAGCCGCCGCCGGCGCCGGCCAGCACGGTGGCGACGCCGTCACCGAGGAACGCGCGGCCCATGTCCCGGTCCAGGTTCCGCCCCGTCATCGCGGCGACAGCCTTGACGTGCCCGGCGTTCTCCGCGATCAGCACCAGGATCACCGGGATGACCAGCACCACGGCCCGCAGGCCGAAGCTCGGCGCGTGGAACTGCGGCAGCCCCACCCAGGCGGCCTCCTTCAGCGTGGTCACCGCCTTCGCGTCGAGTTGGCCGAGCAGCGCCGCCAGCACCCAGCCGACCACCACGCCGACCAGGATCGACAGCCGGGCCAGGAAGCCGCGGAAGAGCACCGTGGTGACCAGGATCGCGACCAGGGTGATCACCGCGATCAGCGGCTGGGCCTTCACCCCGGTGCCGCTGCCGCCGCCGTCCCAGGCAACCGGGGCCAGGTTGAGCCCGATCAGGGCCACGATCGCGCCGGTCACCACCGGCGGCATGAGGGCGTCGATCCAGCGTGCCCCGGCCAGTTGCACCACCACGCCGACCAGCGCGAGCACCGCGCCGGCCACCAGGATGCCGCCGAGCGCCGCGCCGATGCCGCCGTCGGTCTTGGCGGCCAGCACCGGGGCGATGAAGGCGAACGACGACCCCAGGTACGAGGGCAGCCGGTTGCGGGTGATGAGCAGGAACAGCAGCGTGCCCAGCCCGGAGAAGAAGAGCGTGGTGGCCGGCGGGAAGCCGGTGATCAGCGGCACCGTGAAGGTGGCGCCGAACATGGCGACCACGTGCTGCACGCCGACACCGACGGTGCGGGGCCAGGAGAGCCGCTCGTCGGGGTGGACCACGTCGCCGGGCGTGACGGCACGGCCGTCGCCGTGCAGGGCCCAGGGGGACCGGCGGGAGGTGGGGGACTGGGTCATGGGTCGCCCTTCGCGTCGTCAGGTGACGGGGGCGTGATCGACCCTGAGAGTTGTTTCTAGCATGCCGCCGGCCCCGGCCTCGGGGCCGGCTCGGCGTCAGGCCACGCCGGCGGGGCGGAACTGGACGCTGACCCGGGGGCCGACCGGCCGCGCCGTCTTCGGGATCGCGTGCTCCCAGGTGCGCTGGCAGGAGCCGCCCATCACCACCAGGTCGCCGTGGCCGAGCGGGAAGCGCAGGCTGGTCCCGCCGCCGCCCCGGGGGCGCAGCAGCAGCGGCCGGGGCGAGCCGAACGAGACGATGGCCACCATGGTGTCGGTGTGCGCGGAGCGGCCCTGGGTGTCACCGTGCCAGGCCACGCTGTCCCGGCCGTCCCGGTAGAGGCACATGCCCGCGGTCACGAAGGGCTCGCCCAGCTCGGCGGCGTAGTGCCGGGTGAGCGTGTCGCGCGCCGCGGTGAGCACCGGGTGGGGCAGCGGCCGCCCGGCGCCGTACCAGCAGAGCAGGCGGGGGACGTCGACCTCGGCGTCGTACATGGTGCGGCGCTCGGCCCGCCACGGCACCTCGTGCAGCAGCGTGTCGAGCACCGCGTCGGAGCCCGCCACCCAGCCGGGCAGGTGGTCGACCCAGGCGCCCCGGCTCAGCTCGTGCCGACGGAGCCGGCCGGCGAGCGGACCCAGCGTCGGGCCCTGCTCGGCGAAGTCGAGCATCGAGGGCTGGTACGCGACGTCGGACACCCGCCGATCCTACCCCGCCGATCGAACAGGCGTACGAGGATCAGCGCTTCAGCAGTCGACGGACCGGGCCGCGGACGGCCTGCTTGATCCGCTCGCGCAGCGGGGCGACCCGGGCCGAGCCGGCCCCGACCTCGCGGCACCCCGCGCCCGGCGGCTCGTCCACCCTGGCCGGTGCCGCGCTTCCGGGGCGGTGCGACACGCCCGGCGACGGTGCGATGTGGTGGCATCGGCGGTAGTTTGTACCCGTGCTGCCGATCGCGCTCACCTGTCCCTTGTGGTGGGTGGCGCGCTGGACCGCCCGGATGCTGGCCAGCCTGGCCGTGCTCGTCGCCTGCTCGTTCGGCGCGGCGACGCTGCCGATCGGCGGGGCCGCCACCGCACCGGTGGCACCTACCGTGGCGGCCTCCGTCGATGGCCTGGCCCTCCGGGCCGTTGCCGTCGAGGCTGCCCCCAGGATCCTCCGGGATGACGAGGCCGTCGACCGGCCGGCCGTGTCGGCCGGTGGGCTGGGGTCGGTGGGGGCGCTCCGGGCCATGACCCGCCCGGCCGACCGGCCGCTCGTTCTGGCCGGGCTGGTCCCGGCGACCGTCGGCTCCCGGGCCCCGCCCGCGGGCTGACGCCCCCGTGGGCCATCGGCCCGCGCCCGCCGCACCCACCGAACCTCACCCCCGCACCCGCCCGTCGGCGGCCCGGCGGCACCCTTTCCCCGGTGCGCCCCCGCCGCTCCCACGGGTCGTGCGGACACCTCTCCGCCACGTTCTCTCTGTGAGGTGCCGACCATGCCGCAGACCGTTCTTTATCACTTCCTGACCGAGGTCCCCGAGGCCGCCGCGATCTGGTCGGCCCTGCTCGTGCTCGCCCTCGGGGTGCTCGCCGTGCTGGTCGCCCGCCCGGAACGGGACGACGGGTCCGACCCGGCTCCCGACCCCGCTGCCGAGGAGGCCGCCCGCCGGGCCGATCTGCTCCGGTACGCCGACGAGGTGGCGGTGGCCGCCGCCGGCGCCGCCCAGACCGCCCGCCGGCGGCGGGAGCAGTGGCTGACCGTCCAGGACGAGGCCGAGCGGGCCTGGCGGGCGTACGACGAGGCCGAGGCGGCCGCCCGCCGATTCGCCGGCGCCGCCGCCCTGCCCGCGCCGCACACCCCGCGCACGCCGGCCGAGTACGCGGCCCGGGAGCGCTGGCTGCACCACGCCGCGATGACGGCGCACTGGCGGGGCTACCTGACCGCCCGGCAACTCGCCGACGTGCTGGCCCACCGCAACGGGTGGGACCCGCGCCGGCACCCGGCCGAGCAGGAGATCGTCCTGGCCCGGGCGGTACGCGAGGGCCGTCGGGCCGGCTGGGCGGCGGCCGCCGAGCGGGAGCGGCGGGCCTGGCGGGACGCCGAGTCGGCCGCCGAGGCGGCCCGCACCCTGGCCGCCGAGGCGTACGCGGCGACCGCCGCGCTCCGCCCCGCCCGCGCCGACGAGGCCGCGGCACCGGTGAAGGGGCGGGACGAGGCGGCGACGGTGCGGATCCCGGTCCAGGGGTCGGCCGCCGTGTCCGGCGCGCGCTGGCGCCCCGCCCGGGTCGGCTGACGCCTGGCCCGATCCGGCTCGCACCCACGGGATCTCGGCCGAATCGTTACCCGAATTCCGTGAGCCCGGTCACCCGTCCGCCGGAAACGGTCATCGAGGTCAGGCCGGCCTATTGGCCCCGCAATTCCAGGGCAGGTCGCCACCGGATGTCCGCTTTCCGCCGGACGGTGCCGCCGTAACTGCTCGTCCCATTGAGTGAAGTCAGTGACCGACTGTTCCGATATCCGTAGTGGTGCACGAGGTTTAAGCAGGTGGGAGCGCTTGGCAGGCGAGGTACCCACCGGTAGTGTCGGCGCGTCCGGAGCGGTTTTCGATCGCAAGTGGCGACGCCGCGCCGACCCGCCTAATCGTGCTTCCACGAACCGGGGACCCACAGCAACACCGGGGTGAATCCGCGGGCCACGGCCTGCGGTAGGGCGTACTTCCCGCCCGAATCCGTCAGCTAACCCGGTCGGCGGTCACGGAAGGAGTGCCATTCCCCGTGCTCACCACCCCCCGCTCGTCCCCCCGCCTCCACGGCATCCCGGTGCCGGCGCTCGCCTGACGGCGACCGACCCCGGCAACCGACCCGATCGCCCGGCCCCCGGGCGCTCCCTTTCCGCGGCAGACCCGCCCCGCCAACGCGCGTGAGTTCCTCCGCGCGTCGGGCCGGTGTGCGCCGCTCACGCACCGTGGAGGAAGAACCCGTGAAGCACCACCTGAAGCGCCAGCTGCGGCGCCTCGTGACCGAACGCCCGTACCAGATCCTCGCCGGCTCGGCCGTGGCACTCGTGCTGGCCGGCGGCACCGGCGCCGCCGTCGCCGCCACCGACGACGCCCCGGTCCGGGAGAACACCGCCGCCGTCGCCGAGCTGGGCTCCCGGCTCGGTGAGGTCGCCACCCGGGGTGAGGCCCGGGTCGCCGTCCCGTCGCCGTCCGCCTCGCCGAGCGCGTCGCCGTCGGTTGCGAAGTCCGCCGTCAAGGCGGCCAGCACCGACCCGGACACCACCCGCCCGGCCAAGCCGAAGCCGCCGTCAACCAAGGTGCTCGACTACGACTACGAGGCGCAGACCACCTACTGGAACTGCGGCCCGGCCGCGGTGCGGAACGCGCTCAGCGCGAGCGGCGTCGAGACCACTCAGGAGGCGATGGCCGGCCCCCTCGGCACCACCGAGAGCGGCACCAACTCCGCCGAGGACACCACCCGGGGCCTGAACCAGATGGTCAAGGGCAACCCGTACCGGACCCACATGTTCGGCGGCTCGGCGAGCCCGGCCGAGATGGACCAGCTCCAGGCTGACGTGGTCGAGGCGATCACCGACGGCCGGGGCGTGGTGGTCAACGTGGCCGGGGACGCCACCGACACCGACGGCGGCTGGCACTCGTTCCCGGGCGGCCACTACATCGCGGTGGTCGGCTACAAGAACGACGGCCGGACCGTGCGGATCGCCGACTCGGCGAACCCGGCGCTGCCGGCGTACTGGATTACCACGATCGACCTGGCGAACTGGGCGGCCACCCGCGGCTACTCCGCCTGATCGAACCCCTCCCGTCGGGCACCGGCTCCTCCGAGCCGGTGCCCGACGTCGTCGCGCCGGCTGTCCGCTCTCGCGCATGCTGTCCGTCCGGTGGCACACTGCGCCCTATGGGCGACGCGACGGGTACCCGCCATCTGCTGCTTCTGCACGGCATGGGCGCCACCGGTGAGGTGTGGCTGCCGTGGGCGCCGCTGCTGGAGCGCCACTGGGCGGGGCGCTGGCTCGCCCCCGACCTGGCCGGCCACGGCTGGTCGCCGCCGCTGTCCGCGTACTCCTTCGAGGAGCTGGCCCGTCGGGTGCTCGAAGGGCTCGGCCCGGTGGCCGAGCGGCTCGGCCCCCGCGACCGGCTCGTGCTGCTCGGGCACTCGCTCGGCGGGGTGGTGGCGCTGGCGCTGGCCGCCCGGTCACGGCGCCTGCCGGTCGACGCGGTGGTCGGGCTCGGCATCAAGGCCGTCTGGTCCCCGGCCGACCTGGAGAAGGCCCGCGAGCTGGCCGCCCGCCCGGTGACCTGGTTCGCCACCCGGGACGAGGCGGCCCGGCGCTACCTGCGGGTCTTCGGGCTGGCCGGGCTGTTCGCCCCCGACCATCCCGTGGTGGAGGCGGGGCTGCGCCGCGAGGACGGCCGCTGGCGGCTGGCCATGGACCCGGCCGCCTTCGCGGTGGGCGAGCCCCGGCTGCCCGCGCTGCTCGCCGCCACCGACGTCCCGGTGCTGCTGGCCCGGGGCGAGCAGGACCCGATGGTGAGCGACGCGCACCTCAAGGAGCTGGGCGTCCCGGTCGCCACCCTGCCCGGGCTGGGCCACAACGCGCACGTCGAGGACCCGGCGGCGGTGCTCGCCCTCCTCGACCCGTACCTCTGAGCGCCGGTCAGGCGGTGGGGGAGAGCGGCGAGCCTTCCCGCGGGGCCGGCGCGGTCCAGTCCGCTGCGAGCTGCCGGCGGGCGGCGTCGAGGAACACCTCAGCGTACGAATCGGCCGGGAAGTCACCCAGGTAGCGGGTCCGGGTGGCCCAGCGGGCCGCCGCCTTCGGGTCGGTGTCCAGCAGCTCGGTGAGCACCTCGTCCACGTTGGACATGTCGCGGCGCAGCACGTAGCCGGAACCGGCCAGCGGGAACCGCTCGACGAAGTGCTCCCCGTCGACGCCCATGTCGGTGACCGCGTACGGCTTGCCGGAGTAGAGCCAGTCGGAGATCACCCCGGAGACGTCCGCGACCAGCGCGTCGGCGCGGTTGACGCACTCGGTGAGGGTCAGCTCGCGCCCGGCTGCCGCGCCCCACAGGTGCGCCCGGCCGGTCTTCGCCCGGTCGGCGGCGAGCAGCTCGGTGAGGCGGGCCAGCTGCCGCGCGGAGGCCGGGTTCTGCGCCGTGTACGGGTGCGCCCGCAGGATCACCGTCGCTCCGCGGTCGAGCAGCCGGCGGATCACCGTCTCGGCCACCGGCAGCGAGCAGTAGTTGGCGTCGGCGTGGTGCCCGGTCCAGGTGGGGGTGTAGAGCACCGTCGGGTGGGCCAGGCCGGGGGTCGGCTCCCGGCGTACCTCGATGGCCTCCACCTGGGGGCGGCCGACCACGACGAACTTCTCGGCGGGGATCTCGACGCCGGCCCGGGCGTACCGCTCGATGGCGGCCGGCCCGGCCACGAAGATCTTGTCGAAGATCGCCGAGACCGGGTTGGCGCTGGGCGCCTTGTCGCTGTCGCCGTGGTGCAACTGGACGTGGGTGAGCTGCGAGAAGCGGATGCAGTGGCTGTTCTTCGCGCCGTGGTTGACGTAGAAGGCCGCCCGCAGGCTCGGCACCAGCGCCTCGTCCATGGTCTTCAGCGTGGGGCAGAAGACGACCGGCGCGCGGGTCGCGGCGGCCACGGTGTGCAGGAACTCGGGCTCGCGCAGCAGCACCAGGAACGGCCGGCCGATCCGCTCCAGGTAGGGCAGCCACATGGTGACCTGGTACTCGGAGCCGGGCGGGGCGGAGAAGTAGAGCAGGAACTCGGGCTGGTGCCGGCGCAGCGCCCGGCCCACCGGGCCGCCGCCGGCCGGCGGCCGGAACCGGCGCCGGGCCAGGTCGAGGCCGACCGCGCCGCAGCCCGCCCCGACCAGCAGCGCGGCGGCCAGGGCCACCCAGGCGGGCAGGGCCAGGCCGGCGGCGAGCGCCACCAGGGCGAGCAGCACCAGCAGCGCGTCGCCGAGCCGGGCGGTGACCAGCGGGGTCCAGGACCGGACCGGCAGGTTGGCCGCCCGGATTTCCAGCGCGCCGGCGTCGCGCAGCGGCCCGACCAGCAGCACCAGGCCGAGCAGGACCAGTGCGGTGGCGGCCAGCGCCGGGTCGAAGCCGGCGTCCAGCCGGCGGGCGTAGCCGACCAGGATGCCGGCGGCGATCAGCACCGACTCGGCGAGGCCGTCGGCGGTCGGCCGGACCCGGCGCTCCCAGGCGGCGGCGGCCAGCCCGGCAACCGCGAGCGTCAGCCCCCACCCGGTGGCCCCGGTGAGCGCCACGACGAGGAAGGCCAGCACCGCCAGCCCGGTGGTCAGCACCCGGGCGAGCAGCTTCCGGACCAGGTCACCACGCATCTGGCTCGTGTCCCGTCCCGCTGATCAGGCGTTGACGCCGGTGGGCAGTTGCTCTCCGGGGTGCGTGCCCGGCTGGGCGGGCACCGCCGCGACCGGCTCGCCGGGCGCCCGGCGGACGTCGATCACCTGGCCGGTCAGCTCGGAGATCAGCACGTCCAGGGAGGCCTGGGCGACCGCCTCGGCGGAGAGCAGGGTGTGCTCGGGCTCCTCGCCGAACGCCTTGGTGCGCATCGGGGTGGCGGTGCGCTCCGGATTGACGCAGTTGACCCGTACGCCGAACTCGGCCCACTCGTCGGCGAGTGCCTGGGTCAGGTTGACCAGTGCCGCCTTGGTGGCCGAGTAGAGCGCGTAGCGCGCCCGGCCCCGGGTGTAGGAGCTGGAGGTGTAGAGCAGCAGCTGGCCCTTGGTCTGCTGGAGGTACGGCAGCGACTGCCGGGCGATGGTGACCGGCCCGACGAAGTTGACGTGCAGGAGGCGGTCCATCGTCTCCTCGTCCATCTCCGCCAGCGCGCCCTTCTCCAGGATCCCGGCGGTGACCACCACATGGTCGATCCGGCCGGTCGCCTCGAAGGCGGTCTTCAGCGCGGCGGACACGTCCTCGGCCCGCTCGACGTGGGTGCCGGTGGTGGAGCGGCTGAACGGGAAGACCTGGGCGCCGTAGCGGCGGGCCAGCTCGGTGAGGTCGTGGCCGATGCCGTAGCTGCCGCCGAAGACCACGATGGTCCGGCCGGTCAGCTCCTCGGTGTAGCTGCGGTGGTCGCTGACCTTGGGCGCCTGGGCGGCGGCGAGCTGGAAGAGCTTGTCCGCCAGGTGGACGTCGACCGGGTGGGTGACCTTGATGTTCTCGTCCGAGCCGTCGATCACCTTGATCGGCGTGCCGGGCAGGTAGCGCAGCACCACGCCGCAGTCGTCGGTGGCGGCGAAGTCCGGGTCGCCCTCGGCCCGCCGGTACGCCTCGCGGATGGTGCCGGAGCGGAAGGCCTGCGGGGTCTGGCCGCGGCGCAGGGTGGCGCGGACCGGGATGTCGGTGATGCAGTCGTCCTGGTCGACCTGGATGATCGTGTCGGCGGACGGGATGGCCACGTCGACCGCCGCGTAGGTCCAGAGCGCGTTCACGCACTCGCGCACGATCCGGGTGCTGATCAGCGGGCGCACCGCGTCGTGGAAGAGGATGTTGACGTCACCCTCGCCGACGGCGTCCAGCGCGATCCGGGTGGTGTCGTTGCGGGTGTCGCCACCCTCGATCACCTTGCTGACCTTGCGGAAGCCCGCGTTGGCGACGATCCGCTCGGCGTCGGGCACGTGACCGGCCGCCATCAGCACGATGATCTCGTCGATCTCCGGCGCGGCCTCGAAGACCGCCAGGGTGTGCTCGATGATCGGCTTACCGGCGATCTTCAGCAGCTGCTTCGGGATGCCCAGCCCGAGACGCGTCCCGGTCCCCCCGGCGAGGATCACGGCCACCGTCCGCGAGGGGCGCCAGGGTGCCGGGCTCGCCGGCGCGGCGTCCGGTGCGGGGGTGCGGTCCTGCGTCATTGCCGTTCCTCACTTCTGCGGTGGATGAGGGGTTTGCGCGTCGGTGACCGGGTGGTGAACTTTGGTCGGCGCCGAGGAGAACCTTAACGCGTACGACGGAGCGCACCGACCCGGGCGAACCCGGGACCGGTGCGCTCCGGGCGGCTACTTCTGGTTCTCGTAGGCGTCGCAGACCTCCTGGGTGGGGCCGTCCATCTTCAGGACGCCGCTCTCCAGCCAGATGGTCCGCTCGCAGGTGTCCCGGATCGAGCCGATGGAGTGGCTGACCAGGAAGACCGTGCCGGCGCTGTCGCGCAGCTCCCGTACCCGCTGCTCGCTGCGGACCCGGAACTTGCGGTCGCCGGTGGCCAGCGCCTCGTCGATGAGCAGTACGTCGTGCTTCTTCGCCGAGGAGATGGCGAAGCGCAGCCGGGCGCCCATGCCGGAGGAGTAGGTGCGCATCGGCAGCGAGGCGAAGTCGCCCCGCTCGTTGATCCCGGAGAACTCGATGATCTCCGGTGCCAGCCGCTTGACCTCCTCCGGCGGCATGCCCATGGCCAGGCAGCCGAGCACCACGTTGCGCTCGCCGGAGAGGTCGTTGAGCAGGGCGGCGTTCACGCCGAGCAGGGACGGCTGACCCAGCGTGTAGACCGCGCCCCGGGCCGGCGGGAGCAGCCCGGCGATGGCCCGCAGCAGGGTCGACTTGCCGGAGCCGTTGCTGCCGATCAGGCCGATGGCCTCACCCTGGTAGGCGGTGAAGCTCACTCCCTTGACCGCGTGCACCTCACGGATGTTCGGCGCGCTGGTCCGGGACACGATGCGCTTGAGGGCGGAGACCGGGCTCGTGCCCCCGGTGGCGCCCTTGTGGATCTTGTAGATCACGTGCACGTCGTCCACCACGACGGTGGGGACCCGTCCCGCGTCCACCACGGCGTTGCCCGCCGGCTGGGTCTGCTCAGCCACGGCCGTACTCCTCTTCTCCGCGCCAGAAGTAGACGAATCCGCCGATGCCCATGACGACCGCCCAGCCCAGGGCGAGCAGCCAGAGCCGGCCGGGCGAGGTGACCAGGTTCTCCTGGTTGGACTCGAGCAGCGCATGCCGGGCCAGCTCGATGAAGATCAGCGGGGGGTTGCACTCGAGCAGGTTGGCGGCCCAGTTCGGCAGGTGCTCCCGGAACAGCGAGACCGGGTAGAGCACGCCGGAGGCGTACAGCCAGGTCCGCATCACGAAAGGCATGACCTGCTTGAGGTCGGTGACCTTGGCGCCGAGCCGGGCCATCACCATGGTCAGCCCGACGTTGAAGATCGTCTGGAGCAGCAGCACGGGCACGATCAGGAACCAGCGGAAGGTCAGCGGCTCACCGGTCACCAGCACGATGCCCGCCAGCACCACCATCGACATGAGCAGCTGCTGGAGCTGCACCAGGGTGACCGTGATCGGCAGCGCGGCCCGGGGGAACTGGAGGGCCCGGATCAGGCCGAGGTTGCCGGTGATCGCGCTGGTGCCGTTCTGCACGGCGGTCTGGGTGAACATGAAGATGAACACGCCGGTGCAGAGGTACGCGATGAAGTTCGACACGTTCCGGTGCTGGGAGAGGATCACGCCGAAGATCAGGTAGTAGACCGCCGCGTTGGTGAGCGGGGTCAGCACCTGCCAGAGCTGCCCGAGCTGGGTGTTGCTGAGCGAGGACGCGACCTTCGCCCGCGAGTACGCAGTCATGAAGTGTCGGTACGCCCACAGCCGGCGGGCGTACTCGGCCAGAGGCGGGCGTTCCCCGGCGACCCGCAGCCCGTACCGCTGGGCGAGCTGGGCCCGGGTCAGCCCGGATTCGGGGTCGGCCACCGCGGTGTTGGCCATGGTCAAGGCGCTCCGATCTTTCGTGCCGATGGGGAGCTGGGATGTGTCGCGGCGTTGAAATCTAGCGTGGCCGGCCGGGGAGGGTGCCTCGCTGCTGCGTGGAAGGTAGTCCAAAACACGTCGGGACGCAACCGTAGCGTCGTTGCGCTACATTGTCCCACGTGACGACCGAGAAGAGGCGTGCCCCGGCCGGCGCGGCGGTGCTGCGCGGGGAGATAACCAGTGCCATCCGCGCCGCCGTGATGCAGGAGTTGGCCGAGGTCGGCTACGGCCGCCTCTCCATCGAGGCGGTGGCCCGCCGGGCGGGGGTCAGCAAGACCGCGATCTACCGCCGCTGGCGGTCGAAGCTCGACTTGGTGCTCGACATGGTCTCGGCGGCGGCCGGGCGCAACCTGCCGCTGCTGGACACCGGGAGCCTCCTCGGCGACCTGGAGATCCTGCTCCACGTGATGGCCCGCGCGCTGCGCCACCGGCTGGCCTCGCAGATCATCCCGGACCTGCTGGCCGAGGCGGCCCGCAACCCGCAGATAGCGGAGAAGCTCCAGGCCGCCCTGGACGACTACCAGCAGGCCGTCGGCCGGATCCTGATCGGCCGGGCCGTCGAGCGCGGGGAACTCTCCCCGGACACCGACCGGCGCGCCGCGGTGGACCTGATCGTCGGTCCGGTCTACTGGCGGATGGCCATCTCCCGGGCGCCGCTGGAGCTCGAGGAGGTGCCCCGACTGGCCTCCGCGATCGTGGCGGCCCTCCGGGTAGCATGCTTGGGGCCTGTCCGCGACGAGGTGGAAGTCTGACCCCCGGTCCCCGGCGCGGTGTGCCAGTCGATCATGAACATCAGGACACAACTGGTCGGACAATGGTTGCGACCGGGTTGTTTCCGGCAGCAACCGCTACCATCCCCCCAAACCGTCCCCCGAATTGAGAACCGTGTCGACAGGAGGAAGCCCCATGGTCGGGCCGCACCCAGAGTTCATTCCCCCAGCACGACCGATCATCGGTGAGGCCGAGATCGAGGCGGCTGTCCGGGTGCTGCGGAGCGGCCGGGTCGTGCAGGGCCCCGAGGTCGCGGCGTTCGAGGAGGAGTTCGGTGACCTGGTCGCCGGCCGGCACTGCGTCGCCGTCAACTCCGGCACCTCGGCGCTCCAGCTCACCCTGATGGCGCTCGGCTTCGGCCCGGGTGACGAGGTCATCGTGCCCTCGTTCTCCTTCGCCGCCAGCGCCAACGCCGTCCGGCTGGTCGGCGCCGAGCCGGTCTTCGTGGACATCGAGCCGGGCAGCTTCTGCGTCGACCCGGAGGCGGTCGCCGCCGCGGTCACCCCGCGCACCGTCGCCATCATGCCGGTCCACCTCTACGGCCACCCGGCCGCCATGGACCAGATCATGGCGATCGCCGAGCGGCACGGCCTCGCCGTGGTGGAGGACGCCGCCCAGGCGCACGGGGCCACCCTGCACGGCACCCCGGTCGGCGCGTTCGGCACCGCCGGCTGCTTCAGCTTCTACCCCACGAAGAACATGCACGCCCTGGAGGGCGGCATGGTCACCACCGCCGACGCCGAGCTGGCCCGCACCCTGCGGCTGCTGCGCAACCAGGGCATGGAGCAGCGGTACGCCAACGAGATCGTCGGCGCCAACATGCGGATGACGGACGTGGCCGCCGCCATCGGCCGGGTGCAGCTCACCCAGCTGGCCGAGTGGACCGAGCAGCGGCGGGCCAACGCCAAGTTCCTCGACTCGAAGATCACCGGGATGGTCACCCCGCCCGTGGCGGACGCCGCCAAGCACGTCTACCACCAGTACACGGTGCGGGTGCAGGGCAACCGGGACGCGGCCATGGCCCGCCTCACCGAGCTGGGCATCGGCAACGCGGTCTACTACCCGACCCCGATCCACCGGCTCAAGCCCTACCTGGACTCCGACGGCAAGCCCGGCCCGTGGGACCTGCCGGAGACCGAGCGGGCCGCCGCCGAGGTCGTCTCGCTGCCGGTGCACCCGTCGCTGAGCGCGGCCGACCTGGAGCGGATCGCCGAGGGTGCGAACCTGGCCGGGGGTGCCCGGTGAGTGAGAGCCGCAAGCTGCGCGCCGGCCTGATCGGCCTGGGCGCGATGGGCCGCAACCACGCCCGCGTGCTGTCCAACCTGGACGGCGTCGAGCTGGTCGGCGTGGTCGACCCGGCCGGCGACGTGACCGGCACGCTCCGCGCCCCGGTCGTTCCCGAGCTGTCCGACCTGCTGGCCCTGGGCGTCGACTACGCGGTCGTCGCCTGCCCGACCGCGCTGCACGAGCGGATTGGCCTGGAGCTGGCCGCCAACGGCGTCTGCGCGCTGATCGAGAAGCCGCTGGCCCAGTCCGTCGAAGCCGCCACCAAGCTGGTGGAGGCGTTCGAGTCCGCCGGCCTGGTGGCCGGTGTCGGGCACATCGAGCGCTACAACCCGGCGCTGCAGAGCCTGCGTACCCGGCTGGAGGCCGGCGAGCTGGGCGAAATCTTCCAGGTCGTCACCCGGCGCCAGGGCCCGTTCCCGCACCGGATCGCCGACGTCGGCGTGGTCATGGACCTGGCCACCCACGACATCGACCTGACCGCCTGGGTGACCGGCCGGGAATACGTTTCGGTGTCGGCCCGGACCGTCTCCCGCAGCGGCCGGCTGCACGAGGACATGGTCGCCGTGGTCGGCCAGCTCTCCGACGGCACGATGGTCAACCACCTGGTCAACTGGCTGAGCCCGCTCAAGGAGCGGTCCACCGTGGTCACCGGTGACAAGGGCTGCTTCGTCGCCGACACGCTCACCGCCGACCTCACCTTCTATGCCAACGCCGCCATCGACACCGAGTGGGAGGCGCTGCGCGCGTTCCGCGGCGTGGCCGAGGGCGACATGGTCCGGTACGCGATCCCGAAGCGGGAGCCGCTGCTGGTCGAGCACGAGCGCTTCCGCGACGCCGTCGAGGGCAAGCAGAGCGACATCGTCACGCTGCGGCAGGGCCTGCGTACCGTGCAGGTCGCCGCGGGGCTGCTGGAGTCCGCCTCGGACGGCAAGGTGGTGTCGGTCGCGCCGAGCGGCAGCGACGTGGAGTCGGCACTGCGATGAGCCCGGCGCCGGTGCGGCGGACGGTCTCCGCGGTAGGACGGCGGATCCCCCGGCGGTGGCGCATCGCGCTCCGCCGGGCCGCCGCCGGGGACCGGCCCTGGGAAACCCCCTCGGTACGCGAGGTGTGCGAGCTGCCCGCCACCACGCCGTTGCTGGTGCACGCGGGCGGGATCGCGGACGACCGGGCGCTGGGCCGTGTCATCGACGCCCTGGCCCGGTTGCCGGAGTTCCACCTGGCCCTGGTCCGAACCGACGCGGAGCAGGCGGCCGTGCGGGAGTTGGTACGCCGCGCCGGCAAGGCGCGACGGCGGGTGCACGAGGTGCCCCGGCCCCGCCGGCTGACGCCCGAGTTCCTCGCCTCGGCGGATCTGGCCGTGCTCGGGTTCGCCGAGGCCGGGGGCGAGGCGCCGCTGGTGCCCGCCGTGCTCGACGTGTACCTGGCGGCCGGGCTGCCGGTCGTGGCGGGCAACACCCGCGCGGTGCGGGAGCACCTCGCCCGCCGCCGCGCCGGCGAACTCTTCGTCCCCGGCTCGGTCCCGTCCTTCGCGAAGGCCGTCGAGCGGGCGTGGGGGCGCGCGGTGGACGAGGCGGACCGGACGGACGAGGCGCCGCCCGTCGCTCCGGTCGAGGCCGGCACGCCGGGCCCCTGGCGGGCGCTCGGCTCGGCACCGGTCCGACTCGGCCTGGGCACCGCCAACTACGCCGGTCAGCTCTCCGCCCTGGCGGCCGCGATCAGCGCCGCCCGCCCGGACGTCGGCATCGAGCTGGTGGTCGCCAAGCCGCCGGCCACCTTCCGGCACCCGGCGGACCTTTACCTCCACTTCCCGGCCGAGCACCAGCTGGACGTGCAACTGGACCGCATCCGCCGGGTGCTCGGTGGCTACACCCACCTGATCGTCGACGCCTTCCGCCCGGTGCTCGGCCGGGTCAACGGGGACGACATCGCGGCCGACCTGCCCGCCCTGCGCCGGGCCCGGATCAAGGTCGCGCTGCTCGCCCACGGCAGCGAGATCCGCCATCCCGGCGCACACCTGGAGCGGCACGCCGAATCGGCGTTCCGGGACGCCCCGGACGACCTGCGGGAGCGGCTCACCACGGTGGCCGAGCAGAACCGGCGTACCGCCGAGGAGAGCGGCCTGCCGCTCTTCGTGACCACTCCCGACCTGCTGGACGACGTGCCCTTCGCCACCTGGGCGCCCCTGGTGGTCGACGTGGACGGGTGGGCCTGCGACCGGCCGGTGCTGGAACGGTCCCGGCCCGTGGTGCTGCACGCCCCGTCCAACCGCTGGACCAAGGGCACCGATCGGCTGCTGCCCGCGTTGCAGGAGCTGCACGACCGGCGGATCATCGAGTTGCGGCTGGTGGAAGGCCTGCCGTACACCGAGATGCGTCGATACGTGCAGGACGCCGACATCGTCGTCGACCAGCTCGTGATCGGCAGTTACGGCACCTTCTCCTGCGAGGGGATGGCCGCCGGGAAGGTGGTGGTGGCCTACCTCAGCGAGGGAGCGCACCGTGCGGTCGGCGTACGACCACCGATCGCCAACGCCACGCCCACCACCCTGGTCAAGACGATGGAGTCGCTGCTCGACGACCGTCCCGCGGCGATCGCCCTTGCCGCCGAGGGGCCCCGCTACGTCCGTGAGAACCACGACGGCAGGCGAACGGCGGAGGTCTTCGACGCCTTCCTCCGGTGATCGGCGCCGGTCGTGCCGACGACCGGCGACCGCGATCCGGGCCGCCCCTGCCACACCCCGTCAACGAGGAGAAGCACCCAATGCAAGCTGTCCCCCGTACCGACGCCCGACCGACCCGGGGACGGGTGGTGATGCTGGTCGACAACGGTGTCCACGGTGACTCCCGGGTGCAGAAGGCGGCGCGGTCGGCCGCCGAGGCCGGCTGGGAGGTGATCCTGGTCGGCATCCTGAAGGGTGCCGCCGCGGAGGAGAACTGGCGGATTGGCGACGCCGAGGTGCGCCTCATCAGGGTGCCCCGGCGGCTCCCGCACCCGGTCACCTACCGCCGCGCCCTGCTGCGCCGTCCGCTGGCCTACAAGCCGGGGCCGGTGGCGAAGCGGAGGCTCAACAAGCTCAGGGCCCGGCGGGACGACCTCAACTTCCAGCTCTCGGAGATCAAGGTCGCGCGGCGCGAGGGCGGCCCGCGCTGGGCGGAGCTGGCCGGCAAGGCCCGGCTGGCCACGCCCTACTTCGTCAACAAGGCGATGTTCCAGTGGGTCAAGCTCCGCTCCAAGGAGCTCAAGCGCCTCCAGGAGAGCCAGCAGGACCCGAACTCCCGGCTCGACCGGGCCGCCCTGCGGTTCTGGCAGGGCCTCCAGGGTGACCGGGCCTGGCGCCGCCTGGACCCGGAGCTGTGGGACTTCGAGCTCGCCTTCGCCCCGGTCGTGGACGAGTTGGCACCGGACCTCATTCACGCGCACGACTTCCGGATGCTCGGCGTCGGCGCGCGCGCCGCCATGCGGGCCCGGGCCGGTGGCCGGGACGTCAAGCTGGTCTGGGACGCCCACGAGTTCGTGCCGGGCATCATCGGCCGGCCCACGAACCTGCGCTGGCTGCCCGCCCAGATCGCCTACGTGCGGGAGCACGCCCCGTACGCCGACGCCGTCATCACGGTCTCGTCGACCCTGGCCGACCTGCTGCGCGAGACGCACGACCTGCCCGAGCAGCCGGGCGTGGTGTTGAACGCCCCGCCCGCGGCACTCACCCCGGAGCAGCGGGCCGTGCCGGTGCCGGACATCCGGGCGCTCTGCGGCATCGACGCAAACACCCCGCTGCTGGTCTACTGCGGCGGCATCAACCCGTCGCGCGGGGTGGACATCATGATCCGGGGCCTCACGCAGATGCCGGACGCGCACGTCGCGCTGGTGTCGCTGCACCCGAACGGCAAGGTGCCGATCATGTACGAGCTGGAGGAGCTCGCCGCCGAACTGGGTGTGGCCGACCGGGTGCACCTGCTGCCGTACGTGCCGCACTGGCAGGTGTCCGCCTTCGTGGCCCCCGCCGATCTCGGCGTCATCCCGATCCACCACAAGCCGAACCACGAGATCGCGCTCATCACCAAGTTCTTCGAGTACGCCCACGGTCGGCTGCCCATGGTGGTGAGCGACGTCAGGACCATGGCCGAGGCGACCCGGGCCACCGGCCAGGGCGAGGTGTTCCGGGCGGAGGACCTGGACGACTACCTGCGCGCGGTGCGTGCGGTGCTGGACGACCCGCGGCGGTACCGCGCCGCGTACGACCGGCCGGGCGTGCTGGAGCAGTGGACCTGGGAGGCGCAGGCCCGGGTGATGGACGAGGTCTACACCCGGCTGCTGCCGGACCACCCGAAGGCGGTCGCCTCGACGGATGCCGCCCCGACCGTGCCGGCGCAGCGATCGGCCGTGCCGGTCCGCTGACCGACGACGAAAGGGGCCCGGCCGATCGGCCGGGCCCCTTTCGCGTTCGCCTCCGCTGCTCCGTCGGCGGCGGGGCGGTTCAGTCGTCCAGCAGCAGCCGGTCGTAGCCGGTCTGGGTGACGGTCCAGTCCCAGGTCTTCAGGACGTGCTCGGACGCGGCCCGACCGGCCTCCGCCCACCGCTCCTCGGTGGCCGTGGCGGCCAGGATCCGCTCCGCGGCCTCCTCCGGAGTGGCGGCCACCCAGTCGGCGGGGAAGAGCGTACGGGCGCCGTGCGCCTTCCCGGCGAAGAACGGCCAGTCCCGGACGACCGGCACCGCCCCGCTGGCCGCACCCTCCACCAGGCCGCAGTGGAAGCTCTCCCGCACCGAGGTGCTGAGGATGACGCCCACCTCCTGGAGCGCCGCCGGGACGTCGTCGGTCTGCCCGTACCGCCGAACGGCGCCGAGCGGCTCCAGTTCGGCCAGGTCCTTGCTGAGCAGCTTGCCGTAGTCCTTGGCCGGCTTGCTGGTCCGGTTGTTGAAGTCGCTGCCGATGAGGGTGAGCCGGTAGCGCTCGTCCCGCTCGCGCAACCTCCGGAGCACCTCGATCGCCCAGCGCGGGTCCTTGGCCACGGAGCTGAACCCGACCATGCCCAGGGTGAACCGGGCGTCCGCCGGCTTCGAGCGGGGGTACCGCTGCAGGTCCATCGCGTTGTCGATGACCCAGAGCCGGGGACCGTGGGCCTCGGTGAGCTGGGGCAGCACCGCGGTGGACAGGTCCTTGAGGTGCTCGGAGACGAAGACGACGTCGTCGACCCGGGAGAAGTCGACCAGGTGCGGCCAGAAGTTGAAGGCCTCGAAGCTGTGCAGCCGGACGATGATCCGGGCGCTACCCGGGTCGTGCAGCGTGAACAGCGCGGCGGTGGCCTGGCACCAGTCGACGAAGACCGTGTCGGCCCAGTCCAGGTGCGGCCGCAGCCACTCCTCGATCTTCGCGCCGTACGACGACTCGCCGGCCAGCAGGTGCTCCATCACCGCGCTGCCGCTCAGGGCCAGCGGGCGGGTCACCGGGTCGTCGTAGAGGTCCAGGAACCGGACCTCCACGTTGGGCATCGCCCGGTAGCGCTCGAGGATCTCCTGCAGGAAGTTGTCGTTGATCAGAGTGGTGACCAGCAGGCGCAGCGGCCGGTCGGTGGGCACCGGAGCGGCGGGGGCGAGCCGCCCCCGCTTCGCGGACAGCTTCCGGGCCGCGGTGCTCTCCCGGAACGGCGCCAGGAACGCCCCCGGGTCCTCGCTCATCGGCGAGGTGAGCCGGTCGAAGTGCAGCACCCGGTTGGAGGCCAGGCTCCACGCCCTGGACACCGCCGCGGCGGCCTTCTTGCTGTCCCGGGGGAGCAGGCTGTCCGCCAGCGTGAGCTGGGCCCGGATCGCGTCGTGCAGGCCGGTCGGCACCCGGCCGAGGGCCAGCTCCGCCTGCGCCGCCTTGGTCAGCACGTCCGCGCGGGTACCGGCGCTGTTGATCCGGTTCGCCGCGGCGGAGGCGGCGCGGGCCGCGACGGCCGGCCGACCGGCCTTGACCGCGCTGTCGTGCAGCCGGACGGCGAGCTTGCTGCGGAACCGGTCCGGAACGCGAGGAGCCGCCACGGCGTGGGTCCAGAACCAGGCGCCGGCCGGGTTGCTCATGACCGTCTGGCCGGTGGCCTTGCGCAGGGTGGTCCGGACGGTCTGGACCGCCGCCCGCCGGGCTCCGCGGGCGCCGATGCCGGCTGCCGCCGCCACCTGGCGCTCCAGCCGCCGGCCCACCGACTCGGTCCGCCGCGCGTCGAGCGCCTTCTGCGCCGGCACTAGCCCGTAGTAGGCGCCGGCCCGGGTGTTGCGCTGGGCCATCTCCCAGACGGCGTGCACGGCCCGGGCGTCGAGCGCCACCAGGAGGTCCGCCGCGCGGTACCGCTGCCGCACCCAGCTGTTGTGCCGGGCGTGCAGCCACACCTTCCGGTTGGCCGGTGCGCGGCCGAGGGCCTTGCGGAGCCGGGCGTCCCGCTTCTCCCCGGGTACGGCGAAGGTGCGCACCTCCGCCAGCGCCGGGTCGATCGGCAGGTCCGCGCTGTTGAAGAGGCAGGCCACGGTGACCCGGGCGCCCCGGCTGCGGAAACGCTCCAGCGCCTCGATCAGGACGGCCGGCTGCTTCGGCGCGGTGGCGGCCACGATGAGCACGGTGGTCACGGTTGGACATCCTCCGTCGAAGCGGCCACGGCCGGGGTGGAATCGCCGGCCGTGGTCGGCCGGACGAGCTCGGTGAGGTGCCGGACGGCGGGGCCGAGCACGGCCGGGCGGGCGAACCGGCGGGCGAGTTCGCGCGCCGCCCTCCGGTCGGCGTCGGTCGCCTTCAGGGCCATCCGGGCCGCCTCGCTGAAGGAGTTGGCGAGCCGGTGCGGGTCCAGGCCGACCGCCCCGGTCCAGAGCGGATGCCCGGCCAGGATGTTCGCCGCGTCGTGGTCGACGTCGTGGGCGGAGAGCACCGGCAGACCGGTTGCCATGAACTCGTACACCTTGCCCGAGGTGACGAAGCGGCCGCCGACCAGCATCAGGACCAGGGCGTCCCACGAGCCGTAGGTCGCCGCCAGGTCGGCCTTCGGCACCGGGCCGCCGAAGCTGACCCCGTCGGCCGCGGCCTCCTTGAGGAGGTCCATGTGGCGGTTGGCCTCGCGGGCCGGACCCGCGCCGATGTGGCCGCGCACCTCGAACCGGGAGCGGGCGACCACCGGGTCGTCCCGCCGGGCGATCCGCCAGCCGTCGAGCACCGACTCGAGGAAGGCGGGCGTGAAGTTGACCGAGCCGAGGTAGCCGAAGGTGAGCCCGGCGGCCGGGTCCGGCGAACGGCCCGTGACGTCGGGCAGGCTGTCCTCGTCGTAGCCGTTGCGCACGACGTGCACCCGGTCGGCGAGGTGCGGGTAGCGCTCCCGGTAGAAGCCGGCGATCGGGTCGTTGACGCACCAGACCGCGACGGCGTGCTCGAGGACCTTGGACTCCCAGCGGCCGGAGACCGAGTCCCGGGTGAACGCCTCACCGCCGCCGATCACGTCCAGCGACCAACCGTCCCGGAAGTCGATCGCGTAGGGGACCTTGTGCTCCTCCCACAGCTTCCAGGTGGCGGCCAGGTTCACGTACGGGGCGCAGGAGGCCAGCAGCAGGTCGGCCGGGTGCTCACGGTGCACCCGCAGCACCGCCGCCTCCAGCTCGTACCGCCACCCGCCGAAGACCGGCTCGGGGAAGACCTTCTGCTCCCGCTGGCGCAGCCGCTTGATCCAGCCCGCCGGGTCGAGCGAGCGCTCCTCCGAGAAGGCCCGGATGTCGGTCTCCAGGTCCTCCCGGATCAGCGGCAGCTCGACCACCTTGACCCGCGGGTCGACCTTTTCGGACAGCGTGTGGTCCAGGCCGTACTCCCGCTCCCATGCCTCCTGGCAGATGGTGATGACGGTGATGTCCCAGCCCAGGGCGACGAACTGGTTCGCCGTCTCGCGCAGCCGGTACGCGCTGCTCTTCGCCGCGGGCGGGAAGCCGATCGCCAGGTAGATGGCGTGCGGCCGCGACCCGCCGCCGGACCGGGGGAGGGGGACAACTCGATTGCTCATCGCAGGTAGCCGATCGTGAAGAGGGGACGTGCCGTCATGCCAGGTGCCGGCGCAGCGTCTCGGCGACCCGGTGGGCGGCCCGACCGTCGCCGTACGGGGTGCCGCGGGGCGCCTCCGGGGCGGGACGGGTCGCCGTCGTCGCCCACTGCGCGCCCAGCTCGCGCGGGTCCGGGACGAGCACGTTCCAGCCGTCCGCGAGGGTCTCCACCCACTCCGTCTCGGTGCGCAGGGTGGTGCACGGGCGGTCCAGCAGGTAGGCCTCCTTCTGGAGGCCGCCCGAATCGGTGACCACGCCGACGGAGCCGAGCACGGCGGCCACCATGGCGGCGTACGGCAGCGGACGGCCGGCGTGCAGCGAGCCCCGGGACAGCTTCAGGCCGTGCTCCTCGGCTCGGGCGACCAGCCGCGGGTGGGCCAGCAGCGCGACCGGCACGGGCAGGTCGGCCAGCGCGTCGAGCAGCGTGGCGAGCCGCTGCGGGTCGTCGGTGTTCTCCGCGCGGTGCAGGGTGGCCAGCAGGTAGGGGGCGTCCGGGTCGATCCCCTCGGGCAGGGCCGGCCGGGGCCGGCCGCCCTGCGACACGTCGTCCCGGACCCGCAGGCAGACGTCCACCATCACGTCGCCGACCAGGTGTGAGCGGGAGGCCAGGCCCTCGGCGGCCAGGTGCCGCATCGCCTCCTCGGTGGGAGCGAGCAGCAGGTCGGCGGCGTGGTCGGTGAGCACCCGGTTGTGCTCCTCCGGCATGCGCCGGTTGAACGAGCGCAGCCCGGCCTCCAGGTGCGCCACCCGCAGGTGCTGCTTCACCGCCGACAGCGTGCCGGCCAGGGTCGAGTTGGTGTCGCCGTAGACCAGGACCCAGTCCGGTCGCTCGGCGGCGAGCACCGGGTCCAGCGCGGCCAGCGTGGTGCCCGTCTGCACACCGTGGCTGCCGGAGCCGATGCCCAGGTGCACGTCCGGGTCCGGGATGCCGAGGCCGGAGAAGAACACGTCGGACAGGTCCGCGTCGTAGTGCTGACCGGTGTGCACGATCACGTGCTCGCACCCGTCCTCGGCGAAGGCCGCGGCGATGGGCGCCAGCTTCACCAACTGCGGTCGGGCGCCGACGATGCTGACGACCTTCACTGCGTGACTCCTCGTGATCTGCGACGGGGACTACGGGCGGACCGGGGGCCGCCGCCTGCGGCGGGGGTGGGGGTGCTCACCGGGGGACGACCACGGCGGACGACCACGCCCGCCGACGCCGTGGAGACGTCCCTGCCGACCGCGGGAGCCCGGGTGACGGGCGACGGCACTTGGAATAGTAGTGCCCCGAGCGGCGCCCGGGCACGGACGCGGCCGTCGCCGGGCCGGGATGGTGCGCGACGCCACCGGTCGGTTCCGGTCATCCGCGTCCGGGCAGGCCGGAGGGCGACGAGCGACGTGGGAAGGGACACAGCGCACCACCCTAACCGAACCCGCCTGGTCCTCCGGCCCCGCCGGTCGGCCGCGCCGCGTGGCGGTGGCGGCGGATCCGCCGGGCCGCGGGTTGCCGCTGCCAACCGTTCGCCGGACCGGCGGCCGATCTTCCGCGGCCGTTCACGGGCCGTCCACCCGCGCACAGCGGCGCCGTCGCCGCCCGGCGGCCTGGTGAGCCGGACCGGGGCGGCCGCCCTGGCTTGCGTAAACTACGGCGCCATGACCGCCCCGGGGCCCGACATCCGCACCAGCACGTCCGCCGCCGGCGACCCGGTGGCCGACGCCACCGGCGGGGCACCGGAGCGGTCCGAGTCGCCGACCGACGCGGCGGAACGCCCCGCCCCGGCCGCGGCCGGCCCCTCGCGGTGGCGGCGGCTGCGCCCGGACCTGCTGGTTGCCGCCGTCTACCTCGCCGGCGCCCTGTGGGTGACCGCCCGTGGCTGGCTGGACCACGGCGGCCGGCTGCTCGGCAGCCGTCCCAACGACCAGGGCTTCAACGAATGGATGCTGGCGTACGCGGCGCACGCGGCCAGCCACCTGGAGAACCCGTTCTTCACCACGCTGCAGAACGCCCCGAACGGGGTGAACCTGATGACCAACGTCGGGATGCAGCTGCCCGGGCTGGTGCTGGCGCCGTTCACCCTGCTGTTCGGCGCCTCCTTCTCGTACCTGCTGTTCATCACGCTGAACCTGGCCGGCACCGGGTACGCCTGGTACCACGTGCTCTCCCGGCACCTGGTGGCGTCGCGGGCCACGGCCTTCGTCGGCGGCCTGTTCTGCGCCTTCGCGCCGGCCCTGGTCTCGCACAGCAACGGGCACCCGCACATCACCGCCCAGTGGCTGGTGCCGTTCATCGTGTGGCGGGTCGTCCGGCTGGCCCGTGGCGGCCGCACCGTCCGGGACGGGCTCGTGCTGGGCGCTCTCGTGGTGGCGCAGTTCTTCGTCAGCCTGGAGATCCTCTTCCTGCTGGCGCTGGGCTGCCTCATGCTGGTGGTCGGCTACGTGATCTTCCGGCCCCGCGAGGCGCTGCGGCGGGCCCGTCCGCTGCTCGGCGGCCTCGCGATCACCGGCGTGCTGGTCGCCGCGGCCGCCGCGTACCCGCTCTGGATGCAGTTCGCCGGGCCGCAGCACCGGGTCGGGCACCCCGGCGATCCGGACGACTACGCGCTGACCCTCGGCTCGTTCGTGCGCTACGCCACCGAGTCGGTGGCGGGAAGCGCCACCAGCGCGCTGCACTGGGCTCCCAACACGACCGAGCAGTCGAGCTTCTACGGCTGGCCGCTGGTGATTCTGGCGTTGGTCGCCTGCTGGTGGCTGCGCCGGGAGATCGTCGGTCGGGTGCTCGGCGTGGTGATCGCGATCTCCGCGCTCTTCTCGGTCGGCACGACCTGGACCTGGGGGACCCGGCGTACCGATGTTCCGGCGCCGTTCGCGCTGGTGAGCGACCTGCCCGTGTTCGACTCGGTGGTGGTCTCCCGGTTCGCGCTGATCACCACGGCGGCGCTCGGGGTGCTGTTCGCGGTCGCCGGGGACCGCCTCACCCGGATGCGGGCGACCGAGGCGGGCCGGGCCCGCCTGGTCACCCGGCTGGTCACCGTGGCGGGGCTGGCCGCGCTGCTGCCGATCCTGCCGACCCCGCTGGAGGCCCGCGACCGGATCCCCGCCCCCGACTTCGTCACCAGCGGCGCGTGGAAGGACCATGTCGCGCCGGGCCGCACCCTGGTGCCCGTCCCGGTCAGTCAGATGACCTCGGTCTACTGGAGCTCCGCCGCGGTGGCCGGCTTCGCCGTCCCCGAGGGCTACTTCCTCGGTCCGGTCTCCGCCACCGACGCCACCGGCCGCTGGGGCGTCGAGCCCCAGCCGACCGCGAAGCTGCTCACCGCCGTTTCCCGGGGCGAACGGGACACCCAGGTCGGTCCGGCGGAGATCGCCCAGGCGCGCTCCGACGTCCGGTACTGGAAGGCTGACGCCGTGGCACTGCCCGTGGACGTCCGGAGGCACGACAACCTGAGGATCGTGCTGGACGCGTTGTACGGCCCGGGGCAGCGGGTCGACGACGTCTGGCTCTGGGACGTGCGCCCGTTCACCCGGTGACGGGCGTCCGGGCCCGCACCGGGTGACCGGTCACGGCGACTTCGTCCAGATCAGCAGCAGGTATCCGCCGAAGTAGGCGGAGAAGACGGTCGCCGCCACCAGCACGGTGGCCGCCCGGGCCCAGCCGGCCCGGGCCAGGCCCACGGCCGCCGGGAGCAGCAACGCGAAGGCCGGCAGCAGGAACCGCGCCTTGGCGTGGTAGTAGCCGGCCGCGCCGAGCGTGGTGACCAGGAGCAGCCCGCTGTAGAGCAGCAGCTGCCAGGGCTGCCGGTCGATCAGGCTCAGCACGAACAACATCACCGCCAGCAGCGACACCACGCTCACCACCAGCATCTGCGGGGTGGTCGTCTCGGCGAGCACCTCCTGGCCCCGGCGGACGGTGTAGGCGCCCAGGTCGAAGGTGCTGCCCCAGCCGGCGGACTGGATGTGGAACCAGCCGTCCGGCCGTCCGGTCTGCGTGCCCACCCAGGCCAGGTAGCCGAGCCAACCGGCGGGCGCGAGCAGCAGGGCGACCCAGGGCCGCCAGCCGTCCCGCCGCCGGACGATCGCCACCAGCGCGGCGAGCCCCACCACCGGGATCAACGACGAGGCGGTCGGCCGGGTCAGCCCGGCGAACAGGCACAGCACGCCGGCGGTGAGCCACTGGTTGCGCAGCAGCGCGTACAGCGTCCAGACCGCCAGGGCGGTGAACAGGCTCTCGCTGTAGGTCATCGACTCGACGATGGCGTGCGGCAGCGCGGCCCAGAGCGCGGCCAACAGCACACCGGTGCGCCGATCGTGCAGGTGTGCCCCGATCGCGAAGAGCCCCCAGGCGGCCGCGAGGCCGGCCAGCCACGCCACGATCAGCGCCGCCTCGCGGGGACTGAACGGGGTGATCCGGTCCAGGACGCCGGTGAGGCCGGGATAGAGCGGGAAGAACGCCATGTCGCTCTGCGTCTTCACGTACCCGTCGTAGCCGTGCTGGGCGATCGAGAGGTAGTAGGTGCCGTCCGACTTGCTGAGCCGCTGCTCGGGGGAGAGGCCCAGGTTGCGGGCCCAGACGTACACGGTCAGCACCCCGACCAGACGGATCACGGCGTAGGCCGCGAGCGCGGGCAGCGCGGCCCGGCCGGCCGCCGACAGCCGACGGCCAAGACCGGGACGACCCGGGAGCGGGCTCGCCTGCGTGGCCGAGGGGGACGGCGTTCGGCTCGGCTCCTCGGTTGTCACCATGTCCATTGTGCGATCCTGTCCGCGCTGAGCTGGGGTGATCCGACGGCGGGCCCGGCCCGTCGGAGAGGCTCGACGCCGGCCCGGCCCGGGAACTGGCGAGGTCACCGGTCGTTGAACAGCATGGAGGGTAGCAACCGGCGCGGCCGGGCGCGGACCGCCGACGGCGGCGGACGTCTGCGGCCGAGGCGTTGTCGTAGACTCGCTCGGGTCCGCGGGTGCGGTGCTGGTGACGACGGAAACGGGCAGGAATGGGATCTGACGGCACGACCGCCCCGGCGGCCACCCGGGGACGGATCGTCATGCTGGTGGACAACGGGGTCCACGGTGACTCCCGGGTGCAGAAGGCGGCCCGTTCGGCGGCCGAGGCCGGCTGGGAGGTGGTCCTCCTCGGGCGCGCGCCCGTCGGGCAGCCGCAGCGCTGGCGGCTCGGCGACGCCGAGGTCCGCCTGATCCCGATGCCCGAGCCGCTCGCCAAGCGCCGGCACGAGTTCCGCCGCGTCTGGCTGCGCCGGCCGCTCGCCTATCCGCCGTCCGGCATCGCCGCCCACCGTACCCAGGCCATGAAGGCCTGGCGGGCCGACCTGGCGGTCCGGCGGGCCGCGCTGACCACGGCGGCCCGGGAGTCCGGCGCCGGCCGGCCGGGCGGCCTCCCCTGGGCGGCGCTGCGCGCCGAGGAGAAGCTCGCCGGCCTGACCCGCAAGTGGGTGGGCTTCCGCCACCGGCAGCTCAACCAGGCCCGGAAGAGCCGCAAGCTCCACGGCGCCTGGGACCGGGCGTACACGCTGTTCTGGCAGCGGCTGCGCGGCGACGGCGCCTGGCGCCGCATCGAGCCGGGGCTGTGGGACTACGAGCTGGCCTACGGCCCGGTCGTCGACGAGCTGGCACCGGACCTGATCCACGCCAACGACTTCCGGATGATCGGCGTCGGCGCCCGCGCGAAGATCCGGGCCGCCGCCAAGGGCCGCCGGATCGCGCTGCTCTGGGACGCCCACGAGTACCTGCCCGGCGTGCAGCCGTGGCGCGACAACGCCCGCTGGCTGCCCGGCAACGTGGCCCACGAGCGGGAGTACGTGCCGTACGCGGACGCGGCGATGACCGTCTCCGGCGGCCTGGCCGACCTGCTGCGACGCGAGCACGGGCTGGCGGAGCGCCCGGCGGTGGTGCTCAACGCCCCCGCGGTGGACGAGCTGCCGGCCGACGCGGGTGAGCCGGTGCCGGACATCCGCGCGCTCTGCGGCATCGGGCCCGACACGCCGCTGCTGGTCTACAGCGGGGTGGCCGCCGCCAAGCGGGGCCTCGGCGTGATGGTGGAGGCGCTGCCCCGGCTGCCCGGCGCGCACGTCGCGTTCGTGGTCAACAAGCCCGCGTCGGCGTACGTCACGGGCCTGGTCACCCGGGCCGGTGAGCTGGGCGTGGCGGACCGGGTGCACGTGCTGCCCTACGTGCCGCACCACCAGGTGGTCCGGTTCCTCTCCGGCGCGCAGGTCGGTGTCATCCCGATCCAGCACTGGCCCAACCACGAGATCGCGCTGATCACCAAGTTCTTCGAGTATTCACACGCCCGCCTCCCGCTGGTCGTCTCCGACGTGCAGACGATGGCCGAGACTGTCCGGGAGACCGGTCAGGGCGAGGTGTTCACGGCCGAGGACGTGGCCGACTTCGTCCGGGCGGTCACCGCGGTGCTCGCCGACCCGGCGCGCTACCGCGCCGCGTACGACCGGCCCGGTCTGCTGGCCGGCTGGACGTGGGAGGCGCAGGCGCAGGTGCTCGACGGCGTCTACTCCCGGCTGCTGCCCGACGCTCCGCCGCGCCCGGCGCCGGCCGGCGACCCGGCTCCCGGCCCGGCCCCTGCCTCGGTGGGGGTGGGCGCGTGAGCCAGCCCGACGTGACCGTCGTCGTCGCCGTCTACAACACCATGCCGTATCTGACCGCCTGTCTGGATTCGCTGGTCGGGCAGACCATCGGGCGGGACCGGCTGGAGGTCGTCGCAGTCGACGACGGCTCCACCGACGGCAGCGCCGCCGAGCTGGACCGGTACGCCGCCCGCTACCCGGACACCGTCCGGGTGCTGCACCAGGCCAACTCCGGTGGCCCGGCCGCCCCGAGCAACCTCGCCCTGGACCACGCCCGCGGCCGGTACGTCTTCTTCATCGGCTCCGACGACCACCTCGGCCCCGAGGCGCTGGAGCGCCTGGTGGACGCCGCCGACCGGTGGGGCTCCGACGTGGTGCTCGGCCGGATGGTCGGCACCAACAAGCGCTACGTGCACCAGGCGGTCTACGCGAGCACGGAGGAGCGGGTCGACCTCTTCGACAGCGCGCTGCCCTGGTCGCTGTCGAACACCAAGCTGTTCCGGCGGGACCTGGTCGAGCGTCACGGCCTGCGGTTCCGCACCGACATGCCGATGGGCAGCGACCAGCCGTTCACGCTGGAGGCCTGCTTCCGGGCGGAGAAGATCTCCGTGCTCGCCGACTACGAGTACTACTACGCGGTCAAGCGGGGCAACGCGCAGAACATCACCTACGCCAGCCGCTTCGAGGAGCGGCTGCGCTGCGCCGAGGAGCTGGTCGGCTTCGTGGCCGGGCTGATCGAGCCGGGTCCGCGGCGCGACGCGGTGCTGCTGCGCCACTTCAGCTGGGAGGTGGCGAAGCTGCTCCGGGCGGAGTTCCTCGACCTCTCGGCGGACGTCCAGCAGCACGTCCACGACCGGATCCGCAAGCTCGCCGAGGCGTACCTGACCGAGGGCATCCTGGCCCGGATGGCGCCCGACCTGCGGCTGCGGCTCGCCGTCGCGCGTGACGGCGAGCTGGCGCGGCTCCGCGAGCTGATCGGGCAGCAGGCCGACAAGACGCTGCCCGAGGTCACCATCGAGAACGACCGCTGGTACGCCCGGCACGTCGGCTTCCGCGACCCGGCGTTCGGCTATCCGGACGACTGGTACGACATCACCGACCAGGCCGCCAAGGCGCTGGCGAAGCTGACCGCGACCGGGCTGGCCTGGGGCCGGGACGCCGCCGGCGCCCGTGCCCTGGTGGTCACCGCGCGCAGCCGCTGGGCCGAGCTGTCCGAGCTGGCCGACGAGGCGGTCCGGGTCAGCTTCGGCGAGTTGGTGGGTGTCACGTCGGTCGCGCCCGACGGCACCGGTACCGTCGTACGGACGGACTTCGCGGTGGACCGGCTGCTCTCGGTCGTCGCGGCGAGCGGGGAGCGTCGGGTGGCGCGCGCCGAGGTGACCGCGCTGGGCGGGACCGGCTCGGCGCCGCTGCGGACGGATCACCGCGTCGCGGCGCCCCGGCTGCTGGCCCGGCACGGCGTCCGGTTCCACCTCGTCACGCCCACCACCAACCACAAGGGCCAGGTGATCGTCGCGATCACGCCGGTGACTCCCCGTCGGTTCCTTGCCCGCCTGCGCCGAATCTGGCCCTCTGGAGGAAAGTAGTTTCATGAACATCTGCGTCGTCGCGCTCGGCAAGATCGGTCTGCCGCTCGCCGTGCAGTTCGCCTCGAAGGGGCACCGGGTGATCGGTGCCGACGTCTCCGAGCGGGTCGTCGGGCTGGTCAACGACGGTGCCGTGCCGTTCCCCGGCGAGGCCGACCTGGACGTCAAGCTGAAGGAGGCGGTGGCCGCCGGGCTGCTGTCGGCCACCACCGACACCGCCGCCGCGGTCGCCGAGTCCGAGGCCGTCGTCGTGGTCGTGCCGCTCTTCGTCGACGCCGAGGGCGTGCCGGACTTCGGCTGGATGGACGACGCCACCCGGGCCATCGCCCGCGGGCTCAAGCCGGGCACCCTGGTCAGCTACGAGACCACCCTGCCGGTCGGCACCACCCGCAACCGCTGGGCCCCGATGCTGGAGGAGGGCTCCGGCCTGACCGCCGGCCAGGACTTCCACCTGGTGTTCAGCCCGGAGCGGGTGCTCACCGGCCGGGTCTTCGCCGACCTGCGCCGCTACCCGAAGCTGGTCGGTGGCATCGACGAGGCGTCGGCCGAGCACGGCGTGCGCTTCTACGAGGCCGTGCTGGACTTCGACGAGCGCGCCGACCTCGACCGCCCGAACGGCGTCTGGGACCTCGGCTCGGCCGAGGCGTCCGAGCTGGCCAAGCTCGCCGAGACGACCTACCGGGACGTCAACATCGGCCTGGCGAACCAGTTCGCCCGCTTCGCCGACACCGTGGGCGTCGACGTCACCAAGGTCATCGAGGCCTGCAACACCCAGCCGTACAGCCACATCCACTCGCCGGGCATCGCCGTCGGCGGCCACTGCATCCCGATCTACCCGCGGATGTACCTGTGGAACGACCCGGCGGCCACCGTGGTGCGCTCGGCCCGCGAGGCCAACGCCGCCATGCCGGAGTACGCCGTCGACCTGCTCGCCGCCGCGTACGGGGACCTGACCGGGGTGGGCGTGCTGGTGCTCGGCGCCGCCTACCGGGGCGGCGTCAAGGAGACCGCCTTCTCCGGCGTCTTCCCGACCGTCGAGGCGCTGCGCGCGCGGGGTGCGGTTCCGTACGTCTCCGACCCGATGTACACGAACGAGGAGTTGGCCGCGCACGGCCTCCCCGGCTACGAGGGTGAGCCGGTCGGCGCCGCGGTCATCCAGGCCGACCACGCCGAGTACCGCAACCTCGCCCCGGCCGACCTGCCGGGCGTGACGGTGCTGGTCGACGGCCGTCGGGTCACCGACCCGGCCCGCTGGACCGGCGTCCGCCGGGTGGTCATCGGCGGCTGACCCGTCCGTCGCCCGCGGGCCCCGGCCGTTCGACGGCCGGGGCCCGCTGCGTTGCGCCGCCCGGGGCCGACACCGCTCCTGAGCACCGTCGTCAGCCGGTCACCCGTCGGGCACCCGGGGAATACTTGTGTTAATTGCCCCGGTTCAAGGTCGCAGCTGCCCGGTATCGGACCGGAGCGACGCCGGTGGGCAGACAGGAGCGTGTCGTTGTTCAGCAGAGTGCGCAGCCGGCAGGGTCTGGCCGTCGTCGGCCTGACGCTGCTCGGCTACGGGATCATGATCCTCTCCGGAGTCCTCGGTCTGGTGGTCCCGTACGCGGTCGCCGCGCTGGTCGTCATCGCCGGTGAGCTGGCCCTCGCCACCCGCTACGCCGAGACCGGCGAACTGCTCCGCAAGGCCGGCCTCGGCCTGGTCTTCCGGCGGCTGGTCCGCGACCTGTCCGTGGTGCTGCTGGTGGTCAGCACGGTCCGCCCCGGCGTGGGCGGCACCGTCACGGTGCTGCTGCTGCCGGCCGCGCTCTGGACCGTGGCGGTCGGCACCACCGCGCTGACCAAGGTGGTCGACGGGCGGGCGGCGACCCCGGCGTTCACCCGCAACCTCGACCTCGGCACGCTGCGCGGGGTGCCGATCCCGCCGGCCTGGGCGCGGCTCCTGGCCGGCCTGCGGCTGCCACTGCTCAACGTGCTGCTGGTGCCGGCCGCCGTGGTGGCCGCGGTCACCGACCGGATCGCCCCGGTGGTGGTCACCGGACTGGTCACCCTGGCCGCCGGGCTGGTCACCGCCGCGGTGCTGGCGTTCACCTTCGTGCGCGGGCGCGGGAAGGCCCCCGGGATCCTGCCCGCGGTGCACGACTGGCTGGCCCGGGAGCGGCCCGAGGTGGCGCTCTACTTCGCCGGTCCCGCCAAGGACGTCTACCAGGCCAACATGTGGCTCGCCCCGGTCGAGGCGGCCGGCCGCCGCGCGGTGGTGCTGCTGCGCGCCGACGACGCGTTCCGCGAACTGGCCGACACCCGGCTGCCGGTGATCTGCGTACCGGCCGGGGTGGACTTCATGAACCTCGACCTCAGCTCGATCCGGGTCGCCCTGTACACGGCCAACGTCGGCGCCAACATCCACATGCTGCGCGAGCCGGGCATGAAGCACGTCTTCGTCGGCCACGGCGACAGTGACAAGCAGGCCAGCGTCAACCCGTACAGCAAGGTCTACGACGAGGTCTGGGTGGCCGGGCCCGCCGCCCGGGAGCGGTACGCCCGGGCCGGGGTGGGCGTGCTGGACCGGGACATCGTCGAGATCGGCCGGCCGCAGCTCGCCGGGGTGCACACCTTCGGCTCGGGCGCCGCCGACCACGTCTTCACCGTGCTCTACGCCCCCACCTGGGAGGGCTGGCTCGACGACGACCCCTACCACACGTCGCTGGTGCTGATGGGGGAGCGGATCGTGTCCGGGCTGCTCGCCGCCGGCAACCTGCGGCTGATCTACAAGCCGCACCCGCTGACCGGCAGCCGCTCGAAGGAGGCCCGGGCCGTGCACCAGCGCATCGTGGCAAGGATCCGCGCCGCCGGCGGCCAGACCGACCCGTCCTCGCTGGACGGCACCGCCCACCTGGTGGTCACCGGCCGGACGCCGGCCCTGTTCGACTGCTTCAACGTCACCGACCTGCTGGTCAGCGACGTCTCCAGCGTGGTCTCCGACTTCGTGCAGAGCGAGCGGCCGTACGTGGTGGCCAACCCGGCCGGCCTGCCGGAGGACGAGTTCCGCCGGGCCTTCCCCACCGCGCGGGCGGCATACCTGCTCTCCGCGGACTGCGGTGAGCTGCCGAAGGTCCTCGCGGTCACCCGGGCCGGCGACGACCCGATGACCGAGGCGCGGCGGCAGCTGAAGGAGTATCTGCTCGGCCCGGCCGGGTCGAACCCGATGGACCGGTTCCGCGACGAGATCGGCCGCCTCTGCGGCTGACCGCCACCTCGACGCACGGGGGCGGCGACCGGTCCGGTCGCCGCCCCCGTCGCGTGCTCAGCTCTGGTACGGCGGGTTGTCCACGTCCCGGGAGACGACCTCGCCCTTCTCGTCCACCCAGCCCTTCGGCCGGGCCGGGTTGCCGGCCACCAGCTGGTACGGCTTGACGTCGCGGGTCACCACCGAGCCGGCCGCGATCATCGCGTACTCGCCCACCTCGATCCCGCAGACCAGGGTGGCGTTGGCGCCGATCGAGGCGCCCCGGCGGACCATGGTCGGGGTGATGGTCCAGTCCGGGTTCTGGGCGCGCGGGCGGAAGTCGTTGGTGAACACCGCGCACGGGCCGACGAAGACCTCGTCCTCGATGGTCACGCCCTGGTAGACCGAGACGTTGTTCTGGATCTTCACGCGGTCGCCGACGGTCACACCCGCGTCGACGTACACGTTGCGGCCGATCACGCAGCCGGCGCCGACCTGCGCGCTCGACCGGACGTGGGCCAGGTGCCAGACCTTGGTGCCGTCGCCGACCTTGGCGCCCTCCTCAACGTCGGCCGTCGGGTGGACGAAGACGGAGGCGGACCGGTCGTTGGTGTCAGTCATGTCAACTCGCATCGTCGCAGGGCGCGTCGTCGCGCCGTCGGTGCCGGACGGTCGCGCCGGCTGACCACCGCGCGCCCGGCCGGGCCAGGACCACCCGGCGACGCCGGGCTCCCGGAGCCGGCGCGCGGGCTCGAAGAGCATAGCGAGCCGTCAGGCCAGCAGCTCCGCCACCGCGTCGGCGGCGGGCCGGTCGGCGGGCAGCGGATGGGCGGCCAGCACCGCGTCGACCGGCAGCGCCGCGTAGAGGTGCGGGAAGAGCGCGCCGCCCCGGGACACCTCCCAGCGCAGCGCGTCGCCGAGCCGCACCTCGTCCACGGCGAGCACGGTGAGGCCGGTGACCCCGGCGAAGACCCGGCGGGCGGTCTCCACCACCTGGTCCGCCGCGGACAGGTGGACGAAGCCGTCCTGGCGGTCCATCGCCGTGCCGGTGAACCGGCCGGCCGCCTGCGCCTGCTCCCACTCGCCGTTGGTCAGAATCTTGTAGATCACCACCGCAGCCTAGAAGCCGCCGCCCGCCCGCCGTGCGCCGGTTCCGGCGTACGCCCCCTGCCGTCCGCCCGGGCCCGGCATGCTCGGGGTGCAGCGGCCCGCGGAGGGATGGGGATGCAGAGCTACGACGAGGACTGGACCGACGGCCAGCGGGGCGTCTACGACGAGTGCTACCGGGCCGGTGCCGACTGGGCCGGCGACCCGGACACCCCGACCGACGAGGTCCAGCACGTGATCAACCTGGGGCAGGCCGACGACGACGCCTTCGCCGACGCCGAGATCGACTTCCCGCCGCTGGTCGACGCGGTCACCCAGGCGATCGGGGAGAACGTGACGAGCGTGCCGGCCAGCCACTCCGACCCGGGCTTCCGGGGCTTCACCGACGGGGTCCGCGACGCCACCGCCGAGGAGGTCTTCGGTCTCTGACCGTGTACCGGCCCTCCCGTCCCGCCGGTTCGTCTGCCACCATTCGCAGGGCAGCACGTCGAGCGGATGGAGGCACGGGTGCGGATCCTCCTGGTCGAGGACGATCGTCGGGTGGCCGCCGCCCTGTCGTCCGCGCTGACCCGGCGCGGGTACGAGGTCGAGCACGCCGCCACCGTCGAGGCCGCGCTGTCCGCCGCCCCCTGCGACCTGGTGCTGCTCGACCTGACCCTGCCCGACGGGGACGGCACCGACCTGTGCCGGGAGCTGCGCCGGCGCAGCAGCCAACTCGGCATCATCGCGGTGACCGCCCGGGGTGAGGAGCGCGACCGGGTGCTGGGGCTGCGGCTGGGCGCCGACGACTACGTGGTCAAGCCGTTCTCGATGGTGGAGCTCCAGGCCCGGATCGAGGCGGTGCTGCGCCGGGCGGCGCACACCGTGCCGGAGCGCAACCTCATCGAGGCGGGCGACGTCCGCATCGACGTGGGCGGCCGGACGGTGACCGTGGCGGGGCGGCCGGTGGCCCTCACCCGCAAGGAGTTCGACATTCTGCTCTCGCTGGCCCGCCAGCCCGGGGTGGCCGTGCCGCGGGACCGGATCCTGCTCGACGTCTGGGGCACCACCTGGGCCGACCGGCACACCGTGGAGGTGCACGTCGGCTCGCTGCGCGGCAAGCTCGGCGACCCGACGCTGGTGGAGACCGTCCGCGGGGTCGGCTACCGGCTCCGCGGCGAGTGAGGGGGCCGGGGTGCGCCGCCGGCTGGTGATCAGCTACCTGCTGCTGATGGTGCTGGTGCTGCTCGCCCTGGAGACGCCCCTGGCGGCCACACTGGCCACCCGGGAGACCGACCGGGTCCGCGCCGACCGGCTCGCCGACGCCACCCGGTTCGCCTCGCTGGCCGGTCCGGCGCTGCGCGGCGGCACCCCGGGCCCGCTGGACGGGGAACTGGCCGCCTACGACGACCTCTACGGCGTCGGCGCGGCCGTGGTGGACCGGGACCGCCGGACCGTGGTCGTCTCGGCCCGCTGGCAGTTCGGCGCGGGCACCGACCCGGCCCTGGACACCGCGCTGTCCGGGCAGCAGTTCAGCGGGCCGGAGTCGGTCTGGCCCTGGGTGGAGGGGCCGCTGGTGGTGGCGGTGCCGATCAACGACGGCGGCGAGGTGCTCGGCGCGGTGGTCACCACGACTCCGGCGGCCAAGGTGCGCCGCACCGTCACCGCCTGGTGGCTGCTGCTCGCCGGGATCGGCCTGCTCGCGGTGCTGGCCTGCGTCTCCACCGCGTTCGGGCTGGCGGGCTGGGTGCTGCGCCCGGTCACCGAGCTGGACGCGGTCACCCACGAGATCGCCGAGGGGCACCGGGCCCGGGTCCGTCCCCGGCTCGGCCCGCCGGAGCTGCGCCGGCTGGCGACCAGCTTCAACGACATGGCCGACGCGGTCTCCGACGTGATGGACCGGCAGCGGGCGTTCGTCGCGCACGCCAGCCACCAGCTGCGCAATCCGCTGACCGCGCTGCGGCTGCGGGTGGAGGAGCTGGGGCCGAGCCTGACCGACCCCGACGGCCGGGCCGAGCACCGGCTGGCGCTGGAGGAGACCGACCGGCTGGCCACCGTGCTCGACGCGCTGCTCACCCTGGCCCGGGCTGAGCGGGAGGAGAACCAGCGGGTCACCGTGGACGCCGCCGAGATCGCCGCCTCCCGGGTCTCGGCCTGGCTGCCGCTGGCCCGGCACCGGTCGGTCACCCTCACGCTCGACACGACCGGGGCGCCCGCGTACGCCCGGACCGTGCCGACCGCCATCGACCAGGCGCTCGACGCGCTGATCGACAACGCCGTCAAGTTCAGCGGTGCCGGGGGAGCGGTGACGGTGACCGTACGCCCGGCCGAGGGCGGAACTGCGCTGGAGGTGCGGGACACCGGCCCCGGCATGACGGCCAGCCAGCTCGACCAGGCCACCGAGCGGTTCTGGCGGGCCCCGGACGTGCAGAACGTCGATGGGGCCGGGCTCGGGCTGACCATCGTCGCGGTGCTGGTCGACGCCTCCGACGGCCGGCTGACCATGCGCCAGGGCGAGCCCCGCGGGCTGGTCGCCGAGCTGTGGTTCCCGGCCCCGGACGAGCTGGCCGAGCCGGACGAAAATGTTCCGGCGCTCGGCGGCGACCCGGTCGACCGGGTCGGTTCCGAGGCCGGGCGGTGTTGACCCGGTTCAGGGCTTGGTGGCCCGGTACCAGTCGGCCGCGCCCGGGTGCAGCGGCAGCGGGGTGGTGACGATCGCCGATCGGGGACTCATCCGGCCGGCCGCCGGGTGCGCCGCGGCCAGCTCCTCCCGGCGCTCCATCAGCAGCCGGGTCACCTCGCGCACCAGCGCCGGCGGCAGGTCGGCGCGGACGATCAGGTAGTTCGGGTTCGCCACCGTGCTGACCGGGTCCGCCCCGTAGACCGAGCGGGGGATGTCCCGGGTCACGTAGACCTGCCCGTACCCGCGGCGCAGCGGCTCGGTCCACTCGCCCAGGTCGACCATCCGCACCGCTGTGTTCCCGGCCAGCTCGGCGACGCCGCGGACCGGCAGGCCGCCGGAGAAGAAGAAGGCGTCGATCCGGCCGGCGCGCAGCGCCGCCACCGAGTCGTCCAGGCCGAGGTGCTCCTTGCGGATCGCGTCGCCGCCGAGCTGGGCCACGTCGAGCAGCCGGGTGGCGGTGACCTCGGTGCCGGAGCCGTCGGCGCCCACCGACACCCGCCGCCCGCGCAGGTCGGCCAGGGTGCGTACCGGGCCGCCGGCGGTGGTGACCAGGTGCAGCAGGTCGTCGTAGACCCGGGCCACGGCGAGCACCGTGGGGTGCTCCGGTGCGTGCGGCGGCAGCACGTCGGCCTGGGTGAAGCCCAGCTCCGCCTCGCCGGAGCCGACCAACCGGACGTTCTGCGCGGAGGCCGCAGTGATCACCACGCTGGCCTGCACGCCGGGCATCTCGCGGTTGAGCAGGGCTGCCAGCGACTGGCCGAAGGCGTGGTAGACCGCGGTGGGGCTACCCGTGGCGATCCGGATGCGCACCGGCTCGGTGGGCTCGTCCCGGCAGCCGGCCAGACCGGCGAGCGCCGACACCAGCAGCAGCACCAGCGCCATCGGCGCGGCGGTCCGGCGTCGGCCGGGCACGGGCCAGTGTCGGTTCACGGGCTGCACTGTGCGCCGTGCACGGCCCGCCGCGCAAGCCCGCCGGGCCGGTGGCCCGGCGGCGCGGTGGGGCGGAGCTGACTGCTCCGCCCCACCGCATCCGGTATCAGCCGGTCACTCCCACCAGAACTGCTCGGTGGAGACCAGATGTCCGGGGACCACCTCCCCGTTGGTGGAGAACTCGGTGTACGCCCAGTACTCGACGTTCTCCTCCAGCGGGGCGTCCGGCCGGAGCTTGTACGACGGGGTCGTGCCCCGTTCCACCCGGGCCGGCAGTTCCAGCGTGGCGGGGGCGTACTGGCCATCGCGGCTGAGGATCACGTGGCCGAGCCGGTAGTCGACGACCGGGCCGCCGGAGGCCTGCGCGAAGACGTACGCCGTGTAGGTGCCGGCTTCCGGCATGAAGACCCAGGCCCGCTCACTGCTGTGCCAGGCGGCACCCCGGTACACCAGCTTGTTCCCCTTGTAGAGCCAGAGGTCGAGGTTGGTGTTCGGGTCGTCGGTGGCGGTCTCCACCACGATCCCGGCGCTGCCCGCCGGCACGGTGAAGGTGTGCGCCCGCACTCCGAGGGCCTCCGGGTCGAAGACGCCGCCGTTGACTCCCGCCGGCATCGAGTACGAGTCCCACTGGATGGGGGTGTAGCCGGTCGACCGGCCGGAGATCTTGCCGGTGAAGCCCGGCTCCATCAGCCCGAAGGCGCCGGTGACGAGCCGGCCGAACTCCTCCAGGTTGTCGTCGAACAGTCGGGGGGAGACGCCCCACGGGCGCGCGGCGACCGGAATCCGTACCTGGTGGGCAGCGCTGCGCCAGGTGATCGCGCCGGTGACGTAGCGGTCCCACGGCGCGCTGCCGCGCCGCAGCGTGATGGTGACCGTGGCGGTCTTGCCCGGTGGCACCGTCACCGCCTTCGGCGACACGCTGACCTCCATGCCCGGCAGCCCGGTGACCGAGGCCTGGTACGTCTCCTGCCTGCCGCCGACGTTGGTCAGCTTGCGGGTCAGCGTCACCGATTTGGTCCCGTCGTACTCGCGCAGCGAGATCGACGGCAGGTTCAGGTCCCGGCCGTCCGGCTGGGCCGCCGCGCCGAACGCGACCAGGTCCGCGGCGGCCGGCTCGATGACCAGCCCCGGGTCGTCGGCCCGGTCCAGGGCGAGCATGCCGCTGCCCTGGGCCAGCGGGTTGTCGGTGCCCACGGTGTCGGTGGCGGTGGTCCGCAGCGCCGAGGCGACCGCCCCGGGCGACCAGTCGGGATGCTCCGCCCGCAGGATCGCGGCCGCGCCGGCCACCTGCGGGGCCGCCATCGAGGTGCCCGAGTATGCGTCGTACTGCCGGCCGAAGTTACCGGGCGGGGAGACGGCCGCGATGATGTCGCTGCCCGGCGCGACCAGGTCGGGCTTCATGAGCCCGTTGTGCGTCTTGTCCGGCCCGGTGGACGAGTAGTCCGCGACGCTCGGCACGCCGGCGGGGACGCTGGAGCCGTCACCGCCGGAGGTGACCATCGCGGTGCCGTCGGTCGGGTGGCGCATCAGGTAGTTGAAGAGCTTGCCGGCTTGCTCCCTGGTGTTCAGGTAGAGCACCGGGAAGTCGTAGATCGAGTTGACCCGGAAGTTGCCCCAGGGGTCGAAGAGGATGAGCGCCGCGGCGCCGCTGGCCTTTGCCTCCGCCACCTGGCCGTACGGGTAGTCCAGGGCGCAGGCGACCACCTTGCCCTTCACCTTCGCCGGGTCCAGGCCGTAGCAGTACGCCGAGCCGTCGTCCAGACTGCCGGCCTGCTCGCCGAAGACCAGCGGTCGGGGCTGGCCACCGGGGAGGACGTCCAGCGAGGCACCGACGATCTTGGTGCCGTTGCCGAGCTGGAGCGTCCCCTCGTTCACGTTGGTCACCGCCGCGCCGACCGTGGTCACCCACGGCTGGGCGTTGCTGATCGCGCCGCTGAAGCCGTCGTTGCCGGCGGCCGCCGAGACGAAGACCCCGGCCAGCGTGGCGTTGAGGAAGGCGGTGCCGATCGGGGTGTTGGGTTCCCAGTCCCCCAGCTGCTTTCCGATCGAATAGTTGAGCACCTGCACGCCGTCGGCGACCGCCGCGTCGATGCCGGCGATGATGTCGGCGTCGTACCCCGAACCGCCCCAGAGGACCTTGTAGACGGCGATCTGCGCGTCCGGCGCCACGCCGGAGGTCGAACCGAAGTCCCGCCCCGAGATGGTGACGTGCTCGACGGGCAGTCCGGCCGCGGTCGACGCGGTGTGCGTACCGTGCCCGACCATGTCGCGGGGGGACAGGTACTCGCCCTCCGGCAGTCCGCCGGTGGCGGCGAGGTACGTGTCGGCGAAGTACCGGGCACCGACGATCTTGCCGTTGCAGTGTTCGACCACGAAGGCGTACCCGGTCTGGCAGGTGCCGTGCCAGCCCGCCGGCGCCGGCATGGTCTTGGCGAACGACGGGCTGTCCGGCCAGATGCCGGAGTCCAGGACACCGATCACGATCCCGGCGCCGGTGTCGCTGCCCGGCTTCGACCCGGTGGGCGTCTGCGCACCGGCCGTCGCGGCGCCGGTTGCCTCGGCGGTTGTCGGCGCGGCGGGCGTCGGGGTGGGCGTGGCCGCCCCCGGCGTTGCCTGGTTGATGCTGAACGCCCGGGACGCGGTGACCGAACGGACCCGCTTGTCCCGCTTCAACGCGTCGACCTGAGCGGGAGTCAGCGTGGCGGAGAACCCGTCGAAGGCGGTGGTGTAGACCTGGTCGACCTTGACCTTGGCCGCCTCGGCCACAGCGCTGCGCTGGATGCCCAGGTGCTGCCGGTACGCCTTCGCCGCCGCCGAGTGCGGCTCCAGCCGCTTGCCCGCTGCCGGGCGGGTCCGGGCCAGCCCGGGGATCCCGCCGGTGTACGTGGTCACCGGATCATCAACCAGCTCGACGACGTATCGCGCGGGGCTGGTGGGGATGCTCTTCTGCGTCTTGTCGGACTTCCCGCTCCGGCCCCCGCCGCCGGTCAGGTCCACCCGGTCACCGTTCTCGGCGGGCCTGAAGTCGAGGCCGCTGTCCGCCACCCTGGCCGACCCGGTCGATGCGGCCGACGCCGTGCCCGCGGTGGCGACCGTGCCGGCGCCGGCCAGGGTGAGGACCAGCAGCGGTACGGCCAGCCCCTTCCGGCGCCGGGTACTACTCGTGCTCGTAGCCACGAGGCTCCTTTCAGAACCAATGCTTGGAAGCGCTCCCAAAGCCTGGACACGCCACCCGACCGGTCCGGTTCACCACCATTGGCGGGCTGCCATTCGTCGTCGGCAGCCTGGATGACGTTCAAGGAGACGCTAAGGTCGACGACCTCGGTCGACCAGGCAAGATCACCGGCAATTTGCCGTATCGGCGCCTGGGCGGGGGTCGAGCAGCTGCCGGGCCCGCGCCGCTCGCGCCTGGTCGCCGTCGGCCTCGAAGTCCCGTACCGCGTCCAGCAGGACCCGCTTCCCGCGGGAGTCGCCGGCCCGCAGCAGCGCCTCGGCGAGGCCCAGCGCGGCTTCACCAGAACCGTAGGGGTCGCCCCCGGCCGCGAAGTCGGCGGCTGCCGCCTCCATCGAGGCGATCGCCTCGGGCCACTGCGCCAGGTCCGCGTGGGCACGTCCGAGCCGGTGGTGGATCCAACCCGTCAGGGGACGACTGGCGAGGTGGTGGTGGGCCGGCTGGTCGACCATGGCGGCCTGCCAGTCGTCGAGCGCGCGCCGGAGGTGGGTGACGGCGGCTCCGGCCTCGCCGCGCTGCCGCCGGATGTCGGCCAGGGTGTACGACGTGACGATCTGCCCGGTCAGGTCCCCCGCGCCGGTCAACTCGCGCAGCGCCCGAGCGCAGGCTTCGGCGGCGCCCGCCAGGTCGCCGGCGCGGTAGCGCTCCCCGGTGAGGTAGAAGCACGCCCAGCCGAGGTTTCGCCGGTCACCTGCCGCAGCGGCCAGTCGGAAGGCCTCGCGGTGCTGCGCGATCGCGTCCGCCGGTTGGTCGAGCACCACGGTCTGCACCCAGCCCAGGGCGTTGCGCTGCGCGGCCTCCGCCACCGTGTCGCCGCTGGCCTGCGCCGCGGTGACGGCGAGGCCGAACAGCTCCGACCAGTCGATCACGTGGTGGTAGCGGTCCGAGTACCAGTAGAGCGCGTCGGCGGCCGCGATCACGTCCCGGTGCCGCCCGGTCGCCGCGGCCTGCCGCACGGCCCACCACCAGCCGTGCCGCTCGGCGGTGAGCCACGCCATGGCGGCATGGACGTCGCCGAACCCGGTGCCGGCGGCCGGTTCCCGCCTGGGGTCGGGGTCGAGCCACCGGCCGGCGACCTCCACCATCCCGAGCAACCACGCCCGGACCCGGGCGGCGGCCTCGTCGCGATCCGACGGCGGTTCCTCGGCGGCGAGGCGCTCGGCGGCGAAGACGCGAAGCAGGTCGTGCAGCAGGTAACGGTCGGGCGCCGCCGCCGGTGACAGCAGACTCGCGTCCGCCAGCGTCTCGAGCGCCGCCTCGGCCACACCGACGTCGACCCCCAGCAACTGCGCCACCGGGGCGGCGGAGTAGTCCGGCCAGGGCAGCAACGCGAGCCGGCGCAGGGTCCGCCGCGCGATCTCCGGCAGCTGGTCGTACGACAGGCTGAACCCGGCGCGGAGCCGGGTGTCGCCGGGATGCAGCAGGTCGAGGCGGCGGGTCTCGTCGCGGATCCGCTCGACCAGCCAGCCGACGCTCCAGGACGGTCGGGAGGCCAGCCGGTTACCGGCCACCCGCAGGGCGAGGGGCAGCCCGGTGCACAGCCGGACGAGTTCCGTGGTGGCCTCCGGTTCGGCCGACACCCGGTCGGCGCCGACGATCTCCTCGATCAGCCTCGTCGCGGTGGCCTCGTCGAGGTCCGTCAGGCGCAGCCGGCCGGTGCTCTCCAACCCGCCGAGGTTGAACCGGCTGGAGACCAGCGTCACCCAGCCGGGACCCGTCGGGAGCAGCGGTCGTACCTGCGCCTCGGTGGCCGCGTTGTCGAGCACCAGCAGCCCGGGGCGGGTGGCGGTCAGCATCCGGTAGAGGGCGAGCCGTTCGCCCGGGCCGGGCGGCAACGGCCCGCCCCGGCCGCCACGAAGGGTGGTGAGCAGCTGTTCCATCGCCTGGTCGGCCGGAAGCGGCGCCAGGTCCATGCCGCGCAGGTCGACGTGGCACGCGACACCGGGTATCTCCCCCGCGAGGGCGTGCGCGGCCCGCACGACCAGGCTGGTCTTGCCGACGCCCGGCTGGCCGCTGATCACGACCGTGGCGTTGCCCGGCTGTTCGGCGAGGCACCGTGCCTGCGCGACCAGCTGGTCCAGTTCGGCCTGCCGACCGACGAAGTCGGGCACCACCGGGGGGAGGCTGCTGTGCTGCCAAGCCGGCGCCGGCGCGATCCCGTGCACCGTCCGGAGCAGCCGGGCACGCGGTTCGCCGGTCAGGCCGAGCGCGTTCGCGAGCTCCTCCACGGTCCGGCGACGCGGCCGGGCGATCCGGGAGCCCTCCAGGTTCCGTACGGTCCGCACGGCCACCCCGGCCGTCTCCGCGAGCGCCTCCTGGCTGAGCCGCGCCGCCATCCGGTGCTCGCGCAGCAGGGCCGCCAGCTGTCGCACGTCACCGGTGTGCCACCCCGGTACGGGCGGGACCGCGTGGTCGGCACTGGGGGGAAGCAAGCTGGATCCACACTTTCGGTGACGGGTCGGCCCGCAGGTCGCGGCACAACACCTGGACGCTAGCCCGGTGCTGTTGCAGGCACGTTGCCGCGGTACGGCAGCCGCCGCCGCTCCGCGGCGCAAGGAGCCGCCGTCTGGGTCACCGGCTGGCGTCGACCGGGCATGCCGGCCGGCGGGACGACCGGCGGGCGCGGCTCAGCAGGCCGCCGGGGCCAGCGCCGCGCTCTCGGTGATCCGCACCCGGTGCGCCCCGTTGGCCACGCTCACCAGGAAGCAGCCCGAGCCGGGCCGGAGCGCTGCCGGGACCTCCAGCAGCGCCGCGCTCCGGACCAGCACGGCGGCCAGGTCCCGGTCGGCCAGCCGGATGCCGAGGCTGTGCCGGCGCACGTGCCGCCCACCGGCCAGCAGCGCCGCGCGCCACGCCGCGGCGGCCAGCCGGGGCCGCCACACCCGGCGGGCCGTGGAGGCCCCGGGGAAGGGCCCGCCGAGCAGCTCCCGGCGGCCCTGCCGCCAGCCCGCCTCCAGCAGCTTCGCGTACGCCGCCCGGTGCTCCCGGGACACCGACAGGCGGTGCAGCTCGTAGCGGCGGCGCAGCCCGCCCGTGGTCAGTTCGTGCTCCACCGGCACGTCCAGCCGATGCAGCAGCTGCCGCATCCGCTGCGCCGCGTCCTCGCGGTTGAACTCGGCGATCCCGCCCCGGTACCGCCCGACGTCGATGCGCCGGGCGTCGGCGGCCGGGGGCGGGGTGCAGCGCACCAGGCAGGCGACCTCGAAGGCGTCGGCCAGGGTGAGCCAGTCCAGTGGCGGAGGCGGCGACGACTGGCGGGGCCGGTCGAGCAGGGTGGCGGACTCGGGGGCCATCGGAACAGCTCCTTGGTCGGTGTCGGGGTTCCCTAACCGTGACCCCCGCCGTCCGCGCCGCGAAACCGCTGCGCCCGAGCCTTGAGCAAAATTTGCGGCAACCCACCCTCAGAGCTCGGTCACCACCACGTCGAGCCGGCGCGGCCGGCCGGCCGCCCGCGGCTGCTCCTCGACCGCGTACTTCAGCTCGCGCAGCGCCCCGACCAGCGCGTCGGCGGTGCGTGGCCGGGCCCCGTCGGTGAGCAGGTCGCGGACCAGCCGGCCCTTGGTGGCCTTGTTGAAGTGGCTCACCACCGACCGGGTCGGCACCCCGTCCACGTCCCGCTCGTGCAGCACCCGCACGGTCACGGTGCGCTCGGCGACCGCCCCGTGCGGCGCCCAGGTGGCCGCGTACGCGCCGGAGCGCAGGTCCAGCACCGGGCCCTTCCCGGCGGCCGCCGCCATCGCCTCCGCCAGCGCCGTGCGCCAGTACGCCGACAGCGCCCCGATCCCCGGCAGCCGCGCCCCGACCGGACAGCGGTAGGGCGGGATCCGGTCGGTGAGGCGTACCGCGCCCCAGAGACCCGAGCTGATCAGCACCGAGCGGCGGGCCAGCCGCTCCGCCGCCGGCGGCAGCGTGGCCAGGTCGAGCGCCTCGTAGAGCACCCCCGTGTAGATCCGCCCGGCCGGCGCGGTGGCCGCCGCCCGCAGCCGCGCGTTGCGCCGCAGCTCGCCGCGCTGCCCCTCGCTCAGGCCCAGCGCCTCGCGGGCCGCCGCCTCGTCCGGGCCGGCGCAGAGGTCGACCAGGGCGGCCAGCACCTCCTCCCGGGCCGGGTTCAGCTCCGGCAGGGAGAGCTTCGACAGGTCCAGCCGCCGGCCGGTGCCGGCCTCGGCCTTCCCCTCCGACGGGGGCAGCAGGATGAGCATCGGCACAGCGTACGGGCCGGGTTCAGCGCCACGGCCGCACGGCGCTCTCCGGGTGGTACACCCGATAGCCACCGGCCTCGGCCACCACGGCCGCGTCGGCCCGGTCGCCGAGCAGCCGGCGCAGCCCGCGCTCCGCCGACGATCCGGCGGGCACCACGTACCCGGGGCGGGCCGCCCGCCCCACCCGCTTCCAGTACGCCGGGTAGCGGTTCTGCCCGGGGGTCAGGTTCCCGTCGAGCACCCCGCAGACCACCGCCTCGCCGGTGTTGAAGATCAGCCGGTTACAGGTCCAGTAGTCCGTGTACACCTCGTGCAGGCCCACCCGGCGCACCGCGTCGGCCAGCTCCCGGGCCCGCCCCTCCTCGGCGCGCAGCGACGGGGCGTCCGCCACGAACGCCACCGTGCCGGCCAGCGTGGCGGCGGTCAGCGCGGCCAGCACCAGCCCGGCGAGCGCGCCGCCCAGCCGGGCCGCCACGCCCGCGGTAACCCGCACCCCGTGCGCGGCCGCCAGCCAGAGCGGCCAGAGCACCGCCGGCAGCGAGATCTGGAGCACGGACAGGTAGCGGGAGTTCCCCAGCGGGTCGGTCGCGGCCAGCGGGCTGCGCACGTACGCCAGCAGGGTCAACGCCGCCCCGACGACCAGGGCGAGGATCGCCACGGCCCGGACCCGCGCGGCCGGATCCGCGGCCCGGCGGAACGCGACCAGCCCGAGCCCGGCGGCGGCCACCAGCAGCACCGGATAGAGCACCCCGAACCACTGCGCCCAGCGGGCGCAGCCGTCCATCGGGCAGAGCCCGGAGGCCAGCGGCACCCCCTCCAGCAACCCGCCGTGCAGCCGCTCCCACACCGACGGCGTCGCTCCGTCCTTGGTGCTGATGTCCCGGAACACCGACAGCGAGTCCTGTCCCTCCGGGGCGACCAGGTTGTCCTTAACAATCGGCGCGACCCCGACCAGGAAGCCCACCACCAGCAGCACCCCCGGCCACCCCACCAGGTCCCGCGGCGCGGCCCAGACCAGCAGCAGCCCGGCCACCGCCAGGTAGGGCACGATCAGCCAGTCCGACCAGAGCGCCACCCCGGCCAGCAGCCCGAACAGGCCGGTGGCCAGCCAGCGGTGCCGGACCCGGTGCTCGGCGAGGGCGACCGCGATCAGCACCATCGCCAGCACCGCCGGTTTCACCTCCGGCCGGCCGCCGACCACGGTGAGCTGGTCGCGGACCACCCGTTCGGAGCCGAGCGCCAGCAGGCCCACCACGAAGGTGGCCAACCAGGGGGAGAAGAGCCGGCGGGTCAACCGGTACGCCAGCCACAGGAAGACCGCGTAGAGCGCCACCAGCGGCAGCCGCAGCAGCGGCCAGCTCGCCCCGCCCCAGCCGACCAGCGGGGCCGCCAGGTAGGACTCCAGCACGCCCATGTAGCGCTGGCCGTAGAGGAAGACCGGCCGCTCGTGGCCGGTGGCGATGTGCAGGGCGGCCAGGCCGAACGTCGCCTCGTCGCTGTTGGAGGTGGGCAGGGTGAGCAGCGTCAGCACCAGCCGGTAGCCGACCCCGGCCACGCCGAGCAGCAGCGCGACCAGCGCCGGCCGGTCCAGCGCCGGACGCCACCGTCCCGGGCCCCGCTCTGGTGTTGACACGACCAACGCCCCCGTCGTCGCCTCGACCGCAGTCTGTCACGCTGGGCACCGGGCGGCGGGGTGGATCGGCGGACACCACTCGCGTGGCCGGTCCGCACGGGTTGTGGCAGGGTGACAGCGTGCCACCCACACCACCCGACCAACTGGCCGTGCCGCAGCTGCATCGGGCCGCGCGCATCGAGGACGCCCTGCACGGCCTGGTGGAGCGCCGGCTGCGGCGCACCGGGTGGCAGGTCAACATCGTCGCGTACGCCGGTTACGGCGCCCCCGGCTGGGCGCGGGTGCTCTGCCGGGTGCTGCTCGGCCGGCCCGACACCCGTCAGCGTGGCCGGCTGGAGAAGGTCCGGGGCTGGCGCAGCTTCACCACCCTGCCCGCCAAGTACGCCAAGGTCACCATCGAGGCCGGCGGCGTACGCCAGGAGGCGACCGCGGACCGCAGCGGCTTCGTGGACGCCATCATCAAGGCCGACTTCACCCCGGGCTGGGGCTGCGTACGCCTGAGCGTGGCCGACGCCGAGCCGGTGGAGGCGCTGGTCCGCATCCTCGACCCGGAGGTCCGGTTCGGCATCCTCTCCGACATCGACGACACGGTCATGGTGACCGCGCTGCCCCGGCCGCTGCTCGCCGCCTGGAACACCTTCGTCCTCGACGAGCACGCCCGGGCCGCCGTTCCCGGGATGGCGGTGCTCTACGAGCGCCTGGTCACCGCCCACCCCGGCGCCCCGGTCTTCTACCTCTCCACCGGCGCCTGGAACGTCGCGCCGACGCTGACCCGGTTCCTCTCCCGGCACCTCTACCCGGCCGGGCCGCTGCTGCTCACCGACTGGGGGCCGACCGCCGACCGGTGGTTCCGCAGCGGCCGGGAGCACAAGCGGGCCACCCTGGCCCGGCTGGCCCGGGAGTTCCCCGACGTCCGCTGGCTGCTGATCGGCGACGACGGGCAGCACGACCAGGAGATCTACCGCGAGTTCGCCGCGGCCCACCCGGACAATGTGGCCGGGGTAGCGATCCGCCGGCTCTCGCCCACCCAGTCGGTGCTCGCCGGCAGCCTGCCCGCCCCGCCGGGCCGCCCCTCCGCCGGCCCGGTGGGCCAGAAGTGGCTGGCCGCCCCGGACGGCGCCGGCCTCTGGAAACTCCTCCGCGAAGCCGGCCTGGTCTGACCCGCCACCCTCACCTCAGGCCGTTGATCATGAGGTTGCCGGCGAAGACGATCTCCTCCGGTGCCGCCAACCTCATGATCACGCGACGAGGCGGCGGACCGCCTCGACGACGGCGCCGCGGCGGCTCGCCCGGTCGACCGCTGCGGCGGCGCCGGCGAACTCCGGGTTCATCGTTCCCCAGGAACTCGCGATGGCCTGGACCAGGGTGAGCAGTTCGACGGGGGAGAAGGCCGCGCCGATCCGGCCCGTCGCCTGAGCGGCGGCGAGCGCCTCCAGCCGGGTCCGGTTGGCCTCGACGACCGCCCGCAGGGCGGACCCGGACGGGCGCTCCAGCCGGTACCAGGTGGTGAGGCGCTGGGCCTGCGGGTGGTCGGCGAAGTAGTCGAACATCCGGCCCGCGTACCCGGGCAGGTCGGCGGCGTCGAAGTCGACCGCGTCGAGGGTCTCCCGGATCACGGTGGTCAGGACGATCTCGAACAGCTCGTCCTTGTTCCCGAAGTACGCGTAGATGCGCTCCTTGGCGCTCTCCGCCTGGGCCGCGACCCGATCCATCCGGGCGCCCGCGATCCCGTACGCCGCGAACTCGGCGGTGGCGGCGCGCAGGATGCGAAGGCGGGCCGCGTCGGCGTCGCGGGTTCGGACCATGAGCCAAGGCTACCTACCGACTAGTTGGTTGTCGACGCTGCGGCGGCGCGGCATACTGGAGGCAACCAACCAACCAGTAGGTAGGTAAGCACATGACTCGCACCTGGTTCATCACCGGCAGCTCGCGCGGCCTCGGCCGCGAGTTGGCCGTCGCCGCGCTGGAGGCCGGCGACAACGTCGTCGCGACCGCGCGGCGCCCCGAGCAGCTCGCCGATCTGGTCGAGCGGTACGGCGACCGCGTCCTCACCCTCGCCCTCGACGTCACCGACCCGGAGGCCGCGGAGACCGCGGTCCGCCGCGCCGTGGAGCACTTCGGCTCCCTGGACGTGGTGGCCAACAACGCCGGATACGGCAACTCCGGCTCGATCGAGGACACGCCGGCGGACGACTTCCGCGCCCAGGTCGACGCGAACTTCTACGGGGTCGTGCACGTCACCCGGGCCGCGCTGCCGGTCCTGCGAGCCCGGCGCTCGGGGCACTTCCTGCAGTTCTCCTCGATCGGCGGCCGGGTCGGCGGCACCCCCGGCATGGCCGCGTACCAGTCCGCGAAGTTCGCCGTCGAGGGCTTCTCGGAGGTGCTCAACGCCGAGGTGAAGCCGCTCGGCATCAAGGTCACCATCGTGGAGCCCGGCCCGTTCCGCACGGACTGGGGCGGCGCCTCGATGCGGTTCCACCCGGTCCACCCCGACTACGAGGAGACGGTCGGCCGGACGAACGCCTTCCGCCGGGAGACCGACGGCACCTGGCCCGGCGACCCGGCCCGGGCGGCGCGCATCCTGGTCGACATCGTCGACCACCCGCGTCCGCCGCTGCGCCTCCTGCTGGGCGCGACGGCGGTGGAGCTGGCCCGGACGTCGTCGGAGCAGCGGGCTGCCGAGGCCGCCGAGTGGGCGGAGGTGAGCCGCTCCGCCGACTTCCCGTCCTAGGTCCGCCGGCCGGCCGACCGGGGTCGGGCCGGGGCGCGGCGCCGATCCGCGGTCAGGCGGGGCGGAGCCAGAGGACGCCGAGCGGCGGGACGCGCAGCGCCGCGGACGCCGGCATGCCGTGCCACGGCACGCTTTCGGCCCGCACCGCGCCCAGGTTGCCCACGCCGGAACCGCCGTAGTGGTGGGCGTCGGTGTTGAGCAGCTCGGTCCAGGTGCCGCCGGCCGGCAGCCCGACCCGGTAGCCCTCCAGCGGCAGCGCGGAGAAGTTGGCCACACAGACCAGGGTCTGGCCGTCGGGGGCGATCCGGATGAACGACACGGCGTTGTTGGCGACGTCGTCCCCGGCGATCCAGCGGAAGCCGGCGGGGTCGGTGTCCTGCGTCCAGAGCGCCGGGGTCTCCCGGTAGACCCGGTTCAGGTCGCCGACCAGGCGCTGCACGCCGGCTCGCGCCGGGTCGTGCAACAGGTACCAGTCGAGGCCGCGCTCCTCGCTCCACTCGCGGTCGTCGGCGAGCTCGCAGCCCATGAAGAGCAACTGCTTGCCGGGGTGCGCCCACATGTACGCGAGCAGCGCCCGGACGTTGGCCAGCCGCTGCCAGGTGTCGCCCGGCATCTTGCCGACCAGCGAGCCCTTGCCGTGCACCACCTCGTCGTGGCTGATCGGCAGCACGTAGTTCTCGCTCCACGCGTACGCCAGGGAGAAGGTGAGCTGATGGTGGTGGTGCTGCCGGTAGATCGGGTCCTTGGAGGTGTAGAGCAGGGTGTCGTGCATCCAGCCCATGTTCCACTTGAAGCCGAAGCCCAGCCCGCCCTCCGCCGTGGGGCGGGTGACGCCCGGCCAGGCGGTGGACTCCTCGGCGATCATCAGCACCCCGGCGTGGTGCTTGTAGATGGTGGCGTTGACCTCCTGGAGGAAGGCGATGGCCTCCAGGTTCTCCCGGCCGCCGTGCACGTTGGGCGCCCACTGGCCCTCCTGACGGGAGTAGTCCAGGTAGAGCATCGAGGCGACCGCGTCGACCCGCAGCCCGTCGACGTGGAACTCGTCCAGCCAGTAGAGGGCGTTGGCGACCAGGAAGTTGCGCACCTCGCGGCGGCCGAAGTCGAAGACGTAGGTGCCCCAGTCCGGGTGCTCGCCGCGGCGCGGGTCGGGGTGCTCGTAGAGCGGGGTGCCGTCGAAGCGGGCGAGGGCCCACTCGTCCTTGGGGAAGTGCGCCGGCACCCAGTCGAGGATCACCCCGATGCCGGCCTGGTGCAGCCGGTCGACCAGGTGGCGGAACTCGTCGGGGTCGCCGAACCGGGCGGTGGGGGCGTAGTAGCCGGTGACCTGGTAGCCCCAGGAGCCGCCGAACGGGTGCTCCATCACGGGCAGGAACTCGACGTGGGTGAAGCCCAGCTCGGTGACGTACGCGGTGAGCTGCTCGGCCAGCTCCCGGTAGCCGAGGCCGGGGCGCCAGGAGCCGAGGTGCACCTCGTACACGCTCATCGGCTCCTGGTGCGGCTGCCGCCGGGCCCGGCGGGTGAGCCAGTCGGCGTCGCCCCAGGCGTAGCGGGAGTGGTGCACCACGGAGGCGGTGGCCGGCGGCACCTCGGTGCGGGCCGCGAGGGGGTCGGCCTTGTCCCGCCAGTGCCCGTCGGCGCCGAGGATCCGGTACTTGTACCGGCTGCCGACGGTGGCGCCGGGCACGAAGATCTCCCACACCCCGCTCGAACCGAGCGAGCGCATCGGCCAGCCGTCGTCCGGCCCCCAGCCGGTGAAGTCGCCGACCACCCGGACCCCGCGGGCGTTGGGCGCCCAGACGGTGAACGCCACGCCCTCGTCGAAGACCCGGGCGCCGAGCGCCTCCCAGAGCCGCTCGTGCCGTCCCTCGCCGATCAGGTGCAGGTCCAGCTCGCCGAGAGTGGGCGGGTAGCGGTAGGGGTCGTCGTGCGCCGCGCCGTCGACCTCGACCCGGTAGTCGAGCACCTCGCCGGGCAGCACGGCCTCGAAGACGCCCACGTCGTGCACCCGCTTCATGGGGTGCCGCTCGTCGCCGGCGAGCACCGCCACGTCGGCCGCGCCCCGACGCAGGGTCCGGATGGTGGTGCGCCCGTCGGCGGGGTGCGCGCCGAGCACGGCGTGCGGGTCGTGTGCCTGGCCGGCGATCAGCTGCTCCATCGTGCGTCGTCCTTCGCGGCCGGTGCGGTCGGGGCGGTGCCGCCGGAGAGGTCGGCGGGTACGTCTTCGACGGTCAGGTCGGGCGCGGCCGGGGCCGGCGGCGCGGGCTCGGGCTCGGCCGGCGGGGCGGGCCGGCGCACGGTGAGCACGTGCGCCGGTTGCAGGTACGGGTCGAGCCGCACCGCGTTGCGCTGCCCCCAGTCGTAGTCGGCGCCGGAAAGCTCGTCGTGCACCGTGAACCGCTCGTGCCAGTCGAAGCCGAGCGCCGGCATGTCCAGGGTGGTGTTGCCCCACTGGACGGACCGGGAGTCGAACGAGCAGATCACGATCACCGTGTTGCCGGTGTCCGGGTCGTGCTTGGACCAGCAGAGCAGCGCCGGGTTGTCGATGTCGTGGAAGCGCAGGTTGCGCAGCCGGTGCAGGGCGGGGTTGTCGCGGCGGACCCGGTTGAGGGTGGCGATGAACGGGGCGAGCGAGCGGCCCTGCTCCTGCGCGCCGGCCCAGTCCCGGGGGCGTAGCTCGTACTTCTCGTTGTCCAGGTATTCCTCGGCGCCCGGGCGGGCGACGTGCTCGAACAGCTCGTAGCCGGCGTACATGCCCCAGGAGGGAGAGAGCAGCGCGGCCAGCACCGCCCGGATCTTGAACATCGGCGGGCCGCCGTGCTGGAGCGAGGAGTGCAGGATGTCCGGGGTGTTGGGCCAGAAGTTGGGTCGCATGTAGTCGGCCGCCGCGACCAGTTCCGCGCAGTACTCCCGCATCTCGGCCGGGGACGTGCGCCAGGTGAAGTAGGTGTACGACTGGGTGAAGCCGATCTTCCCGAGGCCGTGCATGATCGCCGGGCGGGTGAACGCCTCGGCGAGGAAGAGCACGTCCGGGTCGACCTTCTTGACCTCCCAGATCAGCCAGTGCCAGAAGTCGAACGGCTTGGTGTGCGGGTTGTCGACCCGGAAGATCCGGATCCCCTCGCCGACCCAGTGCAGCACCACCCGCAGGATCTCCGCCCGGATGCCCTCCGGGTCGTTATCGAAGTTCAGCGGGTAGATGTCCTGGTACTTCTTCGGCGGGTTCTCCGCGTACGCGATGCTGCCGTCGGCCCGGGTGGTGAACCACTCCGGGTGCTCGGTCACCCACGGGTGGTCCGGGGCGCACTGCAACGCCAGGTCCATCGCCACCTCCAGGCCCTGTTCGGCGGCGGCGGCGATGAAGTCGCGGAAGTCCTCCGGCATACCCAGGTCGGGGTGGATGGCGTCGTGGCCGCCCTCGGCGGCGCCGATCGCCCACGGCGAGCCGACGTCGTCCGGCCCGGCGGTGAGCGCGTTGTTCGGGCCCTTGCGGTTGACCCGGCCGATCGGGTGGATCGGCGGCAGGTAGAGCACGTCGAAGCCCATGGCGGCGACGCCGGGCAGCCGGTCCAGGGCGGTGACGAAGGTGCCGGACCGGGCGGGCGCGTCGACGGTGGCCGGGATCGCGCCCTCGGAACGGGGGAAGAACTCGTACCAGGCGGAGAAGAGCGCCCGCGGCCGGTCGACCCAGAGAATGTGCTCGTCGCCGGTGGTGACCAGTTCGCGGACCGGGTGGTCCCAGAGCAGCGGGGCCAGGTCGAGCGCCGGGCCGACCCGGCGGGACAGCTCCTCGTCCTCGTCGCGCAGCGCGGCCAGCGCCGCCCGGACCCGCTCCTGGTCAGCCTCGGGCACGAGGTCGAGGGCGGCTTCCAGCACCCGGGCGCCCTCGGCCAGGTCGTTGGCCAGCTCGGACGGGCCCTGGCCGGCGGCGAGCTTCTTGGTGACGGCGTTCTGCCACGTCAGGTACGGGTCCTGGAAGGCCTCCACGGTGAACCGCCAGGTGCCGACGGCGTCCGGGCGGATGGCGGCGTGCCAGCGGTCCTGGCCGGGCTCGCCGGGGCGCATCCGGGTGAACGGGCGGGCGGCGCCGTCCGGGCCGAGCCAGACCACGTTGCAACCGAGCGCGTCGTGGCCCTCGCGGTAGGCGCGGGCCGACACGGGCACGATCTCGCCGACCACCGCCTTGGCCGGGTAGCGACCGCAGGCGACGACGGGGGAGACGTCTTCGATCGGGAACCGTCCAGTCACCGGTTCAACCTACTGCGCGAGATCGCTTCGTGCTCGGGTCAGCCGGCCGCTCCCACCGACCGGTACACCTCCAGCGTCCGCTGGGCGATGGTGTCCCAGGAGAAGTGTTCGACGGCCCGGCGGCGGCCGGCGAGACCGAACTCCTCGGTCCGCTTCGGGTCGGCCAGCAGGTCGTTGACCGTCGCCGCCAGGTCGGCCACGAAGCGCTCCGGATCGAGCGGCCGACCGCTGCCGTCGCCGGCCTGCTCGATCGGGACCAGCAGCCCGGTCTCGCCGTCGGCGACCACCTCCGGGATGCCGCCGGTGGCGGTGGCCACCACGGCGGTCTCGCAGGCCATCGCCTCCAGGTTGACGATGCCCATCGGCTCGTAGACGGACGGGCAGACGAAGACGGTGGCGTGGGTGAGCACCTGGATCACCTCGTGCTTGGGCAGCATCTCGGCGATCCAGACCACGCCCGAGCGGTTGGCCCGCAGCTCGGCGACCAGGCCCTCCACCTCGGCGGCGATCTCCGGCGTGTCCGGGGCGCCGGCCAGCAGCACGAGCTGGGTGTCCGCGGGCAGCTCCCGGGCCGCCCGCAGCAGGTACGGCAGGCCCTTCTGCCGGGTGATCCGGCCGACGTAGACCACGCTGGGGCGGGCCGGGTCGATGCCGAGCCGGTCCACCACGTCGGTGCCGGGGTCCGGGGTGTACTGCGCGGTGTCGATGCCGTTGTAGACCACCCGAACCCGGTCCGGGTTGACCTCCGGGTACGCGGTCAGCACGTCCCGCCGCATCCCCTGGCTCACCGCGATGATCGTGTCGGCGGCCTCGAACGCGGTCCGCTCGCACCAGGAGGAGAGCGCGTAGCCGCCGCCGAGCTGCTCGGCCTTCCACGGGCGCAGCGGCTCCAGGCTGTGCGCGGTCACCACGTGCGGCACCCCGTGCAGCAGCTTCGCAGTGTGCCCGGCCAGGTTGGCGTACCAGGTGTGGCTGTGCACCACGTCGGTGCCGGCGGCACCGGCGGCCATCTCCAGGTCGACGCCCATGGTGCGCAGCGCGGCGTTCGCGCCGGTCAGCGCCGCCGGCTCGACGTACGCGGTGACGCCGGGCTCGTCCCGGGGCGCGCCGAAGCAGTGCACCCGCACGTCGGCGAGGCGGCGCAGCTCGCGCGCGAGGTACTCGACGTGCACCCCGGCGCCGCCGTAGACCTCCGGCGGATACTCGCGGGTGAGCAGGTCGACGCGCAGCCGGGCGGAATCGCTCATGCCCGGCACCCTAGCGCGGAATCCGGCCCGGCACCCGGGGGCAAACTGTGCCCGTACGAGTGGTGAAGTCGGGGCGGGATGGATAGCGTCTGAGCATGGCTGCCAAGGTGCTCGCGATCGTCCTGGCCGGCGGGGAGGGCAAGCGCCTGATGCCCCTCACCACCGACCGGGCGAAGCCGGCCGTCCCCTTCGGCGGGATGTACCGCATGGTCGACTTCGTCCTCTCCAACCTGGCCAACGCCGGCTATCTCAAGATCGTCGTGCTCACCCAGTACAAGTCCCACTCGCTGGACCGCCACATCACCCAGACCTGGCGGATGTCGACGATGCTCGGCAACTACGTCACCCCGGTGCCGGCCCAGCAGCGTCGCGGCCCGTGGTGGTTCGCCGGCTCGGCCGACGCGATCTACCAGAGCTTCAACCTGATCAACGACGAGCAGCCCGACCACGTGATCGTCTTCGGCGCCGACCACATCTACCGGATGGACCCCCGGCAGATGGTGGAGGACCACATCGCCTCCGGCGCCGCGGTGACGGTGGCCGGCATCCGCCAGCCGCTGTCGATGGCCGACCAGTTCGGCGTGATCGAGGTCGGCGCGGACGGCCGGCGGATCCGCGCGTTCCGCGAGAAGCCCACCGACGCGGTCGGGCTGCCCGACGCGCCCGACCAGATCTACGCCTCGATGGGCAACTACGTCTTCAGCACCAAGGCGCTCTGCGAGGCCGTCGAGCGCGACGCCGAGGACAAGACCAGCAAGCACGACATGGGCGGCAGCATCATCCCGGTGCTGGTCGAGCGGGGCGAGGCCAACGTCTACGACTTCAAGGACAACGAGGTGCCGGGCAGCACCGACCGCGACCGCGGCTACTGGCGCGACGTGGGGACGCTCGACTCCTTCTACGACGCCCACATGGACCTCATCAACGTCCACCCGGTCTTCAACCTCTACAACTTCGACTGGCCGATCTACAGCAACCAGCCGCCGTACCCGCCGGCCAAGTTCGTGCACGCCTGGGGCGAGCGGGTCGGCCGCGCGGTCAGTTCGATGGTGTCGCCCGGGTCGGTGATCTCCGGCTCGCTGGTGGAGAACTCGATCGTGGCCCCCCGGGTGAAGGTGCACTCCTGGGCGCACGTGGACGGGGCGGTGCTCATGGAGGGTGTCGAGATCGGCCGGCACGCCGTGGTCCGCCGGGCCATCCTGGACAAGAACGTCTACGTTCCGGAGGGCGCCGAGATCGGCGTCGACCTGGAGAAGGACCGCCAGCGCTACACCGTCTCCGACAACGGCATCGTCGTCATCGGCAAGGGCCAGCGCGTCGAGCCCTGATCCACCCGTACACCGCAAGGAGGTTCCGACCGTGGCCCACCCCCGTGCCGGCCAGCCCGCCGAGCCCGCCGACCTGGTCGACGTGCCCCGGCTGGTCACCGCCTACTACGCCGGGCACCCCGATCCGAGCGACCCGGCGCAGCAGGTCTCCTTCGGCACGTCCGGGCACCGCGGGTCGAGCCTGCGCAACGCCTTCAACGAGGACCACATCCTCGCCGTCACCCAGGCGCTCTGCGACTACCGCCGGGAGCAGGGCCTGGACGGCCCGCTCTTCCTCGCCCGGGACACCCACGCGCTCTCCGCACCGGCTGAGGCCAGCGCGCTGGAGGTGCTCGCCGCCAACGACGTCACCGTGCTGGTGGACAGCCGGGACGGCTACACCCCCACCCCGTCGCTATCGCACGCCATCCTCACCCACAACCGGGGCCGCACCGCCGGGCTCGCCGACGGCATCGTGATCACCCCGTCGCACAACCCGCCGGACGACGGCGGCTTCAAGTACAACCCCACCCACGGCGGGCCCGCCGACAGCGACGTCACGAAGTGGATCCAGGACCGCGCGAACAGCATCCTCGCCGCCGGGCTCAAGGAGGTGAAGCGCATCCCGTACGCGCGGGCGCGCGCCGCCGACACCACCGGGGAGTACGACTTCCTCGCCCGGTATGTCGACGACCTGCCCGCCGCGCTGGACATCGCCGCGATCCGGGACGCCGGGGTGCGCATCGGCGCCGACCCGATGGGCGGGGCCAGCGTGGCGTACTGGGGGGAGATCGCCGAGCGGCACCGCCTCGACCTCACGGTGATCAACCCGACGGTCGACCCGACCTGGCGGTTCATGACCCTCGACTCCGACGGCAAGATCCGGATGGACTGTTCCTCGCCGAACGCGATGGCCTCGCTCATCGCGGCCCGCGACCGGTTCAACGTCTCCACCGGCAACGACGCCGACGCCGACCGGCACGGCATCGTCACACCGGACGGCGGCCTCATGAACCCCAACCACTACCTGGCCGTGGCCATCGGGCACCTGTTCCGCACCCGGGAGCAGTGGGGGCCGGCCGCGGCGGTCGGCAAGACCCTGGTCTCCTCCTCGATGATCGACCGGGTCGCCGCCGACCTGGGCCGGCCGCTGCTGGAGGTGCCGGTCGGCTTCAAGTGGTTCGTGCCCGGCCTGCTCGACGGGGCGGTCGGCTTCGGCGGCGAGGAGAGCGCCGGCGCGTCCTTCCTGCGCCGCGACGGGAGCACCTGGACCACCGACAAGGACGGCATCCTGCTCTGCCTGCTCGCCTCGGAGATCATCGCCACCACCGGGAAGACCCCGAGCGAGCACTGGGCCGAGCTGGCCGAGCGCTTCGGCGCGCCCGCCTACGCCCGGATCGACGCCCCGGCCAGCCGGGAGGAGAAGGCGGTGCTGGCCAAGCTCTCGCCCGAGCAGGTGACCGCGACCGAGCTGGCCGGCGAGCCGATCACCGCGACCCTCACCACGGCGCCGGGCAACGGGGCGTCGATCGGCGGGCTCAAGGTGAGCACCGCGTCGGGCTGGTTCGCCGCCCGGCCGTCGGGCACCGAGGACGTCTACAAGATCTACGCCGAGTCGTTCCAGGGCCCGGAGCACCTCACCCGGATCCAGGAGGAGGCGAAGGCGCTGGTCTCCGACGTGCTCAAGCAGGCCTGACCCGGCCGGTCAGCAGGGTGGTTCCAGCTCCCGCTGGTTGCGCTCGCGCCGCAGCTCCTCGGGGAGCAGCTCGCGGAGCTGGTCGGGCAGGAAGGGCAGGTCGAGCAGGCTCAGCTTGAGCTGGTTGCGCTCCTGGTAGCGCTTCGGGTCGAAGCGCACCACCAGGCCGGCGTTCCGCTGGTAGCGGATCTGCACCGCGCCCTCGGTCGCCGCGTCCTTGATCACCAGCCCGTCCATCTCGACGGCGACCGCCGCCGAATTCGGCCGGAGGTCCAGCCGAATGCTCTCCTCCGGGGCGAGCACCACCGACCGGGAGATGCCCGCCATCGGCGCCGACGGGGTCACCACCACGGCGTCCGCCGCCGGTGAGATGAGCGGTCCGCCCGCCGCGTAGCTGTACGCGGTCGAGCCGGTCGGCGTGCTGACCACCAGGGCGTCGCAGCGGTAGTAGCCGTACCGCTGGCCGTCCACCGCCAGGGTGGCGGTGACGAACCCGGAGCCTGGCTGGCGGACCAGCGCGATGTCGTTGAAGGCGACCACGTCGTCGCCGCACACGTCGCAGGCGAGGCAGGCGTGCGACTCGACGGTGAAGTCCTTCGCCAGCAGCCGGCTCAGCGCGTCGGGCAGGTCCGGCGGCTCGACCTCCACCAGGAAGCCGAGCCGGCCCAGGTGCACGCCGAGCACCGGCTTCGGGTCGTGCACCGCCATGCGCAGCGCGCCCAGCATGGTCCCGTCGCCGCCGATGCTGATCAGCGCGTCGGCGCGGACGGCCAGCTCCTCGGCGGGGACCGGCTCGACGCGGGACGGCACCCGGTGCTCGTCCTCGGCGCGGACCAGCAGCGTCTTGCGGTGGCGCGACGCCCACCGCTCGATGATCCCGACCACCTCGGAGACGTCCCGGGTGGGGTGCAGCACCAGACCCAGTCCCGCCACCCGTACAGCTCATCACATCCGGGCCCGGTCGGCGGGGCGTACGGGCAGGCGCGCCGGCGGCGGGACCACCGCCGGCGCGCCCGTCCCGGACTCAGCGGCGCGGCCGGCCGGTGAGGTGGGTCAGCGACCGGGCGACCAGGTCGTTCCGGGCCGCCGGGGCCAGCCCCTCCAGCCCGAAGCCGAGGTAGACGCTGTCGGCGGTGACCACCGCCGAGCCCTCCTCGAACGCCTGCTCACTGCGGGTCCAGTCGTTGGCCGCGGGCCCCGAGCCGGCCGGCGGCCCGGCCACCGTCCAGCCGCCCAGGTCGGGCGTCTCGAACGAGGTCTCCGAGACCACCGACCCGTTCACCGTCACCCGGGCGTCGTCCAGGAACACGCCGAGGCCCTGGGTGCCCCAGTCCGAGACGTACGAGATGGCGACCTCGACCTTCCTGCCGGCGTAGCCGGAGAGGTCGACGGCGAACTCCTGCCATCCGCCGGACGACCCGGTGGCCGCGTGCCAGCTCCCGGTGGTGCCCGTCGGGGAGCAGTCCGCGCCCTGGTAGTGGGCGAGGAACGGGTGCAGCTCGTCCACCCAGCCCGAGGCGCAGCTCTCCCCGGCGACCGGGCGGGTGTGGCCGTTGGCGTCCGGGAGCGTGGTCCAGTCGTCGCTGCCCACCTCGTGCGCCTCGACGATCATGAAGTCCCAGTTCTCCTCGATGTCGTACGAGGTGGCGAAGCGCAGCTCGGCAGCGGTCGCCGAGGTCAGGTCGACGGTGCGGGTGAGCCGCTTGTACGCCTCGTCGGCCCGGCCGCTGTACACGTACCAGTCCCCGGTGCGCGGGTCGTACGGCGCGGCGCCCGGCCGGGCCCAGTCCACCGCCGCCGAGCTGGCGAACTGCGGGTACCGGTCCGGCGGCAGGAAGCTCGACGTGCTGAGGAACGAGGCGGTGTGGTCCTGGTTGCCCGCCGACCCGGGCGCGTTGAGACTCCCCGCGAAGCCGGTGAACGCCCCGGCCGAACCGCGCACCGGGTACGGCTCGCCGGACGGGTCGGTGCCCCCGTCGCCGAGGTAGTTGTACGCCCCGAGCCAGTACTGCTGGAAGTCGTTGAGCAGTGGCAGGCAGGCGACGTCGTCCGGGTCCAGGCACTCCGGCGGGGCGCCCGGCCGGTAGACGTACCCGCCGTCGGAGCCCTGCGCGAACAGCGCGTACCTGCCGCTGATCAGAACCTTGCCGCCCTCGTTGAGATAGTCCCGGACGGCCAGCTCGGTGGTGAGCGCCGCCTCGGCCGTGGTGCCGGCGACCTGCCCGGGGGAGCGGAGGATGACGTCGTCCCCGGTCTCCCAGACCACCGCCCGGTAGTGCGAGAGCACGCCGAGCGGGTGCGGCGCCTTCCGGCCCATCGCGTCGAAGTCGTACACGTCGGCGCGGTGCCCGGCCTTCTCGACGGACGCGGCGATGCCGGCGGCGTACTTCGCGGTGGTGGCGTCCTGCGCCGGGCTGGGCCCGGTCACGTCCTCCACGGCGAGGATCAGCACGTCACCACCGATGTCCGGGTGCACCCGGTAGGTGAAGTGCGCGCTGGCCACCGGGCCCTGGCGCGGCTTCACCCCGGTGAACCAGACCTCCACCCGGTCGCCGGGTCGGGTGCCGGTGACCGTGCCACGCAACTCGGCGTAGTAGCGGTCGTTGGTGTCGCCGTACCGCTCGCCGCCGCGCCACTCGCGGACCTTGGTGGTCTTCGGCCGGCCGCCGTTGACCGTCCAGTGCATCCGCACGTCCTTCAGGGCGCGCCGGGTGATCGAGGCGACCTGCTGGGTCCGCCCGTACGAGGTGTCGAACGCGTCCACCACGAAGTCGGGGGTGCTCCGGCCGACCACCGAGGCGGGATCGTCCGGGTCGGCCGCGGACTTCGCCACGGCCAGGGCGAACGGCAGGTTCTTCGCCACCTCCGCCGAGATCAGCTTCTCGTCGTCGGGGAAGACGAAGCCGCTGACGCAGTCCTCCGGGCGCCACTGGTCGTCCGGGTCCGACGCGGCGGCCGTCTGGCAGGTGGACATCTCCGGGGTGAAACCGAGCGCGCCGTAGCGGACCTGCGCGTGCGAGTCGGTGTCGCCGTTGGTGGTGTACAGCTCGGCCGAGATGTCCGGGTCGTAGCCGGGCACCGCCGGGTGGGCGTCGTCGCCGGCCATCGCCTCGTAGATCACGTCGTCCGGGGTGGGGGTGCTCACCTGCCAGCCGACGCCGTAGAGCAGCAGCTGGGCGGCGGAGTGGTAGTTGACGAAGAACTCGAAGCCGACCCGGCGGAACAGCCCGTCCAGCGCCCTGGTCTCCGGCTCCGAGTTGGGCGAGGCGCCCCGGTAGGTGTCGCTGGCCGGCTCCGGCGAGGAGCCCTCGTCGTCGTACCCCCACTTGTAGCTGAAGTTGCGGTTGAGGTCGACGCCGTCCGCGCCGGTGATCCGGCCGTCGCCGTCGTTGTCCCGCAGGTTCTTGCGCCACAGCCGGTTGCCCGGGGTGAACGTGTGGTCGTAGCCGTCCGGGTTGGCCACCGGCAGGAACCACAGCTCGGTGGTGTTCAGCAGCCGGGTGATCCCCGGGTCGGCGCCGTACTTGTCCAGCACGTGGTGCAGCAGCCGGCGGGTCATCTCCGGGGTGATCCACTCGCGGGCGTGCTGGGTGCTCGCGTAGAGCACCGCCGGCCGCTTCCCGTCCGGCAGCGTGCGCGCGCCGCGGGTGACCTTCACCGCCAGGATCGGCTGGCCCTGCACCGTACGCCCGATGGTCTCCACCTTCGCCAGCCCGGGATACCGGGCCGCGGTGGCGGTCAGCTCGTCCCGGATGCCGCCCGGCTCGCTGTACGACCGGAACGCCGTCCAGCCGGCCGCGGCCTGCTCACGCAGCGCCTGGGAGGCCGGCCTGCCGCGGACCTTCTTGACGGTCAGCGGCACGCCCTGGCTGGTGAGCCGGGCCGCCGTCCGTCGGGTGAGCACGGTCTCGATCGTGGTGGCCCCGGCCGGATCGGCGGACCGGTGGTCCTCGTCCAGGTCGACCCCGGCCGCCCGCAGCTTCTCCAGTTGCGCCGCGTCGACCGTGCCGACGTAGACCTCCAGCCCGTCGCGGCCGCCCGGGTCGGACGGTGGCCGCGCACTGGCCGGAGCGGTCAGCGTCATCGCGCCGACCAGGGTGAACACGCCGGCGATCGCCAGCCGTGTCGGTCTCATCGCGCCCCCTTCGGTGGAAGGACATCAGGCGCGAGCCTGGCCGCTGTGCGGCATGTATGTCAATGGTTCGATGGCTGCGTCTGATACCCGGCGTGTCGGGGCGGCGACTCCACGTGGCGGTCTTGGTGGATCCGACCGGGTGGCGGCGCGTGACCTGCCGGGTGGCGTGTCGTTGACCGTGTTGTGCCGCGGGGCGGAGCCGCACCCTGCCCGAGTTTCGGCGGACGGGTCCAGACGATGATCGGATTCAGCAAGCGATGATGTTGCTTCTCGTTCCAGTGCTCCTGCTCGCCGCCCTGCACTACGTCGTCGCCGTCCGCACCTACGGGCTGCTCACCCCGGACGGGCTCTTCGTGGTGTCGCAGTTGCTGATGGCCTTCGGGACGGTCCAGCTCATCGACCCGGACTCGCGCACCGAGACGTTCTACGGCCACCTCGTGCTCGGGGCGGTGGCGACGTACCTGCTGGTGAGCATGGTGACGTTCATGTGCCTGCGCACCAGCCGGCGAACCGTGCCCCGGCGGGTGGGTGACCACGCGCCGTACACCTTCCGGCTGGTGCGGCCGACGCCGGCCGTCGTGCTGGTGATCATGGTGTCGATGGTCGCCACCGGGCTGTACTTCGCCGCCGTCGGCTACAGCGCCTTCGTCGTGGGCCTGCGCGGCCTGCTCACCGGTCAGGCGGAGGACGTGACCACGCTCCGGCTGCAGTCGTACGCGGGAGAGGACTACTTCTTCCCGGGCTATGCCAACCAGTTCCGCAACATCCTCCTGCCGTCGCTCGCCGTGCTCCTCGCCGTCTGGTACTTCAACCGGCCCGGCCTGCTGGGGCGGGTCTGCGCCCTGCTCCCACTGGGTCTGGCGGCGCTGGCGCTCATCGGCACCGGCCAGCGCGGCGCGTTCTTCCTCTTCCTGCTGACCCTGGTCGTCTACTCGTTCCTCGCCGTCGGCCGTGCGATGTCCCGGTGGGTCCTGCTGGTGCCGCTGATCGGCGCCCCGGTGGTGCTCGTCGCGACGCAGGTCCTGGGTCGCAGCGAGGACGGCGGTCATCCGCTCCGGGCATCGGCGTCCGAGCTCTACCGGCGTTTCCTGGAGGACAACCAGCTCTCCGGTCTCGCCGCCTTCAACTACACGTCTCAGCTGCCGGTCCGCTACGGCGGCGAATGGCTGCGCTCACTGTTGGGCGTCCTTCCGGGCGACCGGGGAAGCACCCTGGCCAACGAGGTGTTCGCCACGCTCTACGGCTCGCCCGTCGGCACCTCTCCGCCGTCGCTGTGGGGCTCGATCCACTACAACTTCGGCACCCTCGGCGTCCTGGCCGGAGCCGCCGGCCTCGCCATCGTCCTGCAGACGATCACCTTCAACGGGCTGCGCCGGCGCAGCTACAACTCCCTTGAGCTGATGGGGTACGCCGGCATGACGGTCGTGCTGGGAACCTGGGCGGTGGGCGGCCCGGAGACGCTGCTGAACACCGGCCTCGTGGCCTACCTGGCGCTCTGGTACTGGGGCGGCCGGATCAAACGGGCGGACACCGCCCTCCCGGCCCGCGCCCGCGCCGCGGAGTCGTCCTCGACGGGCCCGGCGCCGCAGCGGTACGGGCCGGTCGGCTGGCAACCGGGGCGGACCGTCCCCGTCCGGGAGGGGCGCGATCCGGTGGCGGCGGGTCGATAGGGCGTGCGCGGCGACGCGATGCGGTGGACGGGACTGCGCGCGGCGGCGCGGTCCCGGCTGAGCGTGAGCCGTCGAGGCGTGCTGAGCATCGCCTCGGGCACCGTCGGCGGCCAACTGCTCCTGCTCGCCGCGGCACCCGCACTGGCGCGCCTCTACTCACCGGCCGACTTCGGCGTCTTCACCGTGATCGCGACCCTGGTGGCAACCCTGGGGACGGTCGCGGCGTTCCGCTTCGACCTGGCCGTGCCGCTTCCGGAGCAGGAACGCGGCGCGCACGCGCTGGTGGCCCTGGGGCTCAACTGCGCCCTGCTGACGGCGACGCTGGGCACCGCCGTGGTGGCGGTGGCCGGCGACCCGGTCGCCGACGCGTTCGGCCAGCCCGCCCTGCGGACCTGGCTGTGGCTGGTCCCGTGGGCCTCCGCGGCGATGGGGTGCCTCCTGGTGCTCAACCAGCTCGCGATCCGCCACCGCCGGTACGCCTCCATCGGCCGCCGGAACTTCCTGCAGTCCGTCTCGATGCTGGTCACCCAGCTCCTCGCGGGAGCGGCCGGTGTGCGTGCGGGCGGCCTTGCCCTGGGCCTGGCTCTCGGTCAGGCGGCCGGCGCGCTCATGCTGGCTCCCGGCGCCCGCCTGGGCGGCGCGGAGGCCAGAGCCGCCCGCAGTCCTCGGGAGCTGTGGCGGACCGCGCTGCGGTACCGCCGGTTTCCCCTCGTGCTGGCGCCGTCGGGGCTGCTCAACGTGCTGGGGCTCCAGCTTCCGGTCTTGCTGATCGCCTTCTGGTACGGCAGCACCGCCGCGGGACTGCTCGGCCTCACCCAGCGGGTCCTCGCGGCGCCGGCGGCCCTGCTCGGCACCGCCGTCGCCCAGGTCTACCTCGGCGAGCTCGCCCGGGCAGCCCGCGAGACGCCCGAGCGGACGCCGCGGATCTTCCTCAACGCGAGCCGTCAGCTCGTCCTGATCGCGTTTCCGGCCGCGGCCCTCGTCGTGCTGGCGGCGCCGATGCTCTTCCGGCTCGTGTTCAGCGACGAGTGGGCGGGCAGCGGGGCGTTCGCCCAGGCCCTGGCGATCGGCACGGCCGCGCACCTCGTCGCCTCGCCGTTGTCGCAGACGCTGGTCGTCTTCGGTCGCCAGGGTCTCCAGCTCACCTGGGACGTGGCGCGGATCGTCGTCGTCTCCGGCACGGTCGGGATCACCTGGCTCGCCGGTGGGTCGGCGCTGACCGCCGTGTGGGGGTTCGGGATCGCGACCGCCGTCGCCTACGCGGCCTGCTGGCTGCTGTCGCTGCGGACGGTCGTCGGCGGCAGCGATGCGGGGAGGCGGGTTCGCGACGACGGGCCGTCCGTGCCGGCGCGGCAGGCGGAACCGGTGTGACCGGTCCGGCCGCCGCGCGGGATTCCGCATAACTCGGGGCATAGCGGGTCGTTGATCCGAACGTTGACAGAACGGACACCTGCCGGGGTGGCCGACGCTGCGACGCCTCCGCTCGCGCTGAGGCCCCGTCCCACGAGGAACGAGTCAACCGACATGCGACCCCGACTGCTGATCATCGCCTACGTCTTCCCGCCCTCGGAATCGGTGGGTGCCCGACGGCCGGGCGAACTGGCCAGGTTCGCCGCCGACCGGAAGTGGGACGTGCGGGTGCTGACCGCGACGCCGGCGGACCCGGGCGCACCGGATCCCGGTATTCCGGAGAGCCAGATCCTCCGGGCCGCCCCGGTGCCCCGGTCGGCCCAGCTCGTCTCGTCCGTACGCCGCGCGGAGGCCCGGTCCCGGGTGGGCCGGCGCCAACTGCTGACAGCGCTCGGCGCGATCGGGCGGGAGGTCCTGATCCCGGACGCCTGTGTCAACTGGGTGGTGCCGGCCGTCCGGCAGTTCCTGCGGAACCGGGACGGTTGGCGCCCCGATGTGATCATGGTGACCGGTCCGCCGGCGTCGGCATACCTGGTCGCCGCGAGAATCGCGCGCCGGTTGGACGTGCCCTGGGTCGCGGACTACCGGGACCTGTGGACGGTCGGCAACGACTACTGGCCGTACGGCCGCACCCGCATCCGTCAGGTCATCGACCGCCGGATGGAGCACCGGCTGCTCCGCTCGGCCGCGAACTGCGTCACGATCTCCGAGCCGCTGGCCGAGATCATGCGAACCACGTTCGGGATCGACACCGAGGTCGTCATGAACGGCATCGACCGGCAACCGCCGGCGTCCGACGAGGCCGAGCCCCCCGCCTGGCAGCCGGCTGCATCTGGACCCGCGACGCTGACCCTGGCGCACACCGGCCGGCTCAACCCGGGCAAGCGGGATCCCGCACCGTTGCTGGACGCGGTCGCGCTGCTCGGGCCCGAGGCCCGGCGCGTCAACGTGGTCTTCGCCGGTGAGGACAACGGAGTGGCCCAGGCGGCGACCGAACGCGCCGGAGTCGCCGACTCGGTGACCAATCTGGGCGAGGTGTCGGCCGAGAAGTCGTGGCGGGTCCAAGCGGAGGCCGACGTTCTGGTGCTGGTCATGTGGAACGACCCGCGCGACGCCGGGACGGTGCCCGGAAAGTTCTTCGACTACCTGCGGGCCCGTCGTCCGATCCTCATGATCGGGCACCCCGACGGGATCGTCGCGGACATCCTGCGGTCCCGCCACGCCGGCGTCGTCCTCAGCGATCCGGGGCAGATCGCCGACCAGTTGCGAATGTGGCTGGCCGAGAAGGACCGGACCGGCCGGGTCCCGGAGCTGGCGCCGTCCACGCTGGACGGCCTCTACCGGGAGGACCAGTTGGCGCGGTACCTCGAGATCCTCTCCGCCGCGGCCGACACGCACCGGCCGCGGCGCTGACCCGGCCGCTCCCCGTCGCCCGCCCGGCGGCCTCGCCCGGTTTCGGGGACGCCGTCGGGCCGGGGCGCCGGGGGACGCCCGCGGCCCGCGGACGGCTGGTCAGGACGGCGACGGGTCGCCGCCCGGCGCGGTGGGGGAGGCCAGACCCCAGCGTGTCCGGGCCGCGTGCAACTGGGCGATCATCTCCGGCCAGGAGGGCGGCCGGTAGCCGGTGACCGCGGCGAGCGCCTCGGCCGACAGGGACCGGTCGCAGACGAATCCGTCGTAGGGCACGATCTCCCCGGTCCAGCCGTACTCGGCGGCGACGAGACGGAGCAGGTCGTACTTGGGGATCGGCGCCGCCGCGACGTGGTACAGCCCGGCGACGTCGGTACGCGGCAGGATCACCGTGCGCAGCAATCGGGCGAACTCGAGGGTCGTCACCCCGCTGTAGATGGCCTTGGTGTAGCCGCTCACCACACCGGACCGGGTGAGGAACCAGTCGACGAGGGACCGGTTCGAGGCCAGCTCGTGACCGATGATCGACGTCCGCAGCGTCAGCGCGCCGCCCTCCGTCGCCTCGCCCAGCAGCTTCGACCGCCCGTACAGGTCCGGCGGGTCGGGCAGGTCGGTCTCCACGTAGGCGCCGCGGTCGCCGGAGAAGACGCAGTCGGTGCTGACGTGGATCAACCGGGCGCCCACGGCGGCGCACTCGCGGGAGAGCAGGTGGGGAAAGAGCGCGTTCAGCGACACCGTCCCGACGGCGTCCTGCACCTCCGGGCGCTGCTTGACGATTCCCACGCAGTTGACCACCGCGTCCGGCCGGACGTCGTGCAGCAGCCGCCGGATCCCGTCGACGTCGCGCGCGTCCACACCGGTCCTGACCCGGACGGCGAGATCGGCCGGCAGCAGGCCCGTCACCTCCCGCGCCCGGGCGGTGCCGTGCACCTCGACGTCCGGATCCCGGTCGAGCTCCCGCAGCAGGGTGTGGCCCAGCATTCCGGTTACGCCGAGGACGAGAACCCGGGTCATCGTGTCTTCCTCTCCCGGCGGGTGGCCGCGCCACCTCGCCGTGCGGCATCCGTCAGCAGGTCGGCGAGCACCTGCGCGTTGATGGCTTCGCTCATGTGCCCGAGGTAGTGCCGCCGGCCCGCGTCGCCCATGGCGCGCAACAGGTGCGCCGGCGTCGCACGCGCCTGCCGGATGACCTCCGCCAGACCGACCGGGTCGCCCGGCGGTGCGGCGAACCCTGCCCCGGCCCCGGTCACGATGCGGGCGGCATCGCCGGGTGCGCAGACGAGGGCGGGCCGGCCGCTGGCGAGGATCGCCTGGACCTTGCCCGGGAGGGTGATGCGGAACAGCGGCTCGTCGGCCAGCGACACCAGCTGGAGGTCCGCCGCCGCCATGGTGGCCGAGATCAGGTGCGGCTCGATCGGGTCGACGGAGTGCACCGTCGCCAACCGTCGGGCCGTCGCCCGCTGGCGCAGGGCCTCGCGTTCCACACCGTCGCCGACGAGCACCAGGTGCACGTCCGGCAGGTCACGCAGGTGCTCCATCGCCTCGACGGCCACGTCGAGCCGCTGGGCGGCGCCGACGTTACCGGCGTACATGACGACGAAGTCGCGCGGGCCGAGGCCGAGACGCGCCCGGAACTCCCGGTCCGGCTCGGTCGGTTGCATCACCTTCTCATCGGCCCAGTTGTAGACCACCGACACCTTCTCGGCCGGCACGCCGCGCGCCAGCACCGTCTCGCGCAGGCCGGGGGAGGGGACCGTGACGTGGTCGGCCCAGCGATAGACGCGGTCGGTGAACCGGCCGAGGGCGTTCTGGGCGAGGCGGCGACCCGGGCCGTCGGCCAGGAACCCGGTGGCGAAGACCGAGTCGGGCCACAGGTCCATCACCATGAGCACGTACGGGGTGCCCCACCGCAGCCGGGCGGCCATCGCGGCGCTGGCGGCGGTGATGGGCGAGCCGTAGACCAGCGACACGTCGGCGGAGCGCAGGAGGCGTCGACCGAAGAGGGTGGACGAGGCGGCCCAGCTCAGGTAGTTGGCGGCGCGGCGGACCGCCGAGCGGTCGTGGCTCGGGTACAGCGGGGACCGCAGCACGTGCAGGCCGTCACGGTCCTCCACGGTTCGGCGATGGGCCCGGTAGCCGGGATGTACGGTGCCGGTCGGATAGTTGGGCACCCCGGTCAGCACGTCCACGGCGAAGCCGTATCCCCGCAGCGCCCGGGCGATGCCCAGCGGGATCCCGGTCGGCTCCGGGGGGAACCACTGACTGACCAGCGCCACCCGGTCGGCACGCTCGTCGGCGGTGCGGCCCGGCCCGGTCGCGCCGGTCACGCGCGGGTGGCGACGGTCGGCAGGGCGATCGCGTCGAGCTGTGCGCGGATCTCCGGCAGGGTCGACAGCAGCGCCATGACCTCGGCGACGTCCAACCGGCGGGCGTTGTGCGAGTGGTAGTCCACCCGGTGGTCGCGGTCGGTGTCGCCCTCGTCGAAGTAGAGGCCGTAGTTGAGGTCCCGGCTGTCCACCGGTACGCGCAGGAAGTCGGCGAAGTCCTCGGCCCGAGCCAGGTCCTCGCGGCTGGCCAGCGTCTCGTAGAGCTTCTCGCCGTGCCGGATCCCCAGCACGTCGAACTTCGCCGGGACCCCGAACAGGTTGCACAGCGCCGTGGCGAGGTCCCCGATCGTGCAGGCGTCCGCCTTGCGGATGAACACGTCACCCGGCTGGCCGTGGTGGAAGGCGTGCTCGACCAGCTCGACCGACTGTTCCAGCGACATGAGGAACCGGGTCATGGCCGGCTCGGTCACGGTGAGCGGGACCCCGTTGCGGATCTGCTCGATGAACAGCGGAATGACGGAGCCGCGGGAGTACATGACGTTGCCGTAGCGGACGCAGCAGACCCGCGTACGGGCGCCGGGGTTGTTGCGGGCGTGGGCCTGGGCCACCTTCTCCATGAGTGCCTTGGTCATCCCCATCGCGTTGACCGGGTAGACCGCCTTGTCGGTGCTGAGCAGCACCAGAGCCTCGACCGCGTTGCGCTCGCAGGCGTCCACCACGTTGGCGCTGCCCAGGACGTTGGTCCGGAGCGCCTCGAGCGGGAAGAACTCGCAGGACGGCACCTGCTTGAGCGCGGCGGCGTGGAACACGTATTCGACGCCGCGGGTCGCCTTGACGGCGCTGTCCTGGTCTCGGACGTCTCCGACGTAGTAGCGGACCCGGTCGTCGCGGAGCCGGTGCCGCATGGCGTCCTGCTTGGACTCGTCGCGGCTGAGGACACGCACCTCTTCGGCCCCGGCGTCCAACAGGCGGGTGACCATCGTCTGGCCGAACGAGCCGGTCCCGCCGGTGATCAGGAAGCGTCGACCCGAGAGCGAGGAAGCCACATCTCCTCCAGTCCTCCCCCGTCCCGGTGACGGGAGTTCACATCGCGATTGAATAAGACACTACTGCCCAATAACGATTAGAACCCCCATAAGGGCACATAAGGGAGGAAGGTGATGTGGGCCGGAGGGCTGAGGCCGTGAGACGGCCGCGACCGTCGCCCGTCCGAGTTCGTTGGTCCAACGATTGGCAGCTGCCGGCAGACGCTGGGCCGGCTCGGCGAGAGGCACGACATGACGCGGGTGATGACGGTGGTGGGAACCCGGCCGGAGATAATCCGGCTCTCCCGGGTGATCGCCAGGCTCGACGACGCGGTGGACCACACGCTGGTGCACACCGGGCAGAACTGGGACAGCTCGTTGTCCGACGTCTTCTTCAAGGAGCTGCGGATCCGCGAGCCCGACCGGTTCCTCCGGGTCGACACGTCGTCGCTGGGACGCGTACTGGGCGGCGTGCTCGTCGGCCTGGAGTCGGCGATCGCCGAGCTGCGACCGGACGCCCTGCTCGTGCTCGGCGACACCAACAGCTGCATCGGGGCGCTGATGGCCCGGCGGATGAAGGTGCCCGTCTACCACATGGAGGCGGGCAACCGGTGCTTCGACCTCAACGTGCCGGAGGAGACGAATCGGCTCCTGGTCGATCACGTCTCCGACTTCAACCTGGTCTACACCGAGCACGCCCGGCGCAACCTGCTGGCCGAGGGACTGCACCCGCGTCGGATCCTGCACACCGGCTCGCCCATGCGCGAGGTGCTGGAGCACTATCGGACGGGCATCGCCGCTTCGACGCTCCTGCGCCAGCTGGAGCTCACGGCGGACCGGTACTTCCTGGTCAGCGCCCATCGCGAGGAGAACGTCGACCGTCCGGACCGGCTCGCCCGGCTGCTGGACTGCCTGCGCGCGGTACGCGACCACTGGGGCTTCCCGGTGCTCGTCTCCACGCACCCCCGGACCCGCAAGAGGCTGGAGGCGCTGGCGCCGGACGCGAGCGTGCTGGACGGAATCGCCTTCCACGAACCGTTCGGCCTGCTCGACTACGTGCACCTGCAGACGAAGGCGTACTGCACGCTGTCCGACAGCGGGACGATCAGCGAGGAGGCCGCCATCCTCGGCTTCCCCGCGGTCACGCTGCGCGAGTCGATCGAGCGACCGGAGGCGCTCGACGCCGGCGGCATCATCATGACCGGGCTGGACCCGGAGGGCGTGGTCGAGGCGGTGCGGGTGACCGTGGACCAGGTTGCCGCGCAGGGCGTTCCCTGTCCGGTCGACTACCAGGTCCCGGACACCTCCCGCCGGGTGGTCGACTTCATCCTCTCCACCGTCCGCCGTCACCATGACTGGGCGGGCATCCGCCGCTGACCGCGGCACACAGCGGGGCGGCACCTGGTCGGTGCCGCCCCGTTGCGTCTGTCGTGCGCCGCCCGGCTCCGTCCCGGATCAGCGCTCGGTGCTCAGCGACGACAACCGGACGTCCAGCGGCCCGTCCGCCGCGGGCGCGAACGGCTGGGCGGCGAGCAGCGCGAGCTGCTCGACGACCTCCGCCGGCTCGGCGTACGGGTCGAGCCCGCTGACCTCCATCGGGTCCAGCGGGGGCACGGCGACGTGCGACACCAGGGGGTGGAACGGGCGGGTGTCCATCTCGCCCGTGCCGAGCAGGTCCTCGTGCAGCTTCTCACCGGGGCGCAGGCCGGTGTAGACGATCGGCACCGAACTGGACGCCTGCTCGGCCATCTGGCGGGCCAGGTCGAGGATCCGCACCGGCTCGCCCATGTCGAGTACGAGGGCCTCCCCGTCGCGCCCGATCCCGGCCGCCTGGAGCACCAGGTGGACCGCCTCCTGGACGGTCATGAGGTAGCGGGTCACGTCAGGGTGGGTGACGGTGAGCGTCTTCCCGGCCTCGATCTGCCGCTGGAACGCCGTCACCACCGACCCGCGGCTGCTCAGCACGTTGCCGAACCGGACGCTGAGGAAGGTCCCGGGAAACCGGGAGGCGGCGTGCGCGGTCAGCCGTTCGGTGATCCGCTTCGAGTAGCCCAGCACGCTGATCGGGTCGGCCGCCTTGTCCGTGGAGATGTTCACGAACTTCGCGACGTCCTGGCAGGCGTCCAGCACGGACAGCGTGCCCCAGACGTTGGTCTTGACCGCCTCGCCGGGATGCCGCTCGAGCAGTGTGAGGTGCTTGAGCGCGGCGGCGTGGAAGATGATCTCCGGACGCCGTTCCCGGATGATCCGCCGGATGCCCTCGTCGTCGCGCAGGTCGGCGAGAATCAGCTCCGGCCCGTCCAGCATGGCGCGTCCGGAGAGCGACATCTGGAGGCTGTGCAGGGCGGACTCGTCCCGATCCAGCATCATCAGCTCGCCCGGATCGGCCTTCATCACCTGGCGGCACAGCTCGGAGCCGATCGAACCGCCGGCGCCGGTGACCAGGATGCGTCGGCCGGTCAGGCTGGTGGCGCTCATCGGCAGGTCGCCGACGACCTGGCGCCGGCCGAGCAGGTCGCTGATCTGCACGTCCCGGACAGCGGTGACGGTGATCCGGTGGTCGACCAGGTCCCGCACCGGCGGCAGTACCTTGAACGCCGCGCCGGTCTGGAGGGTCGCCTCGCGGATCTCGCGGATCAGCATGGCGTCGGCGTTCGCCACCGAGAAGATGACGGTGCTGGCGCCGGTACGTTCGACGGCCGTGGCGATGTCGCGGCGGCCGCCGAGCACGCGTACGCCGCCGACCCGCAGGTCACGCTTGTCCGGATCGTCGTCGAGCGCGCCGACCGGCAGGTACCGGCCACGCGGATCGCTCAGCATGGCCCGCAGCAGTCCCTGGCCGGCGTCGCCCATCCCGAACAGCAGCACGGGTGTCGAGGACCGGACGTCCGGACGCATGGCGAGATCGCGCCGGTGCCGGTAGGTGACCCGTGCGCCGAGCATGAACAGCAGGGCCAGGGCCCCGCCCACCAGCGGGGTGCTCGCCGGCACGGGGCGTTCGGCCGAGGGCAGCAGGCCCAGCAGCACGATCGCGGCCGTCGTGATGGTGGTCCCGGCCACCCCCTGCACCTCCTGCAGGCTGCCCAAGGGGTGGCGTCCGGAGTAGAGACGGCGCAGCGATGCCACCGCCACGTACATGACGGCGGCTCCGGCCCCGATGATCGCCGACCGGCTGAGCTGACCCGGGGGAAGCTGGAACTCGTACCTGCTCCAGACGGCCGCGATGAACCCTCCGACCCAGGCGATCGTGTCGGTAGCGAGGAAACCCGCGGTGCGGAGGCGGGCTCTCGCCCGGCGCGCCCGCTGCTGCGTGCGTTCGGTGCTCGCTGTGTCCTGCGGCATGTAGTGGCTCCCCTGTCGCGTCCTGACCGCTTCCGCCGCATGGCAGAAGGAGCGTTGCGCCCGTTGTCCTTGTTACAGGTATTTTGTTCCGTTTGGGGGGTTTTGCTGAGGCAGCAGGTGGCGTTTCGTCCGTCCGAACGGCTTCAGCGCGCCGGTACGCCCTTCACCACGACCCGGTCGGGCACATCGCGGACGACGCACGCGCCGGCCCCTACCGTGCTGTCCCGCCCGACCCGCAGGCCCTGCAGCACCGCGGCGGTGGTGCCGATCAGCACGCCCTCCGCGCAGTGGCAGTCACCGGACACGGCGGCGAGCGGGTTGACCGACACGAAGTCGGCGAGTGAGCTGTCGTGACCGACGGTGGCGTTCTGGTTCAGGTGCACGTGCCGGCCGATGGCGACGTTCATGGTGACCCGCGCTCCGGCGAAGGCGACGAACCCGGGCCCGTACCGGTTGTCCGGGCCGATGGTGGCGTCCGGGTGGACGAGGCTCGCGGCCGGCACACCGTACGCGTCGACCCGCGCGGCGACGGACCGCCGGACCCGCGGGTCCCCGATCCCGATGACGTGGTGGGTCTCCGGCGGAGCGTCGCGCAGCCAGGCGACGCCACCGAGATACGGCACGTCGAGGCGTTGGACCCGCTTCAGGTTCTCCTCCGACGGTCGGTCGTCGACGAACCCGGCCAGCTGCCAGCGTGGCCCGCCGGCGGCGACCACCGCCCGCGCGATGGTCAAAGTCTCGCGACCGTGACCGCCGCAACCCACGATCACCAGTGGCGTCACGCGGACGACCCTCCGGTCCGGACGGTCAGGAAGTCGTCGATCGCGCCCAGCACCGTGGCGATCTGCCGCTCGGTGAGCGCGCTGCCGCTGGGCAGCGTCAGCCCCTCGGCGAACAGGTCGTCGGCGGCCCCGGTGAGCAGGCTCTCCGAGTCGGCGTACGCGGGCTGCCGGTGCATCGGATTCCACACCGGCCGCGTCTCGATGTCCTGCTCACGGAGGTGCGCGGCGAGATCGGCGGCTCGCCAACCGGCGCGGTCCGGGCGTACCCGGATGACGGTCAGCCAGCAGTTCGACGCCCCGTCCTCCGCGCCGACCAGCTCGACGCCGGGCACCGGAGCGAAGAGCTTCGCGTACCGGTCGCGCAACTGCCGCCGCCGGCCGATCATCCCGTCCAACCGCACCAGCTGGGCCCGGCCGAGCGCGGCCAGCAGGTTGCTGAGCCGGTAGTTGTAGCCGGTCTCCCGATGCTCGTAGTGCAGCGTGGGCTCGCGCGCCTGGGTGGCCAGGTGCCGGGCTCGCGCCAGCAGCGGCAGGTCGTCGGAGACGAGCATGCCGCCCCCGGAGGTGGTCATGATCTTGTTGCCGTTGAAGGAGAGCAAACCGGCCCGGCCGAATGATCCCGCCGCCCGGCCGTGGTGCGTGGCGCCGAGCGCCTCCGCGGCGTCCTCGACCACCGGCACGTCCGCCTCCGCGCACAGCGGAAGCAGCGCGGTGTAGTCGGCGCAGCTGCCGAACATGTCGACGGGGACCACGGCGCCGACCCGTTCGCCGCGCTCGCGCAGCCGGCGCAGCAACTCGGCGACCAGCGGGACGTCGACGTTGCCGGTGCGCGGATCGCAATCGACGAAGGCCGGCCGGGCGCCGGTGTACCGGACCGCGTTCGCGGTCGCGACGAACGTCAGCGTGGGAACCAGCACCACGTCCCCGGGCCCGACACCGACCCCGAGCAGGGCCAGGTGCAGTGCAGCCGTACCCGAACTGACCGCCACCGCACCGCGGGTGCCGACCCGGCTCGCGATCTCGCGCTCGAACGCATCCAGGTCCGGACCGGCGGGCGCGACCCAGCCGGAGCGGAGGGCCGCGATCAGGTACGACTCCTCGAGCGGCCCGACGTCGGGCGCCGAGAGGTGAACCGTACGCGTCATCGCCGGTCGCCCGGCCGTACCGTCATGACCGGCGTGCGCCCCGTCGCGGTGGCGCGCGGAGACGAGACCGGTGAACCGAGGAACTCCGGTGCGGTGGCCATCCCGGCGGCCGAGATGCCCTCGCGGCGCAGCACGGTACGGACAGTCGCGGCGAGGATGGCGAGGTCGAGCCGGAGGCAGCGGCTGTCGACGTACTCCACGTCGAGGTCGAACTTCTCCTCCCAGCCCAGGCTGTTGCGACCGCGTACCTGGGCGAGGCCGGTGACGCCGGGCCGGACCTCGTGCCGACGGGCCTGGGCGGGCGTGTAGCGGGCCAGGTACACCGGCAGCAGCGGACGCGGGCCGACGAGGCTCATGTCACCCCGCAGCACGTTCCAGAGCGTGGGCAGCTCGTCGAGGCTGGTGGCGCGCAGCCAGCGACCCAGCGGCGTGAGCCGGTCGTCGTCGGAGATCAGACCGCGGCGCGGGTCCGGTGAGCGCATCGTCCGGAACTTGACCAGCTCGAACGGCTCGCCGTGGCGGCCGGCGCGGCACTGGCGGAACAGGACCGGGCGGCCGAGCCCCACGGCGACCACCAGCGCGACCATCGCCAGCACCGGCGCGAGCAGCACGAGCAGGACGGCGGCCACGACGACGTCGAGGGCCCGCTTCGGCCGGTCCGACCGCTTCGGCCGGTCCGGTGGCCGAAGCGGGCTCTCGAGTGTCAGCACACCAGGAACCGGCACGTTCCCACCTCCCGCTCGATCCGCCAAACCGCCCAGACTGGTTATAACAGTCACAGACGCGACATGTGGCTCAGACGGGAACAGTCAGTGCCGATCCCGTCAGATCAAACCGTCGAGGCCGGTGTGAGGACACGGGTGGCACGTCGGTTCGGTCCGGGCTACGGAGCCGGCTGCAGGCCGTCGGCGGCCGGCAGCCAGAACCCGGCGTACACGCCGGCAGTGACCTGGTAGCTGAGCTTTCCGTTGACCCAGGCGCTGGCGCCGAAGGGGGCCGAGGAGGCTTGGGAGAACGTGAACGTCCTGCTCGCGGTCACGGCCCAGCCCGGTCCGTACTGGTATCCGGTGTAGGTGCCGGTGCCGAAGCGCAACGTCCGCTGCGGCGTGTAGACGTGCCGGACCACGGCGCCCAGCAGTATCCGCTCACCGGGCGCCTCGGACACGAGGAAGCCGGCCAGTGCCCCGTTGTAGATGCGGTAGTGGATGCCCCGGCCCGGGATGCGGATGCGCTGGTCGGCGTTGGCATTGGACTGCCGGGAGAGGGTCAGCGACTTCTGCTCGAGGATCGTGCCCGCCGAGTTGAACCGGTAGCCGACGTGCGTACCGCCGGAGAACACGACGGTGCCGGAGACCGCCGGCGTCGGGTAGTCCTCACGGAACAGATCGGCCAGGCCCGCGAAGACCGGCGCCCGGGTCATCTCGTACGTCTTCAGCAGCTGCCCGATGTGCACCGGGTGGTAGCCCGCATACGAGTTGGGGCACCCGATGGAGTACCGACTGATCCACTGCGGCGCGCGGAAGTCCACCGGTACGTGGTGGCGCAGGGTCGTGGCGGCCCCGTCGAAGATCGCGGCGGCGCGCGGGTCAGCGGTCAACCGCCAGTAGTCGTAGACGCCGTAGAGGCTGAAGATGTGGCCGTTGAGGACGCGCTCACCGGTCACCCCGGGCGTGACCGGGTACTCCTCGAGCCACAGGTAACCGGCGTCGTCCACCCAGGTGGCCCAGGGCAGCCCGGACCCGGGCGGGAGGAGCAGGCTGGCGAAGGTGCGGTCCGCGGCCTCGCGCCACTTCTGGTCGCCGGTGACCTCGTGGAGGCGCACGAACAGGCTCAGTAGCTGCCCCTGTGACATGGCGCTGTACCAGGGCGCGTGGACGACGGGCATCTGCGCGCAGCGGGGGAAGTCGAACTCGTACGGGTACCACCAGGCGTCCCGCGACACCACCTTCCGGTCGAGGTTCCGTTGCGCCTGGGCGACCGCCCGGTCGAGGAACAACGGGTCCCGGTTGGCCAGGTAGGTGCGCAGGTTGCTCAGCCCCCACTGGGCCTGCGCGACGGGATGGTCGTAGGTCTGGCCGTTGTACTGGAACAACCGGACGCCCTGCTCGTCGTGGAGGTTGGGGTCCACGCGCGGTGCCAGCGGGCTGTCGTTGTACGCCAGGTCCGCCGCCGGCATGGGCTGGGGTCGGAAACCGTCCCGGGCATATCCCGTCACGTCAGCCGCGGCCCGCGCCGTCGCCGTGGCGGCCTCGGCCCGCTTCCCCGTAGCGCCCCCGGCGGCCGTGATGACCAGCGCGAAGACCAGAAGTGCACGCATCGTCGGATCGGACTTCCGCACAAAGGCCCGCATACGGGAACCGTAGGAAGGCGACTCTCGGTGACGGTCGGTGCGTCGGGATTCCGACAGCCGGATACGGTCGGCCGCAGGGCGTCGCCGTCCGCACGCGGTCGCGGTCCGCGTGACGAACGCGCAGTAGAGTGCTCGCGGCCGCACCGGCGGAGGATGGGGGAGACCGTGCTGCATCTGCGGGTGATCGCGCCCACCGACCGTTCGTCGGCGGTCGTCGACCTGCTGACGGCCGATCCCGGTGTCACCCACCTCGTGGTGCTGGCCGGGGCCGCCCGCCAGCCGGCCGGTGACTACATCACCTGCGACGTGGTGCGGGAGAGCGCCGACGGCGTGCTGCGCGGGCTCCAGGAACTGGGCGTCGAGGCGCACGGGGCGATCGCCGCGGACGACGTGGAGCTGACCCTGTCCGCGGCGGCGGACAAGGCCGCGGAGGACGCCCCCGGGCACGGTGAGGACGCTGTGGTCTGGGACGAGATCGCCGCGAAGACCGGCGAGCAGACCGTGCTCACCGGCACCTTCCTGGCGCTGATCACCGTGGCCACCATGATCGCCGGCGTCGGCGTGCTGCTCGACCAGCCCATCCTGATCGTCGGCGCCATGGTGGTCGGCCCGGAGTTCGGCCCGCTCGCCGCGCTCTGCGTGGCGCTGCTGCGCCGGCAGCCGCGCGTCATCGGTCGCTCGGTGCAGGCCCTGCTCGTCGGCTTCCTCGCCGCCATGCTGGTCACCGTGCTGAGCACCTGGGCGCTCACCGCCGCCGGGCTGGTCAGCCGGGACATGCTGCTGGCCGACCGGCCGCTCACCGACTTCATCTGGCGCCCGGATGCGCTCTCCTGGGTGGTCGGCGTGCTCGCCGGGGTCGCCGGCATGCTCTCGCTGACCTCGAAGAAGTCCGGCTCCCTGGTCGGCGTGCTGATCTCGGTGACCACCGTGCCGGCGGCGGCGAACGTGGCGGTCGCGGCGGCCTACGGGGTCTGGCCCGAGGCGGCCGGTTCCGCCCTCCAACTGGTGATCAACCTGGCCGCCATCGTGCTGGCCGGCCTGCTCACCCTGGTCGTGCAGCTCTGCTGGTGGCGGCGCGTGGAGCGGCGCTCGACGCGGGGAGTGCCCCGGCAGCGGGCCGACCACCGGCTGGCGCGGGTCAGCGCCAGTCGTCGCCCGCCTCGAGACGCAGGCTGAGCAGCGTCGCCAGGGGCACCGACTCGCCGTCCCGGCCGCCGCGCCCGACCACCAGCGGCGGCGGGGCGGGCTCCGGGTCCGCCCCGAAGAGGCGTGACCGCAGGCTCGGCGGCACGGTGAGCAGGTAGAAGCGACCCTCCGTGTCCACGGCCCGGCTGTGCGCCCGGTCCACGTACCAGCCGGTGATCCGGGTGCGGTAGCGACCCCGCCCGTCGTAGCCGGCCGCAGTCAGCCGGTCGGTGCGCAGCCCGCGCCGCAGCGCCTCGGCGGCGAACCGAGCCACCAGGTCCCCGGCCTCCGCCTGCTCCGCGGCCCGCTGCCGGGCGTCGGCCGCCGCATGCGCCCGCACCGCCCGGCGCTGCCGCTCCCGCCACTCCAGGCCGTCGTCCCCACCCACGCCCGCGAGGGTACGCGCCCCGCCCGCGCCGCAGAGGGGGTGGACGTGCGGGCCTTGCCGAGTGGACGTTCGGAGCTGACGGCCGAGTCGCCAAGGTCAAGACGAGCGAGCGGTCGCGGAGCCGGCGCTGCCGCGCCACCGACCGCCGCTTTGCGGATCTTGGACAGTTGTCGTTCGGAGCGAACGGCAACTGTCCAAGATCTCGAGCGTCGGCCCGTGCCGCCGGCACGCTGGACGTGGCGTCCGCGAGGCAAGGGCCGTGGCGGGGGTGGGGTCGCCCCTTCGCCCCCGTGAGGCCTCAGGCCAGGCCGGCGCGGCGCAGCGCGTCCGCCATGGCGCTGTTGGCCGGCGCCGCAGCCCCGCCGCCGCGCCCCTGCCGCTGCTGCGGACCGCCGCGGGAGCCGCCCCGGTCGTCGCCGCGCCGACCGCCCTGTCCGCCACTGCCCTGACCGCGCTGATCCCCGCCGCGCTGACCGCTGCCGCCCTGGCCGCCGCGCTGATCGCCGCCGCCCTGGCCGCGCTGATCGCCGCCGCGCTGACCGCTGCCGCCCTCGCCGCCGCGACGGCCGCTGCCGCCCCGGTCACCACCCTGGCCGCCGCGGTCGCGGCGCCCGTCGCCGCCCGGCGCGCGTCCGCCGCCGGCCGGGGCCTCGTCGTCCAGCCGCAGGGTCAGCGAGATCCGCTTGCGGGGCACGTCGACGTCGAGCACCCGGACCCGCACCACGTCGCCCGACTTCACCACGTCGCGCGGGTCCTTGACGAAGGTGTGCGACATGGCGGAGACGTGGACCAGGCCGTCCTGGTGCACGCCGACGTCGACGAACGCGCCGAACGCGGCCACGTTGGTGACCACGCCCTCCAGCACCATCCCCGGGGTCAGGTCGCTGATCTTCTCCACCCCCTCCACGAAGGTGGCCGTCCGGAACTCCGGGCGCGGGTCGCGGCCGGGCTTCTCCAGCTCGGCGAGGATATCGGTGACGGTGGGCAGGCCGAAGGTGTCGTCGACGAACTCGGTCGCCCGGAGCCCGCGCAGGATGGCCGACTTCCCGATCAGCGCGCGCAGGTCCTGCCCGGTGTGGGCGAGGATCCGCCGCACCACCGGGTACGCCTCGGGGTGCACGCTGGAGGAGTCGAGCGGATCGTCGCCGCCGGGGATGCGCAGGAAGCCGGCGCACTGCTCGAACGCCTTCGGCCCGAGCCGCGGCACCTTCTTCAGCTCGCCCCGGGTGCGGAACGGCCCGTTGGCGTCGCGGTGCAGCACGATGTTCTCGGCCAGCCCGGCGCCGATGCCGGAGACCCGGGTGAGCAGCGGGGCGGAGGCGGTGTTGACGTCGACGCCGACGGCGTTGACGCAGTCCTCGACCACCGCGTCGAGGGAGCGGGAGAGCTTCACCTCGGACAGGTCGTGCTGATACTGCCCGACGCCGATCGAGCGCGGGTCGATCTTCACCAGCTCGGCCAGGGGGTCCTGGAGGCGGCGGGCGATGGAGACCGCGCCGCGCAGCGAGACGTCCAGCCCGGGCAGCTCCTGCGAGGCGTACGCGGAGGCGGAGTAGACCGACGCGCCGGCCTCGGAGACCACCACCTTGGTCAGCTTCAGCTCGGGGTGCCGCTTGATCAGGTCACCGGCGAGCTTGTCGGTCTCCCGGCTGGCGGTGCCGTTGCCGATGGCGACCAGCTCGACGCCGTGCGCCGCGGCGAGCGTCGCCAGCGTGTGCACGGAGGCGTCCCACTGCCGGCGCGGTTCGTGCGGATAGATCGTGTCGGTGGCGACCACCTTGCCGGTGGCGTCGACCACGGCCACCTTCACGCCGGTGCGCAGGCCCGGGTCGAGGCCCATGGTGGGGCGGGCGCCGGCCGGCGCGGCCAGCAGCAGGTCGCGCAGGTTGGTGGCGAAGACCCGGACGGCCTCCTCCTCGGCCGCCTGCCACAGCCGCAGCCGCAGGTCGGCGCCGAGGTGGATGAGGATCCGGGTACGCCAGGCCCAGCGCACCGTGTCGGTGAGCCACCGGTCGGCGGGCCGCCCCTGGTCGCTGACCCCGAACCGGCCGGCGATGGCGGCCTCGTAGCGGGTGGGGCCGGTGACCACGGCGTCGGAGTCGCTTTCGGCCTCCGGGTCCATGGTCAGGTCGAGCACGCCCTCCTTCTCGCCCCGGAACATGGCGAGGATCCGGTGCGAGGGGAGCCTGGTGTACGGCTCGGCGAAGTCGAAGTAGTCGGCAAACTTGGCGCCGGCGGCCTCCTGGCCCTCGCGTACCCGGGAGACCAGGCGGCCCCGCGACCACATCTGCTCGCGCAGCGTGCCGATGAGGTCGGCGTCCTCGGCGAAACGCTCGATCAGGATGGCCCGGCCGCCGTCGAGCGCGGCGGCGGCGTCGGCCACCCCCTTGTCGGCGTCGGCGAAGCCGGCGGCCGCCTCCCGGGGGTCCCGCGTCGGGTCGGCCAGCAGCGTGTCCGCGAGGGGCTCCAGCCCGGCCTCGCGGGCGATCTGCGCCCGGGTGCGCCGCTTGGGCTTGTACGGCAGGTAGATGTCCTCGAGCCGGGACTTCGAGTCGGCCGCCATGATCTGCGCTTCCAGGGCCTCGTCGAGCTTGCCCTGGCCGCGGATGGACTCCAGCACCGCGGCCCGCCGCTCGTCGAGCTCGCGCAGGTAGCGCAGCCGCTCCTCCAGGGTGCGCAGTTGCGCGTCGTCGAGCAGGCCGGTGGCCTCCTTGCGGTAGCGGGCGATGAACGGCACCGTGGCGCCGCCGTCGAGCAGCTCCACGGCCGCCCGCACCTGCCGTTCGGCGACGCCGAGTTCCTCGGCGATCCGCTGGTGCACAGACTGGGTCACGATCTGATCCGCCTTCTCCGGTGGGTTCGGCAGCCATTGTGCCGGTCGCGCCACGGCCGGGCGCGCGGCACCCGCCGGCCCCATTCGGCGCAGCCGCCTCGACTGGCACACGGGCATCACGACCTGCGGCACCCTGCGCTAGCGTGGCGATCATGGAACAAGCTGCGGATCCGCGGGCCCGGCGGCTCTTCGGCGGGAGCGCCCGGGCGCTCGGTGACCTGGCGGCCAGCCCCTTCCGGGCGGACCGGGACCGGATCGTCGGGTCGCCGTTCTTCGCCCGGTTGAACGGGGTGACCCAGGTGATCAGCCCGGGCGGGTCGGGGCTGCTGGTGCACAACCGGCTCACCCACAGCCTGAAGGTGGCCCAGGTGGCCCGGGCGGTCGCCGAGCGGCTGACCGCCGACCCGGCGCACCGCGACCTGCTGGAGAAGCTGGGCGGCTGTGACCCGGACGTGGTGGAGGCCGCGGCGCTCGCCCACGACCTCGGCCACCCGCCGTTCGGGCACCTGGGGGAGCGGGTGCTGGACCGGCTGGCCCGGCAGCGGCTCGGGCTGGCCGACGGTTTCGAGGGCAACGCGCAGTCGTACCGGATCGTCACCAGCACCGAGATCCGCGGCGCGGCGACCACCGGCCTGGACCTGACCGCGGCGGTCCGGGCGGCGATGCTGAAGTACCCGTGGACCCGGCTGGACCACCCGGATCCGCATCCGCGGCACCTGGACCCGGCGCCGCGCGGCGCGGCCGCCCCGCCGGACGACCCGGAGAGTGGGTCGGCGAAGTTCGGCGCGTACCGGACCGAGATGGACGACCTGCGGCAGGCCCGGGAGCCGTTCGCCGGCCGGATTCCGGACTGGCAGCAGACCCCGGAGGCGTCGATCATGGACACCGCCGACGACATCGCGTACGCCATCCACGACGTGGAGGACTTCTACCGGGTCGGGGTGCTCCAGCAGGGCGCGGTGGCCGCCGAGCTGATGGCCTGGCAGCGCGAGTGCGGGCACTTCCGGGCGATCACCGCCTCGGCGCTGGCCGCGGCGGGCCGGCGGCCGGGCGCGGCGATCGAGCGGCTGCGCCGCCAGTTGCACCGCAAGGACGCCTGGGTGGCCGACGACGAGGCGTTCGCCGCCGCCGTCGAGCACGTCCGCGAGGAGTTGGTGGAGGGGCTGCTGGCGCTGCCCTTCGACGGCTCGATCGAGGCCGAGCAGTACGTGGCCCGGTTCTCCGCCCGCTGGTCCACCCGGTTCGTGGATGCCATCACGGTGACCCCGGAGCCGGACGTGCGCTCGGGGTACGTGCAGCTGGCCAAGCCGCAGTGGCACGAGGTGCAGGTGCTCAAGTTCGTCCACCACCGGTTCGTGCTGGCCCGGCCGGACCTGGCCCTGCACCAGCGGGGCCAGGCGCGGTTGCTCGGCACCCTGGTGGAGGCGCTCTGGGAGTGGCTGCTCGACCCGGAGGAGGAGTCCCGGCTGCCCCGCCGGCTGCACGACCTGGTCGAGCTGGCCGAGGCGGAGCTGCACCCGCGTACCGCGGACCGGATCGGGCGGGCCCGGGGGCGGGCCATCGTCGACTTCGTCGCGCAGCTCACCGACGGGCAGGCGGTGGCGATGCTGGACGCGCTCTCCGGCCGCTCCGGCGCCCTCTGGACGGACGCCTTCGTGCTCTGACGGGCGGGGTCAGGCGACGGCCTGCCACCAGCCGTCCACCGCCGGCGGGTCGTCCACCACCACCCGCTCGCCGGGGCGTGGCACGGCCAGCCGGACGTCCCGGGCCTTCGCCTCGGCCCAGAGCCGGTCCACCGGCTCCGACCAGTCGTGCAGGGCCAGGTTGAAGGTGGCCCAGTGCACCGGGACGAACAGCCCGCCGCGCAGGTCGAGGTGGGCGGCGACCGCCTCCTCGGGAAACATGTGGATGCTCGGCCAGGCCCGGTCGTACGCGCCGATCTGCATGAGCGTGACGTCGAACGGGCCGTGGTCGGCGCCGATCCCCGTGTAGCCGTCGAAGTAACCGGAGTCGCCGGTGTAGAAGACCTTCCGCTGCGCGCCGGCCACCACCCAGGAGCTCCAGAGCGTGCCGTCGCGGCGCAGCCCGCGCCCGGAGAAGTGCTGGGCGGCGGTGGCGGTGACGGTCAGCCCGCCGACCCGGTGGCTCTCCGACCAGTCCAGCTCGACGATCCGGTCCTCCGGCACGCCCCACCGGTCCAGGTGGGCGCCGACGCCGAGCGGCACCAGGAACGGCGCGGACTGGTGTTCGAGCAGCGCGCGTACGGTCGCCATGTCCAGGTGGTCGTAGTGGTCGTGCGAGATCAGGATGGCGTCGAGCCGGGGCAGCTCCTCGAGGCGGACCGGCGGCTCGTGGATGCGGCGCGGGCCGACCAGCGCGGACGGGGAGCAGCGGTCGCTCCACACCGGGTCCAGCAGCACCCGGTGCCCCTCGATCTCGACGAGCGTGGAGGCATGGCCGTACCAGACGACGTTCAGCTCCCGGGCCGGGTCGGCCGGCGCCGGGTCGGCCGGGCGCAGCAGCGGCACGGCGCTGCCCGGCCGACGCTTCTGCTTGCCGAAGATCAGCTCCTTGACCAGGTTGCGGCCCGGGTCGGCGACCATGGTGCTGCGGCTGCCCGACGGGTTGCGGAACGTCCCGTCCCGGAAGCGCGGCGAGCGGGCGGCCCGCTCCGCGCGGGCGCCGGTGAGCCGGCCGCCGAGCTGGGCGGGCACGTCGCGCGCCGCCCAGGCCAGCCCGGCCACCGCGGCCAGCCCCGCCATCCGCCACAGCCGCCCGCCGACTGCCCGGTCCAGTTGCCGGTCGTCCGGTTCCCGCATGTCCCGTCCCTCCGCCGTGTCCCGCAGTACACGGTAGCCATCCACCCGCCGCCCCGCCCGGGCGACCACACCAGCCGGCGCCGCTCAGCGCAGCCGGCGCAGCAGCGCCGAGCCGGCCGCTGCGGTCACCCCGCCCACCGACCGGACCGCCCGCGGCACGTCCGTCCGGCTCACGGTTCGAGCACGACCTTGACGCAGCCGTCCTGCTTCTTCTGGAAGATCTCGTACGCCTGCGGCGCCTGCGCCAGCGGCAGCCGGTGGGTCCGCAGGTCCTCGACGCCGAGCGGGTCGTCGTCACCGGCGAGCAGCGGCATGATCTCGTCGACCCAGCGCTTCACGTGGCACTGCCCCATGCGCAGCTGGACGCCCCGGTCGAACATCTCCATCAGCGGCATCGGGTCCTGCTCGCCGCCGTACACGCCGGAGACCGACACGGTGCCGCCGCGGCGGACCGCCTTCAGCGCGGCGTGCAGCACCACGAGCCGGTCCACGCCGGCCTTGTCGGTCATGGTCTGCGCCAGCCTGTCGGGGAGCAGCCCGGCAGCGGTCTGGGCGAGCTTGCCCAGCGGCGCGCCGTGTGCCTCCATGCCGACCGCGTCGATCACCGCGTCCGGGCCGCGCCCGTCGACCAGGTCGATGAGCGCGCGGGGGACGTCGTCCAGCTGGCTGACGTCGAGCACCTCGACGCCGTGCCGGCGGGCCATCTCCAGCCGTTCCGGCACCAGGTCCAGGCCGATGACCCGGCCGGCGCCGAGGTGCCGGCCGATCCGGGCGCAGAACTGCCCGACCGGGCCGAGACCGAACACGGCCAGGGTGCCGCCGGGCGGGGTGTCCGCGTACTTCACCGCCTGCCAGGCGGTGGGCAGGATGTCGGAGAGGTAGAGCCAGCGCTCGTCCGGCCCGGTCTCCGGGATCTTGATGGGGCCGAACTGGGCCTGCGGCACCCGCAGGTACTCGGCCTGCCCGCCGGGGACGGAGCCGTAGAGCGAGGTGTAGCCGAACAGCGCGGCGCCCTTGCCCTGGCTGGTCACCTGGGTGGTCTCGCACTGGGCGTAGAGCTGGCGGTCGCACATCCAGCACGAGCCGCAGGAGATGTTGAACGGGACGACCACCCGGTCGCCGGGTTTGAGCCGGGTCACCCCGGGGCCGACCTCCTGGACGATGCCCATCGGTTCGTGCCCGAGGACGTCGCCGGGCTTCAGGTATGGCCCGAGCACCTCGTACAGGTGCAGGTCGGAGCCGCAGATCGCGGTCGAGGTGACCCGGATGATGGCGTCGGTCGGCTCCTCGATCCGGGGGTCCGGTACGTCCTCGACGCGGACGTCACGCTTGCCGTGCCAGGTCAGTGCCTTCATGCCTGAATGTCCCCTCCTGGGTGCCGTCCATCGGACTGCTACCCGCGGGGGAGGGCTTGAACCGGCGCCCGGCGCCTCGCGTACCCGGGGAAAAGGCCGACCGCCGCGCCCCGGTGCGGGGCGCGGCGGTCGGGTTGGCGCGTTGGCGAGGGCTCAGGAGCCCGGGGTGCCGGCGCGCTTGGCGGTCGCCTTGAGGTAGTCCCGGTTGAGCCGGCCGATGGTGTTCAGCGGGATGCCCTTCGGGCAGGCCGTCGCGCACTCGCCGACGTTGGTGCAGCCGCCGAAGCCGGCCTCGTCGTGCGCGTCCACCATGCCGATCACCCGGGTGTACCGCTCGGGCTGGCCCTGCGGCAGCAGCGAGAGCTGGGTGACCTTGGCGGCGGTGAACAGCATGCCGGAGCCGTTCGGGCAGGCCGCCACGCAGGCGCCGCAGCCGATGCAGGCGGCCGAGGAGAAGGCGGCGTCCGCGTCGGCCTTGGCCACCGGGGTGGAGTGCGCCTCCGGGGCGCTGCCGGTCGGCGCGGTGATGTACCCGCCGGCGGCGATGATCTTGTCGAAGGCGTTCCGGTTGACCACCAGGTCCTTGACGACCGGGAAGGCCCGGGCCCGCCACGGCTCGATGTCGATCGTGTCGCCGTCGGAGAACTGCCGCATGTGCAGCTGGCAGGCGGTGGTGCCGCGCTGCGGGCCGTGTGCCTCACCGTTGATCATGAGGCTGCACATGCCGCAGATGCCCTCGCGGCAGTCGTGGTCGAACGCGACCGGCTCCTCGCCCTCGAGGATCAGCCGCTCGTTGAGCACGTCGAGCATCTCCAGGAAGGACATGTCCGGGGACACGTCCTGCACCTGGTAGGTCACCATCTGACCCTTGTCCTCAGGGCCCTGCTGGCGCCAGATGCGCAGGGTCAGGTTCACTTGTAGCTCCGCTGCGTGGGGTGGACGTATTCGAAGGTCAGGTCTTCCTTGTGCAGCACGGGCTGACCGGTGCCGGCGTATTCCCAGGCCGCCACGTAGGAGAACCGCTCGTCGTCGCGCTGCGCCTCGCCGTCGGGGGTCTGGTGCTCGGCCCGGAAGTGGCCGCCGCAGGACTCCTCCCGGTGCAGGGCGTCGATGCACATGAGCTCGGCCAGCTCGAAGAAGTCGGCCACCCGGCCGGCCTTCTCCAGCGACTGGTTGAGCCCCTCGCCGTCGCCCGGCACGCGGACCCGCTGCCAGAACTCGTCGCGCAGCGTGCGGATCTCGTCGATCGCCTTGCGCAGGCCGGCCTCGGAGCGCTCCATGCCGCAGTGCTCCCACATGATCTGGCCCAGCTCCCGGTGGAACGAGTCCACGGTCCGGTCGCCGTTGATCGCCAGCAGCTTCTGGAGCCGCTCCTCGACCTCGGTCCGCGCCGCCACCGCCTCCGGGTGACTGGCGTCGACCTTCTCCAGCGCGCCGGAGGCCAGGTAGTTCGCGATGGTGTTCGGCAGCACGAAGTAGCCGTCGGCCAGACCCTGCATCAGCGCCGAGGCGCCGAGCCGGTTCGCGCCGTGGTCGGAGAAGTTCGCCTCGCCGATCACGAACAGGCCCGGGATGGTCGACTGGAGGTCGTAGTCGACCCAGAGGCCGCCCATCGTGTAGTGCACGGCGGGGTAGATCCGCATCGGGACCTCGTACGGGTCCTCGCCGGTGATCCGCTCGTACATCTCGAAGAGGTTGCCGTACTTCGCCTCGATGGCCTTGCGGCCGAGCCGGTTGATCGCGTCGGCGAAGTCGAGGTAGACGCCGAGCCCGCCCGGGCCGACGCCGCGACCCTCGTCGCAGACGTTCTTGGCGGCCCGGGAGGCGATGTCCCGGGGGACCAGGTTGCCGAAGGAGGGGTAGATCCGCTCCAGGTAGTAGTCCCGCTCGTCCTCGGGGATGTCCCGCGGGCTGCGCTGGTCGCCCTTGGCCTTGGGCACCCACACCCGGCCGTCGTTGCGCAGCGACTCGCTCATCAGGGTCAGCTTCGACTGGTGGTCGCCGGAGACCGGGATGCAGGTCGGGTGGATCTGGGTGTAGCAGGGGTTGGCGAAGTACGCGCCCTTGCGGTGCGCCCGCCAGGAGGCGGTGACGTTGCAGCCCTTGGCGTTGGTGGAGAGGTAGAAGACGTTGCCGTAGCCGCCGGAGGCGAGCACGACCGCGTCGGCCATCTCGGTGCTGATCTCGCCGGTGACCAGGTCGCGGACCACGATGCCGCGGGCCCGGCCGTCGACGATCACCAGCTCGAGCATCTCGTGCCGGGTGTTCATCTCCACGTTGCCCAGGCCGATCTGCCGCTCCAGCGCCTGGTACGCGCCGAGCAGCAGCTGCTGGCCCGTCTGGCCCCGGGCGTAGAAGGTGCGCTGCACCTGCGCGCCGCCGAACGAGCGGGTGTCGAGCAGGCCGCCGTACTCGCGGGCGAACGGGACGCCCTGGGCGACGCACTGGTCGATGATGTTGACCGAGACCTCGGCCAGCCGGTGCACGTTCGACTCCCGGGAGCGGAAGTCGCCGCCCTTCACGGTGTCGTAGAAGAGCCGGTACACCGAGTCGCCGTCGTTGCGGTAGTTCTTGGCCGCGTTGATGCCGCCCTGGGCGGCGATCGAGTGGGCCCGGCGCGGGCTGTCCTGGTAGCAGTAGGACTTCACGTGGTAGCCCTGCTCGGCCAGGGTCGCGGCGGCGGAGCCGCCGGCCAGGCCGGTGCCGACCACGATCACGGTCAGCTTCCGCCGGTTGGCCGGGTTGACCAGCTTCATCTGGAACCGGTGGCGCTCCCAGCGGGTCTCGATGGGGCCGTCCGGAGCCTTGGTGTCGGCGATCGGGTCGCCGTTGGTGTAGAGATCCATGTCAGGCCACCAATCCGGTGAGTACGGCGAACGGGACCACCAGGTAGCCGACGCAGAGACCGACGGCGAGGACCAGGGCCGCGGCGCGCGCCCGGCGCTCGCCCTTGGGGGTCTGCTGGCCGAGGCTGCGGAACGCGCTGAAGGCGCCGTGCCGCAGGTGGAAGCCGAGGGTGACGATCGCCAGGGTGTAGAAGAGCGTGACGTACCAGCGGTCCGGGGCGAAGTCCTGGACCACGTTGCCGTACGGGTTGGCGGCGTCACCCTGCGGGTTCAGGTGACCGGTGGTCAGGTCCAGGAGGTGGTAGATCACGAAGAGCAGGATGATCACACCACCCCAGCGCATCGTCCGGGCCGCGTAGTTGACGTGGATCTTCCTGCGGTGCGCGTACTGCACCGGGCGGGCGGCCCGGGAGCGCCTCGCCAGCACGGTGGCCGAGACGATGTGCGCCAGCACGGCCACGGTGAGCACCCCGCGCTGGATCCACAGGTACCAGGTCCTCGGCAGCAGCGGCGTCCCGATCTCGCGCAGCCAGTGCGCGTAGTGGTCGAACGACGTCTCGCCCGTGAAGATCTTCAGGTTGCCGAGCATGTGCGCGATCAGGAACAGCACGAGGATGATGCCCGTCACCGCCATGACGGCCTTGAGGCCGACGTTCGAGCGGATGGGCGACCGAGTTTTCGTGATTACCACACGCCCGACGCTAGGAGCAGTTTGATCAGTCGTCCAATGCATCGACCTCGCAGTCTTGATAGCCATAGGCTATACGGATGCAGCTACATCAGCTCCGGTACTTCGTGGCGGTCGCAGAAGTACGACATTTCACCCAAGCTGCCGATCTGGTGGGCATCACCCAACCCTCACTGAGTAAGCAAATTCACGCCCTGGAGACCGACCTCGGGGCCCCGCTCTTCGAACGGGTAAGGGGCAACATCGCCCTCACCGCGGCGGGCGAGGTGCTGCTGCCGCTGGCCAAGCGGATCCTCGCCGACGTGGAGACCGCCACCCGCGAGGTGCAGGAGCTGGTCGGGCTGCGCCGGGGCCGGGTCCGGCTCGGAGCCACGCCCAGCCTGGCCACCTCGCTGGCACCCCCGGTGCTGCGCCGGTTCCGCGACGCCCACCCCACCGTCGACCTGCGCGTCGAGGAGAACGGCTCGCAGGACCTCGTCCGTGACCTGCTCCGCGGCGACCTCGACCTGGCGCTGATCATCATGCCCTCGACCGGCACCGATCCCGGGCTGCGGGCCGACCCGATCCTGCGGGAGAGCCTGGTGGTGGCCTCGGTCGACCCGCTGCCGGCCGTCACCGAGCGGGGCGAGGTGCGCATCACCGACCTGCGCGACGTGCCCCTGGTGATGTTCCGGGAGGGCTACGACCTCCGCGACGCCACCCTCCAGGCGTGCCGCGCGGCCGGCTTCGAGCCGACCCTCTCGGTGGACGGCGGCGAGATGGACGCGGTGCTCAGCTTCGTCGAGGCCGGGCTCGGCGTGGCCCTGGTCCCCGGCATCGTGGTGGCCCGCCGGGCGGGCATCCGGGTCACCCGGCTCGTCCCGCCCGGCGTCCGCCGGACCATCGCGGTGGCCCGCCGCCGCGACGTGGTGCCCACCCACGCCGGCCGCGAGCTGCGTCGCATCCTGCTGGACTACGTCCACGACGCCACCGCCGCCGACCAGCTTCCCGCCGGCGTGGAACCGCTCTAGCGGCCCTCGGCCTCGTCCATGGCGCGGTAGATGCGCTGCTCGGAGACCGGGTACGGGGTGCCGAGCGCCTGGGCGAACACGTTCACCCGCAGCTCCTCGATCATCCAGCGGATCTGCCGGACCGCCGCGGACTGCCGCCGGCCCGGCGGCAGCGCGGCCAGCAGGTCCTGGTATTCCTTCTCGACCACGGCGATCCGGTCCTGCTGCTGCTTGTCCCGCTGCGGGTTGCCGGGCAGCCGGTCCAGCCGCCGCTCGATCGCGGTCAGATAGCGCAGCAGGTCGGGCAGGCGGGCGTAGCCGGCCTCGGTGATGAAGCCCTTGTGCACCAGGCCGCCGAGCTGGTTGCGGATGTCGGCCAGCGCGGCCACCACGGCCAGGTTCCGGGTGGCGCCGAGCCGCTGCTCCACCGCGTACGCGGCGGCCAGCACCTGCCGCACCCGGCCCATCACCTCGACCACGGTGTCGACCAGATCGGCGCGGACCCGGTCCCGCAGGGCGGCGAAGCCCTCGGCGTCCCAGGCCGGGCCGCCCGCGTCCGCCATCAGCTTGTCGATCGCCGCGCCCGCCGCGTCCTCGATCAGTGCCGGCACCCCGCCGTGCGGGTTGCGGGACAGCGCCAGCTTGGCTTCGTTGCTCAGCCGCCCCTGGAGGAACTTCGCCGGGGACGGCACGGTCAGCCGGAGCAGCCGCCGGGTGCCGGCCCAGTGCGCGGCCTCCTGCTCGGCGGGGGAGTCGAACACCTTCACCCCGACGCTCGTGCCCTCGTCGACCAGGGCCGGGTACGCGGTCACCGCGTATCCCGCGCGGACCTGCTCGATGGTGCGAGGCAGGGTGCCGATGCTCCACTCGGTGAGCCCGGTCCGGGCCACGTCCGGCGCGGCGGCGGCGACGACCTGGCGTACCTCCTGGCGCAGCTCGCGTTGCAGGGCCGGCAGGTCCTTGCCCTCGGCGACCGGTTTGTCGTCCTCGCCGAGCACCCGGAAGGTGACCCGCAGGTGCGGCGGCAGCTTGCCCAGGTCCCAGGCGTCCGGCGGCACGGTCACCCCGGTCATCCGGCGCAGCTGCCGAGTGAGCGCGTCGAGCAGCGGCTCCTCGCCGGGCGTGATCGCCGCGAGGGCCGCCCGGGCGTAGTCCGGCACCGGCACGAAGTTGCGCCGGATCGGCTTCGGCAGCGACCGGATCAGCGCGACGACCAGTTCCTCGCGCAGGCCGGGCACCTGCCAGTCGAAGCTCTCCGCCGGCACCTGGTTGAGCAGCGGCAGCGGGATGTCCACGGTCACCCCGTCGGTCGGCGTGCCCGGGTCGAAGGTGTAGGTCAGCGGGAGGGCGACCCCGTCGGCCCGCCACTCGTCCGGGTACTCGGACTCGTCCACCCCGCCGCGACCGGAGTTGATCAGCAGCTCGCGGGTGAAGGTGAGCAGCTCCGGCTGCTCGCGCCGGGTCTTCTTCCACCAGGTGTCGAAGTGCCGGCCGGAGACCACGTCGGCGGGGATCCGCTGGTCGTAGAAGTGGAAGATCGTCTCGTCGTCGACCAGGATGTCCCGCCGCCGGGCCCGGTTCTCCAGCTCCTCGACGTCGGCCAGCAGCCGCTGGTTGTCCCGCCAGAACTGGTGGTGGGTCTGCCAGTCGCCCTCTACGAGGGCGTGCCGGATGAACAGCTCGCGGCTCAGCGCCGGGTCGATCCGGCCGAAATTGACCTTGCGGGAGGTGACCAGCGGGACGCCGTACAGGGTGACCTTCTCGTAGGCCATCACGGCGGCCTGCTTCTTCTCCCAGTGCGGCTCGCTGTAGCTGCGCTTCACCAGGTGCTGGGCGAGCGGCTCGACCCACTCCGGCTCGACCCGGCCGGCCACCCGGCCCCAGAGCCGGGAGGTCTCGACCAGCTCGGCGGCCATTACCCAGCGGGGCGGCTTCCGGAACAGCGCCGAGCCCGGGAAGATCGCGAACTTCGCCCCGCGCGCCCCCAGGTACTCGTGCTTCTGCGCGTCCTTGAGGCCGAGGTGGGAGAGCAGGCCGGGCAGCAGGGACTGGTGCACCTTCGGGGTGTCGATCTCCTCGGGCAGGTCCGCGCCGCCGCCGCGCCGGCCGTCACCCTTGTCCGCGGTACGCAGCACCTGGCGCAGCTGGCTGACGATGTCCTGCCACTCGCGTACCCGCAGGTAGTTCAGGTACTCGGCCTTGCACATCCGCCGGAACGCGCTGGAGGACAGGTCCCGCTGCTGCTCCCGCAGGTAGCGCCACAGGTTGAGGTACGCGACGAAGTCCGACTCCTTGTCGGCGAACCGGGCGTGCGCCTGGTCGGCCTGGGCCTGCTTGTCGGCGGGCCGCTCGCGCGGGTCCTGGATCGAGAGCGCGGCCGCGATCACGACCACCTCGGTGGCGCAGCCGTTGCGCTCGCCCTCCAGGACCATCCGGGCCAGCCGCGGGTCGACCGGGAGCTGGGCCAGCCGCCGGCCGAGCGGGGTGAGCCGCTTCGCCGGGTCGGTCTCGGTCGGGTCCAGCGCGCCCAGCTCGTGCAGCAGGTTCACGCCGTCGGTGACGTTGCGCCGGTCCGGCGGGTCGATGAACGGGAAGGCGCCGATGTCGCCCAGCCCGATCGAGGTCATCTGGAGGATGACCGAGGCCAGGTTGGTGCGCAGGATCTCCGGGTCGGTGAACTCGGGCCGGGAGGCGAAGTCCTGCTCGTCGTAGAGGCGGATGCAGATGCCGTCCGAGGTCCGGCCGCAGCGCCCCTTGCGCTGGTTGGCCGAGGCCTGGGAGACCGGTTCGATCGGCAGCCGCTGCACCTTGAGCCGGCTGGAGTAGCGGGAGATCCGGGCCGTGCCCGGGTCCACCACGTACTTGATCCCGGGGACGGTCAGCGAGGTCTCCGCGACGTTGGTGGCGAGCACCACCCGACGCCCGGCGTGCGGGGCGAAGACCCGATGCTGCTCGGCCGTGGAGAGCCGGGCGTAGAGCGGGAGGATCTCGGTGCCGAGCAGGGAACGCTTCTTCTGCACCAGCTTGCCGAGCGCGTCGGCGGTGTCCCGGATCTCCCGCTCGCCGCTGAGGAAGACCAGGATGTCGCCCGGACCTTCGGCGGCCAGTTCCTCGACGGCGTCGCCGATGGCCTGGATCTGGTCCCGGACGTTCTCCTCGTCGGCCTCGTCCTCCTCCTCAGCCTCCGCGACCTCGACCAGCGGCCGGTAGCGCACCTCCACCGGGTAGGTCCGGCCGGACACCTCGACGACCGGCGCCGGGTTGCCCTCGGCGTCGGCGAAGTGCTTGGCGAACCGGTCGGTCTCGATGGTCGCCGAGGTGATGACCACCTTGAGGTCGGGGCGGCGGGGGAGGAGCTGCCGGAGGTAGCCGAGGATGAAGTCGATGTTGAGGCTGCGCTCGTGCGCCTCGTCGATGATCAGCGTGTCGTACTGGCGCAGCATCCGGTCGGTCTGCAACTCGGCCAGAAGGATGCCGTCGGTCATCAGCTTGACCAGGCTGTTGTCGCCGACCTGATCGGTGAAGCGCACCTTGTAGCCGACCACGTCGCCCAACTCGGTGCCGAGCTCCTCGGCGATCCGGTCCGCCACCGTCCGGGCGGCGAGCCGGCGGGGCTGGGTGTGGCCGATCAGGCCGGTGATGCCGCGGCCCAACTCCAGGCAGATCTTGGGCAGCTGGGTGGTCTTGCCGGAGCCGGTCTCGCCGGCCACGATCACCACCTGGTGGTCGCGGATGGCGGCGGCGATGTCGTCCTTGCGCTCGCTGACCGGCAGCTGCGCCGGGTAGGTGATCGTCGGCAGCGCATCGGGCCGAGCCACCAGCCGCGCCTCGGCGCGGGCCACCTCGGCCGCGATCTCGGCGAGCGCCGACTCCCGCCGCTGCGGGTCGCGCAGCTTCCGGACGCCGTCCAGCCGGCGCTGGAGCCGGCGCTGGTCACGGAACATCAGGGGTGCGAGGCGGCGGTGCAGGTCGCGAACGGTCTCGGGTACGGCGGGTGCGGCTGGATTCTGCATGTCGTCGCCAAGGATAGGCAGGCGCGCGCCGCACCGCCCCCGGGTTACCGGCGGCGGGCCGGTTCGCGCCGGCAGCGCTCCCCGGGCGCCGCGCGCCGCGGCGACCTGCGGTGGAAGCCCGTCCGCCCTGCGTGCCGTCCCGGGTCGCGCCATCCCGCCCGGCTAGAGTTTTCGCCGAGCGAGGCCGACGACGGGACGGGATGGATCATGCGCGACACCGACCGGGCACTGGTGCAGGCCGCGATGGCCGTCGCCAAGCTGCGTTGCCGCAGCGACAACCACACGGTCGCCGCCGCCGTGCGGACCACCGACGGCCGCGTCTTCAGCGGTGTGAACGTCTATCACTTCACCGGCGGCCCGTGTGCCGAGGTGGTGGCCATCGGCACCGCCGCCACCCAGGGCGGCGGGGATCTGGAGACCATCGTCGCGGTGGGGGACCGGGGGCGGGGCGTCATCCCGCCCTGCGGCCGGTGCCGGCAGGTGCTCCTCGACTACTTTCCGTCGATCCGGGTGATCGTCGGCCCGCCGGAGGCGCTGCGCGCGGTCCCGGTGGCCGACCTGCTGCCGGAGACGTACGTCTGGTCGGACCATCAGGTGGAGGTCCCGGTCGGGCCGCCGCGGACCGGGGTGTGGCCGATGCCGGTGGTGCCCGGCAGCCGCCAGGCCGCCGAGGACTGATCGCCCGCGCAGGAGCCCGCGCCGGTAGGTCTTGCGAGCCCTCTACAACGTTGTAATACTCGGGTCGTCCGCCGACGAGGAGGCCCGATGACATCCCACGCGCTCGACGACGAGACCCCGGTCGAGGCCCTCGGCGACCTTTACCGCGACGGCATCACCGCCTGCCGCGGCGCCTTCCCGGTGGACTGGGTCGAGCAGGTCGGCGAGGACGTCGACGCGGCGTTCCGGGAGGCCCGGTCCCGGCCCGACGGCGCGGTGGGGCGCGGCCCCGAACGGTGGTACGTCGAGATCCACCCCGAGCAGTTGCGCGGTTTCGTCGACCTGGTCACCCACCCGTGGGTGGTGTCGGTGTGCCGGGCCGTGCTCGGCCCCGACTACGAGATCGTCGAACTGGGCTTCGACATCCCGTTCCCCGGCGCGATGACGCAGCCGTGGCATCGGGACTTCCCGATGCCCGAGGAGACCCGGCTACGGCGCCGGCTCACCTCGCTGGCCTTCAACCTCACCACCGTGGACACGGTGGAGGAGATGGGTCCGTTCGAGATCGCCCCGGGCACCCAGTGGGACGACGGCCGCGACTTCGACCACGAGATGTTCCCGCCGAAGGACCGCTACCCCCGCTACGAGGCCCGCGCCGTGCGCAAGTATCCGCAGCGCGGCGACATCTCGGCCCGCTCCGCGCTCACCATCCACCGGGGCACGCCGAACGTCAGCGACCTGGCCCGGCCCGTGCTGGTGCTCGGCGTCGACGCCCCCGGCGCGGGCAACGCCGCCCACCACGACATGGCGGTCACCCGGGACTACTGGGCGCGCCTGCCGGACCTCGTCCGCGCCCACCTGCGCTGCCCGCTGGTCGACACCCTCGAACCCATCCGGCAGAAGCACACCATCGAGGGCCTGGTGATGGGCGCTGACTGAGGCGGCCCGGTCAGTCGCCCGCGGCGGCCTCGAGCATCGAGCGGGGCACCGGCACCTGCTCGAAGCGCACGTTGCCCTCCGGCACCATCCAGCTCAGCACCTGCGCGACCAGCCGCCCGGCGCGTACCGCGGGGTCGTTGGCGTAGAGCTCGCGGGCCATCTGCGGGTCCACCGAGAGCACGGCGATGCCGCGGATCCGCTCGTCGTCGCCGCCGAGGAACGGGCCGGCGGCGAGGACGGCGCCCTGATCCACCAGCCCGGCCTGGTGGGCCAGGTGCGCGTCCTGGAGCCGGTCGAGGGCGTCCTGGGGCAGGTCGGGCGCGTCGTCCGGGCGGACCAGGAGCACCACGGTGTGCTGGTCGAATCGCATGCCCCCAGGGTAGGGGCTAGCCGGTGGCCCGGGCCCGCAGCGCGCGGATCGACCAGTCGAGCACCGGCGTCAGGCTCTCCACCGGCGGCCAGCCGTTGACCACCGAGAGCAGGCGCAGGTACCGCTCCCGGCGCGGGTCGTTGGCGGACTCAAGCCGGTCCAGCAGCCGCCGGCGCAGGTCGGCGTCATCCGGGTGGCCGCAGAGTCGCGCGTACCGTCCGGTGGCCGCGGCGACGACCGGGTCGGCCCGGGGCGAGGTGGGGTCGACTCCGGCGGCCAGCGCCGGGCCGACCTCCTCCCGGACCACGGCGACGGCGTCCCGGCGGACGCCCGGCGCGCCGGCCCGGTCGGCCGCGTGCTGCTCCGCGAGCCGGCGCAGGCCGGCCCGGAAGTCCGGGTCCAGTGCCAGCTCGGCCAGCTCCACCCACGCCTCGACCTGCTCGTCGGCGGGGTCGTCGGGCAGCTCCGGCGTGAGCGAGCGGCGGATCCCGGCGAATCCGGCCTCGGTCAGGCCGGCGAAGGCGCCGTCGAGCAGCTCGTCGACCAGCCGCCGTCGCTCCGCCTCGGCGAGCCCGGCCAGCCGGTGCAGGAGTTCGGCCTCGGCGCCGTCGGACCCGCGCCGGGCGATCACGGTCAGCACCGCGCGGCGCAGCCGCAGCACCCGGATCTGGGTGGCCAGGGCGTCGGCGTGCGCCGCGGCCACCTCGGGCAGGCCGACCTCCCGCTCCACCACCCGGCGCACCGTGGACAGGTCGACGCCCAGCTCGCGCAGCGTCCGCACCAGCTCCAGGCGGGCCAGGGCGTCGGGGCCGTAGCGGCGGTGGCCCGTGGGGCCGCGGTCGGTCGGCGGCACGATGCCGCGGTCGGACCAGAAGCGGATGGTCTTCACCGGCAGCCCGGCCCGCCGGGCCAGGTCACCGATCGAGTAGCGCGTCGCACCGTCCATGCCGCCCACCCTGCCGCCTCCCCCTGGTGGAGGCGCAACCCCCGCATCGACGAAGCCGAGTTAGGCCTGCCTAACCAGCTCGGTTAAGGTAAGGCGTACCTAATCCGAGAGGCGAACACCCCCAGTGACCACCGTCGCCGTCCGGTCCGCCAGGACCGACGCCCCCATCCGCCGCGGCGTGCCCCGCCGCCTCGCGGTCACCCTGGCGGCGGCGCTCCTGCTAATCGTCGCGCTGCTGGCCAGCCTGGCGCTCGGCAGCCGCCACCTCCCCGTCGACCAGGTGTGGCACGCCCTCGTCGCCCCGGACGGCGGCGACGCCACCACCGTGGTCCGCGAGCTGCGGCTGCCGCGCACCGCGCTGGGGCTGGTCGTCGGGATCGCCCTGGCCCTGGCCGGGGTGCTCTTCCAGGCCGTCACCCGCAACCCGCTCGCCGAGCCGCGCATCCTCGGGGTCAGCGCCGGCGCGTCCTTCGGGGTGGTGCTGGCCATCGCCGTCTTCGGCGTGAGCACGCTCACCGGATACGTCTGGTTCGGCATCGCCGGGGCGCTCCTCGCCGGCCTGCTGGTCTTCGCCGTCGCCAACCGCACCCGCGAGGGCGCCAGCCCGGTCACCCTCGCGCTGGTCGGCGCGGCCCTCGACGCCGGTCTCGGCGCCGTCGTGTACGCGTTGCTGAGCATCGACGCCCGCACCTTCGAGGAGTACCGGTTCTGGGTGGTCGGCGGCCTCACCGGCCGGGACGTCGGCGTCGCCGGCCAGGTGCTCCCATTCGTCGTTGCCGGCACGCTCCTCGCGGCGCTGGCCGCCCGGGGCCTGGACGCGCTCGCCCTCGGCGACGACGTCGCCCGGGGCCTCGGCCACCGGATCGCCCTGGTCCGCCTCGCGGCCGGCGCCGGCGGGGTGCTGCTCACCGGCGCCGCCGTGGCCGCCGCCGGGCCGATCGCCTTCGTCGGGCTGGCCGTGCCGCACCTGGCCCGGGCCCTGGTCGGCGCCGACCACCGGTGGACCCTGCTGGTCGCCGCGCTGCTCGGGCCGGCCCTGGTGCTCGGCGCCGACGTGGTCGGCCGGCTGGTCGCCCCGCCCGGCGAGGTCCCGGCCGGCATCATCACGGCCCTGGTCGGCGCCCCGCTGCTCGCCTTCCTGGTCCGCCGCGCCAAGGTCGTGACGGCATGAGCACCTCGACCACCGCCCTGCCGGGGCGGGTGTTGGTGCGGGTCGGGCCGCTGGCCGTGCCGGTGCGGCGGCGGCCGGTGCTGGTCGCGGTCACGTTGTTCGTGCTGCTCGCCGGCGCCATGGTGCTCAGCCTCTCGCTCGGCACCCCGTACGTGGCCCCGGCCGACGTGCTGCGCGCGCTCTCCGGCGCCGGCACCCCGTACGACCTCGTGGTGCTCGACCTGCGACTGCCCCGCGCGGTGCTCGCGGCGCTGGCCGGAGCGGCCTTCGGCGTGGCCGGCACCCTGATCCAGAGCGTGGCCCGCAATCCCCTCGCCAGCCCCGACGTCATCGGCGTCACCCAGGGCGCCGGCCTGGCCGCCACGGTGGCCCTGACCAGCGGCGCCGCCGCGGTCCTGGTGGCCCCGGCGGCACTGCTCGGCGGCCTGGCGGCGGCCGTCCTGGTCTTCGCCCTCGGGGCGCGGCACGGCCTGGCCGCGCAGCGTTTCGTGCTGGCCGGCGTGGCGGTGGCGTTCGCGCTCCGGGCGCTGACCGAGGTGGTCATGCTCGCCGCCGACCCGATCGACGGGCTGCGCGCCCAGCTCTGGCTGATCGGCACCCTGGCCGGCAAGGGCTGGTCCGAGGCGGCCTGGATCGCCGGCACCCTCGCCGTGCTGCTGCCCGTGCTGCTCTGGGCCGGCTGGGCGCTGCGCAGCACCGCACTGGACGACGACACCGCCCGGGGGATCGGCCTGCGCCCGGTGGCCCGACGGGTCGGCCTGGCCGCCACCGGAGTGCTGGCCGCCGCCGCCGTCACCGCGCAGGTCGGCGCGGTGGACTTCGTGGCGCTGGTCGCCCCGCAGGTGGCCCGGCGGCTGGTCCGGTCGGAGCGGCCGCCGCTGCTCTGCGCTGCCCTGCTCGGGGCGTTGCTGCTGGTGCTGGCCGACCTGGCCGGGCGCCGGCTGTTCGCCCCCACCCAGCTCCCAGCCGGCGTGCTCACCGCGGCGATCGGCGGCCCGTACCTGATCTTCCTGCTGCTGCGGACCCGAGGGAGGCGGTCGTGACCGCCATGCTGTCCACCCGCGACCTGGTCGTCGGCTACGAGACCCGGACCGTCCTGGACGGGCTGGACCTCGACCTGCCCGCCGACGCGTTCACGGTGATCGTCGGGCCGAACGCCTGCGGCAAGTCCACTTTGCTGCGCACCATGGCCCGGCTGCTCACCCCGCGCCGCGGCGCGGTGCTGCTGGACGGCACGGCGATCCGCGACCTGCCCACCCGCGAGGTGGCCCGGCGGCTCGGCGTGCTGCCGCAGAGCCCACTGGTGCCCGAGGGGATCACCGTGGCCGACCTGGTCGGCCGGGGCCGCCAGCCCTACCAGCGCTGGTGGCAGCAGTGGTCCGCGGAGGACGGCCGGGCCGTCGAGGCGGCCATGGCCATGGCCGACGTGGCCGAGCTCGCCGACCGGCCGGTGGACACCCTCTCCGGCGGGCAGCGGCAGCGGGTCTGGATCGCCATGACCCTGGCCCAGGACACCGAGGCGCTGCTGCTGGACGAGCCGACCACCTTCCTCGACCTGGCCCACCAGGTGGAGGTGCTGGACCTGCTGCACCGGCTGCGCGCCGAGCGCGGCCGGACCGTGGTGGCCGTGCTGCACGACCTCAACCAGGCCGCCCGCTACGCCGACCACCTGGTCGCCATGCGCGCCGGCGCGGTGGTCGCCGCCGGCCCGCCGCGCGAGATCCTCACCGCCGACCTGGTGCGCGACGTCTTCGGGCTCGACTGCGTGGTCGTGCCCTGCCCGGTGACCGGCGCCCCGCTGGTCGTGCCCGCCCTCACCCAGACCTCGGCCGTTCCGGCCTCCACGCCGGCCCCGGCCGGCACCTCCGTCGGCGACGCCTGACCGCGCGCCGACCCCGTACCTGTCAAGGAAAGGACCTTTGATGCGTCGTCTCGCCGCCGCTCTCACCGCGGCCCTCGCCCTCGGCGTGGGCCTCACCGCCTGCGGGAAGAGCGATCCCGGCTCCGGCACCAGCGCCGGGGAGACCCGGGAGATCACCCACGCGATGGGCACCAGCAAGGTGCCCGCCGAGCCGAAGCGCGTGGTGGTGCTCGACACCGACAAGATCGACACCGCCCTGTCGCTGGGCGTGACCCCGGTCGGCGCGGCCACCGCCGGCGAGGCGAAGAGCTGGCCCACCTACTTCGGCGCGGACAAGCTCGCCGGCATCAAGGAGGTCGGGGTGCTCACCGAGCCCGACCTGGAGGCGATCAACGCGCTCAAGCCGGACCTGATCCTCGGCAGCAAGTTCCGCCAGGAGAAGTTCTACGACGAGCTGTCCGCCATCGCCCCGACCGTCTTCACCGACAAGGTGGGCATCACCTGGAAGGAGAACTTCCTCCTCGACGGCAAGGCCCTCGGCAAGGAGCAGCAGGCCAAGGACCTGCTGGCCACCTACGAGAAGCGGGCGAAGGACTTCGGCGCGAAGCTCGGCGACGCGTCGTCGCGGAAGGTCTCCATCGTGCGCTTCATCCCGGGCAACATCCGGGTCTACGGCCCGGACTCGTTCTCCGGCATCGTGGTCGGTGACACCGGCCTGGGCCGCCCGCAGCGGCAGCTGCTGGAGGGCAAGGAGGACAAGCGCTTCGACCTGGTCAGCCCCGAGCGGGTCAACGAGGTCGACGGCGACGTGGTCTTCGTGACCGCGTACGGCGAGAAGGCCGCCGCCGAGCAGGCGAAGGTCACCGCCGGCAGCCTCTGGCAGGGCCTGTCCGCGGTGAAGGCGGGCAAGGCGCATGTCGTCTCCGACGAGGTGTGGATGACCGGCATCGGCGTCGGCGCCGCCAACAAGATCCTGGATGACCTGGAGAAGTACCTGGCCGCCTGAGCCACCGCAGCGTCCGCGCCCGCCCGGCCCCGTGCCGGGCGGGCGCTGTCGTCGTCAGGCCGGGACCGGGTGGTCGGCCTCGAACCGTTCGCGGGTGAGGAAGGCGAGCTGGGCCCGGTTGTCCGGCATGTCGATCTCGGCGTCGAAGGTGAAGCCCTCGCGCTCCAGCCGGCGCAGCGCGCGCTCGTTGCGCACGTCCGGCTCGACGACGATGCGCCGCCGGGTGGGATCGGTGAAGAGGAATCGGGCCAGGGCGGGCCCGACCGCCGAGGTGAGGCCGGGCAGCTGCCGGCCCGGCGCGAGCAGCAGGTGCATGCCGACGTCGCCGGGGCGGACCGGGTAGCGCTCGCCGACCGGGTCGGCCTCGGGCTGGTAGGTCTGGAACAGGCCGACCGGCGTCCCGTCCAGGGTGATCAGGTAGGCGTGGTGCGTGGGCAGGCCGTCGAGGAACGCGTAGACCTCCCGCACGTCGGCCTCGGTGTGGTCGCCCATCCCCCAGAACCGGGCCCACGGCTGGGTCACCCAGCCGTGCAGCAGCGCCGCGTCCGCCGCCGGGTCGACCGGGACGAGCCGCAGCTCGCCGATGTCGGGCAGCTTCTCCTGGTACGTCATGACGGGTCTCCTTCTCCGATGAGGTCGGTGTCGGGCACCGGGATCAGCTCTCCGGCCGCCCAGCGCGGCAGTTGGTCGTCGAAGTGCGGGTCGCCCGGCCGGCCGGAGGCGCCGAACGGCACCACCCAGCGGCTGCGCGAGCGGTCGGTGAGGTCCCAGACGTAGCGGGCCACCGGGCCGCGCCGGCAGGCGTCGGAGACCCCGGGCGCGCTGGAGGTGGCGAGCACGCAGTCGGTGTCCGGGGGCCACCCGGTCGCGCATCGCGGCCACGGCGGCGTCGACGTCGGGCGCCACGCCGAGGTGCACGGGGTGCAGCCGGTGCCGGGCGCCCCACGCCGGGGCCGGACCGGCCGCGGCCACCTCGGCCAGCGCCGCCGCGGCGACCGCGTCGACGTCGACACCGAGCCGGTCCGCCCCGGCGATCAGGCCGTCGAGGGCGTGCCCGAGCCGGGCGAGGGGGTCGGTCCACGGCGCGAACAGCTCGTCGTCGCGGGCCGGGGCGCGTAGCGGGCGTAGTCGGGGATGGTCGTGCAGCCGACGGACCATGGCGCTCCGCCAGGCCGCCCAGGCGCCGGCGTCGGTGCTGTCGGCGGCCATCCGGCCGTCCCAGGCGCGTAGCCGCCGCCGCAGCGCCCGGGTGGCCGGGTCGAGCGTCGCCGGGTCGAGCCGGTCGAGCAGCGCCCGCAGCGGGCCGGCCGCCAGCCGGGTGTCGACGTGTACGGCGTCGGACGGGACGTCGGCGGCGAGCAGGTCCCGGATCCGCACGGCGCGGTGCGGGGGCGCGAAGTCGACGCCGAGGTCGGCCACGTCGTCGCGGCGGTCGTTGGCGCAGACCGCCAACCCGGCCACCTGGACCGGCTTGGCCTCCGTGCTGTCCTCGTTCGGGCTGGTCTGCTCGTTCGTGGCCGCCTCGACCGGCCTGGCCGCGGCAGACCGGCTGGGCTACCCGGCGGTCGCCCTCGCCTGCGTCGTGCTGGTCGGTCTCGCCGTCGTGGCCGGCGTGGTCCACCAGCGACGATTCCCCGCCGGGCCACGGCCGGCGGCCACCGACCGGACCGATCCCGGCGTGGCGGCACCCGACCTCTTGACCCTTGCAAGTTAGGTTAGGGTAACCTAACTTCCGATCGACTCCGGACCGCCCGTGCCGTCGCACCGTCGCCGTCGTGTCCGCTTCCGACCACTGAGGACTGCCCATGAGCCTGCCCGGAGCAACCGTTCCGGCCCCCTCGGCCGGCGCCGGCCCGGCCGCCCCCCGGGACCACCTGTTCACCGCCCGCTCGCTGGACCGCTACCGCAGCGTGCTGGCCGAGGGGGTCGAGCGGGTGGCCCGCCGGGTGGCCGCCGCCGACCGGCCGTTCACCGGGGTCGGCCCGGACGACCTCGCCCCGCGCGTCGCGGCGGTCGACCTCGACCGCCCGCTCGCCGACCCCGGCGCGGCCCTCGACGAACTGCACGACGTCTACCTGCGCGACGCCGTCTACTTCCACCACCCCCGCCACCTGGCCCACCTGAACTGCCCGGTGGTGATCCCCGCGCTGCTCGGCGAGGCGGTGCTGACCGCGGTCAACTCCTCGCTGGACACCTGGGACCAGAGCGCCGGCGGCACGCTCATCGAGCGCCGGCTGATCGACTGGGCGGCCGAGCGGATCGGGCTCGGACCCGCCGCCGACGGGGTGTTCACCAGCGGCGGCACGCACTCCAACCTCCAGGCGCTGCTGCTCGCCCGGGAGGAGGCCCGGGCGCGGGCCGGCCTGCGCCCGGGGCCCGAGGCGCTCTCCCGGCTGCGGGTGCTCACCTCCGCCGCCGGCCACTTCAGCGTGCAGAAGGCCGCCCGGCTGCTCGGCCTCGGCCCCGACGCGGTGCGCACGGTCGACACCGACGCCCAGCGGCGGATGCGCCCCGACGCGCTCGCCCGGGAGATCGCCCGCTGCCGGGCGGACGGGCTGCTCGTGATGGCCGTGGTCGCCACCGCCGGCACCACCGACTTCGGCAGCATCGACCCGCTGCCGCAGGTCGCCGACATCTGCGCGGCGGCCGGCGTGTGGCTGCACGTCGACGCCGCGTACGGCTGCGGGCTGCTGGTCTCGCCGACCCGCCGGCACCTGCTCGACGGCATCGAGCGGGCCGACTCGGTGACCGTCGACTACCACAAGTCCTTCTTCCAGCCGGTCAGTTCCAGCGCCGTGCTGGTCCGCGACCGCCGAACGCTGCGGCATGCCACCTGGCACGCCGACTACCTCAACCCGGTGCGGGCCGTCGAGCAGCGCATCCCCAACCAGGTCGACAAGAGCCTGCAGACCACCCGGCGCTTCGACGCGCTCAAGCTCTGGCTCACCCTGCGGATCATGGGGGCGGACGCGGTCGGCGCGCTCTTCGACGAGGTGGTCGACCGGGCCGACGAGGCCTGGCACCTGCTCGCCGCCGATCCCCGCTTCGAGGTGGTGACCCGGCCGACGCTGAGCACCCTGGTGTTCCGCTGGCGCCCCGCCGGCCTGGCCGCCGGGCTCGTCGACGACGCCAACCTGTACGCCCGCGAGGCGCTCGCCGCCTCCGGCGCCGCGCTCGTCGCGGGCACCCGGGTCGACGGCGAGCACTACCTGAAGTTCACCCTGCTCAACCCGGAGACCACCGGGGACGACGTCGCCGCGGTCCTCGACCTGATCGCCGAACACGCCGGCTGGTACGCCCGCACCCGCACCGCCGACGAGCTGTCCTGCCCGGTCGGCTGACCGGCCGCCCGCCCTGGAGAACCCCATGTCGACCCACGACTTCATCGCCGTCGGGCTGGGCCCGTACAACCTCGGCCTGGCCTGCCTGACCGCCCCGATCGACGACCTCGACGGCCTGTTCCTGGAGGCCCGCGACGACGTCGAGTGGCATCCCGGCATGCTGCTGGAGAGCGCCCACCTGCAGACCCCGTTCCTCGCCGACCTGGTCACGCTCGCCGACCCGACCTCGCCGTACTCCTTCCTCAGCTATCTCAAGGAGATCGGGCGGCTCTACCCGTTCTACATCCGGGAGAACTTCTTCCCGCTGCGCAGCGAGTTCGACGCCTACTGCCGGTGGGCCGCCGCGAAGCTGCCCACCGTCCGGTTCGGACACGAGGTCACCGCGATCGAGCACGACCCGACCGACGACCGGTACGTGGTGCACGCCCGGGTGGGCGGCCGGCAGGTCACCCACCGGGCCCGCCGGCTGGTGCTCGGCACCGGCAGCCCGCCGCACGTGCCGCCGGCCTGCGCGGGGCTGGGCGGCGACGTGATCCACAACTCCCGGTACCGGGAGCACCGGGCGGCGCTGCGGGGCAAGCGGAGCATCACCGTGCTCGGCAGCGGGCAGAGCGCCGCCGAGATCTACCACGACCTGCTGGCCGACATCGACACCCACGGCTACCAGCTGAACTGGGTCACCCGCTCGCCACGCTTCTTCCCGCTCGAATACACCAAGCTCACCCTGGAGATGACCTCCCCGGACTACGTGGACTACTTCCACGCCCTGCCCGAGCCGACCCGCTACCGCCTCGAAGCGGAGCAGAAGGGGCTGTTCAAGGGGATCGACGCCGAGCTGATCAACGCGATCTTCGACCTGCTCTACGTGAAGAGCGTCGGCGGCCCGGTGCCCACCCGGCTGCTCACCAACACCGAGCTGGCCGACGCCGTGTACGACCCGGCGCGCCGGACGTACGCGCTGGGGCTGCACCACGTCGAGCAGGGCCGGGACTTCACCCTGGAGACCGAGGGGCTGGTGCTGGCCACCGGCTACCGCTACCGGGTGCCCGCCTTCCTCGACCCGATCCGGGACCGCCTCCGCTTCGACGGCCACGGCCGCTTCGACGTGGCCCGCAACTACAGCGTCGACCACACCGGACGAGGCGTCTTCCTCCAGAACGCCGGCACCCACACGCACAGCGTCACCTCGCCCGACCTGGGCATGGGCGCCTACCGCAACTCCTGGATCATCCGCGAGCTGACCGGCCGCGAGCACTACCCGATCGAGAAGAGCATCACCTTCCAGGAGTTCGGCGCGCCCGCCGGGATGCCCTCGTGACCCCCCAGTCGCGGACGGAAGGTGACCCGGTGAGCGCGCCCGCCCACCGCCGGCACGACCCGCGCCTCGGCGAGTTCAGCCTTCGCCCGCTCGACCCGGACGCCGACGCCGCGCTGCTGCACGGCTGGATCACCCACCCCAAGGCGGTGTTCTGGATGATGCAGGACGCCGACGTCGACCGGGTGGCCGAGGAGTACCGGCGGATCGCCGGGCACCCGCACCACGACGCGTACCTCGGGTGCTGGCAGGGCCGCCCGGCGTTCCTCGCCGAGCGCTACGACCCGGCCCGGGTCGAGCTGGCCGGCCTCTACGACCCGGCCGAGGGCGACGTCGGGATGCACTTCCTCTGCGCGCCCGCCGAGAAGCCGGTCCACGGCTTCACCCTCGCCGTGATCACCACGGTGCTGGACTGGCTCTTCGCCGACCCGGCCACCCGCCGGGTGGTGGTCGAGCCCGACGTGCGCAACACCGCCGTGCACGCGCTGAACGCGGCCGTTGGCTTCACGGTCGTCGGCCCGATCACCAAGCCCGAGAAGACCGCCCTGCTCAGCGTCTGCACCCGCGAGCAGTTCCTGGCCGCCACCCGCTGAGAGGTAACCCCGTGACCACCCCCTCCGCCGCCGTCGACCACCTCACCCCCGAGCTCTGGGCCGCCGCCAACCGCCAACTGGTCCGCAAGGCGCTGGCCGAGTTCGCCCACGAACGGCTGATCACCCCCGAGCCGCAGGGCCCCGGCCACTACCGGGTACGCAGCGACGACGGCACCGCCGAGTACCGCTTCGCGGCCCGGCAGCTGACCTTGAACCACTGGTGGATCGACCCCGCCGGCCTGACCCGGCACGTCAACGGGCGGGAGGTGCCGCTGGACGCGGTCGACCTCTGCCTGGAGCTGCGCCGCGCGCTCGGCCTCACCGACGCCGTCCTGCCCGTCTACCTGGAGGAGATCACCTCCACCCTGGCCGCGCTCGCCTACAAGCTGGCCCGGCCCGAGCTGGGCGCGGCCGAACTGGTCAGGGCGGACTTCCAGCAGATCGAGACGGCGATGACCGAGGGCCACCCGTGCTTCGTGGCCAACAGCGGCCGGATCGGCTTCGGTGTGCACGACCACCACCGGTACGCCCCGGAGGCCGGCCAGCCGGTCCGGCTGCTCTGGCTCGCCGCACACAAAGACCACACCACCTTCACCTGCGCCGCCGACCTGGACTACGACACCCACCTGCGGGCCGAACTGGGCGAGGAGACCCTGGCCGGCTTCGCGCGTACCCTCACCGGGCTCGGCCTCGGCCCGGCCGACTACCTGCTGCTGCCGGTGCACCCCTGGCAGTGGTGGAACAAGCTGGCCGTCACCTTCGCCGGCGAGGTGGCCCGGCGGCACCTGGTGCCGCTGGGGGAGGGGCCGGACGAGCACCTGGCCCAGCAGTCGGTGCGCACCTTCTTCAACGTCACCGACCCGACCCGGCACTACGTGAAGACCGCGCTCTCGGTGCTCAACATGGGCTTCATGCGCGGGCTGTCCGCCGCGTACATGGAGCACACCCCGGCCATCAACGACTGGCTGGCCGACCTGATCGCGGCCGACCCGGTGTTCCGGCGGACCGGGCTGTCGATCATCCGGGAGCGGGCGGCGATCGGCTACCGGCACCGGCAGTTCGAGGCGGCGACCGACCGCTACTCGCCGTACCGGAAGATGCTCGCCGCGCTCTGGCGGGAGAGCCCGGTGCCCGGGCTGGAGCCGGGACGGCGGCTGGCCACCATGGCGTCGCTGCTGCACGTCGACCGGGCCGGGCGCTCGTTCGCCGGTGCGCTGATCGCCGGGTCCGGGCTGGCCCCGGCGGAGTGGCTGCGCCGCTACCTGGACGCCTACCTGGTGCCGCTGCTGCACGCGCTTTACGCCTACGACCTGGCGTTCATGCCGCACGGTGAGAACGTCATCCTGGTGCTCCGCGACGACGTGGTGGAGCGGGTGGTCTTCAAGGACATCGCCGAGGAGATCGTGGTGATGGACCCGGAGGCCGACCTGCCCGAGGCGGTCCGCCGGATCCGCGCCGCCGTGCCCGAGGACGAGAAGGTGCTCTGCGTCTTCACCGACGTGTTCGACTCGTTCCTGCGCCACCTCAACGCGATCCTGGTCATCGAGGGCGTCCTCGACGAGGAGACCTTCTGGCGGACCTTGGCCGACTGCGTCAGGGCCTACACGGAGTCGGTGCCGCACCTGGCGGATCGACACGACCTGTTCGCCCCGGAGTTCGCGCTCTCCTGCCTGAACCGGCTGCAACTGCGCAACAACCAGCAGATGATCGACCTGGCGGACCCGTCGGGGGCGCTCCAGTTCGTCGGGACGCTGGCCAACCCGCTCGCCCCGTACGCCCCGCAACCGTGAGCGCCCTCGCGGCGCCGGTCGCCCCGGCCGGGCCGGCGGTCCTACGGCACCGCTGGTGGATCCTGACGGTGCTCTGCCTGGCCCAGGTCACCGTGGTGCTGGACAACACCGTGCTCACCGTGGCGGTGCCGGTGCTCACCACCGAGCTCGGCGCCAGCACCAGCGACGTGCAGTGGATCATCAACGCGTACGCCCTGGTCCTGTCCGGCCTGCTGATCAGCGCCGGCAGCGCGGCCGACCGGTACGGCCGGCGGCGGATGCTGCTCGTCGGCTGGTCCTGTTCGGGGCCGGCTCGCTGGCGGCCGGGCTGGCGTGGCCGTGCTCGGCGCGGTGCTCAACGCGCGGTTCGCCGCCCTCCTGCCGGCCGCGCTGGCCGCCGCCGGCTCGGACGGCGAGCGCGGGCTGGTCCGGGACGCCTTCCGGGTGGCGCTGGAGACCGGGCAGACGGCGGGGGCGGCGGCCGTGCTGGCCGGCGGCCTGGTCACCGCGTACCTGCTGCACCGCGCCCGGCACCGGTGACGGCGCCGGGCGCGGCCCGGAGCTCAGGCGACCAGTTGCCAGAGCAGGAAGAGGTTGAGCGCCACCACCAGACCGGTGATCACCACGGCTGCGGCGGTGGTGGCCGGGCGGTTGACCAGGCCGCCCATCAGGTCCCGGCGACGGGTGAAGGCCACCACCGGGATGAGCGCGAACGGGATGCCGAAGCTCAGCACCACCTGCGACAGCACCAGGGCCCGGGTCGGGTCGACGCCGACGGCCAGCACCAGCAGCGCGGGCAGCAGGGTGACCAGCCGGCGCACCACCAGCGGGACCCGGCGGCGCAGGAAGCCCTGCATGATGACCTCGCCGGCGTAGGTGCCGACGCTGGTCGAGGCAAGGCCGGAGAAGAGCAGGGCGACGGCGAAGCCGAGCGCCGCCACCGCGCCGAGCGTGCCGGCCAGGCCGGCGTGGACGCCTTCGAGGGTGTCGGTGCCGGGGATGCCGCTGCCGTGGAAGGTGGACGCCGCGACGAGCAGCATGGCGAGGTTGACCGCGCCGGCGGTGCTGAGGGCGAGAAGCACGTCGGTCCGCAGGCCCTTGGCCACGATCCGCTGCTCGGTCTCGTCGGCCACCGGGATGCGGTTCGGGGTCAGCGCCGAGTGCACGTAGATGACGTGCGGCATCACCGTCGCGCCGAGGATGCCGGCGGCCAGCAGCATGCTGTCGGTGTTGTGCATCCGGGGCAGCAGTCCGCCCGCCGCGGCGGAGACGTCGGGCTGCGCGGTGAGCAGGTTGACCGCGAAGGCCAGGACGATCACCCCGAGCAGGACCGCGATGGCGATCTCGAAGGCCCGGAAGCCGCGCGAGCGCAGCGCCAGGACGGCGAACGCGGCCGCGCCGATGATGAGGCCGCCGGCCAGCAGCGGGACCCCGAAGAGCAGGTGGAGGGCGACCGCGCCGCCGATGACCTCGGCCAGGTCGGTGGCCATGGCCACCAGTTCGGCCTGGGCCCACATGACCCGGTTGACCGGCCGGGGCAGGTGCTCGCGGCACAGTTCGGGCAGGCTGCGCCCGGTCGCCAGGCCGAGCTTGGCGGTGAGCGTCTGCACCAGCATGGCGGCCAGGTTCGCCGCCACGACGACCCAGACCAGCAGGTAGCCGTAGCGAGCGCCGGCGGTGGAGTTGGTGGCGAAGTTCCCCGGGTCGACATAGGCCACGGCGGCCACGAAGGCCGGCCCGAGCAGGATGAGGCGGCCGCGTACCCGGCCCCGGGCCCGGGCGGTCCGCAGCGGTGACGCGATGGTGATGTCGTTCGTGACCACGGTGTGCTCCTTGGCGGGGCGGACGGATCAGGCGGGTTCGCGCTCGGGCGCGGGCCGGCGGGCCGGCTCCGGCGCCGGATTCCGGTCCAGCGCGTCGGCGACCGGGATCAGCACCGTGACGCCGGCGAGCGCCAGGACCGCCGGCAGCGCCGCCCCGGCGGTCGCCGCGGCGACCGTCAGCAGGGCGAAGACGGCGAGCCGGGTGCGGTTGGCGGTGGACATGGCACCTCCCGGAAGGACGGCGCCGGGCCGGCCGAGCGGGTCGGCCCGGCGCCGGCGGCGTCAGGTGAGCTTGCTCTTGACCTTGGTGGCGACCTTGCCGGCCATTCCCGGGTTGGTGCCGTAGAGGCGCGGGTCGCCGGGCGGCAGCACCGGCTCCGGGGCGTGCGCCCGCGGGCTGTGGTCGTAGCGGAACTCGCCCTTGCCGTCGGGGCTGGGACCGGAGGCCCACCGGCCCTCGGCGGCGTCCTGGCCCGGCGAGAAGTCCAGGTAGGTGTAGCTGAACTGCTCGGTGAACTCCTTCGAGTCCGGGAACGCGTCGGGCACCGGCATCTCCTCCAGCCCGTCCTCCTTGAGCTGCTCGATGGCCGCCATCCACATGTTCTGGTGCATGGTGTCCCGGGCCAGCAGGAAGCGGAGCATCTTCTTGACCCCGGGGTCGTCGGTCATGTTGAACAGGCGCGAGACCTGGAGCCGGCCCTGGGCCTCGGCGGTGACGTTGAGCTGGAAGTCGGCCATCAGGTTCCCGCTGGCGGTGATGAAGTTGCCGTTCCACGGCACGCCGTTGCTGTCGGTGGGCAGCGCGCCGCCGCCGCCGTGGATGAAGTGGGCCGGGTTCGACCCGCCGTAGATGGCGCCGACCATCGGGTTGTCCTCGGCGGCCTCGGAGAGCGACAGCGGGGCGTTCTCCAGCAGCCGGGTGATCATCGTGGCGATCATCTCGACGTGGCCCATCTCCTCGGTGCCGACGTCGAGCAGCAGGTCCTTGTACTTGCCGGGCAGCCGGCAGTTCCAGCCCTGGTACAGGTACTGGTTGGCCACGGTCATCTCGCCCCACTTGCCGCCCAGAATCTCCTGCAGCCGGCGGGCGAACGCGGCGTCCGGCCCGTCCGGCTTCGCCTCGAACTGCAGGTCCTTCATGTGCGTGAACATCGAATCTCCTCAGAGTCACGGGGTGCCGTCGCCACCGGGTTCCCGATCCGGCGGCCCGCCGGGGCCGTTCGGCGGCCCGGCGGGGCCGACCCACGGCGGGGCGGGCAGCCGGACCTCGACGGCCAGCCCACCGGCGCGCGGCCGGCGGACCCGCAGCGTCCCCCCGAGGGAGTCGACGAGCCGGCGGACGATCCACAGGCCGAGACCGGACCCGGCGGGCGACGGCGCCGGATGGGCGAGCGCGGTGAGCAGCGCGGCGTCGGGCGCGCCCCGGTCCACCACGGAGACGGTCAGCGCGCCGGGGCACGCGGTGGCGCGGATCAGCACCTCGCCGCCCGCCGGGCCGTGCCGCACCGCGTTGTCGACGAGGTTGGTGAGGATCTGCCGGAGCGGCCGTTCGGGCACCGCCAGCCGGGCGGCCGTCCCGCTCACCCGGGTCCGCAACCGGCGTCCGGGCGCGCCGCCCGCCACGGCGCGGACCACCCGGGCCAGGGGGACCAGCCGCTCCTCGCCGCCACCGAGGGCGGTACGCGGGTCGCCGAGGTCGTCCAGCAGGTCCCGCAGGTGTACGGCGTGCTCGTGGGCCAGCTCGGCGATCGACCGGCGCTCCGGCGGGGTCAGCGGCCGCCGGTCCTCGGTGAGCGCCCGGGTCAGCGCGGCCAGCGCCTGGACGGGGGTCCGCAGCTCGTGACAGAGCACCCGGACCATGAGCCGCTCGTCCCGCTCCGGCGGCTCGTGCCGGGGCGGCTTCGGCAGTCGTGGGGAGACAGGCTGGGACACTCTCATGAACCGAGCTTCCCGACATCGGCTCATATTTGCCCTGTATCTTCCCGAAAGAGGGGGAAACGGGATGACCAACGGGACGGTCCGGCTGGCCGTGGTGGACGACCATCCGCTCTTCGTCCGAGGGCTGGAACTGCTGCTGGCCAGCACCACCGACGGGCGGGCCCAGGTGGTCGGCTCCACCTGCGACGCCGCCGGGGCCGCCGCGCTGGTCAGCCGCTGCGTACCCGACCTGGCCCTGGTGGACCTGCACATGCCGCCACCGGGGGGCGCGCGGGCGATCGCGGCCATCCGGCGGACCTGCCCCCGGGTGCGCGTGCTCGCGATGTCCGGCTCGACGGACCCGGCACCGGCAGTGGAGGCGCTGCGCTGCGGGGCCGAGGGCTACCTGCCGAAGAGCAGCGAGCCCGAGGAACTGCTGCCGCCGCTGCTGGCCGTCCTGGACGGCTGGGCCGTGCTGCCCGGGGCCCTGCTGCGGCGGCTGCTCGGTCCCACCCGGACGCCCGGGGTCAACCTCGACGACGAGGAACGCCGGCTGCTCCGGGCGGTGGCCGCCGGACTCGGCACGGTGGAGATCGCCGAACGCATGAACACCTCGGAGCGCACGGTCAAGCGGATGACCGCCGCGCTGCTGCGCAAGCTGCGGGTGACCACCCGGGTGGAGGCCGCCGCCCTGGCCGGGCGCGCCGGCCTGCTGGACGACGAGGCGTCCCCGGTCGACCGCTGACACGAGCGAGCGGCCGCCCCGGGGAGGAGGCAGCCGCTCGTCGGGCGTGGTCGGGTCAGGCGGCGGTGGACCAGATGGCCCGGAACGCGGCCGCCTCGCCGGCCAGCCACTGCTCGACCTGCTCCGGCTTGACGTCGGCCGGCATCCGGTGGGCCTCGCCGCGCCGGACGTCGACCAGCACCGGCTCGGCGTGCGGCAGGACCGCGTCCATGTGCCGGGCCATCAGGTGCAGCGTGGCCAGGGTGGTCTCCTCGCTCGGCGGAGTCTCGTCGAAGTGCAGCCGGATCGCCTCGGCGCGACCGTCGGCGTAGCGCACGCCGAACTGCGGGTTGATCTTCACGGGCAGGTCGCCCAGCATGGCCAGCGCGTCGCGGGTCTGGGCCAGGTCGACGCCGGCCGGCTCGCCGAGCGAGTGCAGCCAGGTGGTCGCGCCGGGCACCAGCGCCTCGTAGAGCGGGCGCCACCGCGGCTTGACCAGGTCGGCGATCTGGGCCAGGTGGGTGCCGCCGGTGTGGAAGGCGACGTCGGCCTTGAGCGCCTTGACGAACTGGCCGTGCGGGTTGAAGCCGTGCCGGCTGGCCCGCTGCTTGCGCAGGCCCCCGACGAAGGTGGCCTTGGTGGGCCCGGTGCGGTCCACGTAGCGGGTGAACCCGAGGAGGGTGGCGTAGGGGGTGACAGGGGCGGCGGAGGTGGGCGCAGTCACGAGCATCCTCCCAGGTCAAAAGCTCGATTAGTACATACATTCTAATCGACGGGCCTGACATCGCCCAGGGTACGAAAAGGGCCGCCCGGACATCCCGGACGGCCCGTTTTCGCGGAGTTTCTACAGCGCCCCGACGTCGGTGATCCGGACGACCGCGGCGCCCGCCTCGTCGGAGGCGGCCAGGTCGATTTCGGCGCTGATGCCCCAGTCGTGGTCGCCCTCCGGGTCGTCCAGGATCTGGCGTACGGACCACTTCTCCCGGCCCTGCTCGATCATCAGCAGCGCCGGCCCGCGCGCGTCCGGTCCCACCCCGATCGAGTCGTACGCCTCAAAGTACGGGTCCAGCGCGTCCGCCCACGCGTCCGCGTGCCACCCGTGCTCGCCGTCCAGCTCCCCGAGCAGGTCCCAGCGGCGCAGGGCGGCCAGCTCGACCCGGCGGAACAGCGCGTTGCGCACCAGCACCCGGAACGCCCGGGCGTTGCGGGTGACCGCCGGCGGCCGGTCATCCAGCGACGCGGCCACCTCGGCGACGTCGGACGGGTTGCGCAGCCGCTCCCACTCGTCGATCAGGCTGGAGTCGACCTGGCGGACCAGCTCGCCCAGCCATTCGATGAGGTCGACCAGCTCCTCGGTCTTGGCGTCCTCGGGGACGGTCTGCCGCAGCGTCTTGTACGCGTCCGCGAGGTAGCGCAGCACCAGGCCCTCGGAGCGGGACAGGCCGTAGAACTGGACGTACTCGGGGAAGGTCATGGCCCGCTCGTACATGTCGCGGACCACGGACTTGGGGGAGAGCTGGTGGTCGGCCACCCAGGGGTGGCCCTGCCGGTACATCTCGTACGCCGAGTCCAGCAGCTCGGCGAGGGGCTTCGGCCAGGTCACCTCGTCGAGGAGCTCCAGTCGGGCCTCGTACTCGATGCCCTCGGCCTTCATGGCCGCGACCGCCTCGCCGCGGGCCTTGAACTGCTGCGCGGAGAGCACCTGGCGCGGGTCGTCGAGGATCGACTCGATCACGCTCAGCACGTCCAGGGCGTACGACGGGGACTCCCGGTCGAGCAGCTCGATGGTTGCCAGGGCGAGCGGGGAGAGCGGCTGGTTGAGCGCGAAGTCGAGCTGGAGGTCGACGGTGAGCCGCACCCGGCGGCCCTGCTCGTCCGGCTCGGGCAGCTCCTCGACCACGCCGCCGGCCCGCAGCGCCCGGTAGATGGCGATGGCCCGGCGGATGTGCCGGCGCTGGGCGGCCCGGTCCTCGTGGTTGTCGGTGAGCAGGTGACGCATCGAGGCGAACGCGTCGCCGGGGCGGCCGATGACGTTGAGCAGCATCGAGTGGCTGACCTGGAAGCTGGAGGTCAGCGGCTCCGGCTCGGCCTCGACGAGGCGCTGGAAGGTCGGCTCGCCCCAGCCGATCGAGCCCTCCGGCGGCTTCTTCTTGACCACCTTGCGGCGCTTCTTCGGGTCGTCGCCCGCCTTGGCGAGGGCCTTCTCGTTCTCGATGACGTGCTCGGGGGCCTGCACCACGACCCGGCCGAGGGTGTCGAAGCCGGCCCGTCCGGCCCGGCCGGCGATCTGGTGGAACTCGCGGGCCTTGAGCAGCCGGGTCCGGGTGCCGTCGTACTTCGACAGGCCGGTGAAGAGCACGGTGCGGATCGGCACGTTGATGCCGACGCCGAGGGTGTCGGTGCCGCAGATGACCTTGAGCAGGCCGGCCTGGGCCAGCGTCTCCACGAGCCGGCGGTACTTGGGCAGCATGCCGGCGTGGTGCACCCCGATGCCGTGCCGGACCAGCCGGGACAGCGTCTTGCCGAAGCCCGAGGTGAACCGGAAGTTGCCGATCGCCTGGGCGATCATGTCCTTCTCGGCCCGGGTGCAGACGTTCACGCTCATCAGCGCCTGGGCGCGCTCCAGCGCGGCCGCCTGGGTGAAGTGCACGACGTAGACGGGGGCCTGCTTGGTCGCCAGCAGCTCCTCCAGGGTCTCGTGCAGCGGCGTCATCGCGTACGAGAAGAGGAGCGGAACCGGCCGCTCGGCCGAGCGGACGACGGCGGTCGGCCGGCCGGTGCGCCGGGTCAGGTCGTCCACGAATCGGGTGGTGTCGCCGAGGGTCGCGGACATCAGGACGAACTGCGCCTGCGGCAGCTCGATGATCGGCACCTGCCAGGCCCAGCCCCGGTCCGGCTCGGCGTAGAAGTGGAACTCGTCCATGATCACCTGGCCGACGTCGGCCCGGGCGCCCTCGCGCAGCGCCAGGTTGGCCAGGATCTCCGCCGTGCAGCAGATGATCGGGGCGTCGGCGTTGACGCTGGCGTCGCCGGTGAGCATGCCGACGTTCTCCGCGCCGAAGACCTCGCAGAGGGCGAAGAACTTTTCTGAGACCAGCGCCTTGATCGGCGCGGTGTAGAAGGTGGTCCGGTCGTCGGCCAGCGCGGCGAAGTGCGCGGCGATCGCCACCAGGCTCTTGCCCGAGCCGGTCGGCGTATTCATGATCACGTTCGCGCCGGAGACGATCTCGATGACCGCCTCCTCCTGGTGGGGGTAGAGGTCGAGGCCGCGCTCGGACGCCCAGCCGGCGAACGCGTCGTAGAGGGTGTCGGGGTCGGCGCTCTTCGGCAGCGCGGCGGTGAGAGTCATGGCGGTTCCCATCGTGCCTGGATCATGGGCCGCCGCGCCAACCGGGTTCAGCGCCGGCTGTGGATCAGGTCGAAGATCTCCCGCCCGGCGGTCAGCGCCCGGCGCTCGAACTTGGTCACCGGCCGGTGCGCCGGGCGGGGCGCGAAACCGCCGTGCACGTCGACCAGCCCCGGGTCGGCGGTCAGCGTCTCCCGCATCGACTCGGCGTACTCGGCCCAGTCGGTGGCGCAGTGCAGCGTCCCGCCGGGGGCCAGCCGGGAGCGCAGCAGCGCCACGTGCGCCGGCTGGATGATCCGCCGCTTGTGGTGGCGGGCCTTCGGCCACGGGTCGGGGAAGAAGACGTGCACCGCGTCCAGGCAGCCCTCCGGCATGGCCCGGACCAGGTCCAGCGCGTCGCCCTTGGCCACCCGGACGTTGTCCAGGCCGTGCCGTTCGACCAGTTCGAGGAGGTTGGCGATTCCGGGCGTGTGCACCTCTACCGCCAGATAGTGTCGGTCCGGGTCGGCGGCCGCCATCGCCGCGGTGGCGTCGCCCATGCCGGAGCCGATCTCCAGCACCAGCGGCGCCCTCCGTCCGAACAGCGCCGTCGGATCGCACGGCCCGTCCAGGTCGTCGATCTCCAGGCCGTACGTGGGCCAGAGCCGGGCCAGCGCGTCGCGCTGCCGGTCGCTCATCCGCCCGCGACGTGGGTGGAAGGTGCGGATACGGGCGGCGTGGGCCGGCGGCGCGGCACTGAAGTCGGTGGAGGTCACGGCGACCCGAGCGTACGCGACCGGCGGAGCGGATCGGATGTGATGTGCGGCCGGGGGTGAGAGGATTCATCCTGTACGGCAGGACGGGTGGCCCGCCGCCCGACACCGCCGCGCGGGTGCCGGGAGGGGTCATGGGGTCAGTCACGGGACGTGCGGCGCTGCTGGTCGCGGCCGCCGCGTGCACCGCCCCGCTGGTCGGCGCGGTTCCCGCCCAGGCTGCCCCGCGCGCCGTCTCGCTGCCCGCCGTCTCACTGCCCACCGTCCCGCTGCGCGCCCTCCCGCTGCGCGCCGCCGAGCCCGCGCCCGGCCAGCCGGGGACGCAGCCGTCGCCCGCCGACGTGATCTTCGTGGAGGTCACCCCGAGCACGGTGGAGGCCGGCTTCCTGGTCGGCATCCGGGCGAGCTGCCGGGACAACTCGGTGCCGGCGACGGTCGTCTCCGACGCGTTCGGCCGGATCCAGGTGCAGCCGCAGCACGGCCTGCTCACCGCCTCGCCGATGGTCCGGGAACGCACCCGTCCCGGCAACTACCGGGTCAAGCTGGAGTGCCCTACCGGGCAGACCGCGTCCACCATGCTCCAGGTGGTCAAGCGGGTGGAGCCCAGCCGCGGGCCGGCGACCGGCTTCGGCGGCACCGCCGGCGGTGGCCTCGGCGGGCTGCTGGTGCCGGTCGGGCTCGGGATCACCGTGGTCGGCGCGGTGGTCGGCGTGGCCGCGTCCCGCCGGCAGCCCCGTACCCTCCGTGGCGCCGCCCGGCGCTGAGCCCCGCCATGGCCGCGAACCCCACACCCCAGTCCACCGCCCGGGCGGCCCGCGCTCGCAGTCGCAGCCCGTGGTCGGCGCCGCTGGCCGTGCTGCTGGTGCTGGTCGGGGTCTTCGCCACCGGCGCCGGGCTGGGCCGGACCGCCGGGCCGTTCGACTGGGCCGACGCGGCGACCGGGCCGAGCCGGCGCAGCGCCGAGCCGACCCGGGTGCGGGAGCCGGCCAGCCTCCCGGTCCGCCTGTCCGTGCCCGCCATCAAGGTCACCGCCCCGGTCACCTCGGTCGGCCAGGCGCGGGACGGCTCGATCGCGGTCCCGCCGCTGACCCAGCACCACCAGACCGGCTGGTACGACCGCGGGGCGGTGCCCGGCGAGCCGGGCCGGGCGATCATCGTCGGGCACGTCGACACCAAGAGCGGGCCGGCGGTCTTCTACCGGCTGCACGACCTGAAGCCGGGGGACCGGATCGAGGTGACCCGGGCGGACCGCAGCGTGGTCACCTTCAAGGTCGACGCCGTCGAGTACTTCGACAAGGCCAACCTTCCCGCCGACCGGGTCTACGGCGACTCCGGCCCGGCGGAGCTGCGGCTGATCACGTGCGGCGGCGAGTGGGTCGGCGGCCGCACCGGCTACCAGGACAACGTGATCGCCTTCGCCTCTCTCCTCGACACCCGCAACCCCTGACGCCGGACCTCGGGCGCGTTCCGTAAGGCGCGCCGTGGAGGCGCGGCTTGGCGGCGCGGGTTGGCGGCTGCCCAGGGGGGCCGGTCATGGTCCACGAGCCGCTACGAACTTGATGACGTGGATGACTCACTCGACCCGGGCCAGGGCGGCCACGACGGCCGCCGGAGTGATTCACCTACGACATCAAGTTTGTAGTCGCTGACCGGAAGGCGGCCGACCGCGAACGCGCGGTGGCGCGGGTGTTGAGCTGACATCGGCAACGACTCGATGGCGCGATTGGCCTCGATGTCGTCGGCGACGTGTCGGGAGCGCCGTCCGGTCGACGATGTTCCGGAGGTGGGAGGCGGTCAGCCCTTGCCGGGCACGTGCTGCACGACCTCGAACTCCAGCAGCGTGGCGCCGGTGGCGACCGGCTTGCGCGGCTCGCCGCCCTCGCCGCCGGCGTGCGCGGCCCGGGACGGCCCCTGCGCCCACGCCTGGTAGGCCTCCTCGGTCTCCCAGCGGGTGTAGACGAAGTAGCGGCTCTCCCCGGCGACCGGGCGGAGCAGCTCGAAGCCGAGAAAGCCGGGGGAGTTCTCCACCGCGCCGGCCCGGGCCGCGAACCGCTTCTCCAGCTCCTCGCCGGCGCCCGGCGGGACGTCGATCGCGTTGATCTTCACGACTGCCATGGCTCCACCCTAACGAGCCGGTGGGCGCGGGCCGGGAGCCCTGGGGTCAGAAGGTCTCGACGACGGGCACCAGGTCGGCGTCGACGACGATCGGGGCGTGGTCGGACGGGCCCTTGCCCTTGCGCGCCTCGCGGTCGACGTACGCGGAGGTGACCGCGCGGGCGAACGGCGCGGAGGCGTAGACCAGGTCGATCCGCATGCCCTTGTTCTGGTGGAACATGCCGGCCCGGTAGTCCCAGTAGGTGAAGGGGTGCGGACCCTTCATCGGGGTGGGCACCACGTCGTTGAGCCCGAGGTCGCGCAGCGCGGCCAGCGCCGCCCGCTCGGCCGGGGTGACGTGGGTGGAGGTGACGAAGAGCGCCGGGTCCCAGACGTCGGCGTCGGTCGGGGCGACGTTGAAGTCCCCGCAGACCGCGAGCGGCAGCCCGCCGGCCAGCTCCGGCTCCAGGGCGTCGCGCAGCGCGGCGAACCAGGCCAGCTTGTACGCGTAGTGCGGGTCGTCGGGGGAGCGGCCGTTCGGAACGTACACCGACCAGACCCGCAGACCGCCGCAGGTGGCCGAGATGGCCCGGGCCTCCGGCAGTGGGAAGCCCGGCTCGCCGGGGAAGCCGACCGCCACGTCGGCCAGCCCCACCCGGGACAGGATGGCGACCCCGTTCCACCGGCCGTCGCTGTGGCTGGCCGCCTCGTAGCCCAGCTCGCCTACCTCGGCGACCGGGAACGCCCCGTCGGGGCACTTGGTCTCCTGCAGGCAGACGACGTCGGGCTTCGTGGTGGCCAGCCAGTCGAGCAGCCGAGGGAGGCGGGCCTTCACCGAGTTGACGTTCCAGGTCGCCAGGCGCATGTCTCCAGCCTGCCGCATCGGCGGCCACCCCGCCGGGTCAGCCCAACGGGGTGTCGCCTTCCGCTCAGCGTTCCGGGGTGTCTCGCCGGCTTGTGGTCGGGTCTGCTCGGCTGCCGCTCAACGTTCCGGGGTGTCTCGCCGGCTTGTGGTCGGGTCTGCTCGGCTGCCGGTCAGCGTTCCGGGGTGTCTCCGGGGCGGGTCTGTTCGGCGAGGAAGCGTTCCAGCTCGGCGCCGAGCTCGTCGGCGGTGGGCAGCGGGCCGGTCTCCGGGGCGAGCAGGTTCTTCTCCCCGCGGCCCCGGGCGAAGGCGTCGTACTGCTCCTCCAGGGCGTGGACCAGGGTGGCCGCCTCCTCGGTCTGGGCGACCTGGCGGTCGATCTCCACCCGCACCACCTCGGCGGCGGCGCCCAGGCCGTCGCGGGGCAGCAGCAGCCCGGTACTGCGGGACACCGCGGCGAGCAGCGCCTCGGCGGCGGCCGGGTACTCGGTCTGGGCCACGTAGTGCGGCACGTGCGCGGCGAAGCCGAGGGCGTCGCGGCCCTGCTCGCCGAGGCGGTACTCCAGCAGGTGACCGACGCCGGCCGGAACCTGGACCTTCTGGAGCCACGGCTCGTACCCGGAGATCAGCTCGCGGCGGGTGGCGTGCGCGGTGACGCCGCTGGGGCGGGTGTGCGGGACGGCCATCGGGATCGAGTTGAGCCCGACGGTGAGCCGGACGTCGAGCCGGGCGGAGAGTGCGCTGACGGCGGCCACGAAGCGCTCCCACTGGACGTCCGGCTCGGGGCCGCTGAGCAGCAGGAACGGGGTCTCGTCGTCGTCGCGCAGCAGATGCAGCTCCAGCGCCGGGGCGTCGTAGTCGGCCCAGTGGTCCTCCACGAAGGTCATCACCGGCCGCCGGGAGCGGTAGTCGAAGAGCTGGTCGACGTCGAAGCGGGCGATCGGGCGCGCCTCCAGGGAGGTGAGCAGCTGCTCCCGGGCGAGCCGGGTGGCGCTGCCGGCGTCGACGAAGCCGGTCAGCGCCTGGATCAGCACCGGTTGGCCGAGGTCGGGCAGATCGTCGCTGAGTTCGTAGAGCTCGTGTGGGTCGAGCACCGGTTCGGACCTTCCTGTCGACGCGTACGGGTGGGCCGTGCGCGCACGGCGTCCCGTTCGGCCAACGTACCGGCCGTCGTGGTCCATTCCGTTACGGGCCGAACGATGATCACAATTCGGCGACGGCACCGGGCCAGCTCCCCCTGTCGGGCCGGGTCCTGATCCACCGAAAGTACGAGTTAGTCGATCACTGGGTGGCTCCGGGGAGCGTGCGAGGTTCCTGCCCGGGGCGGCGTGACCCGGGGCGGACCGGAGGTTTTCCCGGGTCGCGAGGTGCGTCACCCGCCGCCCCGCGCCGCCGACGGATGTCCGATTCCACCGGCCCAAAGTGTGGCGAGGGCCACCCGATGGGCCTGGGTGATCCCGGTTTGCCCTGCCTAGCCTCGTCGAATGCGTGACGACGGCACCCTCGACGACCAGCACGGCCTCGACAGCTCGCCTGACCGTTCGGACGATACCCCCTCGACCGTTCAGTCGACCGCTTCCATGGAGCCCTGCACCTCCCGCGGTTTCCTGCGTACCCGCTTCGAGGCCCTGATGAACCCCCTGGCCGCCCGGCCGGGCCGGACGAAGATGGCCGTGGCCACCGGGGCGGTCTGCTGCCTCGGCCTGGTGGGCGGCTTCACCCAGATCGGCGGCCGCCCGGCCGGCGACACCCCGAGCCCGGCCGCCTCGGCCGAGGTCGCCCAGCGGGCGGACGTGGACGCCGCCTCCCGGGGCCTGACCCGCGAGAGCACCGCCCCGGCCACCCCGAGCGCCAGCCCCTCCGCCAGCCCCTCGGCGAGCGTCAAGCCCAAGCCCAAGCCGAAGGCCAAGCCGAAGCCGCGACGGATCGTCCCGGTCGCCGGCCTGGACCAGACCCAGATGAACAACGCCAAGAAGATCGTGCAGGCCGGCCGGGAGATGGGCGTGCCGCGTCGCGGCCTGGTCATCGCGGTGGCCACCGCGATGCAGGAGAGCACCCTGCTCAACTACGCCAGCGGCGTGCTGCCCGAGTCGCAGGACTACCCGCACCAGGCCATCGGCTGGGACCACGACTCGGTCGGGCTGTTCCAGCAGCGGCCGAGCAGCGGCTGGGGCACCGTCGAGGAGCTGATGGACCCCGAGTACGCCACCAAGGCGTTCCTCTCCGTCCTGGTGCAGATCCCCGGCTGGCAGGACCTGCCGCTCAGCGTCGCCGCCCAGGCCGTCCAGGTTTCCGCGTTCCCCGACGCCTACGCCCAGCACGAGTGGCGCGCCACCGCGGTGGTCAACGAGATCCTGGGCTGACCCGTGGCCGGGTTGCCGGAGGGCCGCCCCGGGTACCAGGGACTTGCCGGTCCCGGGTACACATGAGAGGACCGCGGACGGGAGGACGTCATGTCACTGGTGCAACGGCTCACCGCGTTCCTACGGTCGCCCCGCGGTCGGCAGCTGGTCGACCGCGGTCGGCGCGAGCTGGCCAAGCCGGAGAACCAGGCGAAGCTCAAGCAGCTCGCCACCCGGTTGTCGTCCCGCCGGCGCTGACCGCTCCGCCCCCGCAGTACCGACCCCCGGGAGCCCCCTCGTGACCGATCCCGCTCCCGTCGACGGCGAGCCCACCGTCCCACCGAAGCCGGCCGCGCCGGTGGAGGCGCCCGAGGCGCCCCCCGCCACGCTCTGGGACCGGATGCGCGACGACCCGCAGTACGCCCCGGAGCACCTGGCCCTGGAGGCGGTGCGCCGGCTCGGGCCGGAGGCGGCGCAGTGGGCCGAGCGGGAGCGGGCGCAGCGGCCCGACGTCCCCGCCGACGAGCTGGCCGACCAGGCGGTGCGCAAGTTCGTCAACCACGCCCGGCTCTCCGGCGCGGTCTCCGGGGCGGCCGGCCTGCCCGGCGCGGTGATCGACGTGGGCGTGCTGGCCTGGACCCAGGCCCGGCTGGTGCTGCACGTGGCGGCCGCGTACGGCGTCGACCCGGTCCACCCCGACCGGGCCACCGACCTGCTGGTGCTGCAGCGGGTGCACAAGGTCGCCGAGAGCGCCCGGCTGGCCCTCGGGGTGGCCGCCGGTCGGGAGCGGGCCGGCGCGCTGTTCGGCATGGGTGGGCAGCGCCCGCTGGGCCGGGTCATGCTGCAGCTCGGCGTCCGGCTGGCCCGGATGGCCGGGGTGCGCGCCGCCAAGCGGATGTTCGCCAAGGTCATCCCCGGCGCCGCGATCATCCTCGGCACCTGGGCCAACTCGTCGGCCACCAGGGATCTCGCCGACCGGGCCCGCGCTCTCTACCGGGGCGGCCCGAGCCAACTGCCCGGCCCGCGCCGGCCCTGAGCGCGCCGCTCAGTCGGCCCAGCCCGCCGCGTTCCAGGTGACCTCGGCGAGCCGGTCCTGGCCGGCGGCGTTCGGGTGGAACCAGTCCAGCGCGTTCACCTCGTCCAGGCCGAACCGGGTCCGGTGCACCGCGCCGCCGTCCCAGCGGCAGCGGGACCCGTACGCCCGGCAGGCGGCGCGCAGTTGCGCGTCGTAGGCGTCGATCCGGTCCCGGAACCGAGCTCGGCGGACCGCCGCGGCCGGCGCGGTCGACGTGGCGTCGGCCAGCAGCGCCGGGCAGATCCCGCGCGACCAGGCCCGTACCGCCCGGGACTCGGTGTGCCCGATCTCCCAGAGCCGGTGCAGGTCGGGCAGGCTGACCACCAGCACCCGCGCCTTCGGCCGGCCCCTGCGCAGCACCGTCAGGGCCGCGTCGACCTGCCGGCGGAACGTGGCCACTGGCGTCATCTCGTCGATGTCGTCGCGGCAGGCGTCGTTCGCCCCGATCAGCACGGTGACCAGGTCGGCCCGGTCCCGTACCGCGGCCCGGGCCTGGTCGGCGAGGCCGGCCGCGCGGGCGCCCGGCGCCGCCCGGTTGAAGGCCCGCAGCCCCGGGTCGTCCTCGCGCAGCCGCCGGTAGAGGCTGCGCACCCGGATGCCGTCCCCGCTGGACCAGGAGTTGCGTTCGCAGCTCAGCAGCACCAGGCAGGAGCCGAAGCCGGTGGTGACCGAGTCGCCGAGCGCGGTCAGCACCTTCGGGGCGCCGGCCGGCGCCGAGCCCGAGGGGCGGGGCGACGCCGAGCCCGAGCCGTCGCAGGCGAGCGCGACCAGCGCCGCGAGGCAGGCCAGCGCGGCGATCCAACGTCGAGGCATACCGTCCCCGTCCGGTGGCGTGAAGCGGCGGGTCGACCCTATGCGCCTCGGCCGTCCGGGCGGGGACTCTGTCGCCTTTCCGGCATCGACAACCGTCGTTCACATGAGCGTGTTACGACCGGTTCGGGAACCCCGTCAGCGCCGCCACGGCGCGGGCTGGCCGGCTCGGCCTCGCCGGCCGCGAGCGTCTCGACCACGTGGTCCACCGGCGGCCGGGCGCGGGCGCCCGGGCGGAACCGGTTAGCCGGGGCCGTGCCGGGGTAGCCCGAGGGAATGACGCGATCACAGCCCCGCCGTGCCCGCGGCACGGTCGGCCACGCGTACAGCGCGCTGAACCTGCGGCTCGCCCTCGCCCTCTTCGGCCTGGTGATCATGACCGTCTTCGCGGTGCTCGCGTTCGCCGCAGACGTGACCTGGCTCGGCGTCGTCTGCGCGATCCTCGCCGTGGTGGCCGTGGTCGACCTGATCGTCATCCAGCGCCGCCGCGCCGCACGCCGCCGCGAGGAGCCGGGCGTGCGGCACTCGCTGTTCGAGTGACAGGAGTACGACATGCCCATCGCCACCACCAATCCCGCCACCGGGCAGGTGCTCAAGACGTACGACCCGATGTCGGACGAGCAGATCGACGCGGCCATCGAGCGGGCCGACCTCGCCTTCCGGCAGCTGCACGGGACCACGATCGCCGAGCGGGGCCGGTGGCTGATCGCCGCGGCCGACCTGCTGGAGGCCGAACGGGACGAGACCGCCCGGCTGATGACCACCGAGATGGGCAAGACGTACGCGGCCGCGAAGGCCGAGGTGACCAAGTGCGCCACGGCCTGCCGCTTCTACGCGGCCAACGCGGCGAAGATGCTCGCCGACGAGCCCGCCGACGCCGCCGCGGTCAAGGCGAAGCGGGCGTACGTCCGCCAGCAGCCGATCGGCCCGGTGCTCGCGGTGATGCCGTGGAACTTCCCGCTCTGGCAGGTCATGCGGTTCGCCGCGCCGGCCCTGATGGCCGGCAACACCGGGCTGCTCAAGCACGCCTCCAACGTCCCGCAGACCGCCCTCTACCTGGAGGAGCTGTTCCGGCGGGCCGGCTTCCCGGAGGGCGCGTTCACCGCCCTGCTGGTGGGCTCCGAGGCGGTGGACCGGATCCTCAGCGACCCCCGGGTCCGGGCCGCCACACTCACCGGCAGCGAGCGGGCCGGCCGGTCGATCGCCCAGATCGCCGGCCGGGAACTCAAGAAGACCGTGCTGGAGCTGGGCGGCAGCGACCCGTTCGTGGTGATGCCCTCGGCCGACCTGGACAAGGCGGCCGACGTGGCCACCACGGCCCGCTGCCAGAACAACGGCCAGTCCTGCATCGCCGCCAAGCGGTTCATCGTGCACACCGACGTCTTCGACGCCTTCGCCGAGAAGTTCGCCGCCCGGATGTCGGCGCTGCGGGTCGGCGACCCGATGGACGAGAACACCGACATTGGCCCGCTGGCCAGCGAGGGCGGCCGGGACGAGATCCACGCCCAGGTGCAGGACGCGGTCGACAACGGCGCCACCGTGCTGTGCGGCGGCGAGAAGCCCGCCGGCGACGGCTGGTACTACCCGCCGACCGTGGTCACCGACCTGCGGCCGGGGATGCGGATGTGGGCCGAGGAGGTGTTCGGCCCGGTCGCCGGCCTCTACCGGGTCGACTCCTACGAGGAGGCGATCGAGGTGGCCAACGGCACCAACTTCGGCCTCGGCTCCAACGCGTGGACCAACGACCCGGCCGAGCAGGAGCGCTTCGCCGTGGACCTGGACGCCGGCAACGTCTTCATCAACGGCATGACCACGTCCTATCCGGAGCTGCCCTTTGGCGGCGTGAAGAACTCCGGGTACGGGCGCGAGCTGTCCGCCGTGGGCATGCGGGAGTTCTGCAACACCAAGACCGTCTGGGTCGGCGAGGGGGAGGTCGGCGCCGGGGCCGGGGCGCACTCCGAGTAGTCGCGATTGGCCGGACACCGTCATGGGTAGGAGGTGCGCCCATGACGGTGTTCGGCTTCCACGCGTCCCACGAGCAGATCCACCCCTCCCGGCTGCTGGCGGCGGTGATCCACGCCGAGCGGGCCGGCTTCGACGCCGCCATGTCCTCGGACCACTTCTCGCCGTGGAGCGCCCGGCAGGGCCACTCCGGCTTCGCCTGGTCCTGGCTCGGCGCCGCCCTGCAGGCCACCAACCTGCCGTTCGGCGTGGTCAACGCGCCCGGCCAGCGCTACCACCCGGCCATCGTCGCGCAGGCCATCGGCACCCTGGCCGCCATGTACCCGGGCCGGTTCTGGGCCGCGCTCGGCACCGGCGAGGCGAGCAACGAGCACATCACCGGCGCCGGCTGGCCCCGCAAGGACGTCCGCGCCGCCCGGCTGCGCGAGTGCGTCGACGTGATCCGGTCGCTCCTCGCTGGCGAGGAGGTCAGCCACGACGGCCTGGTCACCGTGGACCGGGCGAAGCTGTGGACCCGGCCCGAGCAGCCGCCCGCGCTGATCGGCGCGGCGGTCAGCGTCGAGACCGCCCGCTGGTGTGCCGAGTGGGCCGACGGCCTGATCACCGTCAACGCGCCGGTGGCGCACCTGCGGCGGATGGTCGAGGCCTACCGGGACGCCGGCGGGCGCGGGCCGCTGCACCTCCAGGTGCACGTGAGCTGGGCGCCCGAGCAGGCCGAGGCCGAGGCGATCGCGTACGACCAGTGGCGCAGCAACGTCTTCGCCCCGCCGGTCTGCTGGGACCTGGAGCTCACCGACCATTTCGACGTGGTGAGCGAGGACGTGCCGATGGAGCGGGTCACCTCGGCGGTCAACGTCTCCGCCGACCTGGGCCGGCACGTCGGCTGGCTCGAGGAGTACGTGGCGCTGGGCTTCGACCAGATCGCCCTGCACCACGTCGGGCAGGAGCAGCGCGCCTTCATCGACACGTTCGGGGCCGAGGTGCTGCCGAAACTCCGTAGCCCCGCGTGATCACGGCGAGGTCGCGGGCCGCCTAGGCTCGTACCTCATGGAAGCTCTGATCGAGGTCGTGTTCTTTCTCGCGATCGCGACCTTCGGCGCGGCGCTGGCCCGGCGGCTCGGCCTGCTGGCGCCGATCCTGCTGGTCGTGCTCGGCCTCGGCCTGTCCTTCCTGCCCGGTTTCCCGCAGGTCCGCCTCGACCCGGAACTGGTGCTGGTCGGCATCCTGCCGCCGCTGCTCTACGTGGCGGCCCTGAAGACGTCGGTGCCGGCGTTCCGGCTCAACCTCCGGCCGATCCTGCTGCTCGCCGTCGGGCTGGTGCTCTTCACCGCGTTCGTGGTGGGCACCGTCGTCCACCTGCTCCTGCCCGACGTGCCGTACGCCATCTGCCTGGCGCTCGGCGCGGTGGTGGCGCCGCCGGACGCGATCGCCGCCACCGCGGTGGCCCGGCGGGTCGGTCTGCCCCGGCGGATCGTGACGATCCTGGAGGGGGAGAGCCTGGTCAACGACGCCACGGCGCTGGTGCTGCTGCGGGTGGCGGTGGCCGCGGCCACCGCGGCCGGCGGTCACGTCGGGGTCGGCGAGGTGGCGCGCGAGGTGGTGGTCTCGGCCGGCGGCGGCGTCCTCGTCGGGCTGCTCGGCGTGGTGGTCTTCGGCTACCTGCACAAGCGGATCTCCGATCCGGTGCTCGACAACGCGTTGTCGCTGATCGTGCCGTTCACGGTGGTCTTCGCCGCCGAGGAGATCCACGCCTCCGGGGTGGTCGCCGTGGTGGTGACCGGGCTGGGCATCGGACACAAGCAGGCGCTGCTGATGTCCGCCGCCTCCCGGCTCCAGGTGAGCGCGTTCTGGCGGCTGATTCAGTTCCTGCTCGAAGGGTTGGTCTTCCTGCTGGTCGGCCTGCAACTGCCCGAGGTGGTCCGGGACCTGGACGAGCCGGTCGGCCGGCTGGTCGGGATCACCGCCGCGGTGCTGGCCGCCGTCGTGCTGACCCGGTTCGTCTGGCTCGTCCCGGCCACCTACCTGGCCCGGTTGGTGCCCCGGCATCGCCGCCGGGAGACGGCGCCCCCGGTGCAGGTCCCTTTCGTCATCGGCTGGGCCGGGATGCGCGGCGTGGTCACCCTGGCCGCCGCGCTCGCGCTGCCGCTCACCCTGGCCGACGACCGGCCGTACCCGCGGCAGCTGTTCATCTGGCTGGCGTTCGCGGTGATCGTGGTGACCCTGGTGGCGCAGGGCGCCACCCTGCCGGCCGTGGCGCGGGCGGCGAAACTGCCGCCGGACGACCCGGTGCAGGACGCGCTCTCCGCCGCCGCCGTGCAGCAGCAGGCCAGCCGGGCCGCGCGGGAGCGGCTGGAGGAACTCGCCGGCGGGGCGCCGGACGCCGTCGTGGAACGGCTGCGCGGCCTGGTGCAGAGCCGCACCAACGTGGCCTGGGAACGGCTCGGGGGCACCGCACGGGAAACCCCTTCCCAGGCGTACGGTCGGTTGCGGCAGGAGATGATCGACGCGGAGCGGGAGGTGTTCCGGGCCGCCCGCGACTCCGGGCGGATCCCGGAGGAGGTGCTGGTCCGCGCCTACCGTGACCTGGACCTGGAGGAGTCGTTGCTGCGACAGGAGGCCAACGAGTGAGCTGCCAGCACCTGACCGAGGCGGGCGACGCCGAACCTGCGACCACGACCGAGTGCCCGGACTGCGTGGCCATCGGCAACGACGACTGGGTGCACCTGCGGGCCTGCCTGACCTGCGGGCACGTGGGCTGCTGCGACTCCTCGCCCTACCAGCACGCCACGAAGCACTTCGAGTCGACCGGGCACCCGGTGATGCGCTCGGTCCAGCCCGGCGAGGCCTGGCGCTGGTGCTTCGTCGACGAGGAGATCGGCTGACCCGTCAGGCCAGCCGGCGTTCCAGCACCTGGCCGGGCCACGGGGCGCGACCCGGGCGCTCGACGGTGAACCGGTCGGTGGCAATGAAGCCGCAGCCCTCGTAGAACCGGACCAGCGCCCGGTCGTCCCCGCCGTAGCAGTCCACCCGGAGCAGCCCCAGGCCGCGGTCCCGGGCCAGCTCCCCCGCGTACGCGAGCAGCCGCGCCCCGATCCCGTGGCCGGCGTACGCCCGGTCGGTGAGCAGCAGGTTCACGTACAGCTCGGGTTCGGTGGCCGGTGGCACGTACTCGGTGGCCGACCCCACCACCAGGGCGCCCACCGCCCGGTCGCCGAGCATCGCCAGGTGCAGCCCGCCGCCGGTGGCCCACGCGTCGGCCTGGGCGATCCGGCGCGGATCGGTCGACGCGGGCTCGGTGCCCCACTGGCCGGTCCGGCCCCGTGCGGCCAGCCAGGCGATGGCGGTGTCGAACAGCCGCAGCACGGTGGCGGCGTCCGCCGGGCCGCCTGGGCGGATGGCGATCGTCTGCTGGTCGGTCATGCCGCCATGCTGCCATCCGCCACCGGCACCTGATCACCCCCGCCGTCCCGCTCAGCCGGCACGGCCGGCCGGGGTGCGGGCCGAAGCGGCCTCGTCCGGCGCCGTTCGGGCGGCCAGCGCCCACCGCGTCAGCGCCGGGGTGGCCAGGCCGACGGCCGCGAAGAGCGCCCCGACCGCCAGCCAGCCCGGCCTGCCGCCGTCAAGCACCAGCAGCGTCAGCAGAGCCGGGCCGAGCGCGCGGGACAGGCCGGCCAGCATGCCGTCCACCCCCTGGTACGCCCCGAGCGCGTCCGGCGGGGCCAGGTCGTACGCCAGACCGGCCCCGGCGGTGCCGTGCCAGAGATCGCCGAACGTGTAGACCACGGTCGCGAGCAGCAGCAGGGTGACCGACGCGGCGGGCGGCAGGCCGGCGGTGGCCGCGTACAGCAGCATCGCGGCGGCCAGCACCAGCCCGGCGCGGCGCATCGACCGGGCAGCGTGGGTGGCGTCATCGGCCCCGCGGCCGAGCCGTACCGCGAGCAGCACGGTGAGCACGGTGTTCGTCAGGAGCACCGCCGACACCACCGGCGGTGGTGCTCCGGCCCGGGTCACCGTCCACAGCGGCACCACGAGCGCGAGCATCGTCCAGTGCAGCGCGAGCACAGCCGAGGCGCCGCTGACGGCGAGGAACCGCACATCCCGCAGCGCGGCGCCGGGCCGGAGCGCGCCGTTCCGGCGCCGACTGCCGGGCCCGCGTCCAGCACCGGCCGCCGGCGGGTAGGCCGGCAGCCGCAGGAGCAGTGTCGCCGACAGCAGGTAGGTGAGCGCGTTGCCGGCCACCAGCACCTGGTACGCCAGGTGGCTGTCCGCCGCGAGCGCGAGCCCGGCCAGCCCGGCTCCCACCGCGATGCCCAGGTTCGCCACCGCGCGCAGGGTGGCGAACGCGTGGACACGGCCCTGCGGTCCGGCGACCACGGCGACCAGCGCTGCGCGGACCGCCAGGTTGCCGGAGGCGAGCAGCATCTCGAGGATCGCCACCGCGAGGAACACCGGGAAGCTGTCGACCAGCAGGTACGCCGCCGCGGCGGCGCCCTGACCCAGCTGCACGAGCGCGCGGAGCGTTCGCGGATCCCGCCGGTCGGCGAGCGCGCCGAGTGGCACGCTGGCGGTGAGCCCGACGAGGCCGGCGAGGCTGAGCCCGGCGCCGACCGAGGCGGGGGAGAGCCCGACGTCCCGGGTGAGGTAGAGCGCGCCGCCGGTGAGCCACATCCCCGAGCCGACGGTGTTGGCGAGCGTGGCCAGGGACAGCGTGCGCAGTCGCCCGGGCGGGATCGGTGAGATGCGTGACCAGAGGTTCATCGCGTCACAGGCGGCACGGCCTGGGACACCTCGGTGATCAGTTCGGCGACCCGGTCGCCCCAGTGCGAGATCCAGAGCCCGCCGCCCCAGTGCGCGCCGCCGCTCACCACTGGCACCCGGGCGCCGTCGAGGTGGACCACCGAGTCCGCGTACCCGTGCCAGGACCAGGACGAGGAGGCGCCGAGCGGCTCGAGCACCGCCTCGTGCAGCACGTCGCCGAGCGGCCGGCGGAACAGCAGGGTCAGCGCCAGGCAGAGCAGGTTCACCCGGACGTCGTTGTACGCCCAGCCGCTGCCGGGCGCCCCCTCCCGTTCGAAGCCCTCGCGGCGGCTCTGCGCGTCCACCCCGGTCGGCTTGCCCCACAGCTCCCCGGTCCAGCCGCTGGTCTGCTGCAGCAGGTGCGCCCAGGTGATCCCCTCGACACCGAGACCGGCGAGGAACGGGTGGTCGACGGTCTCCAGCACCGGCATGGCCGGGTCGAGCAGGCCTCGGTCGAAGGCCACCCCGGCGACGGTGGCGACGACCGCCTTCGTGCCGCTGAACAGCATCTTCGGCGTGGCCGGGTCGCCCCACGTGGCGAGCACCTCACCCTGGTGCCGGATGACGCCGCTCGCCCCGGCGCCCGACAGCAGCGGCCCGGTCACCTCCCGGTGCGACTCGTCGGCCACCTGCGCGGCCAGGTAGCGCTCCATGTCGGCGATGCCCTCGGTCACCCGGGCTGCCTGCCGGGCGACGGCGGCGCGCACCGCCGCGAGATCGACGCTGACGTCCCCGTTGAGGGTCATGGCCTCGACCCTAGGCAGTGCGCCTCCGGGCACGTGGCCCCGAACCGGGCGACCCCTGTCACACGGGTGCTCGATCGACATCGGCTCGCCGAGGTGGCGGTGTCCGGACGCCCCGGACCCCGCCAGCTCGCCGACCTGGCGGGCGGCACGTCGGGTCGACCGGTGCGGGCGGGAAATCCGCTCGCGGGGCACGGGTCGCTCTGCCAGGGTCGGGCCGTGGAGCGCAGCAGGGTGGCCCGGGCCGACGAGGTGACCGAGGTGCAGCGGATCGAGGTGGCCTCCGGCGCCCCGTTCCGGGAGATCGGCATGGCGGACGTGGCCGACATGCCGCCGTTGCCGCGGGAGGTCCTGGCCGCCGCCCAGCGGGCCGGACGGCTCCGGGTCGCGGTCGACGCCGCGGACCGGCCCGTGGCCTTCGCCGTGGTCGAGCTGGTCGACGGCTGCGCGCACGTGCAGCAGCTCAGCGTCGATCCCGCGTACGCCCGGCGGGGGATCGGCCGTGGCCTGCTCGACGAGGTGGCCGGGTGGGCCGCCGGGCGGGGTCTGCCGGCGCTGACCCTGACCACGTTCCGCAGCGTGCCGTGGAACGGCCCGTACTACGCCCGCTGCGGGTTCCGGGAGCTGACCGCGGCCGAGGTGACCCCGGGGCTGGCCGGACTGCTGGCCGCCGAGGTCGCACTGGGGCTGGACCCGGCCGACCGGGTCGCCATGCGCCGGCCGGTGGCCTGACGCCGGCTCGCGCCGCGGGCGTCTGACCGGGTTCCGTTGTCAGTGCGCGCCGCCGAGGTTGAGCACCACCACCCCGGCGATCACCAGACCCGCGCCGACCACCTTGGCGAGACTCAGCGGCTCGCCGAGGAAGGCCGCGCCGATCGCCATGATCGCCGCGGTGCCGAGCCCGGACCAGATCGCGTACGCCACACCGACCGGGATGTCCTTGACCGTCAGGGAGAGCAGCCCGAACGACGACAGGTACGCGACCGCGACGCCGAGCGTGGGCCAGAGCCGGGTGAAACCGTCGGTCGCCTTGAGCAGGCTGGTGCCGATCACCTCGGCGGCGATCGCGCCGAGCAGGAGAAGGTAGGCCATGCCCCCATGATCACGCCTGCCCGGCGGTGGTGGCCTCCCGTCGCCCGGGAGGCCACCAGGCCGGTCAGGAGACGGTGCAGGCGGCGCCGTTGAGAGTGATCAGGTTGGGGTTGGGGTTCGGGCCGCCGGCCGTGGCGCCGTTCAGACCGAAGGTGACCGAGCCGTCGGGCGCGATCCGGGCGTTCCACGACTCGTTCCGCGCGGTGACCGTGGCCCCCGACTGGCTGACCTTCGCCGACCACCAGCTACGCACCCGCTGGTCCCCGGTGAACGCCCACCGCACGCTCCACCCGTTGACCGCCGCCGTGCCGGTGTTCCGGACGGTGACCTGGGTGGTGAAGCCGTCCGGCCAGCTGCCGTGGGTGGTGTACGTGACCGCGCAGGTCGGCGCCGGCACGGCCGCCGCGTCACCCTGGTCGGCGAGGAACGACGCCAGCCAGGCCAGCGCCGAGTTCCAGTTGATCGCCACCTCGTTGGTCGCGTACGAGTTGATGTCGTCGACGTAGCAGAACATCGGCTTGCAGCCGGCGAGCAGGTTGGCCGCGTACGGGTCCTGGAGGGCGGCGTTCGGGCCACCGGCCAGCGAACCGGCGGGCGGGTTCGGCAGGTCCGGGTCCAGCTGGTGGGCGAAGATGCGGCTGTGCTGGTTGCGCGCGTGCTGCTCGCCCCAGCCGGTCACGTAGGACATGTTCAGCGCGTTGCGGCCGAGCAGGTAGTCCGCGCTCTGCACCGCCCCGTCCCGGTACTTCGCGTCCCGGCTCAGGTCGAACGCGGTGGCCAGCACGATCGCGTTGTTGACCAGGTTGCTGTTGCTGCCCCAGACGTAGGCGTCGGCCGCGCCGGGCAGCGGCAGCCCGTACGCCTGGTCCCGGGCGGTGGCCAGGTAGCGGTCGGCCGCGGCGGTCACCGAGGCGCGGATCCGGGTCCGTTCGGCGGCCGGCAGGCCGTTCGGCACGGTCGCCAGGTCGAGCCGGCCCAGCGCGGCCACGCTCTGCCAGCCGAACGCACCGCCGGCGGCGAAGACGTCGGCGGTGTGCAGCGGCGAGGCGGTGAGGTCGGTCAGGTACGCCGACTCGCCGGTGGTCAGCCACAGCTCGACGGCCGCCCAGTAGAACTCGTCGGTCACGTTCGTGTCGTCGTACGCGCCGCCGCCGGTGCCGTCGGCCGCCGAGGCGTACACCGCCGGGTGGGCCTTGGCCGCCGCGTACGCGGTCTTCGCCGCGGCGCCGCAGCGGGCCGCGAAGGTGGCGTCGTAGGGCGCGAAGAGGCGGGCGCACTGGGCGGCGACGGCGGCCAGGTTGAGCGTGGCGGCCGTGGACGGCGGGTGCAGTTCGCGCGGCTGCGGGTCGTCCTGCGGGGCGAGCGGCAGCCCGGTCCAGTTCCGGTCGTGGACCTTGTGGTGGACCATCCCGGCGAGCGGAAGGCCCGCCGGCACCTGCATGCGCAGCAGGAACTCCAGCTCCCAGCGGGCCTCGTCGAGGATGTCCGGGACCTTATTGCCGCGCTCGGGCACCCGCAGGGTGGCGTCGCCCAGCGCCGCGCCGCCGGCGGCGGTCTCCGCGGTCCTGGTCCGCTCGAAGGCGTTGAGCAGCTGGTAGGTGGCGATGCCGCCGTTGACCACGTACTTGCCGTGGTCGCCCGCGTCGTACCAGCCGCCGCGCACGTCGAGGCGGTGGTCGCAGACGCCGGGCTGGCAGGGCACGTCGGTGTCGCCCTGGTTGGGCGCGACGCCGAGGTGGCCGGCCGGGCGGGCGTAGGCGGCCCCGATCAGGTCGCCGTCGATCGGGGTGCCGCTGCGCTGGGCGTAGAAGAACTGGAGGGAGTCGGCGCGCAGCCGGTCGTAGAGGGTGCCGGAGATGTCGAACGGGTGGCTGGTCTCGCCGTCGACGACCAGGGTGTAGCCGGTGCCCGGGGTGCGGTACGCGGAGAAGTCCACGGTCTGCACCTGCTGCCCCGACGCCGGGTCGACGCCGCGCGGAGTGGTGGTCCCGTCGGCCACCACGGTCCCGGCGGCCGATCTGAGCTGCCAGGGCAGCGCCTCGGCGGCGTCGGTGACCACGGTGGCGTTCTTCGGCCCGCCGGGCAGGTAGCCGACCTGATTGACCCGCACCCGCGGCCCGGTGTCCGGCTCGTACGGCGGGGCCGCCTCGCCGCCCCGCAGCGAGACGTTGTCCAGGCAGAACGTCTGCGCGTCGGGGCTGCCGCCGACCTGGAAGATCAGTTGGGCGCCGGCGTTGTCGGCGGGGGCGGTGAACGTCGTGACGACGTGCCGGGCCGCGTCGGTCGCGGTCGCGTCGACGTTGGCGTACGTCGTGTAGGGGGCGCTGCCGAGCTGGAGCACCGCCCGGACGGCGGCGCCGGGCGTGGCGGAGACGTCGAAGGAGAGTTCGTACTCGGCGCCCGCGGTCAGCGGCACCGCGTCCTGCCCGATGCCGGCGTCCCAGGGGTTGGCCAGGCCGCCGGCGACGGTGGTGCAGAGCCGCCCGTCGGTGACCCCGAGGTCGCCGGTGCCGTAGGAGAACCAGGGGGACGTGCCGGCGCTGAAGTCGCCGTTGCGCAGTTGTTCGGGGGCGTCCGGCGGCACCTCGGCGCGGGCCGGGCCGGCGGTGCCGCCGGTGAGCGCCAGGGTGGTGGCCGCGGCGAGGGCGATGAGCCGACGTCGGTATGGGGTCACGGAGGTTCCTTCCGTGCGCAGGGGACGGGTCGAGAGCTGGGAGCGCTCCCAATATCAGGCCGATGGTTCCAGCGCGGTCGCCGGCTGTCAATCGATCCGGTCCGATGGCCGCGCGCCGCGCCGACAGTGAGATTCGCCGCGCCGCGTAGCATGGTCCTGATCTCCTAGAGACAACCGAGCCCTCCAACTGGCAGGCTGCCTCCCATGACCCTGAAGCTTCGTTCCGTCGGGGCGAGCGACCGTGGGCTGATCCGCAGTGGCAACCAGGACGCCCAGCACGCCGGCAGCTGGCTGGTCGCCGTCGCCGACGGCATGGGCGGCATGGCCGCCGGTGACCTGGCCAGCCGTATCGCGATGGACGCGTTCGCGCCGCTGGACGTCGAGACCCCCGAGGACGCGTTGGTCGCCGCCCTCCAGGGCGGCATCGAGCTGGCCACCGCGGGGATCCGGCAGGCGGTCGAAGAGGACCCGGAACGCCAGGGCATGGGCACCACCCTCACCGCGCTGCTCTTCGCCCGCACCGGCAGCTGCCTGGCGCTGGCCCACGTCGGCGACTCCCGGGCCTACCTGTTCCGGGAGGGCGTGCTGAAGCAGGTCACCCGGGACGACACCTTCGTGCAGATGCTGGTCGACCAGGGCGTGATCACCGCCGAGCAGGCGAGCAGCCACCCCCGCCGGGCCGTGGTGACCCAGGCGTTGCAGGGCGACGAGGTCTCCCCGACCTACGCGACGATGGTGCCGTGGGCCGGCGACCGCTGGTTGCTGTGCAGCGACGGCCTCTCCAACGTGGTCCGCCCCGACACCCTCGCCGAGGTGCTCGGCGGCTACCCGGACCGGGAGGCGTGTGCGGCCAAGCTGATCGACCTGGCGCTGCGGGCCGGCGGCCCCGACAATGTCACCGTGGTGATCGCCGACGTGGTCGACGAGTAACCGGGTCAGCGTCGGCGCGGGCTGGCGCGCCGGGTCGGCTCGGCGCTGGTCGGGTCCTCCGGCCACGGGTGGCGGGGATAGCGCCCGCGCAGCTCCGCCCGCACCTGCGGGTAGCCGGTCCGCCAGAACGAGGCCAGGTCGGCGGTGACCGCCACCGGCCGGCCCGCGGGGGAGAGCAGGTGCAGCAGCACCGGCACCCGGCCGTCGGCGATCCGTGGCGCGTCCCGCCAGCCGAACGTCTCCTGGAGCTTCACCGCCAGCACCGGGGCGGCCGGGTCGGCATAGTCCAGCCGGATCCGCGATCCGCTGGGCACCGGGAGCCGCTCCGGCGCCACCTCGTCCAGCCGGGCCGCCTGCCGCCAGTCCAGCAGCCGGCGCAGCGCCGCTGCCACGTCCACTCGCGCCAGGTCGGCCCGGCGGCGCGCGCGGGCCAGTTCCGGGCCCAGCCACGTGGGTGCGGCGGCGAGCAGCGCGGCGTCGGACACGTCCGGCCATTCGTCGCCGAGGGCCTGCCGGCAGAAGGCCAGCCGCCGGCGCAGCGCCGTGGCCTCCGGCGTCCAGGTGAGCAGCGCCAGGCCGTCCTGGCGCAGCCCGGCGAGTACCGCCTCGGCGAGCCGCGTCGGGTCCGGCGCGGCGAGGGGCCGGTCGACCAGCTCGATCGCGCCGAGCCGGACCACCTCCCGGGCCACCACGTCGCCGCCGGACCAGCCGACCTCCCGCGCGGCGCGCAGCAGCGGCCCGCCGGCCTCCCGTGCGGTCGCCTCGTCGACGGGGGTGGCCAGCCGGACCCGGGCGGCCGGCGCGCCGGGGGAGCGGTCGGCCACCGCGATCGCCAGCCATTCGGACCCCACCAGCCCCGACCCGCCCACCAGCTCCGCCGCGGTCCCTCCAGCCATCAGGTACGCCGACCCACCCGCCCGCCGCACCCGCGCCAACCGCTCCGGATACGCCAACCCCACCAGCAACCCCGCCGCAAGATCATCAGGAAGCCCCGCTGCCCGGCGATCTTGCACTTTGTGCCCGCGTCCTGGGGCTTTCGTCCCTTCTGTCCGGGCGCCAACTGCAAGATCGCGGGAACGGGGCGGGGTGGCGAGGGTGGTGCGGAGGCGGCGGGTCTCGGCGCGCCAGCGGGCGGTTGCCGGCGGGTCGGCGGCGGTGCGCAGGCGGCGCCAGAGGGCGGTCAGGTCGTCGCCGGCGCCGGCCAGCGTCTCGTCGGCAAGGAGTGCCACCACCTCGGCGGCCCGGTCGGCGCCGACCCGCTCCGCGCCGTCGAGGAGGGCCCGGGCCAGCCGGGGATGCGCCCCGGCCGCCGCGATGGCCCGCCCGCGGGCGGTGATCCGGCCGTCCGCGTCGACCGCGCCGAGCGTGGTCAGCGTCTCGCGGGCGACGGCCAGCGCGGCTGGCGGCGGGGGGTCGGGCAGGGCCAGCCCGGCGCCGTCCGGGGTGCCCCAGGCAGCCAGCTCCAGCGCGAACCCGGTCAGGTCGGCGGTGGCGATCTCCGGCTCGGGCTGCGGGGCCAGCCGGGCGTGGGTCGCCTCCGACCAGCACCGGTAGACCGCGCCCGGCGCCTCCCGCCCAGCCCGGCCGGCCCGCTGGGTGGCCGCCGCCCGGGACACCGGCACGGTGACCAGCGCGCCCAGCCCTCGGGCCAGGTCGGTGCGGGCCACCCGGCTCAGCCCGGCGTCCACCACGACGCGGACCCCGGGCACGGTCAGGCTGCTCTCCGCCACGGCGGTGGCCAGCACGACGCGGCGCCGATCGACCGGTCGCAGCGCGGCGTCCTGCGCGGCGCCGGGCAGCCGGCCGTGCAGCGGCAGCACGGCGACCGCGTCCCGCAGGTCGGCCAGGCGGCCGGCCACGGCGGTGATCTCGCCGGCGCCGGGCAGGAAGACCAGCAGGTCCCCGTCCCGCTCGCGCAGCGCCCGGCGCACCGTCGCCGCCACATGGTCCAGCAGCGCCGGGTCCACCCGGCCCGCCCCGGGCGCGGCGACCGGGCGGGGCGGCGGCGCCCAGACCCGGTCCACCGGGTGCAGGGCGGCCTCGGCCCGGATCACCGGCGCGGGAGCGGCCCCGCCGAGCAGCCCGGCGAACCGGTCCGCCTGCGGGGTGGCCGACATGGCCAGCAGCCACAGGTCCGGCCGGAGCGTGCCGCGGGCGTCCACGGTGAACGCCAGCGCCAGGTCGGCGTCGAGCTGCCGCTCGTGGACCTCGTCGAGCAGCACCGCGCCGACCCCGGGCAGCTCCGGGTCGTGGTGCAGCCGGCGGACCAGCAGCCCGGTGGTGACCACCTCCACCCGGGTACGCGGACCGACCCGGCGCTCGCCGCGCACGGCGTACCCGATCCGCTCGCCGACCCGCTCGCCGAGCAGGGCGGCCATCCGGTGCGCGGCGGCCCGGGCGGCCACCCGGCGGGGCTGGGCGATCACCACCCGGCCGGGCACCTCGGCGGCCACCGCGAGCGGCGCCAGGGTGGTCTTGCCGGTGCCCGGGGGCGCCACGAGGACCGCCGCGCCGGCCGCGCCCAGCGCCTCGACCAGCGCCGGCAGCACCGGCCGGACCGGCAGGTCCAGGGAGACGTCGGCAAGCACGGACCCACTCTCGCACCCTCAACGGGGCGGCCGGCGCGGGGTCCTGTTCCACTTGTCACATTTGACCGTGACCGGTCCCTCGCGTGGAGTGACGGTCATGGCGATGATGGCGTACGACGAATCCTCCGCCGCCGCCTTCGCGGCGACCCGGCACCTGCCGGCCGACGGCCTGGCCGGCTGGCGCGCCGCGGTGTCCCGGCACCTGCCTGTCGGACCGGGCGACCGCGTGCTCGACCTGGGCGCGGGCACCGGCGCCTGGGCGGCCGCCTTCCGGGCCTGGTACCGGGTGGACGTGGTGGCGGTCGAGCCGGCGGGGGCGATGCGAACCCGCTCGGTGTACCCGGAAATGGTGGCCGGCCGGGCGGAGTCGCTGCCCCTCGCGGCGGCCGGCCTGGCCGGTGCGTGGCTCTCCACGGTGGTGCACCACCTCACCGACGTGCCGGCGGTCGCCGCCGAGCTGCGCCGGGTGCTGCGGCCCGGCGCGCCGGTGCTGATCCGGTCGGTCTTCGCCGGCCGGGGTGGCGGGGTCACCCTGTTCCGCTGGTTCCCGGAGGCGCTGCGGGTGGTGGAGGGCTATCCCTCGGTCGCCGAGGTCTGCGCGGCCTTCGAGGCCGCCGGGTTCGCTCCGGTGGCGCTGGGGCCGGTGCCGCAGGTCAGCGCCCCTTCGCTGCGGGCGGCGGCCGACGGGCTGCGGCGCGCCGCGCACACCCCGCTGGTGCTGCTCGACGACGCGGACTACGAGCGTGGTGTGCGCCGGCTGCGCGCGGCGGCGCGGCGCACCCCACACGCCCCGGTGGTCGACGCGCTGGACCTGCTCGTGCTGCGCTGAACACGGAACGGCCCGGCCGGCGCACCGCCGGCCGGGCCTGAGTGGACGTCAACGGTGGCCGGGCCCGCCGACCCGGCCACCGCCGCCACCCCCTAGTACGTTCCGTCGAGCTGCCCGCGCAGCTTGGTCAGGGCCCGGGCCAGCAGCCGGGACACGTGCATCTGCGAGACGCCGATCTGCTCGGCGATCTGCGACTGGGTCAGGTTGCCGTAGAAGCGCAGCGTGAGGATCTTCTGCTCGCGCTCGTCGAGCGTGGCCAGCGCCGGCCCGAGGGCGACGCGAAGCTCGGCCAGCTCGAACTCGCCGTCCTCGCCGCCGAGCATGTCGCCCAGCTCGGTGGCCCGGTCGCCGTCGCCGGTCGGGGTGGACAGCGACACCGCGTTGTAGGCGCGGGCGCCCTCCAGGCCCTCCAGGACCTCCTCCTCGGTGAGGCTGAGGTGGCTGGCGATGTCGGCGACCGTCGGCGAGCGGCCGAGGGTCTGCAGCAGCGAGCTGTTGGCGTCGGAGATGGCCAGCCGCAGCTCCTGGAGGCGACGCGGCACCCGGATGTCCCAGGTGCGGTCGCGGAAGTGGCGCTTCAGCTCGCCGATGATGGTCGGGATGGCGTAGCCGGCGAAGTCGACGCCGCGGGACGGGTCGAACTTGTCGATCGCCTTGATCAGGCCGACGGCGGCGGTCTGCGCCAGGTCGTCGGTGGGCTCGCCCCGCCCGCTGTAGCGGTGGGCGAGGTGGTTGGCGAGCGGCAGCCAGGCCTCGATCGCCCGGTCGCGCAGCGCGGGGCGCGACGGGTGGTTGGCGGGCAGCGCCGCCATCGCGTTGAGCAGGTTGGCGGCGCTGTCGGTGAGCGCCCGCGGGTCGAGCTTCTCGGAGGTGGACGGCGCTGTCGTCGCCGGCTCGCTGATCGTGTGCGCGGTCATGGGTGGTCCTCCCTGCACCTCGTCCGCGATACAAAAAGACGTGACGCTTCGGTTTAGCTTCAGTTAGGCCGTTCGGAAGCCACCTTAACCTGATCGGTCTGAGGAAATCTAGCCGAAAGTACGATGTACTTAAGCCGTGTCACAGCATGAAGGGCCTTAATCGGGGCAGATACCCCTCGGATGGCCGACCCGCGCTGTGGTGCGAGGCGGTCGGGCTCGGCTGCCCGGACGGACGAACCTGCGGACCGACCGGTCAACGTGAAACCCGACAGTTGTCGCACACTGTCGCCTTTCCGTCCTTGTCCCGCCGACGGGACCGCCCGTAGCGTCCAGGTGTACACGTCTACGGAGGCACCGTGCTGGATCCCGCCGCTCCGCAACTCGTCGTCAACGCCCGGACCCTGCTGTTCAGCTGGCTTCCGGCGGACCCCGACGCGGTCGCGGCGCTCGTCCCGGCCGGCCTCCGCCCGCGCCCCGACCACCAGGTCTTCCTCTGCCAGTACGTGGTGGACGACGAGTGCCAGACCTCCGGGTTCGGCGCGTACTCGCTCACCTTCCTCGGTGTCTCACTCGCGGACATGGAGCCGCCCGACGGAGAGACACCCGGCGGCTGGTGGACCCACTACCTCGCCTCCAGCCCGCGGGTCCGGCAGTACGCGTCCGCCCGGGGCGCCCCCGTCGGGACGGGGGAGACGCTGGTGGAGGTCCGGGGCGGGCGGCTCACCGCCGAGACGTGGGCCGACGGCCGGCCGCTCATCCAGGTCGCCGCCCAGGTCGGGCACACCGGCACCGCGGCCTACAACGGCCACCACCGCTACGTCACCGCCCGCGACGGCGAGCTGATCGTCGCGGACTACCCGTACGTGGCCGAGCCGGTGTCGCCGTTCGAGGTCGAGTCGGTGGAGTTCCTCGCCCCGGAGCACCCGGTCTACGCGCTCCGCCCGGCCAACCCGCTACAGATCTGCTGGGGCTACTACTCGCCCCGGGTGTCGTTCGCGTACCCGGCCCGGCCGGACGCGCTGGACGCGCCGCTGCCGACCGAGGATGAGCTCGCGACGGCTCACCAGGTGCCGGCGCGCCGGGCCCGCAGCGGCCTGCCGTCCGGGTCGTAGACCAGCCGGTAGGCGGGCAGCGCCCAGAGCCGGGTCCGCCAGGACAGCCGCTCCGGCCGGTGCGGTCGCAGCCGCCCCGGCGGGCGGGGCCCGGTGCGCCCGGACTCGTGCCACCGCTCCAGCGCCTCCGCCGCCGAGGTGATCGCCGCGACCGCGTCCGCCGGGTCGAGCAGGTCGTCGTCCGCCCCGCCGTCCGGGTCCCGGTCCAGGTGCTCCCGCCACAGCCGCAGCCGCAGGTCCCGTGCGAACACCCGGGCTCCGTCGCCCAGCCCCGCCGGGTCGGTCGGGGTCCGCTCGTCCCGGGTGTCGTCCAGCACCGCGCAGGACAGCTCGCTGTCGTGGGTCCACGAGCGGCGGTTGAAGTTGTCGCTGCCCACGCTGGCCCAGACATCGTCCACCACGCAGACCTTCGCGTGCACGTAGACCGGGGTGCCCTCGTGGTTCTCCACGTCGAAGACGTGCACCCGGTCCGGTGCGGCCCGGTGGCAGAGCTCGAGGGCCTGCGCGCGCCCGACCATGTTCGGCGGCAGCGCCAACCGGCCGTCCACGTCCGGGTGCCGGGGCACGACGGCCACCAGGTGCAGCTCGGGCTGCGCGCGCAGGGCACGGGCGAAGAGGTCGGCCACCTCGGTCGACCAGAGGTACTGGTCCTCCAGGTAGATCAGCCGGCGGGCCCGGCGGACCGCCTTGGTGTAGCCGCGGGCCACGGTCCGCTCGCCGTGCGGGGCGAACGAGTAGCGCGGGCGTACCGCCGGGTAGGTGCGCAGCACCTGGACGTGGTGCGGCCCGCAGGCCGGCGGGTCGGCGGGCTGGTCGGGCAGCGGGTCCGGGCTCAGGTCGGAGCCGCGCAGCCGGTCCCGCAGGTAGGCCATCGGGTTCTCCGAGTCCAGCGGCATCGGGTCGGTCCACCGCTCCCGGAAGGTGGTGTCCAGCGCGCCGACCACCGGGCCGCGGAGCGCGAGCTGGACGTCGTGCCAGGGCGGGTGCGGGCCGTACCGGGGGGACATGGCGACCGCCTGCGGGTCGCCGCCGTGCGCCGCGTCGTCGCGCCGGCTGTGGCAGAGGTCGATCCCGCCGGCGAACGCGATGTCCCGCTCCGGGGCGCCGGGGTGGCGCAGTACCACCAGCTTCTGGTGGTGCGAGCCGCCGCGGCGGACCCGCTGGTCGAGCAGCACCTCCCCGCCGGCGGCGCAGATCGCCTCGCTGAGGTCGCGGTTCTCCTCCTCGCTGTAGGAGAGGGCGTCGAGGTGGGAGCGCCAGATCAGGCCCTTGACGATCACCCCGCGCTGGGCGGCCTGGGCGAACAGCTGCGCCACCGTCGGCCCGTCCGGCCGCATCCGCTGGTCGGGGTCGCCGCGCCAGTCGGTGAAGAAGAGGTGGTCGCCGGCCCGGAGCTGCTCCACCTCGCTGACCAGCCGGTCAAAGTACGCGCCGCCGTGAATCAACGGCTCGGCGAGGTTTCCGCTCGTCCAGACGGGTAACTCTGACCGTGGGTTGGCGCGTTCCTGTGCGGAGAGGAACCAGTCCCGCATCGACACGTTCCAGCCTCCCGAGGTCGACAACGTCCTCACGGTAGGACCCCCGGCACGACCCCGCACGCCGACCGCCCCAGGTCGGCGGGGTGCTCGCGCGGGGGTGCACCGACCCCTGGATCGCGAAACCGAGGAGGCCACAGCATGCCCGCCGAGACGACGAACACCGTGACCGAATACCGCGAGCAGGCGGTGGAGGGGGAGCGGGGGGCGCTGGTGGCGGTCCTGTTGATGGTGATCCTCGGGGTGGCCGGCATCTTCGCCGTCTCCTGAGTTCACCGACTCCGCAGGACCGGCGACGGGCGCCCCGGGGAACCGGGACGCCCGTCGGTTCGAGCGGTCAGGGACGGTCGCCCTCGCCGCCGCTGTGCGGCAGCCGCTCGGCCGGGATGACCCCGAGCCGGCCGGCCTGGTAGTCCTCGACCGCCTGGACCAGCTCGGCCCGGGTGTTCATCACGAACGGGCCGTAGTGCGCCACCGGCTCGCGGATCGGCTGGCCGCCCATGATGTAGAGCTCCAGCGCCGGGGTGTTGGCGTCCTGCCGCGCGTCCGCGGTGACCCGCAGCGCGTCGCCCGGACCGTGCACCGCGAGCTGGCCGAGGTGGATCGGCCGCCGGTCGGTGCCCACCGTGCCGCGGCCGGCCAGCACGTAGACCAGCGCGTTGAAGTCCGGCCGCCAGGGCAGGTTGAGCTCGGCGCCGGGCTGGAGCGTCACGTGCGCGATGGTGATCGGCGTGTGGGTCGAGCCCGGGCCCCGGTGGCCGGCGATCTCGCCGGCGATCACCCGGACCAGCGCGCCACCGTCAGGCGTGGTCAGCAGTGCCGACTCCCGGCCGCGGATGTCCTGGTAGCGCGGCGGGTTCATCTTCGCCACCCGGGGCAGGTTGACCCAGAGCTGGAGGCCGTGGAAGAGGCCGCCGCTCATCACCAGGTGCTCCGGCGGCGCCTCGATGTGCAGCAGGCCGCGGCCCGCCGTCATCCACTGGGTGTCGCCGTCGGTGATGGTGCCGCCGCCGCCCTGCGAGTCCTGGTGGTCCATGATCCCGTCGATCATGTAGGTCACCGTCTCGAAGCCCCGGTGCGGGTGCCACGGGGTGCCCTTCGGCTCACCCGGCGCGTAGTCGACCTCGCCCATCTGGTCGAGGTGGATGAACGGGTCCAGCTCGGTCAGCGGGACCCCGGCGAAGGCGCGGCGGACCGGGAAGCCCTCGCCCTCGTAGCCGCTCGGCGCGGTGGTCACCCGGCGGACCGGGCGGTAGGTGGTGGACTCGGCGAGCTCCGGCAGGCGGGGCAGGACGAGGACGTCGTCGACGGTGATCGCGGGCATCGCGGGGCTCCTTAGTTGTCGGCCGGGGTGGACGACGCGTCGCGGTCGGCGCCCAGGCGCCGGCCGAGCCGTTCGAAGACCCGGGTGAGGCAGGCGACCTCGGCGTCGTCGAGGTCGTCGATCAGGTGGGTGCGCACGGAGCGCAGGTGGTGCGGCGCGGCCTCGCGCAGCGTCAGCAGCCCGGCGGCGGTGAGCACCGCCTCGCTGCCCCGCCGGTCCTCGGGGCAGGACTCCCGGGCCACCAGGCCGCGCTTCTGCATCGAGGAGATCTGGTACGTCAGCCGGCTCGGCGAGAACACCAGCCGGCCCGCCAGCTCGCCCATCCGCAGCCGCTGCCCCGGCGCCTCGGAGAGCAGCACCAGCACGTGGTAGTCGGCGAAGCTCAGCTGGCTGTCGACGCGCAGATCGTCCTCGAGCCGGGTGAACAACCGCTGGCTCGCCTCGATGTACGCCCGCCAGCAGGCCGACCGCTCGGCGTCCAGGCTCTCCGTCATGGCTATGAGAGTAGCACTACTTAAAATTTAAACAAGGGCCTCCGCGCGATGGTGACCCGTGCGACACCGATGCTTGCGAGCGGCAACTTTCGAATCTGAACTGCGGCCCGGTGGGCTCGGGCCGGTTAGGGTCGGGGGGTGGACGATCTCGACGTGCAGGACTGGCGGGAGCGGGTGGCCCGGCTCTACCTCTCCGACCTCGACCTGGCCGGCTTCCGGGCCGCCCGGGACGAGCTGTTCCGCAGCCACCCCAGCAGCCCGCTGCCGCCCGCCGACCGGCCCGGCTTCACCGGGCTGCGCTGGTTCCCGCCCGACCCGGCCGCCGTGGTGGAGGCGCCGCTGCGCCCCGCCTCGGGCACCGAGACCATCGACACCGGCGGTCCCGACGGGGTGGTGCGATACCGGCGGGTGGCCATCGCCGAGACGCCGTGGGGGCCGCTCACCCTGTGGTGGATCGAGGCGTACGGGGGCGGGCTGTTCGTCCCGCTGCGCGACGCCACCTGCGGCAGCGAGGCGTACGGCGGTGGGCGCTACCTGACCGACACGGTGAAGGGGACCTTCGGGCGGGGGCTGACCGTGCTGCCCGGCAATCGGGTCCGGCTAGACGCCAACTACCTCTACAACCCGAGTTGCGCCTACGACGACCGGTGGGCCTGCCCGCTGGCCCCGCCGGAGAACCGGGTCGACGTCCCGATCCGCGCCGGCGAGCGCTCCTACCACTGAACGGCTGACGCCCCGGCGCGACGGTGCGCCGGGGCGTCGGGGATCGACCGGTCAGCGGGCGGTGGCGCCGGTCGGGGTCAGGTGCATCCGGCCGAGCAGCTGCCGGGCCTGGTCGGCCACGTCCGCGTCCACGGTGACCGCGTACTGGCTGGCCCGCAGCGAACTGGCCGAGGTGAAGTCGCGCTGCCCCCCGGTCATGGCGTGGGCCACGGCGCCGAACACGGCGCCCCAGATCGCGCCGATCACCAGGCCCACCAGGATCACCGCGAGCCAGTTCCCCGCGGTGAAGATGCCGAAGAGCAACCCGATGAACAGGCCGAACCAGGCGCCGGTGCCCGCACCCAGCAGGGCGGCCCGGCCCGTGGTGAGCCGGCCCATCACGGTCTCGACCAGGGTGAGGTTGGTCCCCACGATCGCGGTCCGCTCCACCGGGAACCGGTTGTCCGCCAGATAGTCCACCACCCGCTGTGCGGACGGATAGTCCGGATACGACCCGATCGTGACGGTCGGTGGGCCGGCCTGCGGCCCGTGTCCGTCCCCGCTCGGCGGCAACGGACGGCCGCTCGGACCGGACGGGAGGTTGTCGCTGCCCGGCATCCCCGGCCGCCAGGCCGCGGTCGGACTCGAGGGATTGGTCATGAGCATCCTCCTTCGTCAACCCGCCGCGTTCCCACCGCCGTCGGGCGGTAACGCGTCGGCCGGGACGGATGGGGGCGCGCATGGTGGCCGCCGGGCCGGGTAGCCACCGCCGTGCCGACCGGATGGATCAGCGAGCACGGCTTCCTCGCCGACGGGCACAGCGCGGCCCTGGTGGACCGGGCCGGCTCGGTCAACTGGTGGTGTCCGCCCCGCTTCGACGCGCCGTCGGTGTTCGGGCGGCTGCTCGACGACGACGCCGGGCACTGGAGCATCCGGCCCGCGAGCGAGTTCACCAGCACCCGGTCCTATCTGGACGACGCGCTCGTGCTGCGTACCGTCTTCCGCACCGCGACCGGGACGGCGGCCGTCACCGACGCGCTGGCGCTGGAGCCCGGCGCGCGCGGGCACGAGATCGGGCTGCGATCGCCGCGGGTGCTCGCCCGGGTGGTCGAGGGGCTCGCCGGTGAGGTGCCCATGCGGGTCGACTACGCGCCCCGCTTCGAGTACGGCCGGGTCCGCGCCTACCTCACCGACGCCGACGGGGTGATCGGGGCGACGGCCGGCGCGTGCCGGCTGGAGCTGCGCGCCAACGTGCCGATGACCTGCCGGGCGGGCGGCGCGTCCGGGCGGTTCACCGCCCGCGCCGGCAGCACCCACCACTTCACCCTGGGGTACGCCCCGGCCTACCGCGACGGCGCGCCGGCGCTGCCCGACGCCGACCAGGCGGTGGCGGACACCGTGGCCAGCTGGCGGTCCTGGGCCGGCCTGCACCACTACGACGGCGAATACCGTGACCTGGTCCGCCGCAGCGCGATGGTGGTGCAGGGGATGACCTACGGGCCCAGCGGGGCGGTGGTCGCGGCGGCCACCACCTCGCTCCCCGAGGAGGTGTGCGGCGCCCGCAACTACGACTACCGCTTCGTCTGGCTCCGCGACTTCAGCCTCACCCTCCAGGCGCTCTGGCTGGCCGCCTGCCCGGACGAGGCGGATCGGCAGTTCACCTGGGTGGCCCGGGCGATGGGCCGGATCGACGACGAGCCGGTGCCGATCATGTACGGCGTCGAGGGCGAGCGGGACCTCACCGAACACCGCCTCGACCACCTCGCCGGGTACGCCGGCAGCCGGCCGGTCCTGGTCGGCAACGACGCCTGGCAGCAGCGGCAGATGGACGTGCTGGGCGAGGTCCTCGACGCGGCGTGGCTGATGCGCCACTACCTCGACCCGATGTCGGCCGACGTGCGCTACCTGCTGCACGCCCTGGCTGATCAGGCGGCGCAGGAGTGGCGCCGGCCCGACGCCGGGATGTGGGAGGCGCGCGACGCCGAGCGGCACTACCTGTCGTCCAAGGTGCAGTGCTGGACCGCGCTGGACCGGGCCGTCCGGTTCGGAGCGCGGATCGGCGAACCCGCCGACGTGGCGCACTGGGCGACCGCCCGGGACGAGGTGCGCGCGGCGGTGCTCGGCCGGGGCTGGAGCGACCGCGTCGGGGCGTACACCGGCGCGTTCGACTCCGACGAGCTGGACGCCTCGGTGCTGATCATGCCGTTGGTCGGCTTCCTGCCCGCCGATCACCCGCGGATGCGCGCCACCATCGACGTGGTCGAGCGCCGACTGTCCCGCGACGGCCTGCTGCGGCGCTGGAACGACGACCCGGCGGGCTTCGTGATCTGCTCGTTCTGGCTGGCCGCCTGCCTGGCCGAGGCCGGCGAGCTGGGCCGGGCCCGGCGGCTGTTCGCCCAGGTCGCCGCGCACGTCAACGATCTCGGGCTCTACGCCGAGCAGATCGACGAGGCCACCGGCGAGCAGCTGGGCAACTTCCCGCAGGCCTTCTCGCACATCGGCCTGATCAACGCCGCGGGCCGGATCACCGCGGCCGCCGAGCGGCTCCGCGGCCGGACCGACCGATCGGCCGTGCCGGCCGGCGCGGTCACCGCGGAGCGGGCGCGGCCGTCGTCCCGGCCGGCGACAACGCCGAGTACGTGACCGGATCGACCGACCTCATGGACGGTGGCCTGCTGGGGAACCCGGGCCGGGGCGCCTGACGGGGCGCGCCCGCGCGACAGCGGGCGCGGTGGCGGGCAGGATCGGGGGATGGAGCTGGTCATCATGGCCGACACGCACGTGCCGAAGCGGGCGCGGGACCTGCCGGCGCCGCTCTGGGCGGCGGTCGAGGCCGCCGATGTGGTGCTGCACGCCGGCGACTGGGTGGACGTGTCCCTGCTGGACGCCCTGGAGGCCCGCTCCCGCCGGCTGGTCGGGGTGTACGGCAACAACGACGGGCCGCCGCTGCGCGCCCGGCTGCCGGAGGTGGCCCGGGTCGAGCTGGCCGGGCTGCGGGTGGCCGTGGTGCACGAGACCGGGCCGAAGACCCGCCGGGAGGAGCGCTGCGCCGCCGCCTTCGGTGACTGCGACCTGCTGGTCTTCGGGCACTCCCACATCCCGTGGGACAGCGTGGCCCCGGGTGGGCTGCGGCTGCTCAACCCCGGCTCACCCACCGACCGGCGGGCCCAGCCGCACGCGACCTACCTGACGGCGCGGGTGGCGGCGGGGCGGCTCGATCGGGTCGAGCTGCACCGCCTGCCCCCGCGCTGACTCACCGGCCGCGGCCGGTCTCGGCCTGGAGCTCGTCGATCCGGCGGGACGCCTCGGCCTTCGTCAGCCCCTCCGGCACCTCCTCGCCGGCCTCCCGGGCCAGGGTGTGCAGGTACGACTCCTGCGCCGCGGTCGGCGGCTCGTCGCCGGTGACCCAGTCGTCCGGGTCCTTGACGGCGGCGTCCGGGTTGACGGGGTCCTTGCTGCCGTTGCTGCGGTCGGCCATGATGATCACCTCTCCTCGAACAGGTGTACCACTACCCCGGTCCCGGGGTCTTCATGCCGGCCGCCGCCTACGATCAGCCGGTGACTGCGGACCGGGCGGGTGTGGTGGTGGTCGGCGCGGGCATCGCGGGGGTGGCCTGCGCCGCCGAGCTGGCCCGGGCCGGCATCCCCGTGGAGGTCCGGGAACGGGCCCGGGTGACCGGCGGGCGGATGGCCAGCACGCGCTTCGCGGGCCGTCCCGCGGATCTGGGCGCCGCCTACTTCACCGTCGACGACCCCGACTTCGCCGCGGTGGTCGAGGGCTGGCGCGCCGCCGGCCTGGCCCGCGAGTGGACCGACACGCTGGTGGCGTACGGGCCGCGGGGGCGCGAGGAGGTGGCCGGCCCGATGCGGTGGGCCGCCCCGCGCGGGCTCCGCTCGCTGGTGGAACACCTGGCCCGGGACCTGCCGGTGGCCCACAACCGCCTGGTCATGACGGTCGAGCCGGGCCCGCGGGTGGACGGGCGGGCGGCCGAGGCGGTGGTGCTGGCCATGCCGGGCCCGCAGGCCGCCCTGCTGCTCGACCCCGCGCTGGCGGCGGCCACCCGGGCGGTGGCGGCCCAGCGCTGGTCCTCGGCGCTGGCCGGGGTGCTGCGCTTCCCCGCGCGCCGCTGGCCGGACTTCCGGGGCGCGTTCGTCAACGGGCACCCGGTGCTGAGCCTGGTCTGCGACGACGGCGACCGGCGTGGCGACGGCGCCCCGGTGCTGGTCGCGCACACCACCCCCGAGTTCGCCGCCGGGCATCTGCTCCAGCCCACCGCCGCCGCCCCGGCCGTCGAGCAGGCCGTCCGCGACCTGTTCGGCCTGCCCGAGCCGGCCGAGCTGACCCACGTGCACCGCTGGACGTACGCGAAGCCGACCGCTGGCGGCGAGGGTGCCTACCACCTGGACGACGACGGCATCGGGCTGGCCGGCGACGCCTTCGGGCGGCCGCGGGTGCAGGGCGCCTGGCGCTCCGGCCGGGACCTGGGCCGGGCCCTGGCCACCCGGCTGCTCGCGGACCGTGGCTGACCGGTCCCACTGCGCGCAGGCGGCCCGTCACCCACGGGTATCGTTCGTCGGGGAGGTGTACGCGCAGTGAACGGCGCCGGCGGTCGGCCGGGAGACGGCGGGACCGGTCTCGACCGGTCGCCGTTCCCGGACGGTGGGCTGCGCCACGACGCCCTGCTCTACACCCACGACCAGGACTACCTCGCCGCCGTCGGAGAGTTCGTCGAGGCCGGGCGGGCCGCCGGCGAGCCGGTGCTGGTCGCCGTGCCCACCCACCGGCTGCCCCTGGTCCGGCCGCTGCTCGACCCGCTCGACGGTGTCGACCTGGCCGACATGGCGGTGATCGGGCGCAACCCGGCGACCATCATCGCGGCCACGCTGCGCGACCTCGTCCACCGGTTCCCCGGCCGCCGGGTCCGGGTGGTCGGCGAGGCGCTCTGGCCCGGCCGGCGGCCGGCCGCGTACCGGCACTGCGTCGAGCACGAGGTGCTGATCAATCTCGGTCTCGCCGACCAGCCGCTCACCGCGCGCTGCCTGTTCGACCGGTCCCGGCTGCCGGCCGGGGCGCTGGCCGACGTCGCCCGGACCCATCCCCGGCTGGTCAGCGGGGGAGTGGCCCGGCCCAGTGCCGGCTACCGGCCGCCCCGGGCGCTGCTGAGCCGGCTGGCCCGTCCGCTGCCCCCGCCGCCCGGCGGCGCGCTCACCGAGCCGGTCCGGCCGGACCGGCTCGCGGCGCTGCGCGCGACGGTCGCCGCCGTCGCCGAGGCGGCCGGGCTCGCCGCGGAGCGGGTCGACGACCTGCGCATCGCCGTTACCGAGCTGGCCTCCAACGCGCTCACCCACGGCGCCGGACCGGCCGTCGCGCGGTGCTGGGCCGCCGCGGGCGAGCTGGTCTGCGAGGTGACCGGCCCGGGTGAGCTGGCCGATCCGCTGGCCGGCCGGATCCCGCCGCCGCCGGCCAGCGTGCGCGGCCGGGGGCTGCTCCTGGTGCACCGGCTCTGCGACCTGGTGGACGTGCACGTCGCCGACGGGGTGACCACCGTGCGGCTGCGCCTGGAGCTGCCGGCCGCCCGGGTGCCGGCGCCCCGGTCAGCCGCCGACGCCGCCCAGGGCGGGTTCGTCCGTCCGGCCCCGCTCTGAGGGATCCCCGGTCCGTTCGCCCGCCCGGTCCAGCAGCTGCATGACCGGGGTGGCGGCGATCCCGTGCGCCACCACCGAGACCACCACCACCAGGCCGACCGTGGCCCAGACCAGCTCGGCCTGCGGGAACTCCGTCCTGCTGGTGGCGTACGCCAGGTAGTAGAACGAGCCCACGCCGCGGATGCCGAACAGCGAGATCACCCAGTGTTCGGCCGGGCGTCCCGGCGCCCCGCGCAGCGACAGCCAGCCGGCCAGCGGCCGGATCACCAGGACCAGGGCCAGCCCGACCAGCGCCGCCGGCCAGGTCAGCGGGGCGAGCAGGCCGCCGATCACCGCGCCGCCGAAGAGCAGCAGCAACAGCACGGTGAGCAGCCGCTCGACCTGCTCGGCGAAGTCGTGCAGCACGGAGTGGAACTCGTGGGTGCGCTCGGCGGCCCGGATCGCCCGGGCGGCCACGAAGACGGCCAGGAAGCCATACCCGCCGACCACCTCGACCAGCCCGTACGCCAGGAAGGTCGCGGCGAGGGCGAGGAAGCCCTCGGCGTGCCGGGCCAGCCGCAGCTGGCTCGGGGCCCGGAAGAAGAGCTTGCCGAGCAGCCAGCCGATGAGCAGCCCGCCGCCCACCCCGACGGCGAGCTTGTAGAGCACGTCGACGGCGAGCCAGCGGGCCAGCCAGTCCGCCGGCGCGAGGCTGGTGGTGGCGATCGCGATGGCCGCGTACACGAAGGGGAAGGCCAGTCCGTCGTTCAGCCCGGCCTCGGAGGTGAGCGCGAAGCGCACCTCGTCCTCCGAGTCCTCCACGTCGGTCGGCTCGCCCACCTGCACGTCGGAGGCGAGCACCGGGTCGGTCGGGGCGAGCGCGGCGCCCAGCAGCAGGGCCGCGGCCGGCACCAGCCCGGCCCACCACCAACCGAGCAGCGCCACCGCGACGATGCACAGCGGCATGGCGACGGCCAGCAACCGCCAGGTCGACGCCCAGCGCGCCCAGCTCAACGGCCGGTCGATCTTCAGGCCGGCGCCCATCAGCGCGACGATCACGCCGACCTCGGTGAGGTGGGTGGTCAGCTCCGGCCAGCGCAGCGGGTCCGGGGTCGGCAGCCCGGTGGGCAGCAGGAAGACCAGCACGCCCAGGCCGAGGAAGGCGATCGGCATCGACAGCGGCCGGCGTTCCAGCACCCGGGGCAGGATCCCCGCCAGCAGCGCGCCGACGCCCAGCAGGGCGAACGCGACATCGACCGGTTCCACGGCACCACCCTTCCGCCGCGCACCGTGCGGGCAGGTGGTCACCAGTGCCCCGTAGCGGGGTGGGCTATGCCTCCGTGTCCGTCTTCTCCCCGGTGGGACCGGTCACCGTGTCACCGGCCCGGCCCGGGGCGCGAACCGACCTCGCCGGATCGGTGAGGGCGGCGATGGCGCTGTCGGCCAGGCCGTCCAGCAGGCCGGCCGGGTCGTCGTAGACGGCCACCGCGCCCGAGCCCGCCAGCTCGCCGCGGCTGGTGCCGCCGCAGGTCAGACCGATGCACGGGACGTCCAGCTTGCCGGCGGCTGCGACGTCCCAGACCGAGTCGCCGACGAACACCACCCGCTCGGCGGCCAGGCCCGACTGGGCCAGCGCGGCCTCCAGGATGTCCGGCGCCGGCTTGCTCTCCTTCGCGTCGGCCGAGGAGGTGACCGTGTCGATCACGTCGTCCGCGTCGAGGGCGGCCCGGAGGGCGGCCACCTCGTGCTCGGCCGCCGAGGTGGCCAGCACCACCCGCAGCCCGCGGGCAGCGCAGGCGCGCAGCAGGTCCACCGCCCGGGGCAGCGGCGCCAGCCGCTCCCAGTACTCGGCGTACAGGGCGTCGTGCGTGTCGCGCAGCTTGCCGTCCGCGTCCCGGTCCCGCTCGGCCCCGAGCAGGTGGTCGAGGAGCTTGTCCGAACCCATCCCGATGGCCCGGTGGATCCGCGCCATCGGCACCCGGTGGTCACCCTGGCGGAGCGCCTCCCACCAGCTCACCGTGTGCAGGTACGTGGTGTCGACCAGGGTGCCGTCCACGTCGAAGAGGACGCCGCAGCGGTTGTCGTCAGGCATGGCTCCCCTTCTACCCGCCCGGGCCGCCGCCGACGCGCGACTCACCCGGCGGGGATGAGGATTTCGAACCAGACCGTCGAGCCGCGCACCGTGGGGTCGGTGCCCCAGGCGTCGCTCAGCTCCTCGATCAGCCCGAGCCCGCGCCCGCGGCTGCTCAGCGTGTCGGTCTGCGCCCGGGTCACCTGCCCGCGGGTGCCGGAGTCGGCGACCGAGACCAGCAGCCGCTCGGCGCTCAGGTCGATCTCGACCCGGGCGGCGGTGCCGGCGTGCAACAGGGCGTTGGTGGTCAGCTCGCTGGTGCAGAGCACCGCCGCGCCGACCACCGCCTCGGGTACCTGCCAGTCGGTGAGCTGGGCGGTCATCCAGTGCCGGACCCGGCTCGGCGCGGTCGGCTCCGCCGGCACCTCCATGCTGGCCGACCGGCTCGGCTTCACCGCGTGCTCCACCGCCAGCACGGCCACGTCGTCCTCGGTGGCGCCCGGCACGGCGGCGGTCGCCACCGCGCAGAGCGCCCGCGGGTCGCCGCTGCTCGCGGCGGTCACCGCCGTGCCGAGCCCGGCCAGCCCGGCGGTGAGGTCCTGCCAGCGCCGCTCGACCACCCCGTCACTGAACAGCAGCAGGGTGTCGCCGGGGCGGAACGGCACGGTGACCGTCCGCGGACGGCCGCCCAGGCCCAGCGGCGGCGCGGGCGGCACCTCGACGTACTCGGCGACCGGCTCGCCCTCGGGCGGGCAGCGCCGGATCAGCGGCGCGGGGTGGCCGGCGCTGGCCAGCGTGATCCGCTCCCGGTCGGCCTCGACCACCCCGAACACCACGGTGACGAAGAGCTCGTGGGTGCCGCCCTCGACGCCCAGGCTGGCGACCAGCCGGTCCAGCCCGCCGAGCACCGCGTCCGGCCGGGGGTCGGAGAGGGCCAGCGCGCGCAGCGCGGCGCGTACCTGGCCCATCCGGGCGGCGGCCTGCACGTCGTGCCCCGCCACGTCGCCGAGCACCACGCCGAGCGCGCCGGTGGGCAGCACGAACGCGTCGTAGAAGTCGCCGCCGGCCGCGTTGCCGTCGACGCCGGGGTCGTAGCGGGCGGCGATCCGCAGCCGGGGCAGGTCGGGCAGCTGTTCCGGGAGCATGCTGCGTTGCAGCAGCTGGGCGGTGCCGTGCTGGGTCTCGAAGCGGCGGGCCCGCTCGGCGGCCTGGCCGACCAGCTCCGCCGAGGCGGCGAGCAGCGCCCGCTCCGCGGGCGACCAGGGGTGCGCGGCCTGGTAGCCGACGGTGAGCGCGCCGCGGATCACCGTCGAGCGCAGCGGCAGCGAGGCGATCGCCCGGATCTTCTCGTCGTGCCGGTCCGCCGCGGTGTCCCGCAGCGGCTGGCCGTCGGAGACGAAGGACGACACGCCGCTGCGCGCGGTGACCACGATCGGGACGGCCGAGTCGGCGGGCTGCCGCCGCCACAGCGGCGGCAGCCGCTCGTCGGCCTCGTCCAGCAGCTCACCCCGGACCCGGCGGACCATCCGCCAGGCGGAGCCCTCGTCGACCAGGAACGAGACCCGGTCGGCGTCGAAGGAGTGCAGGCAGTAGCGCAGCGTGACCCGGGCGACGTCGTCCAGGGTGAGGGTGCCGGAGAGCGCGGCCGCGAAGTCGCTCAGGCTCTGCAACTGCCGGGTGACCTGGGTGGTCTGGGCGGCCACGGTGAGCACGCCGATGATCCGGCCGGTGGAGTCGCGGACCGGGGAGTAGCCGCGGGTGAACACCGCCGGCTCGGCGGGACCGGTGCCGTGCCGGTCGACCGGCAGCACCGCCTCCCGCTCCAGGTAGGGCTCGCCCCGCCGGTAGACCCGGCTGACCACCTCGCCGGCGATCGGGTCGTGCCAGAGGTCGGCGAACACCTCGGCCGCCGGCCGGCCGAGCGCCGCCGGGTGCCGCTCGCCGATCAGCTCCGCGTACCCGTCGTTGTAGAGCAGGACCAGGTCCTCGCCGTAGAGCAGCGCCATCGGCACCGGCGAGGCCAGCACCAGGTCGACCACGGCGCGTACCGCCGGGTCCCAGCCCTCTGGTGGGCCGAGCGGTGTGTCCGCCCACGGGTGGGCCAGGACGATGGCCGCGCCCGACCCGGTGGCGCCCGACCCGGTGGCGCCCGACCCGGCGGGCGCTCCCGGGGTGGGGGCAGATGGCGTGGGGACCCGCCCGACGGTGCCTGGCATGACCGCAGCCTAACCGGAGCCTGGCTGTCAGGTTTCCATCAGCCGCGCGCGTCGACCGCCGGCCGGTCCCGGAGCGGGTGCCAGGGCAGGTCACGGCCGGTTCGGCCGGGCATGTCGGGAAATTGGCGGGGTCGGCCCGGCGTGCTGCCGAAACCACCGGGTATGCGGGCGGCGCAGTTCACGCGACAGGAGGGACAACATGCCGAAAACCCTCGCGGTCGGGCAGGCCGACATCGGTGACGCCCTGACCGATTTCTGGAGGTCGGTGCTGCTCTTCATCCCGAGGGCCATCGCGTTCATCGCGATCCTCGTGGTGGGCTGGCTCATCGCCCGAGCCGTCCTCAAAATCGTGGACGCGGCACTGGAACGGGTGGGATTCGACCGGGCCGTCGAACGCGGCGGCATCAAACGCGCGCTCGAACGCACCAGGTACGACGCCAGCGACATCCTGGCCAAGTTGGCCTACTACGCGGTCCTGCTGTTCACCCTGCAGTTCGCCTTCGGGGTGTGGGGACCCAACGCGATCAGTGACCTGATCCGCGGCATCGTCTCGTGGCTGCCGCGGGCCTTCGTGGCGATCGTCATCGTGGTCATCGCCGCGGCCATCGCCAACGCGGTCCGGGACCTCGTCTCGGGCGCGCTCGGCGGGCTCTCGTACGGCCGGGTGCTGGCCGACCTGGCGGCGGTCTTCATCCTGGCGCTCGGCGTGATCGCCGCGCTGAACCAGGTGGGCATCGCCACCACGGTCACCACGCCGGTGCTCATCGCGTTCCTCGGCACGATCGCCGGCATCCTGGTGGTCGGCGTCGGGGGTGGTCTCATCAAGCCGATGCAGGCCCGCTGGGACGGGTGGCTCAACCGGGCCGCCGAGGAGTCCCGGGCGTTCAAGGAGCAGCGCCAGGCGCAGGGCGCCGGTCGCAGCGACTACGAGCGGCAGATGGCCGACCGGGGCGGCCAGCCCACACCGGTCATGCCGCAGTCGTCGATGTCCGGCGCGCAGGGCACGTACCAGTCCGGCAACGTGGGCGACGAGACCCAGCAGTTCCGCCGGCCGAACGGCTGAGGAGAACAGGGCGAGGAGGGTGTCCGCGGGCGATCGCGGGCGCCCTCCGCCGTGTCTCAGGCCAGGTCGCGGGGGTCCAGCGCGCGGGTCAGCAGGCAGACCGCGAGCAGGCGGGTGAGCAGCCAGTCCGGCTCCGACCAGTCGATCGGCTCGACCGGCGGCTGCCAGCCGTTCTCCCGCGCCGCGTCGCGCACCCCCTCGGCGTAGCCGGCGAGCGCCGCCACGGTCAGCGGGCGGCGGTCGCCGTCCAGGCTGTCGCGGACGGCCGCGGCGTGCTGGTCGACCGCGGCCAGCAGGCCGGGGTTGGCGGCAGCCGCGGCCAGGCCGGCGGTGCCGACGGCAGCGGTGAGCGTGGTGAGGCTGGACCTCGCGGCCACCGCCGCGGAACGGGTCGCCACCCGGTTGTTCGGCACGCGCATGGTGACCGAGGCTAGTCCCGCCGCGAGCGGGCCGACCTCGGCCGACCGGCCGATGCCCGGGTCGTCCGGGCGACGGCCGGCCTCGCCCGCCGGGATTGAGCGGCGCGTCCGGGGGCAGAAGGGAAACCGCGCAGACCGCGCAGCCGACCCCGCGGAGGAACGGAATGGGACAGCAGGCCGACGGACCGGACCAGGCGCACCGCCGGCCGGCGGGCGTGAGTGACGCCACGGTCGAGGCCCTGGGCAAGCTCAGCGAGGCGCTGGAGTGCGTCGAGCGGGTCCGCGGGCACCTCTACTCGCTGCACCAGCTGATCGGGCACGCCGACCTGATGCTCGATGACGCCGTGGCGCTGTTCCGCTCCGCCGGGCACCCGCAGCTCGCCGAGCGGATCGAGAAGGACCTGCTCGGCCGCAACGTCATCGCGGGACGCTGGACCTTCCAGATCGTCGAGGACTTCGACGACGGCTACTACGCGCTCTTCCGGGAGCTGGACCGGGAGGCCCGCGACGAGCTGGTCGGTGGCCGGCGACACCTCTACGAGGCGGAGATGAAGGAGCGCCGCCGCAGCCCGGGGCGGCCGGGGCACGAGGCGCGCCCCGCCGAGGGCTGATCAGTCGGAGGAGCGGGCCTGCGCCGGGCGGCGGCGCGCGCCGTCGTCGGCGATGATCACGGTCGCCACCATGAGCGCCACCACGAGGCTGAACAGCCAGGAGCTATCGTCGACCAGTTTGGCGGCGACGGGCGCCTGGATCGCGGCGAGCAGGAAGCCGAGCCACGCCAGGCGGCGCTGACGCTGGGAGAGGAAACCGGAGCCCTGTTGCATCCCGAAAGTCTTACGCGGGGTGGGGGCATCGCCGTCAGCCGTTCGGCCGATTCTGGATGGGCTGTCCGTTTTACCGGCCGTCCGTATCTTCCTTTTTGTCCTTTCGGCTGAGCATCAGGTCACCGCCGCCGCACCCGGTCCGCCGGCACGGGTGCGGGCTGGGCAGGATGGGCTCTCGTGGCCCGCGCCCCCGCCCCGCCCCGCCCGGCCCTGCTGCTCCTGGCCTACCTCGCCTTCGTCAGCCTGGGGCTGCCCGACGGCCTGATCGGGGTCGGCTGGCCGTCGATCCGGCTGGACCTGGACGTGCCGACCGAGGCGGTCGGGGTGGTCCTCACCGCGGGCACGGTGGCCTACCTGACCTCCAGCGTGCTCGCCGGGTTCACCCTGGCCCGGCTCGGCGTCGGCTGGCTGCTCGCCGGCAGCACCCTGCTGGCCGGCGTCGCCCTGACCGGGTACGCGTCCACCCCCGCGCTCGCCGTCATGGTCGGCTTCGCGCTGGTGCTCGGGCTCGGATCCGGGGCGATCGACGCCGGGCTCAACGCGTACGCGGCCGCCGCCTTCGGCCCCCGGCACATGAACTGGATGCACGCGTTCTTCGGGCTCGGCGTGGCGATCGGGCCCCTGATCATGACCGGGGTGCTCGGTGCCGGGCTGAGCTGGCGGTGGGGGTACGCGCTGGTGGCCGTCGCACAGCTCGCCCTGGCCACCGCGTTCGCGCTCACCGTGCGGCTGTGGCGGGGCGGCCCGCCGGCCGGCGCGACCCTGCCGCCCGACCCGATCGCCCCACAGGTGGTGCCCGGCGAGCCCGCCGGCGCGGCTGCGCGGCGGGCCTCGATCGGCGCGACGCTGCGGCTGCCGGCCGTCTGGCTCGGCGGGGCCGCCTTCGCCGTCTACGTGGCGATCGAGGTGTCCACCGGGCTCTGGGCGTTCCTGCTGCTCACCGAGGGGCGCGGGCTATCCGCCGCGCTCGCCGGGCTCTGCGTCTCCGGCTATTGGGGCAGCCTCTTCGTGGGGCGGGTGGTGCAGGGGGTGGTGGCGGAGCGTCTCGGCACCGCCCGCGTGCTGCGGGGGAGTCTGCTCGGCATGGCCGGGGGAGCGGTGCTGATCGCGCTGCCCGCCCCGGGCTGGGTCACCGTCGCCGGCCTGCTGGTGGTGGGCTTCGCGGCCGCGCCGGTCTTCCCGCTGCTCACCCTGACCACCGCGGAACGGGTGGGCCGCGACCACGCGGACCGGACCATCGGCCTCCAGATCGGCGCGGCCGGCCTCGGCGCCGCCCTCGTGCCGGCCGCGGTGGGGGTGCTGCTGGCCCGGGTCTCGGTGGCCACGCTCGGCCCGACGCTGGTGGCGCTCGCGTTGGCGCTCATCGCCCTGCACGCCGCCGGCGCCCGCCGGGGTCGCCCGGATTCCTGAGCGACCACCGACCGCGCGTCCTCCGGGCTCCCGGAGGACGGCTCACATGGTGTCCGGGCTGGTCCGGCCGGTGGTCGACGGCCGGTACGCCCGGTCGGCGTCGGTCATCTCCCGCCGCTCGGCCTCCGGGCCGGCGCCCCGGTCCACCGCCTCCGGCCCGTGGCCGAACGCGGCCTCCTCGCCGGCGTCGTTGCCGGTGACATCGTCCGCCTGCCCGTCGAGGGTCGACCGGGCGATGGCCCGGTCCAGCTCGCGCAGGGGAGTGCGTTCCTCGTCGCGCCACACGTGGCTGTCATTGTCGGTCATTCCCCTGCGGTACCCGGGCCGGATGATCGCAAACGGCCCCCGGACGCGGCGATGGCCGCCGGAACACCGGCGGCCATCAGGGTTCGCGTACCCGGGGGTCGGCGACTCAGGGAGTCGGCCGGTCGACCTTGCCGCGCCAGGCGCCGGTCTCCTGACCGCGCCGCTCGATGAACGTCTTGAACCGCGCCAGGTCTCCCTTGGCCCGGCGGTCCACCACGCCCAACTTGTCGCCGGCCTTCTCGACCATGCCCTGCGGCTCGAACTCCAGCTGCAGGGTGACCCGGGTGTTCCCCTCGTCCAGGCGGTGGAAGGTCACCACACCGGCCTGCTCGGTGCCCCCGGTGGAGCGCCAGGCCACCCGCTCGTCGGGCAGCTGCTCGGTGATCTCGGCGTCGAACTCGCGCTTCACGCCGGCGATCTCCACCGTCCAGTGGGTCATCGTGTCGGAGAGCTGTCGGACCTCCTGGACACCCTCCATGAAGTGCGGAAACTCCTCGAACTGCGTCCACTGGTCATAGGCGGTGCGGACCGGGACGGCCACGTCCACGTGTTCCATAACGCCGCTCATGTCAGTCTTCCTCCTGTCCGCCGGTGTCTGCTCCCGGACCGTGGGCCGGTCCGCTCACCAGCGCGTCGTCTCGTTCTTGTGCCCGAGCGCGGCCCACACCTCGGAAACCGTCTGGTAACGGGTGCCCTCGGGCAGGCTCTGCAGCGCCGCCACGATGTCGTCCGGCGCCTCGTTCTCCCGGGCGTTGGCCACCAGCGTCTCCCGGTCGCCCGGCAGGGCGGACATCGTGATGAACCGGCCGAGGCGGCTGCGGCCCTCCACGTCCTCCGAGCTCATCCCCTTCGGGGCGCCGGTGCGCAGCTCGCCCGCCGGGGCCGTGGTGGCCTCGGGCTGGTCCTCCCCGGCCGGTTCCGGCACGCGGTGCTCCTCCACCCGGGAGCCTCCGGTGCCCGGCCCCTGGATCAGGCCATTCACCTCGCTGCTCATCTGCTCGTCGAGCCTGGGTGAGTGCTTGCTGCTGGCACGTTCCATGCCCACAGACATGCCCGAGAGGGCCGCCGGTAAACCGACGGCGGCTGGCCGAGCCGGTCATCGCCCCCCGAATCGGGCGAAGCCGGTCAGGAATCGGCCGGGGCGCGGGGCGCCAGCACCGGCTCGCCCGGATCCTCGACGCCGGCCTGCATCACCCGGCCCCGCTGGAGTTCCGCGTTGACCTGCACGCCGAGCATGAGCGCGCAGTTCGACAGGTAGAGCCAGACCAGGAAGGCGATGACCGCGCCCAGGCTGCCGTAGGTCACGTCGTACGAGCCGAAGTTGGCCACGTAGAGGCCGAAGCCGAAGGAGGCCACCACCCAGGCCAGCAGGGCCAGCGCGCCGCCCGGGGTGAGCCAGCGGAACCGGGGCTGCCGGACGTTCGGTGCGATCCAGAACAGCAGCGACAGCAGCATCATCGCCACCAGCGCGAGCACCGGCCACTTCGTCACCGTCCACACCGTGCGGGTCAGCCCGCCGGCGTGCAGCCGGTCGCCCACGAAGTCGGTGACCGGGCCGCTGACGATCAGCCCCAGCGCCACCACGGCGAGCAGCACGAGCGACACCGCGGCGAGCCCGATCTGCAGCGGCCGCAGCCGGTAGAACGGCCGCCCCTCCTCGACCCCGTAGATCGCGTTGGAGGCCCGGGTGAACGCGCCGATGAAGCCGGACGCCGACCAGAGGGCGCCGAGCAGACCGAAGCTGAGCAGCACCTTCGCCGAGCCCCGCTGCTCGACCACGTTGCGCACCACGGTGACGAAGGCGTCGTTGCCCACCACCGAGCCGGCCCCGATCTCGCGGGCCAGGTCGATCACGGTGTCCACCGTGCGCGGCCCGTCGGAGACCAGCCCGACCAGGGCGACCACCACGATGGTGGAGGGGAAGAGCGCCAGCACGCCGTAGTAGGTCAGCGCCGCGGCCCAGTCGGCGCAGTTGTCCTTGACGAAGTTGCGCCCGCTGCGGAACAGCACCCCGCGCCAGGTCGCCCAGCTCAACTGGCGTACCCGGCGGGGGATCCGGGCCCGCTGCCGGCCACCGGCTGCCGCGTCCGTCGTCGCCGTCATGACCGCCTCCTCCGCGTGCCGGGCGCACCACCGGCACGTGGCCCGGCGGTACCCCGGCCGGCAAATCGACAAACCGGGTGCCGGTTTGTGCTTCGGACCGGCGGGAACGAGTAGGGAATCCATGCAGACGGAGGAGGACGAGATGCCCGGGCGCGAGGTACTGCCCAGCACGCTGCGGCGCTCCCCGGCGAAGGCGCAGCGAACCTGGGAGAAGACGCACGACTCGGCGGTCGAGACGTACGGCGAGGGGGAGCGGGCGCACCGCACCGCCTTCGCCGCGGTGAAGCACGAGTACGAGAAGGTCGGCGACCACTGGGAGCCGAAGGGGCGTAAGGGCCCGAGCGACCGGCAGGCGGCCGGCGGCGGCCCGGCCCGGCGGGCACCCACGGCCGGCGGGGTGGACGCCAACGCCAAGAAGGAGCACCTCATGGAGGTGGCCAAGAAGCTCGACGTGCCGGGCCGGTCCCGGATGACCAAGCCGGAGCTGGTCAAGGCGATCGAGAAGGCGAACAACAACGCCACCCGCGAGGCCCGCGGCGGCCGCTGACCGGCCGGCGACGACACCGGAGCCCGGGACGGCGCAGGTCCCGGGCTCCCGTCGGCTCGCTCACCAGTGGCCGCCGCCCGGAGCCTCGATGTGCACCGCCTTCGTCGTGCTGAACTCATCGAGCAGCTCCGGGCCGTACCCGAAACCCTGGCCGCTGCCGCGGCGCGGCTGCGCGGCACCACCCGGCGCGCCCCCGAACACCGCGTTGACCTTGACGGTGCCCACCGGCAGCTCCCGCCAGGCCCGGTGGGCGTGGCTCATCGAGCCGGTCAGCACCGTGGCCGCCAGCCCGTACGGGGAGTCGGCCGCGCAGCGCAGCCCCTCGCTGAACGAGTCGACCACGACCACCGGGGCGACCGGCCCGAAGGTCTCCTCGCGGACCAGCGTCATCTCGTGCCGGCAGTCGCTGACCACCGTCGCCGGGTAGAACGCGCCCGGTCCGTCCGGCACGGCGCCGCCGGTGCGCAACCGCGCCCCCTCGGCCACCGCCGCGGTGACCTGCCCGTGCACGTGGTCCCGGTGCCGCCGGTCGACCAACGGCCCGAGCTGGGTCCCCGGGTCCCGCCCCGGGCCCACGGCGAGCTCCTCGGCCCGCTCGACCAACGCGTCGACGAAGTCCTCGGCCACGTCCCGGTGCACGTAGATCCGCTCCACCGCGACGCAGATCTGCCCGGCGTTGGCGAAGCAGCCCAGCGCCGCCTGCTCGGCCGCCCAGACCGGATCCACGTCCGCGTCCACGACCAGGGGGTCGCTGCCGCCGTTCTCCAGCAGCACCTTCGCGCCGGTCCGGGCCCCGGCGGCCGCGATCGCCCGGCCGGTGGCGGTGGAGCCGACGTGGGCGACCACGTCCACCTCCTGGCCGGCCAGCGCCGCGCCCACCTCCGCGCCACCGGTGAGCAGCGACAGCACCCCGGCCGGCAGCGCCGAGTCCAGGGCCCGGGCGAGCAGCCAGCCGGTCGCCGGGGTGCGCTCGCTCGGCTTGTAGAGCACCACGTTGCCGGTGACCAGGGCCGCGCCGAGCAGGCCGCAGGAGACCGCCACCGGGTCGTTCCAGGGGGTGATCGCGGCGACCACGCCGCGCGGTTCGGGGGCCATGAAGTCCAGGGCAGACGGGGCGCCGTGCAGGGTCCGCCCGCCCCGCACCGGGCCGAGTTCGGCGTACTGTCGCAGGGTGCCGATGCCCGCCGCCACGCCACCGCGCGCGTCGTCCAGCGGCTTGCCCATCTCCGCCGTGGTGGCCTGCGCCAACTCGTCGGCGGCGGCCTCGACCGCGTCCGCCGCGCGGTGCAGCGCCGCCGCCCGTTCCGCCGGAGCGGTCCCCGCCCACTCCGCCGCCGCGCCCCGGGCGGCCTCGACCGCCTTGGCCACCTCGTCCGCCGTCGCCACCGGCACGGTGGTCACCGGGGAGCCGTCGGCCGGATCGTGTACGACCAGCTCGCCCCCCGCACCACCGGCACCCCAGACTCCACCTATGAGCTGCGCAACCGTGTACATGCGGCAGTGGATGCCCCGCCCCCGGCCCGGCAAACGCGTTTCGCCCGGTAACCGGACGGGTAGGCGGATCGGATGATTTCCACCGCGGACGCCGTCGTCATCGGGGCCGGGCACAACGGGCTGGTGGCCGCGAACCTGCTGGCGGACGCGGGCTGGGACGTGCTGGTGCTGGAGGCCACCCAGGTCCCCGGCGGGGCGGTCCGCTCCGCGGAGGTGACCGCCCCCGGCTACCTGAGCGACCTCTACAGCTCCTTCTACCCCCTCGGCTACGCCTCCCCGGTGCTGCGCGACCTGGGCCTGGAGCGGCACGGGCTGTCCTGGACCCACGCCCCGGACGTGCTGGCCCACCTGCTTCCGGACGGCCGCGCGGCCGTGGTCAACCGGGACCTGGACGTCACCGCGGCCTCGCTGGAGGCGTTCGCCCCCGGCGACGGCGACCGCTGGCGGCACGCGTACGCGGACTGGTGCCAGGTGGCCGAGCCGATGCTGGACACCATCACCAGTCCGTTCCCGCCGGTGCGGGGCGGGCTGACCCTGCTGCGCCGGCTCAAGGTCTCCGGCGCGCTGCGGCTGGCCCGCCGGCTCGTGGTACCGGTACGCAAGCTCGGCGACGAACTCTTCGCCGGCGAGGGCGGTCCGGCGCTGCTGGCCGGCTGCGCACTGCACACCGACCTGTCCCCCGAGGAGGCCGGCTCCGGGGTGTACGGCTGGCTGCTCGCCATGCTCGGCCAGCAGGTCGGCTGGCCGGTGCCGATCGGCGGCGCGCAGAAGATCACCGACGCGCTGGTGGCCCGGCTGGTCGAGCGCGGCGGCCGGATCGAGTATGGCGCCCGAGTCGACCGGGTGCTGACCGCCCGGGGCCGGGCCATGGGGGTTCGCACCGCCGGCGGCGCCGACTGGCGGGCCCGGCGGGCGGTGCTCGCCGACGTCCCCGCCCCGGCGCTCTACCTGGACCTGGTCGGCCCGGCGGCGCTGCCGCCCCGGCTGGTCGAGGACCTCGCGCACTTCCAGTGGGACGGCTCCACGGTCAAGGTGGACTGGGCGCTGTCGGCGCCGGTGCCGTGGAAGAACCGGGCGGTGGCCGGCGCCGGCACCGTGCACCTCGGCGCCGATCTGAACGGGCTCACCGCGTACGCGGGGGAGCTGGCCCGCGGCGAGCTGCCCCGGCACCCGTTCCTGCTGCTGGGACAGATGTCGGTGGCCGACCCGAGCCACTCCCCGCCGGGCACCGAGTCGCTGTGGTCGTACACCCACCTGCCGTTCCGCCGGCACTGGCGGGCCGAGGAGATCACCGGGCACGTGACACGGATGGAGGAGGTGCTGGAGGAGGCCGCCCCGGGTTTCCGCTCGCTCATCGTCGGGCGGCACGTGGCCGGCCCGGCCGACCTGGAGGCCGCCGAGCCGAGCCTGGTCGGCGGCGCGGTGGGCGGCGGCACCGCGGCCGCGTACCAGCAGCTCTTCCTGCGGCCGATCCCCGGCCTGGGCCGCGCGGACACCCCGGTGGACCGGCTCTTCCTGGCCAGCGCCTCGGCGCACCCCGGCGGCGGGGTGCACGGCGCGCCCGGCGCGAACGCGGCCCGGGCCGCCCTGGCCCGCGACCGGGCGCTCACCGGCGACCTGTACGCGGGCGTGATCGGCGCGGCCCACCGCACGGTCTACCGCTGACCCGATCGCCGGGCCGTTCGCGCGCGGCTGCCGGCCGCCCGGGGTGGCGCACCCCGTTCGCGCCCGGCCCGACCGAAAGCCGGCGCCGCGTTGTGGTGGCCTGATGACAAAGCCTCACGCTGCGTCATCATGACGCAGCGTGAGGCCAAGTCGGTGCGGAGGCGGCGGTGGGGTCAGCTGTCCAGGTTGCGGTGCCGGGTGCGCAGCTTGAACGGCATCAGCGCGCTCTCGATCTTGGTGGCGGTCGTCATCTTCGAGGCGCCCTCGCGGCGCTCCTCGAAGCGGATCGGCACCTCCAGGATGGTGTGCCCCAGCTTGGTGGCCAGGTAGTGCATCTCCACCTGGAAGCTGTAGCCGTTGGACTGCACCCGCTGCAGGCCGATGTCGCGCAGCGCGTCGGCCCGCCAGATCTTGAAGCCGGCGGTCAGGTCGCGGATGCGTACCCGCAGCAGGGTGTGCACGTAGAGGTTGGCCCAGCCGCTGAGCGCGCGGCGGTAGAGCGGCCAGTTCTCGTCCAGTTCGCCGCCCGGCACGTAGCGCGAGCCGATGACCACGCCGGCCTGGGTGGAGAGCAGGGCGCCGAGCATGCCGGGCAGCGCCTCCGGCGGGTGGGACATGTCGGCGTCCATCTGCGCGACGTACTCCGCGCCGTCGTCGAGCGCCCGCCCGATGCCGTCCACGTACGCCCGGCCGAGACCCTCCTTGCCCGGGCGGTGCACCACCGTCACCCGGTCCGGGTGCTCGATGGCCAGCTTGTCGGCGACCTCCCCGGTGCCGTCCGGGGAGTTGTCGTCCGCGACGAGCACCTTCAGCCCCGGCAGCGGCAGCGCGAGGAGGCGCTCGACCAGCACCGGGAGGTTGCCCGCCTCGTTGTAGGTCGGAACGACGACGGTCAGGCGTGCGTCGCGCCACGGAGAGGGCAACTGCACGGGTTCGATCATCACGGACATCCTCGGTCGGCCGACAGGTTCACCTGAGAGGGTAGCCAGTCCTCTCCGCGCGGTCCGCACAGACGCCCGCCCGGCGGATTCCGGGACGTCCGCCGCTGCGGACGGTCAGCGTAGCCGCCGGGCCAACCCGCCGGCCGCCATCGCCAGCCCGCCGAGCGCCAGCACGGACACCGCGGGCTTGTGCGTGCTCACCCAGAGTGCGGCCGAGTGCCGGCGGGCCTGGTCGGCGAACACCCCCTCGGCGCCCCGGTCCCGCTCGTCGTCGCCCGGCCGGTCCAGGTTGTCGCGCCAGGCCGCCCGGTCGATCGGGGCGTCGGTCTGCTGGCTGTCGTAACCGTCCCGGGCCAGCTTCCGGTCCAGCAGGCCGGGGAAGAGGACGTTGCCGAGCCGGGCCCTCCAGGTCGGGCCCCCGACGTTCAGCTCGCGCGGCCCGTGGTCGGCGGCCCAGAGCACCGCCCGCGCGGCCACCTCCGGCGCGAAGATCGGCGGCACCGGCTGCGGATGCCGGGGCAGCCGGGTGCGTACCCAGGAGAACTGGGGGGTGTTGACGGCCGGAAGTTGCACCATCGTCAGCTTCACCCCGGGGCAGTCGTGCAGCAGCTCGGCCCGGAGCGAGTCGTTGAAGCCCTGCACCGCGTGCTTGCTCGCGCAGTACGCCGACTGCAACGGGATGCCCCGGTAGGCCAGCGCCGAGCCGACCTGCACGATCGCCCCGCGGCCGTGGGCGCGCATGTGGCGCAGCGCGGCCAGGGTGCCGTGCACGGTGCCCAGGTAGTTGACCTCGGTGACCCGGCGGAACTCGGCGGCGGTGATCTCCCAGGCCGGCGCGAAGACCGAGACCATCGCGTCGTTGATCCAGACGTCCAGCCCGCCGTAGTGGTGCACCGCGTCGTCGGCGGCCCGCTGCACCGCGCCCGCGTCGGCGACGTCCACCTCGTAGGTGCGCACGTCGGCGGCGCCGAGCCGGCGGCAGTCCCGCTCGGCGGCGGCCAGCCCGGCCGCGCCCCGGGCCAGCAGGGCAAGTTGGGCGCCGCGCGCCGCGTACGCCCGGGCCACCGCGCGACCCACGCCCGCGCTCGCCCCGGTGATGGCCACCCGCTGCGTCACTGGTCCACCTTCTGCCGGGTGGCGATGTCGGAGAGTCGGCGCAACGTCTCCTTGTTCCGCTGGTGCAGCAGCAGGTCGTTGAGCTTGTTCCGGACCCAGCGCAGCGGCCCTGCGGCGAACTCCTCGCCGATGGTGACCCGGGTCCGGCCGCCGTCCAGCGGCTCCAGCCGGAACACCACGATCGCCTCGCCGGCCGGCCACAGCCCGGCGCGCACCACGAACTTGTGCGGGGCGTCGCACTCCAGCACCGTCGAGGTGTCCTGGAGCGAGAGCGGCCACGGGCCCGCCTTGTGGTGCAGCTGGCTGCCCACCCGGGGCCAGGAGTCGTCCACGCCCCGGACGTGCACCGTGCCGACGACCCAGTCGCTGTACGTCCACCCGTCGGCGAGCACGGCGAACACCTGCTGCGGGGACGCGTCGATCACTTTCTCCACAACCGCCACCGCAACCCCATACCCCCGCCCGGACCACCGCTAACAGCGGCCGGGTTAGCTTCTCTCCGGCGGCGGGTAACGCCGGACCGGGCCGGCGCGAGCGGGGTTGCGGACCGGCCGTACGGCACCGGCGGAGGCGGCTCCGCCGAAGTTGATGTTTACTCCTCGGGGGGTCGGGAACCCGCCGCCCGTGCGACGGGACCACGAGCGGGATCAGTGCAGGTCAGCCCGGGTTGACCCGGGTGCTGACCGGTTCCCGTCCGGCCTGTACGACGCGGTGCTGCTGGACCGGGACGGCACGCTCATCGAGGACGTGCCCTACAACGGCGACCCGGGGAAGGTCCGCCCGGTGCCCGGCGCCCGGGAGGCGCTTGACCGGCTGCGCGCGGCCGGGCTGCGCCTGGCCGTGGTGAGCAACCAGTCCGGCCTGGCCCGGGGCTGCTTCACCGCCGAGGACCTGCGCCGGGTCAACGCCCGGGTGGAGGAGCTACTCGGGCCCTTCGACAGCTGGCAGGTCTGCCCGCACGGGGAGCCGGACCGCTGCGCCTGCCGCAAGCCGGCCCCCGGCCTGGTGCACGCCGCCGCGCGGGCGCTCGGCACCACACCGACCCGTTGCGTCCTGGTCGGCGACATCGGCGCCGACATGGCCGCCGCCGCGGCGGCCGGCGCCGCCGGGATCATGGTGCCCACCCCGGCCACCCGGGAAGCCGAGGTGGCCGCCGCGCCGACCGTCGCCGCCGACCTGCCGGACGCGGTCGCCACCATCCTCGGCCGGATGCGGCTGGTGGCCGCGCCGGAGCCGGCGCCCCGGCGGGGCACCGTGCTGGTGGCGCGCAGCGACGCGGCCGGCGACGTGCTGGTCACCGGCCCCGGCATCCGCGCGGTGGCGGCCGGGGCGGAACGGGTGGTGCTGCTCTGCGGGCCACGCGGCCGGGCGGCGGCGGAGCTGCTGCCCGGCGTCGACGAGATCATCGAGTCGCCGCTGCCCTGGATCGACGCACCCGCCCCGCCGGTCGACCCGGCGGCCATGCGCGCCCTGGTCGACCGGCTCGCCGCCGTACGCGCGGACGAGGCGGTCGTCTTCACCTCCTTCCACCAGTCGGCGCTGCCGCTGGCGCTGCTGCTGCGGATGGCCGGGGTGCCGCGGATCAGCGCGATCAGCGACGACTACCCGGGCGCCCTGCTCGACGTGCGACACCGGGTCCCCGTCGGGGTGCCCGAGCCGGAGCGGGCGCTGTCGCTGGCCGCGTCGGCCGGCTTCGCGCTGCCTGCCGGCGACGAGCCGGGGCTGCGGCTGCGCGCCGACCGGCTGCCCCCCGCCCCGGCCGCCGCCGGCGAGCCGGGCTACGTCGTGCTGCACCCCGGTTCCTCGGCGGAGACCCGGGCCTGCCCGTTCGAGCTGGCCACCCGGATCGTCCGGGTGCTCAGCGCCGCGGGCTACCGGGTGGTGGTCACCGGTGGGCCCGACGAGCGGGAGCTGACCGCTGAGGTCGCCGCCGCGGGCGGCCTCGACCTGGGCGGGCGTACCGGCCTCGGCGAGCTGGCCGCGGTGGTGGCCCGGGCCGGCGCGCTGGTGGTCGGCAACACCGGCCCGGCGCACCTGGCGGCGGCGCTCGGCGTGCCGGTGGTCAGCCTCTTCGCCCCGACCGTCCCGTTCGGACAGTGGGGGCCCTACCGGGTGCCGACGGTGCGGCTCGGCGACGCCGGGGCGGCCTGCCGGGACACCCGGGCCATGCGCTGCCCGGTCCCCGGCCACCCCTGCCTGTCCGCGGTCGAGCCGGGCCGGGTGCTGGAGGCGCTGCGGCTGCTCGGGGTGCCCGCCGGCGCGCCGGAGCCGCTGGTCGCCGTCCCCGGCGGGGTGGTCGGATGAACGTCCTGGTGTGGCACGTGCACGGGTCCTGGACCACGTCCTTCGTGCACGGCAAGCACCGCTACCTGGTGCCGGTCACCCCGGACCGGGGCCCGTACGGGCTGGGCCGGGCGCGGACCTACCCGTGGCCGGACAGCGCCGTCGAGGTGACCCCGCCGGAGCTGCGCCGGGCCGACGTGGACGTGGTGCTGCTCCAGCGGCCCGAGGAGTTCGACCTGGCCTGCGACTGGCTGGGCCGGCGGGTCGGCCGGGACGTGCCGGCCGTCTACGTCGAGCACAACACCCCGAAGGGCGACGTGCCGAACAACCGGCATCCGATGGCCGACCGGGACGACCTGCTGCTCACCCACGTGACCCACTTCAACGAGCTGTTCTGGGACAACGGCGGCACCCGCACCGCCGTGGTCGAGCACGGGGTCGTCGCCCCCGCCGTCGAGTGGACCGGCGAGCTGGACCGCCTCGCCGTGGTCATCAACGAACCGGTGCGTCGCTGGCGGGTCACCGGCACCGACCTGCTGGCCCGCTTCGCCGAACTCGCGCCGCTGGACGTCTACGGCATGAAGGTGGCGGGGCTCGCCGACCACCTGGGCCTGCCGCCGGACCGGCTGACCAGCCACGACGACGTGCCGCAGCACGCCATGCAGGCCGAGCTGGCGAAGCGGCGGGCGTACCTGCACCTGTGCCGGTGGACCTCGCTCGGGCTGAGCCTCGTCGAGGCCATGACCATGGGGATGCCGGTGGTCGCGCTGGCCACCACCGAGGCCGTGGAGGCGGTGCCGCCGTCCGCCGGCGCCCTCTCCACCCGGGTGGACGTGCTGGTCGAGGCGGCCCGGGGCCTGCTCGACGACCCGGTGGCGGCCCGCCTGGCGGGCGCCGCGGCCCGGACCGCCGCCCGGAACCGCTACGGCCTGGAGCGTTTCCTCGCCGACTGGGACCGGCTGCTGGAGGAGGAAGTATGCGCATCGCGATGATCTCGGAGCACGCCAGCCCGCTCGCCGTCCTCGGCGGCGAGGACGCCGGCGGCCAGAACACGCATGTCGCGGAGCTCTCCGCCGCGCTCGCGGCCGCCGGTCACGACGTCCGCGTGCACACCCGGCTGGACGCGGTGGACCTGCCGGTGCGGGTCCGCGCCCCGGACGGATACGACGTGGTGCACGTGCCCGCCGGGCCGGCCGAGCCGGTGGCCAAGGACGACCTGCTGCCGTACATGCCGGCGTTCGGGGAGTGGCTGGCCGATCGGTGGCGCACCGGCGACTGGCAGCCCGAGGTGGTGCACGCGCACTTCTGGATGAGCGGCCTGGCCGGGCTGGCCGCCGCGCGGCGCACCGGGGTGCCGGTGCTGCAGACGTACCACGCGCTCGGCACGGTCAAGCGCCGCCACCAGGGCGCGCAGGACACGAGCCCACCGGGCCGGGTCGCGCACGAGCGCCGGCTGGGCCGCTCCGTGGACCGGGTGGTCGCCCAGTGCCAGGACGAGGTCGCCGAGCTGGTCCGGATGGGGGTGCCCCGGTCCCGGATGACCGTCGTGCCGTCCGGGGTGAACCTGTCCACCTTCGCCCCGCTCGGCCCGGTCGCCGAACGGGACGGCGACCGCCCCCGGATCCTCACCGTCGGGCGGCTGGTCGAGCGCAAGGGCTTCCAGGACGTCATCCGGGCCACCGCGCTGGTGCCGGACGCCGAGTGCGTGGTGGTCGGTGGCCCGCCGGCCGGGCTGCTGGAGACCGACCCGTACGCGCTGCGGCTGCGGGCGCTCGCCGAGTCCTGCGGGATCGCCGACCGGGTGAAGGTGATCGGGGCGGTGCCCCGGGAGGAGATGGGGCGCTGGTACCGGTCGGCCGACGTGCTGGTCGCCGCCCCCTGGTACGAGCCGTTCGGGCTCACCCCGCTGGAGGCGATGGCGTGCGGCGTACCGGTGATCGGCACCGCCGTGGGCGGGCTGATCGACACGGTGGTGCCCGGCCGGACCGGCGACCTGGTGCCCGCCCGCGACCCGGCGGCGCTCGGCGCGGCGATCCGCGGGCTGCTCGGTGACCGGATCCGCCGGTTCGCCTACGCCACCGCGGCCCTGGAACGGGCCCGCACCCGCTACTCCTGGTCCACCACGGCCGACCGGCTCGCGGAGTTGTACGCCGAGGTGGCCACCGTCCGTCGGCCCACCCGGGTGGTCGCCTGATGGCGCCCACGCCGGCCGTCGGGGGGACGGTGCTGGAGGACCACCTGACCCGGCTGGCCGCCGCGCTGCTGCCGCTGCGCGACGCGGAGCAGCTGCTGGCCCGCTGGGGCGGGGAGCTGGCGCGCCGGCTGGCCAGCGGCGGGCGGCTGCTGGTGGCCGGCAACGGCGGCAGCGCCGCCGAAGCCCAGCACCTCACCGCCGAACTCGTCGGCAAACTCCGCGACGACCGCGAACCCCTCTCCGCCATCGCCCTGCACGCCGAAACCTCCGCCCTCACCGCCATCGGCAACGACTACGGCTACGACGAGGTCTTCGCCCGCCAGGTCCGCGCCCACGGCCGACCCGACGACATCCTCCTGCTCATGTCCACCAGCGGCACCAGCACCAACCTCCTCACCGCCGCCCGGGCCGGCCACGACACCGGCCTGCGCTGCTGGGCCTTCACCGGCCCCGCCCCCAACCCGCTCGCCGGGTCCTGCCACGAGACCCTCGCCATCGACTCGCCGGACAGCCAGGTGGTGCAGGAGCTGCACCTGGTCGCCACCCACGTGCTCTGCGAGTACGTCGACCGGGCGCTGCCCGCGGCGCTCGCCGCTCGCGCGGCGGACCGGAGGCCGGCCGACACGGTGCGGACCGGGGTCGAGGTGGTGCTCGGTGACGGCCCGGACGGGAAGGTGCAGGCCCGATGAGGAGGTCGAGCATGACGGGACCCGTGGTGGTGCTCGGTGACACGCTGCTGGACCGGGACGTCGAGGGGGTGGTGAACCGGCTCTGCCCGGACTCCCCGGTGCCGGTGCTCGAGGAGACCACGCACGCCGACCGTCCCGGCGGCGCCGGCCTCGCCGCCGTCTTCGCCGCCGCGCAGGGAGCCGAGGTCGCGCTGGTCACCGCGCTCGCCGACGACGCCGGCGGGGCCCGGCTCGGCACGCTGCTCACCGCCGCGGGCGTGCAGCTCTACGCGCTGCCGCTGGCCGGGGCGACCCCGGAGAAGATCCGGCTGCGGGCGCGCGGCCGGGTGCTGCTGCGCCACGACCGCGGCGGCCCGGCCGGCGATCCGGGCGCGCCCAGCGAGGCGGTGCTGCGCCTGCTCGCCACCGCCTCGGCCGTGCTGGTCAGCGACTACGGCCGGGGCGTCGCCCGCCACCCGGCGCTGCGCGCCGCGCTGGCCGCGACCCGGGCGCCGGTGGTCTGGGACCCGCACCCGCGCGGCCCGGCCGCGGTGCCCGGCGTCAGCCTGGCCACCCCGAACGAGTCCGAGGCGCGCGAGCTGGCCAAGGCCCCGCCCGGCGCGTCCCGGCTGGTCACCGCGTCCCGGGGCGCTCAGGCGCTGCGCCGGCGCTGGCAGGCCGGTGCGGTGGCGGTGACCCTGGGCGGGGACGGTGCGCTGCTCTGCCACGCCGGATCCACCCCGCTGGTGGTGCCCGCCCCGGCCGCCGAGGGGGACACGTGCGGTGCGGGGGACCGGTTCGCCGCCGCGGCCACCCTGGCCCTGGCGCGAGGCGCGCTGGTCTCCGAGGCGGTGCAGGAGGCGGTCGCCGAGGCGTCCGCCTACGTGGCCGGCGGGGGAGTGGCCACCGCGCTGCCCGCTCCGGTCCGGACCGCCGCCCCGGCGGTGGTCGTCGGCGGCGGGGACCGGATCGGGGCCGCCGCGGCCGGGGAGGTGGTGGCCCGGGTACGCGCGGCCGGCGGCACGGTCGTGGCGACCGGCGGCTGTTTCGACCTGTTGCACGCCGGGCACGTGGCCACCCTCCAGGCGGCCCGGCAGCTCGGCGACTGCCTGGTGGTCTGCCTCAACTCCGACGCCAGCGTGGCCGGGCTGAAGGGCCCGGAGCGGCCGGTGGTGCCGCAGGGCGACCGCGGCCGGCTGCTCGCCGCGCTGGGCTGCGTCGACGCGGTGCTGATCTTCGACGAGCCCACCCCGCACGCGGCGCTGTCCTGGCTGCGGCCGGACATCTGGGTCAAGGGCGGCGACTACGCCAGCGGCGGCGGCGCGGAGACGCTGCCCGAGGCGGAGATCCTGGCCCGGTGGGGCGGGCACACGGTGGTCGTGCCGTACCTGGACGGCCGGTCGACCACCGACATGATCGCGGCGGCCCGGTCCGGGCGCGGCACGGCGGGCTGGCCCGGCGTGGCGGTCCCGGCGACCGAGCCGGACCGGGAGACGGTCGTGCGGTCCACGGCGAAGGGAGCACCATGAGCCAGCGCAGCAGTCCGCCCGGGGCCGGCCCCACCGTCCTGGTCACCGGCGGGTCGAGCGGGCTCGGCGCGGCGGTGGTCGCCGCGGTGGCCCGGGGCGGCGGCCGTCCGCTGGTGCTGGACCGGCAGCGGCCCGCCGACGGGGTGCCCTGGGTCGAGTGCGACCTGGCCGACACCCGGGCCGCGGAGGCCGCCACCCGGCAGCTCGCGGAACGCTCCGGCGGGCTGGACGCCGTGGTCACCGCGGCCGGTATGGACGTGCCGGGAAAGCTGGTCGACGTGCCGGCGGAGACCTGGGAACGGATCGTCACCGTGGACCTGCTCGCCACCGCCGCGGTGATCCGGGCCGCGCTGCCCTACCTGGAGGCGTCCCGGGGCAGCATCGTCACCGTCGCCTCCACGCTCGGGGTGAAGGCGGTCAGCGACGCCACCGCCTACTGCGCGGCGAAGTTCGGGGTGGTCGGCTTCACCCGGGCGCTCGCCGCCGAACTGGCGGGCGCGGTCGGGGTCACCCTGCTCATCCCCGGCGGCATGCGGACCGCCTTCTTCGACCAGCGGGACGCCCAGTACCGTCCCGGCCCGGACGCGGTGCTCAACGAGCCGGCCGACACCGCCGCCGCGGTCATGTTCGCCCTCTCCCAGCCGGCCGGGTGCGCCGTACGCGAGATGGTGGTCTGCGCCGAGCAGGAGTCCTCGTACCCGTGATCCTGGTGCTGCGGGCGCTCGGGGTCGGCGACCTGGCCACCGCCGTCCCGGCGCTGCGTGGCCTGCGCGCCGGACTCCCGGGCCGGGAGCTGGTGCTGGCCGCGCCGGCCTGGCTGGCCCCGCTGGCCGAGCTGACCGGGGTGGTCGACCGGGTGCTGCTCACCCCCGGGCTGACCGGCCGGCCGGTGTGGTCCGGCCGGCCGCCGGAGGTGGCGGTCAACCTGCACGGGCGGGGGCCGCAGTCGCACCGGATGCTCGCCGCCACCCGGCCGGGCCGGCTGCTCGCCCACCGCAACGCCGAGGCCGGGCACCTCGCCGGTCCGGCGTGGGACGACGACGAGCACGAGGTGCGCCGCTGGTGCCGGCTGCTGCACTGGTACGGCCTCCCGGCCGACCCCGGTGACCTGGCGCTGCGCCGCCCGCCCGCCGCCGCCGTCCCGGCCGGGGCCACGGTGCTGCACCCCGGCAGCAAGATCCCCGCGAAGCGCTGGCCGGCCGACCGCTTCGCCGCGCTGGCCCGGACCCTCACCGCCGGGGGACACCGGGTGGTGCTCACCGGCTCGGCCGACGAGCGGGACCTGGCCGCCCGGGTGGCCCGGGACGCGGGGCTGCCGCCGGACGCGGTGCTGGCCGGCCGGACCGGCCTGGCCGAGCTGGCCGCGCTGGTGGCCGACGCCCGGCTGGTGGTCAGCGGCGACACCGGGGTAGCCCACCTTGCCACCGGCTACGGCACCGCCTCGGTGGTGCTCTTCGGGCCGGTGCGGCCGGCGCACTGGGGCCCGCCGCCCGACCGCCCCCGACACCGGGTGCTCGGGGTCACCGACCGCGACGGGATCGACCGGGATTGGCCTGGTCGCGGTGGGGTAGGAACCCACCCGACGTTGGCGGCCATCACGGTCGACGAGGTGGTGACCGCCGTGGACGAGGCGGAACGGGCGGTGCGGGTCTCCGGTGCGATTGCGGCGTAGTGATCCGGGCAGGCCGGGGTACGGACGCCGGCGGCGCGGCAAGGGCTGGCTCTTCGTCGACGCGAAGGGCGAGCCGGTGCGCGACCCCGACGAGCTGGCCCGGCTGGGCGAGCTGGTCATCCCGCCGGCGTGGCAGGACGTGTGGATCTCGCCGTACCCGAACGGCCACATCCAGGCCACCGGGATCGACGCGGCCGGGCGCAAGCAGTACCTCTACCACCCGAAGTGGCGGGAGAAACGGGACGAGGCGAAGTTCGACCACGTGCTGGAGGTGGCCCACCGGCTGCCCGTGCTGCGCGACCGGGTCGAGCACGACCTGGCGCTGCGGGGCCTGCGGCGGGAGCGGGTCCTGGCCACCGTCGCCCGGCTGCTCGACATGGGCATGTTCCGGGTCGGCAGCGACCAGTACGCCACCGGCGAGGACGCCACCTTCGGCGTCTCCACCCTGCGCCCGGAGCACGCCCGCTCGCGCGGCGGCTGCGTGGTCTTCGAGTTCCCCGCGAAGGGCGGCATCGAGCAGGTCCGCCGGATCGAGGACCCGGAGTTGTGCCGGGTGCTGACCAACCTGCGCCGCCGGCGGCGGGCCGAGGAGCGCCTGTTCGGCTACTGGGACGGCGGGACCTGGCGGGACGTGCGCAGCGACGAGGTCAACGACTACCTGCGCGACGCCAGCGGCGGGGAGATGACCGCCAAGGACTTCCGTACCTGGCACGCCACCGTGCTGGCCGCCACCGAGCTGGCCGCGGTCGGCCCGCAGCGTTCCACGACGGCCCGCCGGCGGGCGGTGGTGGCGGTGATGCGCTCGGTCGCCGAGCTGCTCGGCAACACCCCCACGGTGGCCCGGACGTCCTACGTGGACCCGCGGGTGGTCGATCTCTACCACGACGGGGTGCTGGTTCCGGTGGAGCCGGACATGCCGCGCGAGGCGGTGGAGAAGGCCGTGCTCGTGCTGCTGGAGGAGGAGACGGCCTGACCGGCCCCGTCGTCAGTCCTGGGGGGAAGCACGGCGGGGCCGGAAACCGGTGTGGCCCGTCGGAGGGCCACCGGGCGGCCGCCCGCGGCGGAACTCGCCGCGGGCGCCTCGCCACGGCCCCCCGATACCAGTGGGCCGCGCCGGTCGCCCGGCTGGCCCGTACTCAGTATGTCCGGCCGGAGTTGACTGCGGACGCCGCCGTGTTGACGATCCGTGCCGCTTCCAGGTGACGCGCCCGGTACGCCTGCGGGGTCTCCCCGTACGCGGCCCGGAACGCCCGGCTGAAGTGGGCCTTGTCCCGGAAGCCCCAGCGCCCGGCGACGAGCTGGATCGGCCGGTCGGCCAGCGCCGGGTCCGCGAGGTCCCGGCGGCACCGCTCCAGCCGCTCGTCCCGGATGTACGCCGCCACGGTGGTCTCCTCGGCCTCGAAGAGCCGGTGCAGGGACCGGACCGAGACGTGGTGCGCGTCGGCGATGGACTGCGGGCTCAGCGCGACGTCGCCGAGGTGCTGGCGGACGTGCGAGCGCACCTGGGCCAGCAGGGCCCGGCGGCGTACCTCGGTGGGCACCGCGTCCTCGGAGACCAGGTGCCGGCCCAGCATGGTGGACACCAGGTCCAGCCCGACGCCGGCCAGCCGCTCCGCGTCCGCCGCGTGGTACTGCTCGGGATGGGCGGTGAGCCGGATGAGGTAGTCGCCGAGCAGGGCCCCGATCCCCTCGTCGCCGGACATGCGGCCGGCGAACAGGGGAGCGAGCCGGCGACTCGGCAGCGGCAGCGACTCGTACGGGATGAAGGCCACGATGGAGCTGACCGGCTGGTCCTCATCGACGCCATGGTGGCTGATCTCCTGGGGACGGGCGCAGTCGTAGAACGTGAAGTCGCCGGGGCGGCAGATGCCGCGCTGCCCCTCCTGGTCGGTGATTCCAGTGCCGGCGAGGGTCAGCGCGAGCACGTAGTAGTCCGCGTCGGAGCGCTGGATCAGCTTCCGGGTCCGGACCGCGTCGAGCGGGGGGTAGCGGTGGCGGACGAGCTGGAGGGGACCCAGGTCGAGGAACTCCATCCGCGCCACGAAGTTGTCGGCGTGCTCGGTGCGGACCCGCATGAGCCCGGGCGTGTGGGCGAGCATGTCCAGCCACAGCCCGAAGCGGTCGGCGGCGGGCACCTGCTCCGTGTCGAAGACCTGCCGCTTCAGTGCTGTGTCCATGCCCGACCCCCGTGGTTCGTCTCGCCTCGTGAAGCAGGACGCCTCATCAAGCAGGACACCCCACGAGGCCGGGAGTTGGCACCCGTGGGGCGTGACATTTCCGTCATTGACGGACGTGACATCTTCTGTTAACAGTCCGGTCAGTCGTTGAGCACGTGCGCGAGCCGGTCGCGGAAGCGCCGCTCCGAGTCGGTCACCACGTCGCCGCCGAGCCCCAGGATGCCGCCGGTGGGGGCGGCGCCCACCACCTGCTCGGCGATCTCCACCAGCCAGTGCCGGTAGGCGCCGGCCTGCCCCTCGTCGACCTTGCCGGCGAGCAGCGCCGACGCCTGCCCGGCCCGGCCCAGCACGTCCTCGATCATCGCCTGCGGGTCGTCCGGGGTGATGACCGGCAGCTCCGCGCCGGTCTCGGGGTCGCCCACCCGGACCACGACCTCCCCGGCGACGGCGGCCACCAGCGGGCTGGCCGACTCGCGGCCCGCGGCGATGGTCTCCAGCCCGGCGGCGTTCTCGGCCATGGTGCGCCGGGTGCCGTCGGACTCGGCCGCGGCCGCCGCGGTCAGGACCGCCTGCGGCAGCCCGACCAGCAGCCCCCACTCGTCGTCGGAGAAACCGAACTCGGTGTACGCCGGCTGCTCGATCACGATCAAGCCCCTTTCGCGGTGGTCGTCGTTGTCGACGGGCGCCGCTGCCACGGCGCCCGGGTCAGGCTAGTCCAGCTCCAGCAGGCCCTGTTCGGACACCACGCGGACGGACAGCGTCTTGTAGCCCACCTCGTCGAAGAGCACGGTCATCCGGTCCTCCTCGTAGCTGAGCAACAGGCCGGCGCCCCACTCAGGGTGCCGGATCTGGCTGTGCACCGGGAACGGCCCGACCGCGCCGTCCCCGGCGACGCTGGTGCCGGCGTGGCAGTTGTCGCAGTGCCCGCAGACCTCGCTCATCTGCTCGCCGAAGTACGCCAGCAGCGCCTGCCCCCGGCAGCCGGTGGTCTCCGCGAAGGCGCGCATCATGTCGGTGCGCGACCGGGTCACCGTCTGCTGCCGCTCCGCCTCGGCCAGCGCGGCTCGGCCGGACTCGCCGGCGGGCGGGGCGTACCGGGGGGCGGCGATCCGCTGCCGGGCGCGGGGCTCGGCGGCGCCCACCTGCTCCAGCAGGGACAGGTACTGGCCGAGCTTGCGCGGCCCGAGGCCGGTCAGCTCCCGCAGCTCCTTCTTGGTCCGGGCCTGCTTGCGCAGCAGGGCGGCGAGTTCCGCCAGCTCCTTCTCGTCGGGCAGGCCGCCGCTGAAGTAGCGCTGGAGACCCACGTCCTCGGCGCGCCAGAGCAGCAGCACCCGGGCGGGCGCGCCGTCCCGGCCGGCCCGGCCGATCTCCTGGAAGTAGCTGTCCGGCGAGTCGGGCAGCGCCATGTGCACCACCCAGGCGATGTTCGGCTTGTCGATGCCCATGCCGAACGCCGAGGTGGCCACCATGATCGGCACCTCGTCGGCGAGGAACGCCTCGTGCAGCTCGTTGCGTGCGCCGGCCGGCATCCCGCCGTGGTAGTGCTTCGCCGGGTAGCCGGCGTCGGTGAGCCGCTCGGCCAGTTCCTCGGCCGCCCGCCGGGTCGGCACGTAGATGATGCCCGGCCGCTTGTCGTCCCGGAGCAGCGCGATCAGCCGCCGCCACCGGTAGTCGTCGGTGGGGCAGTGCGCCACCTCGAGGAAGAGGTTGGGGCGGTCCAGCCCGGACACCACCACCTCGGGGTCGCGCAGCCGCAGCCGGGCGACGATGTCGTCGCGGACCGGCGGGGAGGCGGTGGCGGTCAGCGCCACCACCGGCGGCCGGCCGATCCCCTCGATCAGGTGGCCGAGCGCCAGGTAGTCCGGGCGGAAGTCGTGCCCCCAGGCGGAGATGCAGTGCGCCTCGTCGATCGCGACCAGCGCCGGCTTGAGCGCGCGGACCTCGGCCAGCCGGTCCGGGTTGCTCAGCGCCTCCGGGGTGATGAACAGGAACTCGGCGTGGCCCGACCGGATCTCCTCGATCGCCTCGGCCTGCTGGGCCGCCGTCTCGTCCGAGCTGATCCGGACCGCCCGCAGCTCGGGGCGTTGCCGCTCGTTGAGCGCGGCGATCTGGTCCTGCTGGAGGGCGAGCAGCGGGGAGATGACCACCGTGGGGCCCGGGATCAGGCTGGCCGGGATCTGGTAGATCGCCGACTTGCCCGCGCCGGTGGGGAGCACCACCAGGGCGTCGCGGCGCTTCATGACCGCGCGCATGGCGGCCAGCTGGTTGGGCCGGAGGGCGGTCCAGCCGAAGAGGCTCTTCGCCGCGCGGCGCAGGGTCGTGGAGTGCGTGGTCAGTCTCATCAGTGGCCGCAGGTACCCCTGGCGATCACCGCCGAAACCGGACCGCGCCGGCTCAGCGCAGCCGGGGCAGCACCTCACGCTGGTAGAGGTCGAACAGGCCCTGCCAGTGCGGGCCGACGTTGGCCACGTAGATCTCGTCGAAGCCGGCCTTGGCGTACTTGTCGATCATCTCCAGGTGGGCGTCGGCGTCCCGGCCGCAGACGAACGACTCCTTCATCATCTCCGGCTTGACCAGCTGCGCGGCCTGCTCGAAGTGGCGCGGTGAGGGGAGCACCTGGGACAGCTCGCCCGGCACGCCGGCGTTGGGCCACCGCTCGTACGCGATCCGCGCGCCCTCATCCTCGCTGTCGGCGTAGGCGGCCTTGAACCCGGCCTGGCAGGGCCTGGCGCCGCCGGAGTCGCGAAACCGGCGGACCATGTCGGCGTCGGGCATGGTGCTGATGTAGCCGTCGCCGATCCGGCCGGCCAACTCGATCGACTTCGGGCCGAAGCCGGAGACGTAGATCGGCGGGGGAGTGTCCGGCCGGGTGTAGATCCGGGCGTGCTCGACCGTGTAGTGCCGGCCGTGGTGGTTGACGAAGTCGCCGGCCCACAGCGCCCGGATCACCTCGACCGCCTCCTCCAGCATCTCCAGCCGGACGTCGGTCTGCGGCCACGGGTCGCCGAAGATGTGCTCGTTCAGCGCCTCGCCGCTGCCCACCCCGAGCACGAACCGCCCGGAGTGCAGCACCGCGCTGGTCGCCGCGGCTTGGGCGATCACCGCGGGATGGATGCGGACGGTCGGGCAGGTGACCGCGGTGGTCACCGGCAACCGGCAGACCTGGCTGAGGGCCCCGATGGTCGACCAGACGAAGGGGCTCTGACCCTGCGCGTCGACCCAGGGGTGGTAGTGGTCGGAGATCCACAGTGCCTCGAAGCCGGCCCGCTCGGCGCCGCGCGCCTGCTCCAGCAGCTCCGCCGGGGTGAACTCCTCGCTGGACAGGAAGTAGCCGATCTTCATCGTTCCCCCTCGCCGCGTCCGGGTGCCGGGCGCACGCACGGACAACGACAGCCCTACCCCCGGGAGACGGGATCCGAACGCGGCGGCTAGCGGCGGAACATCGCGCGGATGGCGATCAGCAGGAACAGGCCGCCGACCACCAGGCCGAGCAGGCGTACGCCGGGGATGTCCGCGGCGCTGGTGGCGTCGGCGAGCAGCGCGGGATGCATGGTCGCACTCTCCCACGGGCCGCGCGGCGGTGCCAGCCGCTAACAGTAAGGATTGTTGACTATTTCGGGACACGGTGTGACCATGGCAGCACCGCCGGGGCGGCGGGCCGTGGGGAAGACGGGGGTACGACAGCGCATGAGCGAGCGGATCGTGGGAGCGACCGGAGACCTGGCGGCCCTGGCCGCCGCCGTCCTGCAACCCGGGTTCGTCGGCACCACACCGCCGCCGTGGGTCTGCCGCTGGCTCGGCGAGGGGCTCGGGTCCGTGGTCCTCTTCGCCCGCAACGTCGTCGACCACGAGCAGGTCGCCGCGCTGACCGCGAACCTGCGCGCCGAGCGGCCCGACGTGATCGTGGCCATCGACGAGGAGGCCGGGGACGTCACCCGGATCGAGTCCGCCCGGGGCAGCTCCCGGCCCGGCAACTTCGCCCTCGGCGCGGTCGACGATCCGGCCCTGACCGAGGAGGTGGCCCGCGACCTGGGCGCCGAGCTGGCCGCGGTGGGCGTCACGCTGAACTACGCCCCGGACGCCGATGTCAACTCGAACCCGGAGAACCCGGTGATCGGGGTCCGCTCGTTCGGCGCCGACCCGGCCCTGGTCGCCCGGCACACCGCCGCCTGGGTCCGCGGCCTGCAGGCCGGCGGGGTGGCGGCCTGCGCCAAGCACTTCCCCGGGCACGGCGACACCCGGGTCGACTCCCACCACGACCTGCCCCGCATCGGCGGGGACCGGGCCCGGCTGGACGCGGTCGAGCTGGCCCCGTTCCGGGCCGCGGTGACGGCCGGGGCGCAGGCGGTGATGACCGGGCACCTGCTGGTGCCGGCGCTGGACCCGGAGCTGCCGGCCACCCTCAGCCCGCGCATCCTTGGCCGCCTGCTCCGCGAGGAGCTGGGGTTCGGCGGCGTGGTGGTGACCGACGCCGTGGAGATGCGGGCGGTCGCCGACCGGTACGGCTTCGCCGGTGCGGCGGTCCGCGCGATCGCCGCCGGGGCGGACGCGATCTGCGTGGGCGGGGAGCGGGCCACCGAGGCCGACGCCCGCGAGCTGCGGGACGCCATCGTGGCCGCCGTGCTCGCCGGTGAGCTGCCGGAGGAGCGGCTGGCCGAGGCGGCCAAGCGGGTCGGGCTGCTGGCCGCCTGGACGGTCGCCGCTCGGGCCGGCCGGTCCGCCGCCCGGCCCGGCGACGCCGGCTCGGCGATCGGGCTGGCCGCCGCGCGCCGGGCCCTGCGGGTGGTCGCCACCACGGGCGGGCTGCTGCCGCTGGCCGGCCCGGCGCACGTGGTGGAGTTCGCCCCGCCGCACAACCTGGCCATCGGTGACGAGACCCCGTGGGGGATCGCCGCGCCCCTGACCGACCTGGCGCCCGGCACCACGACCGCCCGATACGCCCGCGAGGAGGTCCCCGCCGACCCGTCCGCCGGCACGGCCGGCCGCCCGCTGGTGCTGGTGGTGCGGGACCTGCACCGGCACGACTGGATGCGGGACGCGGTGTCCCGCGCCCTGGCCGCCCGCCCGGACGCGGTGGTGGTCGAGCTGGGCGTGCCCGAGCTGGTCACCGGCGCGGTGCACGTGGCCACCCATGGCGCGACCCGGGCCGCCGCCGTCGCCGCGGCCGAACTGCTCGCGGGCGCCCGCTGACCCGGCCCGGTCCGGGTCGACGCCGGCCCGGTCAGGGCTCGGGGACCACCAGGTCGGCGTAGTCGGGGTGGCGCTGGATGAACGCTGCCATGAACTGGCACTGCGTCGCGATCCGGTCGCCCCGCTCGCGGATCTGGTCCAGGGTGCCCTTGATCAGCGCCGAGCCCACCCCCATGTTCCGGTAGCGGTCGTCCACCTCGGTGTGCGTGAAGACCAGCACCTCCCCGCGGGGCACGTACTCGGTGAACCCGGCGAGCGCGTCGTCGACCAGGATCTCGAAGCGGTGCTTCGCGGGGTTCTCCTCGACCAGGAAGCTCACCGGGCCATTCTCTCCCCGGCGGCGGCCAGCCGGTCCAGTTCGGCCAGCAAGCGGTCCACCTCCTCGCCGGTGTTGTAGTGGTAGACGCTGGCCCGGACCGCGCCGCCGCTGTCCCGCAGGCCCATCGTCCGGAAGTACTCGTAGGCGTAGTAGTCGCCGGAGGAGAGGCAGACGCCGGCCGCGCCGAGCGCCGCCGCGGTCTCCGCCGGCGTCGAGCCGGCCACCCGGAACGACACCGTGGGGCAGCGCCGGGCCGGCGAGCCGAAGACGGTGACGAAGGGGCGGGCGGCCAGCCCGGCGAGCAGCCGCTCGAACACGGTCTCCTCGTGCGCCTGGGCGGCGGCCAGCCCGGCCCGGACCCGGTCCCGGCGGCTGCCGGTCGCGGCCGGGTCGAGGGTGGCCAGGTGGTCCACGGCCGCGACCACCCCGGCCAGCAGCGGGAAGCTGGGGGTGCCGTACTCGAACCGGTCCGGGACCGCGTCGGAGGAGGGCAGCAGCTTCGCCGGGCGCAGCGCCGCCCAGCGGGCCGGGTCGGCGGCCATCGCCGCCAGGTGCGGCCCGGACCACTTGTAGGCGCTGGTGACCAGGAAGTCCGCGCCGAGCGAGGCCAGGTCGGTGGGGCCGTGCGGCACCGCGTGCACCCCGTCCACGCAGACCAGCGCGCCGGCCGCGTGCGCCGTCTTGGCGATCGCCGCCACGTCCGGCGCGGTGCCGATCGCGTTGCTGCCGGCGGTCACCGCGACCAGCCGGGTGCGCTCGGTGACCAGGTCGGCGTACTGGCCGGCGGGCAGTTCGCCGGTCGCCGGGTCGAACTCGGCCCAGCGCACCGTCGCCCCGGCGGCCTCGGCCGCCTGCACCCACGGCCGGACGTTGGCGTCGTGGTCAAGCCGGGAGACCACCACCTCGTCGCCGGGCCGCCAGGCCGCGCCGAGCGTCCGGGCCAGGGTGTACGTCAGCGCCGTGGCGCTCGGGCCCAGGACCACGCCGCCCGGTTCCGCGCCGAGCAGATCGGCCACCGCGGCGCGGGCCGCGGCGACCAGGTCCAGCGACCGCCGGCCCGGGACGAACGCGGTGCTCCGGTTTCCGGTGGCGGCGGTCATCGCGGCGGTGACCGCCTCGATCACCGGCCGGGCGGTCTGGGTGCCGCCGGCGCCGTCGAAGTGGGCGAAGCCCTCGGTCAGGGCGGGGTAGGCGGCCCGGGTGCGGGCGATGTCGAAGGGCATGCCGGGACCCTAACCCGTCCCGGGACGATCACCGGTGGGTGGCGGGGTGGCCGTCGTCTCGTACCCTTGGCCGGGTGACGAACCGACGCGTTTCCCCCTCGCTGACCCCCACCCGCCGAGCCGCCGGCCTGCTCGCCGGCCTCGCCCTCGGCGTCGCGCTGCTGGCCGGCTGCAGCTCGGAGAACGCCTCCACCGACTGCGGCCTGGACGCCTGCACGGTCACCTTCGACCGCGGCGTCGACGCCAGCGCCACCATCCTCGGGGTCGAGGCGAAGCTGGTCGGGGCCGAGGGTGACCAGGTCACCGTGGAGGTGGCCGGGGAGCAGCTCTCGCTCACCGTCGGTCAGCAGGCCGCCCAGGCCGGCGGCTTCTCGGTGACCCTGGACAGCGTCACCGACCAGCAGGTCGTCATCCGGGTGGCGCGCGACCCGAACAGCTGATCCACCGCGCCGGGCGGCGGCGGCCGACGTTTGGAAATCTTGACACCGGGAGATTGAGGCGCCATGTCTCTCACCCGGAACGCCGGAGCCACCGCCGCCCAGGCCGCGAACAGCAGGTGGCTCGAACTGTTGACCCGGGCCGGCTTCATCGGCTACGGGATCGTGCACCTCCTCTTCGCCTGGCTGGCCTTGCAGATCGCCTTCGGCAGGTCCGGGGAGGAGGGCAACCAGAACGGCGCTCTGCGCACCCTCGGTGCCCAGCCGATGGGCAAGTTCCTCCTGGTCGCCATGGCCATCGGGCTCTTCGCCATGGCGATCTGGCAGGCGTTCGAGGCGGTCATCGGCCACCGCTTCCTGCGCGGCCGGGAGAAGCTCTTCGAGCGGATCGCCTCCGTCGTCCGCGTGATCGTCTTCGTCTGGCTGGGCTGGACCGCGATCAAGGTCGTCCAGGACGCCAGCAGCAACGCCGCCGACCGGCAGCAGCAGCTCTCCGAGAAGCTGATGGCCTCCGAGGGCGGCCGGTGGCTGGTCGGGCTGGCCGGGCTGGTGCTCGCCGCGGTCGGCATCGGCATGGTCATCTACGGGCTGAAGAAGAAGTTCGAGCGCAACCTCAAGACCGGTGAGATGAGCCCGAAGACGCACACCCTGACCCGCCGCCTCGGCATGGCCGGGTACGCCGCCCGGGGCGCCGTTTTCGCCATCGCCGGCCTGCTGATCGTGGTGGCCGCCGTGAAGTACGACCCGGAGAAGGCCCGCGGCCTGGACGCCGCCCTGCGCACCCTCCGGGACCAGTCGTACGGGCAGGTGCTGCTGACGCTGATGGCGCTCGGCATCGCCGCCTTCGGCGTCTACTGCTTCCTCCAGTCGCGCTATCGCCGGGTGTGATCCTGGTCGATACGCGGTAGTCCGGGCACCATTGGGCCTTTGCCCGATTCCGCCCGGGCGGAGGGAGAGAAAGAAACGTGCAGACCTACCTCGTGACGGCCGTCGCCGCGCTCGCCGCGGCGGCGGTCGCGCTGTTGCTGGTCGAGGTGGTGCACCGGGTCACCCGCCGGCTCGGCCGCCGCTCGCTGCTGATGACGGAGCTGACCGACCACTCGCACCGCTCGTTCCAGGTGGCCGCGACCGTGCTGGCCGTGCAGCTCGCGGTCCGGTTCACCACCGGGTACGCGATCGGCAGCCCCTGGCGGAAGCTCGTCCTGCACGCCCTGGTGCTCGCCCTGATCGCCGCCACCGCCTGGCTGGTCGCCTCGCTGCTGGTGGTGGCGGAGGACACCGCGCTGGCCCGGTTCCGGGTGGACGTGCCGAACAACCGGCACGCCCGGCGGGTGCGTACGCAGGTGGTGCTGCTGCGCCGGCTGACCATCGCGGTGATCGTGGTGCTCGCCCTCGGCGTGATGCTGATGACCTTCCCGGCCGTCCGCGGCATCGGCGCCGGCGTGCTGACCAGCGCCGGTGTGGTCGGTGTGGTCGCCGCGCTGGCCGCGCAGAGCCTGCTGGGCAACGTCTTCGCCGGCCTCCAGCTCGCCTTCAGCGACGCGGTACGCCTGGACGACGTGGTGGTGGTCGAGGGGGAGTGGGGCCGGGTCGAGGAGCTGACCCTCAGCTACGTGGTCGTGCAGATCTGGGACGACCGTCGGCTGATCCTGCCTACCTCCTACTTCACCAGCACCCCGTTCCAGAACTGGACCCGGACCGAGGCGGCCGTGCTCGGCACCGCCGAGTTCGACCTGGACTGGGCCATCCCGGTGCAGGCCATGCGCGAGGAGCTGCGCCGGCTCTGCGAGAGCACCGAGCTGTGGGACGGCCGGGTCTGCGTGCTCCAGGTGACCGATGCCACCGGCGGCCTGGTCAAGGTCCGCGCCCTGGTCAGCGCCGCCGACGCTGGCAGCCTGTGGGACCTGCGCTGCCTGGTCCGCGAGCACCTGGTCGCCTGGGTCCGCGACCAGCGCCCGACCGCCCTGCCCCGGCTGCGCGCCGAGGTGGGCGACACGGCCGGCCCGCTGCCCTGGCAGGCGCCGCAGCCGCGCCGGACGGCCCGCCGGCGACCCGACACCGAGGTGCCCGACGACGCCCGCGTCTTCGGCGGCAGCGACGACGGCGAGGCCCGCAGCGAGGTGTTCGTGGGCCGGGAGGAACACGCCGAGGCCCGTCGCTGACCCGTACCCCGTATCGGAGCCCCCGGCCGCCCCTGCGGTGCCGGGGGCTCGGCGCGTCGCCGCTACGTGACCTCGGGCCTGGCCGGCCCGTTGCACCCGCCGGATGCCAGTGGATTCGCGGCATGTCGGGCCGGCTGCGTTTGATCGGCCCGTTATGGGGGACCTGCTGCGCACGCCCCGGTTCCGGCCGCCGTCCGGCGGCCGGGCCAGGAGATGGTGCGCGGCCGGGCCGACCGGCCGCTCCGCGCAGGATTGACGGGCGGCGACTCCGGGCATACAGCGCGGTGATGATGAAAGGAGGACAGCATGGCTGACGTCGCGAGTCGCAGCACGTCCCGGACCGGGCAGGAGCCGTCCACCGCGGAACTGGTGCAGCGGGCCACCGAGCAGGTCACCCGCCTGGTGCGGGACGAACTGGCGCTGGCCCGGGCGGAACTGACCCAGAAGGGCAAGCACGCCGGGATCGGGATCGGTCTGTTCGGCGGCGGCGGGGTGATGGCCCTCTACGGCGCCGGCGCGCTGGTCGCCACGGTGATCCTGCTGCTGGACCTGGTCATGCCGGCCTGGCTGGCGGCGCTGATCGTGGCGGTGGGGCTCTTCCTGCTCGCCGGGATCCTGGCGCTCGTCGGCAAGAAGCAGGTCAGCCGTGCCGTCCCGCCGGTGCCGGAGGCGACGGTCCGCAGCGTCCGGGCGGACGTCGACACCGTCACCGCCGCGGTGAAGGACGGGAGGCGGGGATGACCGGCAACGGAACCGGGGACGTGGCGGCGCTCCGGGAGGAGATCCGCCGGACCCGGGTGGAGCTGGGTGAGACGATGGAGCTGCTCGCCGCCCGGGCCGACGTCAAGACCCTGGTCCGGCACTCCGCCGACCAGGCGAAGGCGCGGCTCCGCCAGCAGGCGGCGCTGACCGTGGCCCGGGTGCGCGGGCAGGCGGCGGAGAAGGCCCGGCGGGTCCGGGCGCAGGCGTACGAGAAGGGTGGGGCGGTCGGGCGCAACCCGGTGCCGTGGGCGGCCGTGGCGGCCGGTGCCATGGCCACCGCGGTGGTGCTGCTGATCCTCCGGGGGAGGCGCAGGTGAGAAGGGGCATCGGACGGGCGGCCTACAAGCCGGCCGGCGTGCTGATGGGTCTGGCCGCCGGTACGGTCGCCGGGGTCATCTTCCGGCAGGTCTGGAAGATGACGGCGGGCGACGGCGAGGCGCCCAGCGCCACCGACGAGGACCGCCGCTGGGGCGAGATCCTGGCCGCCGCGGCGTTGCAGGGGGCGATCTTCGCGGTCGTCCGGGCCGCCGTGGACCGGGGCGGGGCGGTCGGCGTACGCCGGCTCACCGGCCACTGGCCCGACTGAGTCATACGCACGAAAGGCCCCTTTCCACCTTGATGGACAGGGGCCTTTCGCATGGCCCGTACGGCCCAGCCAGTGGATCTACCGCAACCGTCAGGTCACATGTCGGAGAATTTCGTCCGGTAGGCTGTGCGAAGTTTTTGCGTACGTGGTTTGCTGTCTCACGCTGTTGAGAGACGCGTGGGTTGAGAGAAGTCTCCTTCACCGGGGGCCGCCTCAGGCACCGCTGCTCGAAAACGGCCAATCGGCCGCACGGCGTGCTCGGCCGCCAGTTTTAGAAGGAGATACACATGGCGCAGGGAACCGTGAAGTGGTTCAACGCTGACAAGGGCTTCGGCTTCATCACCGTCGACGGCGGGGGTGCTGACGTGTTCGTCCACTTCTCGGCCATCCAGTCCAGCGGCTACCGCACGCTGGAGGAGAACCAGCGGGTGGAGTTCGAGATCGCCCAGGGTCAGAAGGGTCCGCAGGCCGAGCAGGTCCGCCCCATCTGAGTTGACGGAGCACCGGCCGCGCCGGCCGGTGCGTGAGCCCCGCGTCCCTTCCCGGGAGGCGGGGCTTTCCGCATTGTGGACACCTTTTCCCCTCAGCCGCGCCGGCGCCGGGCCCGCATGCCGAACCAGAGCGCGACGAGTCCGATGAGGACCAGCACCGGGCCGACGACCGCCCAGATCCGCTGGTCGGTCAGCACGCTGCCCTCGACATAGCCCAGCCCCGACACCGTCCACAGGGCACCGAGCACGACGGCGAGCAGCCCCACGGTGAGCCGGAACCAGCCCTTCATCGTTCCCCCTCCGACGACGTGCGCCCGGCTCCAGCATGCCCGCGGGCGCCGCCGGCCGGCGACGGCGCGCCGACGGGACGCCGGCCCGGGGTCACCACCGGTCGTGCACCTGCGGCCGGATCAGCTCGTCGTAGGTGGCGCGGACGGCGGCCACCTCCTCTTCGGTCAGCGGCGGCAGGCCGGCCGCGGCGGCGTTGCGCCGGGCCTGCTCGGCGTTGCGGGCGCCGGGGATGACCACGGTGACGCCGGGCTGGTCGAGGATCCAGCGGAGCGCGAACTGGGCCATCGTCCGGCCCTCGCCGACCAGCGGCGCGAGCCGGCGCACGGCGGACAGGCCGAGGTCGTAGTCGACGCCGGAGAACGTCTCGCCGACGTCGAAGGACTCGCCGTGTCGGTTGAAGGTCCGGTGGTCGTCCGCCGGGAAGGTGGTGTGCTCGTCGTACCGGCCGGAGAGCAGGCCGCTCGCGAGGGGCACCCGGGCGATGATGCCCACCCCGGCCTTCGCGGCCTCGGGCAGCACCCGCTCCAGGGGCTTGTGCCGCACCGCGTTGAGGATGATCTGCACGCTGGCCACGCCCGGGCGGGCGATCGCGGTCAGCGCCTGGTCGCAGGTCTCCACGCTGACCCCGTATGCGGCGATGCGCTCCTCGGCGACCAGGGTGTCCAGGGCGTCGAAGACCCGGTCGTCGGCGAAGACCGCGGTGGGCGGGCAGTGCAGCTGCACCAGGTCGAGGGTGTCCACGCCGAGGTTGGCCCGGGACCGGTCGGTCCAGGCCCGGAAGTTGTCCAGCGTGTACGCCTCCGGCGTCTGCGGCACCCGCCGGCCCATCTTGGTGGCCACGGTCAGCCCGTGCCCGGGATGCTCGCGCAGGAACCGGCCGATGAGCTGCTCGCTGCGGCCGTCGCCGTACACGTCGGCGGTGTCGAGGAAGGTCACCCCGGAGTCGACCGCGGCGCTCAGTACGTCGAGGGCGGCGCCCTCGCTGACCTCGCCCCAGTCCGCGCCGAGCTGCCAGGCGCCGAGTCCGATGATGCCGACGTGCCGGCCGAGCCGGTCGAAGCTGCGCTGTTCCACCCGGTCGAGCCTAGTGAGCCGCTTGCCGGGACGCCCGTCGGGCCGTACCGTCCAACAAGACGTACGTACGGTTTGGAGGCTGTCATGTGGGACCCGAGCACCTACCTGCGCTACGGCGACGAGCGCTCCCGGCCCTTCCACGACCTGCTCGCCCGGGTCCCGGCGGAGCGGCCCCGCGCGGTCGTCGACCTCGGCTGCGGCCCGGGCACCCTGACCACGACCCTCGCCGGCCGCTGGCCGGACAGCCGGATCGCCGGCCTGGACTCCTCCGCCGAGATGATCGCGCGGGCCCGCGCCCTGACACGGGTCGGCAGTCTGGCCGGGGCCGGCGTCCTGGCCGAGCCGGTCTCCTTCTCGGTCGGGGACGTGCGCTCCTGGCATCCGGAGCCCGACGTCGACGTGGTCGTCTGCAACGCGGTCCTCCAGTGGGTGCCCGGCCACCGGGAGCTGCTCACGCGCTGGGCCGCCGCGCTGCCGGCCGGCGCGTGGCTGGCGTTCCAGGTGCCGGGGAACTTCGCCGCCTCGTCGCACCGGGCGCTGCGCGAGGTCGCCGGCCGGGACCGGTGGCGGGAAACCCTCGCCCCACTGCTGCGCGAGGCGCCCGTCGACGACCCGGTCGACTACGCCGCGCTGCTGGTCGGTGCCGGTTGTGCCGTCGACGCCTGGGAGACTACCTACGTGCACCTGCTCCCGGCCGCCGGCACCGACCATCCGGTGCTGGCCTGGATGGAGGGGACGGCGCTGCGGCCGGTCCGCGCCGCGCTCGACGCCGGCGGCTGGGCCGACTTCCGCGCCGAGCTGGGGGTGCGTCTCGCCGAGGCGTACCCGGTGCGGCAGGGTCAGGTGTACTTCCCGTTCCGCCGGATCTTCGTGGTGGCCCGCACCGGCGCCCGCGCAGAGGAGAACTCGTGACCGACCTGCCCACCTTCATCGCCGGACTGCCCAAGGTGGAGCTGCACGTGCACCACGTCGGCTCCGCCTCGCCCCGCATCGTGGCCGAGCTGGCTGCCCGGCACGAGGGGCGCAGCCCCGTCCCGGCCGACCCGGAGGCGCTCGCCGACTACTTCGCGTTCCGCGACTTCGCCCACTTCATCGACGTCTACCTGAGCGTGGTGGACCTGATCCGGGACGCCGACGACGTCTGGCTGCTCACCCACGAGGTGGCCCGGGAACTGGCCCGCCAGCAGGTCCGGTACGCCGAGCTGACCGTCACCCCGTACTCCCACGTGCACCGGGGGATCCCGGCGCCGGCGTTCTGCGAGGCGATCGAGGACGCCCGCAAGCGGGCCGAGGCCGACTTCGGCATCGCGCTGCGCTGGTGCTTCGACATCCCCGGCGAGGCCGGCCTGCCGGCCGCCGAGCAGACCCTGCGGATCGCCCTGGACGAGCGGCCGGACGGGCTGATCAGCTTCGGCCTGGGCGGCCCCGAGATCGGGGTGCCGCGGCCGCAGTTCAAGCCGTACTTCGACCAGGCCCGCGCGGCCGGGCTGCGCTCGGTGCCGCACGCCGGCGAGACCACCGGCCCGGAGACCGTCTGGGACGCGCTGCGCGAGCTGGGCGCCGAGCGGATCGGGCACGGCATCTCCGCGGCCCTCGACCCCGCGCTCCTGACCCACCTGGCCGAGCGGCGGATCCCGCTGGAGGTCTGCCCGACCTCCAACGTCCGGACCCGGGCGGTGGCGACCATCGAGGAGCACCCGCTGCCGCAGCTCGTCGAGGCCGGCGTGCTGGTCACCGTCAACTCCGACGACCCGCCGATGTTCGGCACCACGCTCAACGACGAGTACGCCGTGGCGGCCCGGCTGCTCCGGCTCGACCCGGCCGGCGTGGCCGCGCTCGCCCGCGACGCGGTGAGCGCCGCCTTCCTGGAGCCGGCCGAGAAGGCCCGGATCAGCGGCGAGATCGACGCGTACCTGGCGGCCGCGACGCGCTGATCGGACGGGACGGCACCGGCCGACGGGACACCCGCAGCGGCCGGCGTCGCCCGGCCAGGGCCAGCCCGAACCCGACCACCGCGGCCACCGCGACGGCGACCACGGGTACGACGTTCGTGGACCGGCCCGGGCCGTCCGCGAGCACCGGGTCCTGCCAGGCGGCGAGGGTGAGGGCGACGCCGAGACCGATCACGGCGGCCCAGCGGAGCAGTCGGCGCACGGTCGGCGTCATCACGGTCACCTCACGCCCGGGGTGCGGCTCGACGGGGGGAAGTGGCGCGCGGCGGGAGCGAGGTGTGGGGGGACCGAACTCCCGCCGCGCGCACGGCTCCGCCGACCGGAGTTGTTACGGGGCGTCCCGGCCGACGGAACTGATGGGTTCGGATTGATCCTGGCAGCCCGTTGCGCCGTAGGGGCCGTCGTTAACCCACTCCTAAGGAAGACTTGCGCCGCCCCACAGTCACCGGTTCAGCGCGGGCGCAGCCAGCGCCGGCCGGCCCGCGGCTCCCGGGCGTCCCGCGCCATCCGGCCGACCAGGCCGAACCGGTTCACCTGCCGGGGCGTCGCCTCCGGGTCGGCCAGCAGCATCACCACACTGGCCCCGCCGAGCCGGGCCCTGTCGATGCTCACCGATCCGTTGGCCTGCAGGGCGGCGCGCTTGGCGATGTCCAGCCCCAGCCCGGTGGAGCCCTGGTCGCTGGCGCCCCGGCGCAGCGCCCGGTCCGGGTCGGGGATGCCCGGGCCGGCGTCGTCGATCCGGATCGCCACCCAGCCGTCCCGCCGGCTCACCGCCACCTCGAACGCGGTGCCCTGCGGGGTGTAGCGGAAGACGTTGCCGATGACCGCGTCCAGCGCGGCGGCCAGCTCGGCCCGGGGCACCGGGGCCGGAATCCGCAGCTGCGCCCCGACCACCCGGTGCGGGCGGTTCTGGTCGCCGGCGAGCGCCGACCAGAAGACCATCCGGTCCCGGACCACCTCGCTGACGTCGCAGGTCGCCGGGCCGGTCTCCTGGCTGACCGCCTTGCGGGTGGTCTTGATCAGCTGGTCGACCTCGCCCTCCAGCGTGACGATGGCCTGCCGGATCCGCCGTATCCCCCGGCGGCGGTCCAGCTCCGCCTCGCTGAACGTGCCGATGCTGGTGTCGTCGGACTCCAGCGCCTCGGCGTCCAGCCGCAGCGCGGTCAGCGGCGTACGCAGCCGGTGCGACAGGTCGGCGACGAGTTCCCGCTCGTCGGCGCGGAGTGCGACCAGCCGCTCCGCCATCCGGTTGAACGCGTGCCCGGCCTCGGTCAGCTCCCGCGGCCCGGTCGGCTCGACCCGGACGCCCAGCTCGCCGTCGCCGACGGCGAGGGCCGCCTTCACCAGCTCGCCGGTGGCGTCGACGGCCCGGGCGGCCACCCGGTCGACCACGATCACCGCGGCCCCGACCAGCGTCAGCGCCACCGTGAGCAGCAGCAGCCACCGCCCGCCCGCGCCGGAGTCGAGCACCTCGTCGGGGACGAAGACCTCCACCACGGCGACCCGGTCGCCGAGCACCACCGGGTCCAGCCGGAGCACGCCGCCGGGCACGTCGGTGACCACCGAGCGCCGCTCGGCGCCGGCCCGCTCCAGCGCCGCCGCGTCGGCGCGGCCCGCGCCCTCGTCGGTCCCGATCCCGTGTACGACCGGCCGCAACGCCGGGTCGTCACCGCTGGCCGCCACGGCCCGCCGGACGATCTCCGGGTCGGTGCTGACCGCGAGCGCCCCGGTGACCAGCGCGCTGCGCCGGGCCGCGTCGGCCAGCTTCTCCTCGCGTGCCTGGTCGGACAGGGTGATGCCGAGCGGGATGAGGAAGGCGAGCGCGACGAGGCTGCACATACCGGCCGTGAGCCAGGCCAGCGCGGGCCTCAGTCCGGCGCCACCAGCCGGAAGCCGACCCCCCGCACGGTGCGCAGGTAGCGCGGCTTCGCCGCGGACTCGCCCATTTTGCGGCGCAGCCAGTAGAGGTGAACGTCGATGGTCTGGTCCTCGCCGACCGAGGGCTGCCGCCATACCTCCTCCAAGAGTTCCCGCCGGGACACTACCCGGCCGGGACGTGCGGCGAGATACGCCAGCAGGTCGAATTCCTTGCGGGTCAGGGCCAGCGGCTCGCCGTCCAGCACCGCGCTGCGCTCGCCCACGTCCACCCGCAGGCCGCCCACCGAGTGCACGGCCGGCTGGACGGTACGGCTGGCCCGGCCGGCCCGCCGCAGCACGGTGGTGATCCGGGCATCCAGGTGGGCGCCGGTGAACGGCTTGACCATGTAGTCGTCGGCGCCCGCGCGGAGCAGCCGGACCACCGACTGCTCGTCGTCCCGGGCGGTGGCGATGATGATCGGCACGTCGGTGATGCCGCGCAGCATCCGCAGCGCGTCGGAGCCGTCCAGATCGGGCAGGCCGAGGTCGAGCACCACCAGGTCGGGGGTCTCGGCGGCGACCCGGCGCAGCGCGTCCAGCGCCGTCCCGACGGCGTGCACCGCGTGCCCCCGGTCGGTCAGGGACCGCAGCATCGCGCCGCGTACGACGTGATCGTCTTCGACCAGGAGGACGGTTGCCACGTCAGCACCGTACCCGGCGTGGCAAGTTGATCGCGTTGCGGCACTCCTGCGAACGGGGCAAGCTGGGACGACGATGACGTTCACTCTCTTCCCCGACACCCGCCTCACGCTCGCCCGCGACGCGCTGGCCGGCCTCTCGGTCGGCGACGCCCTCGGCTCCCAGTTCTTCGTGCCCGGTCGACACCCGGCCGACCTCGCCGCCGGACGGCTGCCCGCGCCGCCCTGGCAGTGGACCGACGACACCGAGATGGCCTGCTCGGTGGTGGCCGCGCTGAGCGAGGCCGGGCGCATCGACCGGGACGCCCTGGCGCTCGCCTTCGCGCAGCGGTGCGAGCCCTACCGGGGCTACGGGCCGGGGGCGGTCACCATCCTGCGTCTCATCCGGACCGGCACCCCGTGGCCGGTGGCGGCCGCGTCCGCGTTCGACGGGCAGGGCTCGTGCGGCAACGGCGCGGCCATGCGGGTGGCCCCGCTCGGCGCCTGGTACGCCGACTCCACCCGGCGCGCCGCCGACCAGGCCCGCGCCTCGGCCGAGGTGACCCACGCCCACCCGGAGGGGATCGCCGGGGCGGTCGCGGTGGCGGTGGCCGCCTCGCTGGCCGCCCGGGCCCGGCTCGACGGGGACCGGCCCGAGCCGGCCCGCCTGCTCACCGTGGTGGCCGGCGCCCTGGACCCGGCCGGCGAGGTGCACCGGGGCGTACGCCGGGCCGCCGCGCTGCTCGGCCACCCGGCCGGCGAGGCGGCCGAGGCGCTGGGCAACGGCTCCCGGGTTACCGCCCAGGACACCGTCCCGTTCACCCTCTGGGTGGCCGCCACCCATCTGCACGACTACCCGGCCGCGATCCGCGCCTGCGTCGAGGCGGGCGGGGACGTGGACACCACGGCGGCGATCGTCGGTGGCGTGGTGGCCGCCCACACCGGGGTCGGCACCCCGGGCGGCGTCCCGGACGGCTGGCTCGCCGCCCGCGAACCCCTCCCGGCCTGGCTCACGGCCCCCGCCTGACCGGCTGCGGCGATCCTGCACTCGCTGCCCCCGTCCTGACCTGCTGCGGCGATCTTGCACTTGCGGCCCCGTCGATGTCCGATTCGGGCGGTTCTGCCGGGGCGCGAAGTGCAAGATCGCCGCGGGGACGGTGGGTCAGGCCGGGACGACGGGGCGGTCGTCGGTGGTGGTGGTGGCGGTGGTGTCGGGTCGGAGGGTCAGGGTGTCGCGGTGGCGGCGGCTGAGCAGCCAGCCGAGGGCCGCGCCGCCGGCCAGCCCGGCGAGCAGGCCGCCGCCCAGCAGCAGATCGGCGCTCGGCCCGTCCTCGGTCGGTGCCGGAGGCGGGGCGGCCGGTTCGGCGAGCGGCTCGCCGTGGCCGGCGTGCGCGGCGGCCCCCGCCGGCGCGGGCAGCAGGGTGACCGTCGGGGCGGGGTGCGCCCCGCCGGGCGGGTCGGTCCAGCGGACCACCGTGCCGTCGGCGTACGTCTGGATCACCGAGAAGGTGAGCCGGTCGGTGGCCGGCATCGGGCCCATGCCGAGCGAGAGCCGGGCCGGCCCGGTGCTGCCGGGCATCCGGATCCAGGTCACCGCGTCGGTCACCTGGTTCAGCTCGGAGGCGTGGATGCCGGCGACCGGCCGGTCGAGGGTGCGGGTGGTGATGGTCGGAGCCCAGTCCGGCACGGACAGCGGATAGACCTCGCCGATCGGGGCGTCCGCGGGCATCCGCAGCTCGATCCGGCTGGTCCGGCTGCCGGCCCGCTCCTCGGGCAGCACCACGGCCAGTTCGATGGCGTCGCCCTGGTGCACCTGGGCGGGTGAGGTCGTGAGGGTCACCTCGGCGGCGCTCGCGGCGCCCGGCCAGCCCAGCGGGCCGCCGAGCGCGGCGGCCAGCAGCGCCGTCGCCCACCACCGGCCCCGACGGATCATCGTCATGGTCGTCCCCATCCGTGTCGACGCGGCCGGCAACCGGCTCCGGCCCCACCCGGTAGTTCGGGCGCGCGGGCGGAAAGGTTCAACGCGGGACGGAACTGGTCGGACGGGGGAGCGCGGCGTCGCCGACGGCGCGGGTCCGGGCGACCGATAGCATCGCAGGGGCCGGTACCCGGCACATCAGAACCCGCTCGAAGACAGGAGTCACCGTGTCCGCACCCCGTACCCCCGTCGTGGCCGACCCCGTCGTCGTCGCCGCCGGGACGACGGCGGCCGACGCGGTGGCCGCGGCCGGCCTGCCGATGACCGGCCCCAAGGCGATCGTGGTGGTCCGCGACCCGCAGGGCGTACTGCGCGACCTGGACTGGAAGCCGTCCGAGGAGACCGCGGTCGAGCCGGTCGCCCTCGACAGCCCGGACGGGCTGAACGTGCTGCGCCACTCCACCGCGCACGTGCTGGCCCAGGCCGTGCAGGACGTCTTCCCGGAGGCCAAGCTCGGCATCGGCCCGCCGATCGAGAACGGCTTCTACTACGACTTCCAGGTGGCCAAGCCGTTCCAGCCGGACGACCTGGCGAAGCTCGAGAAGCGGATGCAGGAGATCGTCAAGTCCGGCCAGCGGTTCCGCCGGCGCCGCTTCAGCAGCCTGGACGAGGCGCGGGGCGAGCTGGCCGCCGAGCCGTTCAAGATGGAGCTGATCGAGGTCAAGGGGGAGGGGCTGGACTCCTCCGAGGTGATGGAGGTGGGCGGCGGCGAGCTGACCATCTACGACAACCTCGCCGCCAACGAGGACAAGGTCTGCTGGTCCGACCTGTGCCGGGGCCCGCACCTGCCGAACACCCGGCTGATCGGCGCGTTCAAGCTGATGCGCTCGGCCGCCGCCTACTGGCGGGGCTCGGAGAAGAACCCGCAGCTCCAGCGGGTCTACGGCACCGCGTGGCCGACCCGGGACGGGCTGAAGGCGTACCTGAGGCTGCTGGAGGAGGCCGCCCGGCGCGACCACCGCAAGCTCGGCGCGGACCTGGACCTGTTCAGCTTCCCCGACGAGATCGGCTCCGGCCTGGCGGTCTTCCACCCCAAGGGCGGCGTGCTCAAGCGGGTGATGGAGGACTACGTCCGGACCCGCCACATCGAGGAGGGCTTCCAGTACGTCGGGACCCCGCACATCTCGAAGGAAGGGCTGTTCCACACCTCGGGCCACCTGCCGTACTACGCCGACGGCATGTACCCGCCCATGGAACTCGAGGGCGCGGACTACTACCTCAAGGCCATGAACTGCCCGATGCACAACCTGATCTACCGGTCGCGCGGGCGGTCCTACCGTGAACTGCCGATGCGGCTGTTCGAGTTCGGGTCGGTCTACCGGTACGAGAAGTCGGGCGTGGTGCACGGGCTGACCCGGGTGCGCGGCCTGACCCAGGACGACTCGCACTCGTACTGCACCCGGGAGCAGGCGCCGGCCGAGATCAAGCACCTGCTCAACTTCGTGCTGAGCCTGCTGAAGGACTTCGGCATCGACGACTTCTACCTGGAGCTGTCCACCCGCGACGAAGCCCGGCTCGACAAGTTCGTCGGCTCGGACTCGGACTGGGCCACGGCCACCTCCGTGCTGGAGCAGTGCGCGCTGGAGACCGGGCTCGACCTGGTGCCGGACCCGGGCGGCGCGGCCTTCTACGGTCCGAAGATCTCGGTGCAGGCCAAGGACGCCATCGGCCGCACCTGGCAGCTGTCGACCATCCAGTACGACTTCAACCAGCCGAAGGGCTTCGGGCTGGAGTACCAGGCGGCCGACGGCACGCGGCAGCAGCCGGTCATGATCCACTGCGCCAAGTTCGGGTCGATCGAGCGGTTCATCGGCGTGCTCACCGAGCATTACGCGGGCGCGTTCCCGGCCTGGCTCGCCCCGGTGCAGGTGGTCGGCATCCCGATCCGCGAGGACCACACCGACTACCTCCAGGACTTCGTCACCACGCTTCGCAGGCAGGGGATCCGGGCCGAGGTCGACGCGGGCGACGACCGGATGCAGAAGAAGATCCGCAACGCCCAGCAGCAGAAGATCCCGTTCATGGTGATCGCCGGCGACGACGACGTGGCCGCCGGCACGGTCTCCTTCCGCTACCGGGACGGGTCGCAGCGCAACGGCGTGCCGATCGAGGAGGCGGTGGCCCACGTGCGGGACGTGGTCGAGTCCCGGACCAACGCCGGGCCGTCGGCGGAGGGGACGCCCAACACCTGAGCCACCCGTCCCCCGCGCGGCCGGTGCGCACGGGTGGGCTCCGGTGCGCTGACCGTAGGATCGGCGTGTGACTGGGGCGGAACGGCACTTCGACGGCGGCGCCGGCAGCGGCGGCGACAACGGTCTGGCGGACGGGCTGGAACGGCTCTGGACGCCGCACCGGATGACCTACATCTCGGGCGAGGACCGGCCCGAAGGTGGCTACGAGAAGCCGACCGGCTGCCCGTTCTGCCTCGCCCCCGGCCTGCCGCCGGACGAGAGTCTGGTGGTGGCCCGGGGCGAGCACGTCTACGCGGTGCTCAACCTCTACCCCTACAACCCGGGGCACCTGCTGGTCTGCCCGTACCGGCACGTGGCGGACTACACCGAGCTGGACGTGCCGGAGACCGCCGAGCTGGCCGCGTTCACCAAGGACGCCATGCGGGTGGTCCGGCACGTCTCCAACGCGCACGGCTTCAACCTGGGGATGAACCAGGGCGGCGTGGCCGGTGCGGGCATCGCCGCGCACCTGCACCAGCACGTGGTGCCGCGCTGGGGCGGCGACGCGAACTTCATGCCGGTGATCGGCCGCACCAAGGTGCTGCCGCAACTGCTCGCCGACACCCGGGACCTGTTCGCCAAGGCCTGGCCGGCCTGACGGCCGCGGGCGTGCCTCGGCGCAGCCGACCGGTTCCGTTCCCGGTGGCGGCCGGGCCGTGTCGGCGAGGGTCCCGGCGGCCCGCAGCCGGAAGTACGATCTTGCGCATGGCCCTGCTGCATCGCGCGGAACTGCGCCCCTCGAAGCTCGACCTGCTCGCCTCCTGGCTGCCCGGCCGGCCCTGGTTCGCCGGCACCGCGGGCGCGGAGGTCACCCGCGTGGCGGCCTACCGATTCGACGACCCGGCCGGCGAGGTCGGCATCGAGACCATCCTGGTCCGGGCCGGGGACGGGCCGATCCTCCAGGTGCCGCTGACCTACCGGGCCGCGCCGCTGGCCGGCGCCGACCGCTGGCTGGTCGGCACCACCGAGCACTCCGTGCTGGGCCCGCGCTGGGTGTACGACGCCTGCGGCGACCCGGTCTACCCGCCGGCCCTGGCCGCCGCCGTTCTGGCCGACGCCGGGCAGGCGGAGGAGTACTTCGAGGTCGACGGCCGCCGCGAGGTGCGCCCGCCGAGCATGACCCTGGCCGGCGCCCGGACCGGCACGGCCGCCACCCTCGACGCGGTCGACGAGGTGGTCGACGGCGACCCGGCGCTGATCCGGGCCGGCGGCGTGGAGCTGGCCCTGGTCCGCCGGCCGGCTCCGGTCGACGCCCCGACGCCGGCCCGGCTGACCGGCGCCTGGGCTGGGCAGATCGACCCGGTGCTGCTCGCGTACGCCCGCTGACCGGCCGCCGGCGGCCGGGCGGCCGCTGACCGTCCAACCGCCGCCGGGCGCGCCCGCTGACCGTCCGGCGGTCGGCCCGGCACCCGGGGTGAGGAAGCCGCCCGCGGGTCCGGGGAAGGTGGCAGGATGCGGCGATGGCAGTCAGCACGCGGCCGTTGGGCCGCAGCGGCATCGCGGTCAGCGCCCTCGGCATGGGCTGCTGGGCGATCGGCGGCCCGTGGGCCGAGGGTGCCCGCCCGCTGGGTTGGGGCGCGGTCGACGACGAGGAGTCGGTCCGGGCGGTCCGCCGCGCCCTCGACCTCGGGGTGACGCTCTTCGACACCGCCGACACGTACGGGGCCGGGCACGGCGAGCGGATCCTCGGCCGGGCCCTCGCCGGCCGGCGCGACGAGGCGGTGATCGCCACGAAGTGGGGCTACACCTTCGACGAGCGGACCCGGCAGGCCACCGGGGAGGACGCCTCGCCGGAATACCTGCGGCGGGCGGTCGTCGACTCGCTGCGCCGGCTGGACACCGACCGGATCGACCTCTACCAGTTGCACCTCGGCGACCTGCCGGTGCCCCGGGCCGAGGCGCTGGTCGGCACCCTGGAGGACCTGGTCGCCGACGGCCTGGTCCGGGCGTACGGCTGGAGCACCGACCGGGCCGACCGGGCGGCGGCCTTCGCCCAGGTCGCCCGGGGCGCGGCCGCCGTGCAGCACGGCCTGTCGGTGCTCCGGGACGCCCCTGCCATGCTGGCCCTCTGCGAGAAGCACGAGCTGGCCAGCCTGGCCCGGGGGCCGCTCGGGATGGGGCTGCTCACCGGCAAGTACCACCCGGAGTCCACGCTGCCCCGCGACGACCTGCGCGGCACCCCGCCGAACTGGCTGGAGTGGTTCCGCAGCGGCCGGCCCGCCCCGGAGTGGCTGCGCCGGGTCGCCGCCGTCCGCGACGCGCTGACTGCCGACGGCCGGACCCTGACCCAGGGCGCGCTCGGCTGGATCTGGGCGCGCAGCGGCCGCGCCGTGCCGATTCCCGGCGCTCGTACGGTCGCCCAGGTCGAGGAGAACGCCGGCGCGCTGGCCCGGGGCCCGCTCGCCCCCGACCACTTCGCCGAGGTGGAGCGCCGGCTCGCCGCCCTGCGGTCGGCCGCGCTGCGCGACGCCGACCGCCCGCGCTGGCCCATGCCGCCGGTCCCCGCCGCCCGCCCCTGACCCGCGCCCGCACCGGGGCAGGCCGGGGCGGTGGCGCGGTCAGGAACGGCCGCCGGCCTCCTTGCGGACCTGCTCGGCGAGGTGGGTGGGCATCGGCTCGTAGCGGGCGAACTCGCGCCGGAAGGTGCCGGTGCCGGCGGTCATCGAGCGCAGCTCGACCGCGTAGCGCAGCAGCTCGGTGGCCGGGACCTCGGCGCGGACCAGGGTGCGGCCCTCGGCGTCCGGGTCCGGCTCGGTGCCGAGCACCCGGCCACGCCGGCCGGACAGGTCGCCCATCACCGCTCCCACGGACGGGTCGGGCACCCGGACGGTGACCTCGTCGACCGGCTCCAGCAGCGTGGGCTGCCCCTTCTCGGCGGCGTCCCGCAGGGCGAGCGCGCCCGCGGTCTGGAACGCCGCGTCGGAGGAGTCCACGCTGTGCGCCTTGCCGTCGAAGAGGGTCACCCGCAGGTCGACCACCGGATAGCCGCCGACCAGGCCGCGCTCCATCTGGGTGCGGACGCCCTTCTCCACCGAGGGGATGTAGTTGTGCGGCACCGCGCCGCCGACCACCTTGTCGACGAACTCGAAGCCGGCGCCCCGGGGCAGCGGCGTGACCTCGATGTCGCAGACGGCGTACTGGCCGTGGCCGCCGGACTGCTTGACGTGCCGGCCGTGCCCCTTGGCGCCGGTCGTGAACGTCTCGCGCAGCGCCACCCGGACCGGCTCGGTCTCCAGCTCCACCCCGCCGGCGCGCAGCCGGTCGAGCACCACGTCGGCGTGCGCCTCGCCCATGCACCAGAGCACCAGCTGGTGGGTCTCGGCGTTGCGGTCCAGCCGCAGCGTCGGGTCGCCGGCCACCAGCCGGGCCAGGTTGCGGGCCAGGGCGTCCTCGTCGGCCCGGCTCTTCGCCACGATGGCCACCGGCAGCAGCGGCTCCGGCATCTCCCACGGGGCGATGAGCAGCGGTTCGTCCTTGGTGGAGATGGTGTCGCCGGTCTCCGCGCTGCCCGACTTGGTGATCGCGCAGATGTCCCCGGCCACGGCGGTGGGCACCTCGCGCAGCGTCGCGCCGAGCGGGCTGTAGATGTGGCCGACCCGCTCGTCGGCGTCGTGGTCGGGGTGACCGCGCTCGGCCATGCCGTGCCCGGACACGTGGATCACCTGGTCGGGGCTGAGCGTGCCGGAGAAGACGCGTACCAGGGAGACCCGCCCGACGTGCCGGTCCACGGTCGTCTTGACCACCTCGGCGACCAGCGGGCCGTCGGGGTCGCAGGCCAGCGGCGGCCGGGGCGAGCCGTCCACCCCGGTCACCGCGGGCAGCTCGTGCTCCAGCGGCGACGGGAACGCCGCAACCAGGCCGTCCAGCAGCGCGTCCAGGCCCACGCCGGTCTCCGCGCAGACCGGGACCACCGGGTAGAAGTGGCCGCGGGCGACCGCGGTCTCCAGGTCGGTGATGAGCACCTCGGTGTCGATCTCCTCGCCGCCGAGGTAGCGGTCCATCAGCGTCTCGTCCTCGCTCTCCGCGATGACCCCCTCGATCAGCTCGTTGCGGGACTCGAGGATGGCCGGCAGGTGCTCCGGGTCCGGCGCGCGCACCGCCGCCGGCAGGCCCTGGGAGTAGTCGAAGACCCGCCGGGTGATCAGCCCCATCAGGCCGGCGACCGACTCGCCGTCGTCGCCCAGCATCGGCAGGTAGAGCGGGAGCACGTTGTCGCCGAAGACCCGCTGGCAGAGCGCCACCGCCTCGTCGAAGTCGGCGCGCGGGTGGTCCAGCCGGGTCACCGCGACGGCGCGGGGCATGTCGACCGCGGCGCACTCCTCCCAGAGCGCGGCGGTGGCCGCGTCCATCCCGTCGACGGCGGAGACCACGAACAGCGCCGCGTCGGCGGCCCGCAGCCCGGCGCGCAACTCGCCGACGAAGTCGCCGTACCCGGGGGTGTCCAGAAGGTTGACCTTGACGTCGCGGTGCAGCAGCGGGGCACAGGCCAGGCTCACCGACCGCTGCTGGCGGACGGCGGCGGGGTCGTGGTCGCAGACCGTGGTGCCGTCGGTGACGCTGCCGGCCCGGCCGATCGTGCCGCTGGCCGCGAGCAGCGCCTCGACCAGGGTCGTCTTGCCCGCCCCGGAGTGCCCGACGAGCACCACGTTGCGAACCCTGCCGGGCTCGGTCACCACCGGCGCGCCGCCGGTGACACCCTTCTCCTGATTCTTCTGCGCCATCGCGGCGCACCTCCCTCAACCGGTGGTGGTGGCGACCGCCGCGCGCGACGGGGAAGCGGCCCGGGCGGGCACCGCGGCGATATCTTCCGGTGATCTCCTGGACGACGGGTACGCGGACGGGTGATCCGGTGAACTGGCTCACCTCCCACGCTCGATCTCACACCTGTAACCGGGTCGGCACAAGTACGCCTGGCGGGTCGGTACGACCGGCTGTGTCCCCGGCCGCTGCCGGCCGTTATCGTGGGACAGCCATGGCGAAGATCTTCCAAGTGACGGCCCGCGCGGGGATGACCCGCGTCGTGGAGCCGGTCGCGCGCGGCCTGCTCCGCGCCGGTGTGTCCCCCAACGCGGTCACGGTGACCGGTACCGTCGGCGTGCTCGTCGGCGCGCTCGGCTTCGGTGCCCGCGGTCATCTGGTCGCCGGTGCGCTGATCGTCACGATCTTCGCGCTCACCGACCTGCTCGACGGCACGATGGCCCGGATGAGCGGCGGTTCCACCCGGTTCGGGGCCTTCCTCGACTCGAGCATGGACCGGATCGCCGACAGCGCGGTCTTCGGCGCGGTCGCCTACTGGCTGGCCACCGAGCGCGACCATTCCGCGGTGGCCGCCGCGCTGCTCTGCCTGGCCGCCGGTGGGCTGGTGTCCTACGTCAAGGCCCGCGCCGAGGGGCTGGGGATGACCTCCAACGTCGGCATCGCCGAGCGCACCGAGCGGCTGCTGATCGTCGGCGTGGGCGGCCTGCTCACCGGCCTCGGCGTCGACCCGGCCCTGGAGATCGCGCTCTGGCTGCTCGCCGCCGTCTCGATCTTCACGGTCGGGCAGCGGATGGCCCACGTGTACCGGCAGGCACAGCCGGCCGGCCGGGAGTGAACCTCACCGAGGCGGGCTACGTCGCCGGTTGGCGCCTGGTCCGCGCGCTGCCCCGGCCCGTGGTCGCCGCCGCCTTCCGGGCGGGCGCCGACCGCGCCCACCGCCGGGGCGGCAAGGGCGTCCAGCGGCTGCGCGCCAACCTGCGCCGGGTGGTCGGCCCGGAGCTGCCGGAGGCGGAGCTGGACGAGCTGGCCCGCGCTGGCCTGCGGTCGTACGCCCGGTACTGGCTGGAGGCGTTCCGGCTGCCGAGCCTGAGCCGCCAGGAGATCCTGTCCGGTTTCCACCTCGACGGCCAGGAGAAGCTCGCCGCCGACGTGGCGTCCGGCCGGGGCGCGGTGGTCGCGCTGCCGCACGCCGGCAACTGGGACGCCGCCGGCGCCTGGGTGGCGGCAAACGGCTGGCCGATCACCACGGTCGCCGAGCGGCTCGAGCGGGAGGGCCTCTACAAGCGCTTCCTCGCCTTCCGGCAGGGCCTCGGCATGGAGATCCTGCCCACCTCCGGCGGCGACCGGCCGGCGTTCGACGTGCTGGTGGACCGGCTGCGGGCGGGCGCCGTGGTGCCGCTGCTCGCCGACCGGGACCTCTCCGCCCGGGGCGTGGAGGTGGAGTTCTTCGGCGGCCGGACCCGGATGCCGGCCGGCCCGGCCCTGCTGGCGCTGCGCACCGGCGCGCCGCTCTACGTGGCCTCGCTGTGGTTCGAGCCGGACCGCGCCCGCGCCGCCATCGAGGGCCCGCTGGAGCTGCCAGAGGAGGGCAGCGCCCCGTTGGACGCCCGGGTGCGCGTGGTGACCCAGCGGATTGCCGACGGTCTTGCGGTGGGCATCGCCCGGCATCCGGAAGACTGGCACATGTTGCAGCGGATGTGGCTGGACCAGCGCACGGACCGCTCCACCGCGCCGGCGCCGCCGGCGTCCACCACCGGGACGATCTGAGGGAGCGGGGCGCAATGCGGATCGGCATCGTGTGCCCGTACTCCTTCGACGTGCCGGGCGGGGTGCAGAACCACGTCATGGACCTGGCCGAGGCGCTGCTCGGGCTCGGCCACGACGTGAGCGTGCTGGCCCCGGCCGACGAGGACTCGCCGCTGCCGCCGTACGTGGTCTCGGCCGGCCGGGCGGTGCCGCTGCCGTACAACGGCTCGGTGGCCCGGATCGCCTTCGGCCCGGTCTCCACGACCCGGGTGCGGCGCTGGATCACCCGGGGCGACTTCGACGTGCTGCACGTGCACGAGCCGCTCACCCCCAGCCTGTCGATGCTCGCCGTGCTCTGCGCCCGGGGTCCGGTGGTGGCGACCTTCCACACCGCGATGACCCGGTCCCGGGTGCTCTCCGCCGCGCAGGGGGTGCTCCAGATCCTCCTCGAACGGATCACCGCCCGGATCGCGGTGAGCGCCCTGGCCCGCAAGGTGCAGGTCGAGCACATGGACGGCGGCGCCGTGGAGATCCCCAACGGGGTGGCGGTGGCGAAGTTCGCCGGCGTCGAGCCGCTGTCCGGCTGGCCGGGGGAGTGCGGGCCGGGCACCGGCGGGACCCTCGGTTTCCTCGGCCGGTTCACCGAGCCCCGCAAGGGCTTCCCGATCCTGCGGGACGCCTTCGTCGCGCTCGCCCCGCACCGCCCCGGGCTGCGCCTGCTGGTGGCCGGGCCGGGCGACGCCGACGACCTGTTCGGGCAGTTCCCGGCCGGGCTGCGGGACCGGGTCACCTTCCTCGGCATGGTCTCCGAGGCGGACAAAGCTCGCATGCTGCGCAGCGTGCACCTGTACGTCGCACCGAACACCGGCGGGGAGTCCTTCGGGATGATCCTCACCGAGGCGCTGGCCGCCGGCACCACCGTGGTGGCCAGCGACCTGGACGCGTTCCGCCGGGTGCTGGACGGCGGGCGGGCCGGCCGGCTCTTCCCGACCGGGGACGCGGCGGCGCTGCGTACCGCCCTGGCCGAGCTGCTCGACGACGCCCGGCAGCGGGCCGCGCTGACCGCCTGCGGCGACCAGGTGGTGGCGAATTTCGACTGGCCCGTGGTTGCCCGCCGGGTTCTGGAGGTATACGCAGCGGCGATCGAAGCCACCGACGGCCGGGTCATGGACACCGAATGGGCGGAGCTGGGCTGAACCCGGTGGCCGGTGGGGCCGCTGTGACGAGCGCGTCGACCGGTGCCCGCGCGGGCCGGGCGGGATGAGGAGCAGCACTACGATGCCGGGCATGTGGTGGGTGGTGGGCGCGGTCCTGGTGCTCGGGCTGGTCTCGGCGTACCTGATCTGGACCGCCGGCCGGGTCGAGCGGCTGCAGTCGCGCGCGGAGTCGGCGGCCCGGGCGCTCGACGCGCACCTGCTGCGCCGCGCGGCCGCCGCCGCGGTGCTGGCCGAGCAGCGCTACGGCGTGGAGCTGTACGCGGCCGCCCGGATCGCCCTGGACGCCGTCGAAGAGGAGCGGGAGGCCGCGGAGAACGACCTCACCCGGCAGCTGCGCACGGTGGAGCTGGACCCGGCGGACCCGGCCTGCGAGGCGGTGATCGCCGCCAGCCGGCGGCTGGCCCTGGCGCGGCAGGTGCACACCGATCTGGTCCGGGACGCCCGGGCGGCCCGCGGCCGCCCCCTGGTACGCCTGTTGCGGATGGGACGCGGGCGGGAGTGGCCGCGCTACTTCGACATCGACGACCCCACGGTCATCCCGCGGGCGGACGTCACCACCGGCTGAGCGGGCGGTGCCCCGACCCCGGTGACGCCGACCACAGAGCAGGCCACCGGGGGTCTGATTGGCTGTCGGACCGGCGTTGACCCCGTCGTAGCCTTTTCGCAGCCACCCCCCGAGCACGTCCAAGGAGCGATGACCCGTGCCCGAATCCACCTCCCCGAACACCAACGCCAACCCGGTCGTCGGCACCGCCCGCGTCAAGCGGGGCATGGCCGAGATGCTCAAGGGCGGCGTGATCATGGACGTGGTCACCCCCGAGCAGGCCAAGATCGCCGAGGACGCCGGCGCGGTCGCCGTCATGGCGCTGGAGCGGGTGCCCGCCGACATCCGCGCCCAGGGCGGCGTCTCCCGGATGAGCGACCCGGACATGATCGACGGCATCATCAACGCGGTCTCCATCCCGGTGATGGCCAAGGCCCGGATCGGCCACTTCGTCGAGGCGCAGATCCTCCAGTCCCTCGGCGTCGACTACGTCGACGAGTCCGAGGTGCTCACCCCGGCCGACTACGCGAACCACATCGACAAGTGGGCGTTCACCGTCCCCTTCGTCTGCGGCGCGACCAACCTGGGCGAGGCGCTGCGCCGGATCACCGAGGGCGCCGCCATGATCCGGTCGAAGGGCGAGGCCGGCACCGGTGACGTCTCCAACGCCACCACCCACATGCGCAAGATCCGCCAGGAGATCCGCCGGCTGGCGTCGCTGCCGGCCGACGAGCTGTTCGTGGCCGCCAAGGAGCTGCAGGCGCCGTACGAGCTGGTCAAGGAGATCGCCGAGACCGGCAAGCTGCCGGTCGTGCTGTTCACCGCGGGCGGCATCGCCACCCCGGCGGACGCGGCCATGATGATGCAGCTCGGCGCCGAGGGCGTCTTCGTCGGCTCGGGCATCTTCAAGTCGGGCAACCCGGCCCAGCGCGCCGCCGCGATCGTGAAGGCCACCACCTTCCACGACGACCCGGACGTGCTGGCCAAGGTCTCCCGCGGCCTGGGCGAGGCGATGGTCGGCATCAACGTCGACGAGATCCCGCAGCCGCACCGGCTGGCCGAGCGCGGCTGGTGACGGCGACCGGACGGGGCCCGGACCGGGCCCCGTCCGACGAGCGAGAGGAGCGAGGAGTGACCGCACCCGTCATCGGTGTGCTCGCCCTCCAGGGCGACGTGCGCGAGCACCTCGCCGCCCTGGCCGGGGCCGGCGCGGACGCCCGTCCGGTGCGCCGCTCGGCCGAGCTGGACACGGTCGACGGCCTGGTGATCCCGGGCGGGGAGTCGACCACCATCAGCAAGCTCGCCGACATCTTCGAGATGCGCGAGCCGATCGACAAGCGGATCGCCGGCGGCATGCCGGTCTACGGCTCCTGCGCCGGCATGATCATGCTGGCCGACGAGGTGCTCGACGGCCGCCCCGACCAGCGCGGCTTCGCCGGCATCGAGATGACCGTCCGGCGCAACGCGTTCGGCCGGCAGGTCGACTCGTTCGAGGCGCCGGTGGAGATCACCGGGGTCGAGGGCGAGCCGTTCCACGCGATCTTCATCCGGGCCCCCTGGGTCGAGCGGGTCGGCGCGGGCGTCGAGGTGCTCGGCCGGGTCACCGACGACGACTCCAGGTCGCAGCGTGGCGTCGGACGCGCCGAGCTGGAGTCGTCGTCCGGGCCGGCCGCCGGCCGGATCGTCGCGGTCCGGCAGGGCCACCTGCTGGCCACCTCGTTCCACCCGGAGCTCACCGGCGACCTGCGGCTGCACCGCTACTTCGTGGACCTGGTCCGGGCCGCCGCCTGACCTCCCGGCGGGCCCTTTTGTCCTGGTTGGGACGTCGACTGGCAGGTTTTCCGGGCCCGGCTCGTCGTGCTCCGGCAGGGGCCCCGCCCACCTCGCCGGGCCGGCCGCGGTGCCGGGTGTGACATGCGGGGACGCGACCTCGATAGGATTGCCGCGGTTCGGCAGGGCTCACCGCCCGCCGCCGCCCCCCAGCCGACCGCCCGGCGGTCCCGGTTCGGCGCGGGCGCGGACAGTCGACGCAGGCGTGAGTCAACAGACGGAGGTATGAGATGTCCGGCCACTCAAAGTGGGCGACCACCAAGCACAAGAAGGCCGTCATCGACGCCAAGCGCGGCAAGATGTTCGCCAAGCTGATCAAGAACGTCGAGGTGGCGGCCCGGACCGGCGGCGGGGACCCGGCCGGCAACCCGACGCTCTACGACGCCATCCAGAAGGCCAAGAAGAACTCCGTCCCGAACGACAACATCGACCGCGCGGTCAAGCGCGGCTCCGGGCTGGAGGCCGGCGGCGCCGACTACCAGACGATCATGTACGAGGGCTACGGCCCGAACGGCGTCGCGCTGCTCATCGAGTGCCTCACCGACAACCGCAACCGCGCCGCCACCGAGGTGCGCACCGCGCTCACCCGCAACGGCGGCTCGTTCGCCGACGCCGGCTCGGTGTCGTACATGTTCTCCCGCAAGGGCGTGGTGATCGTCCCGAAGGCCGGCACCAGCGAGGACGACGTGATGATGGCCGTGCTCGACGCGGGCGCCGAGGAGGTCAACGACCTCGGCGAGGCGTTCGAGGTGGTCTCCGAGCCGACCGACCTGATCCCGGTCCGCACCGCCCTGCAGGACGCCGGCATCGAGTACGAGTCGGCCGAGTCCTCCCTCATCCCCAGCGTCAACGTGCCGCTGGACGAGGAGGGCGCGCGCAAGATCTTCAAGCTGATCGACGTGCTTGAGGACTGCGACGACGTGCAGAACGTCTACGCCAACTTCGACGTGCCGGACGAGACGCTAGCACAAATCGAGGTGTAGCCTCCGCCCCGTGCGCGTACTTGGGGTGATCCGGCTAAGCCGGGAGACGGACGAAACCACGTCGCCGGAGCGGCAGCGGCAGGGGTTGACCGATTGGGCCAGGGCCCACGGGCACACCATCGTTGGCTGGGCTGAGGATTTGGACGTGTCGGGGGCGGTACCCCCGTGGGAACGGCCGGAGCTGGGTCGGTGGCTGGGTGACTCGCCACCGGCCCCGTTCGACGTTGTGGCGGGAATGAAGATCGACCGCATTTCCCGTTCCCTGCTGCACTTTGTGCAACTGATCGACTGGGCCCGGGAACACGGGAAGTACGTTGCCGCATACATGGATGCCGTGGACACGTCCACGGATACCGGGGAGCTGGTCGCAAAGGTTCTAGCGATCTTTGCTGAGTTTGAGCGGAAGACGATTGCCGCCCGTTCCGCTGATTCCCGGCGGCACGCCCGCCAGGAGGGCCGTTGGCACGGTGGCAGCGTGGCCTACGGCTACCGGCCGGTGAAGCATCCCGGCGGCAAGGGCTGGACGCTGGCGCACGACACGGAAACGCTGCCGATTCTGCGGGCCATCGTTGCTGATGTGATCGACGGGAAGGCCACTGCCGCTATCGCCCGTGACCTGAACGCCCGGGGCGTTCCCTCGCCCCGTGACCATGCGGCAGCCCGTGACGGGAAGACCCGGGTTCACAAGGACGGGACGCCCCGGAAGCCTCAAGCGTGGACCGACACGACGCTGCGGCGCATGCTCGTTTCCCGGGCCCTGCTGGGCCAACTTGAGCATCAGGGCCGCGTGGTGAGGGGTGATAGCGGGCTACCCGTCCAGCGGGCGGAAGCGTTGATCCCGGAGGCGGATTGGAAGGCGTTGCAGCATGCACTAGACGGGAAGCGCCGGCCAAAGTACCGGGCCGCCCCGGCGGCCCTGCTGAGCGGTCTAGCTTTCTGCGGCGAGGATGGTTCGCCGCTTCACTTTCATTGGATGTTCAAACCTCAGCGGAACCAGGAATACCGCTATTACCGCTGCTCTGCTCGTACAAAACAGGGGGCGGATTGTGCGGCGAAAGCGGCCAGGGCGGAAGAGTTGGAGGCTGACGCCCTGGCGGTGTTTCTGGGCATGGTCGGTGACCTTGAGGTTGAGGAACGGCGGCTGATCCCGGGCGAGGATCACACGGCGGAGCTGGCCCGCGTAGACCAGGCGCTCACGGAGCTACGGGATGACCGGGCCGCCGGTCTGTATTCCGGCGACCGGGGGACCGCTGAGTATCGGGCTATGTACCTGAGCCTTGAGGGGAAGCGGGCCGCCCTGGCGGAGCTGCCCAACGTCCCGGACCGTTGGGACATGGTGCCCACCGGGCGGACGTTCCGTGAGACGTGGGACGCGCTGGCGACGGTGGAGGAACGGCGGGCGTTCCTGGCTGACGCTGGCCTCCGGGTGAACGTCCACGCTCAGCCCGTGCGTACACGGTCCCTGATCCCTGGCACGCCCTCTGGCGAGGCAACCGGGGGCCGGGTGTCGGTTGAGATTCCGCACGACCTACAGCGGCGAGTGTTGGAGCGTGCCGCTAGAACGCCCTGAGAGCCGCTGAGAGCCACGAACTAGCCCCGGTAGGTGTCCCAGCCTGCCGGGGTTTTTCATGCCCCGGTGGCCCTGTTGGGGGCCGATAGAGTAACCGCGCGGCCCCAATTGAGGGCCGCCGCCAATCTTGACGAACCGTTTACACGGCGTGGCTCTGCCATGCCCTTTTACCGGGAGGTTTACGTTGAACGCTGACAGGTGCATTACTTGGCAGGGCCACACCATTTGCGCCCCGGAGGGTTTCAGCGTCGCGGAATGGGCCGACGCTGCCTCTGATGATCCCGCCATGAGTGAGGCTGACGTTATCGGCATCTGGGAGATAGCCGGGGCGTTTGCTGCTGCGGGTATCGAATGACGGCCCCGAGCTGCCCTCACGGCCTCAAGGTGCTTTCACCTGGCCGTGACTACTGGAATTGCCCGGGGCCCGTTGACAGGGCCCCGTGCCCTCCGCAGCGTGTGAGCGAATCTCCCGCCGTTGGTGCCGTGGTCCGTGATTCCGCCCCGGTGGCGACGGGGACCAGGGGGAAGCGTCCCGGGCCCGGGGTGGTGACTCGCCTTGACTGGCTGGATTCCCTCGCGTGGGCAGTGGCGAACAAAAAGGGTGGCCTCACGTCCACTGACCTACTGATCGGGCATGCGTTTACACGGGGTGCGTTTCACTACGCCACGGGCCGCCAGACGGACCACCGTACGTATCCACAGATTGCCACGGCTGCCGGCCTCAAGGGGGATGACTCCGTGGGACGGTTCTTCAAGCGGACCAAAGCGGTTGGCTACCTCCGGGAGATTCCCAACAGCGGTAAGCGGTTCGTTGAGGGCCAGAAACGGCCGACCATGCTGCACCAGCTTTCCCTACCTGATTGGGCCACCCGCTCACCAGCGGAGTAACCACCCGCTCAGGAGCGGAACCATGTAAGTAGTAAGAGAACAAGTAACGAGCCAGGCCGTAAGCCTGGCTCTTTGCCTTGGTGGTTGACCGACAGGGAAACCACCCAACAGGGCAGCCCTTAACGGGGCTGCCCATAGTCGTCTAAACCCCTTCCGCAAACCACCCCGGCTAAACGAAGAGAGTGTTTCGCGGCTACCCGCGAGTAGCTTATGGGTTGCGAGGGTGAGTCACCCTTACCGGGTGACCACCCGCATTCAGCGTCAGTTGAACGCTGCCCGCCGTCCCCGGGCTACCGTGCCCGCCAGTCCCGGCCGCTCGTTCGGCCGTGACGTCCTGGTCAACGTGCTAGCCAACCTGATAGCTGCTGCTGTGGTCTACCTGGCGGCAGTAGCCGCCGGTTACATCACGGCTGACCGCGTAGCTGTCACTGTCGCTGTGGCCCTGGTCCTGTGGCCCGCTTGGGAGATTCTAAATTTCCCGTTCATAATCAACGAAGACATAAACGGCAAACCTCTGCCGAGGTGGGTTAGATGGGCCTTCCTTGCTGGTGACGTGATTTTCTTCGTGCTCGGCCTCTGCTTCCTGGTCTACGTCTGGCGCTGACGGGCAACGGCTAGACATTCCCGGGTTACGGGAAAGGCGGCAGAGCAGCCCCTATGCCTTACCTGTGCCTATTCGGTACGACGCCTCATGGCTTGGTGTAACTCGTCGTACATCACGGTAACCACGCTAGCGAAGAAGTCGTCGTCGTCGTTTTCCGGGTCCGTCGCAAGCGACTTGACGACGGCAGGATTCTTACGTATCTCCTTTACTCGGTCGTACTCAAGCTTTGTGAGCAGATTCCAGACGGGTAAGTCGTCCTCAGGCAAGAGCCAGACCTTTGACAGTACCGATCCGTCGATCTGCGGCAACAGACCTGCCTCGCCTCGCTCGTCCCGGTTGACGATGCCATCCAGGAGATTGCTTAGCTCTCTCAGGATCTCCAACTCAAACGCTGTGCTTCCGGCAGCCTTCGCTACCTGGTACGCACGAATGGCGAGGAAGAGACCGAAGAGTCCTGCCGTCGTTGCAAGGGCGTTGAAGATGAAGCCTGCGTAGTCAATCCAGTCACGATGCACGGCTGTCATCGTGGCAGACAGCGTCAAGGGTGCTCATGACCACGGCAGGCAGGTACAGGGGGAGGGGGACCCTGAAAAGGCTGGGCGACTTTTTCCCCGGACCCATGTCCTTAGGCGAAAGTTTGTGCGCGTGACAACGTGACCGCAGCCGGTCACGGATAGCAAGAATCCGCGGTTGACCTGCATAAACGCGGAATTGAGCGTGACGCCAATTGTGAGACAACGTGACATCCGCATGTCACGTTTTAGGGAGGGAGACTGAGATTCATAACTTCAAGAAATGCCGAGCCTGTAAGGCCCCGGTCAGGGGCAACCGCTATTTCTGTGACAAGACGGAATGCCAACGGAAGGCGGCTGCCGAACGGAAGGCCCGTAGCCGTGCCGGGAGGGGGGCGAAACCTGCCGGCCCCGGTGTGGTTGAGCAGGACCAGGGGGACGGGCTGGATGACCTTGAGCGGTTCCTTGCCGAGTGGGGGGACAAGTGACCACGGCAAAAGATTATCGCTGGTGCTCGGTTCATAGGGTTGGGCACCACCTGGACGCTGGGGCGTGCCCGGACTGGCTGGACGCGCTGCGGACCAGGGAAGCCGTTATTGAGCAACGCCGGCAGGAATGGCGACGCGCCCGCAACCGGGCCCAACGGTGGCGGCAGTGCCTTGTGTGCTCGCGGCGGTTTGACGCCGGGCAACCCCGGCGGGGACGGCCGGTAGAGCTGTGTTCGGCAGCCTGTCAGGAAATCCGGGACAACGACCGGCGGAAGCTACGGCACGCCGGCATCACTACCCGGGTGCCTAAGTCGGGGGCACGGCCCCGGAGTGTGCTCCGAATGTCCCCGGAGGTGGCATCGTTCTTTGATTCATTCGGCAACGAATGGTCCGCCGATTAAATCGCATAGGTAGGGAAGAACCACCGTAAGGGGGTCCGGCTACGGCCGGGCCCCCTTTTCTATTGAAAAGGAGTTGAGAACACATGGACAACCTGACTACCGCTCTCGCGGAGCTGCCGGCCGATGACCTGGATTCGATGATTTCGGAGTTTGTCGCGCGGCTTGAGTTCTGCCTTGAGACTGGCCGCAACGAGTGGGCTAACGCTTATCGGGCACTTGCCGTCGCTGCTATCACCGCCCTTGAGAGCAAGTAAGCGCAACAACTGAATAGACAACTCCAAAACAACTGAATAAGCAACTCAATTCTTTAGCCGTCCCAATCGGGGGCGGCTATTTTTGTTGATTGGAGAAACTGTCTTGACCGCACTTGACAATGTTGCCCTGCACGCTAAGCGGGCGGCACTCGTTAACAACCTGATTCAGATTGCCGACAACCCGGTCCTTTCGATTGAGGCGCGCAACGCCGCCATTGACGCCCTGGACCCGGCGGAGCAGCGGACCACCACCGAGGTTGAGCCGGTGGAGACTCGCGCGGCCGTCCAGGCTGAGCAGCGATCCGCCATCGCCGCCAACCCGGTTGGTCTGCCCGGTGCGCGTACTGAGGTGCGCGCTGGTGACCTGCTCTCCGCTGAGGTGCGGGCCCTGACTGGCGCGTCGGGCATGGGAGCCGTGTTCACCCCGGCTGAGCAGGCCGGCTATGTGCTGGACTTCCTGGCCAAGTCGTCCGTCATCATCCGGTCTGGCGTCAACGTCATTCGGACCAGCGGGGACAGCATCGTTATCCCGCACATGACCAGCGACGGCACCGCCGGTGCTATCGCTGAGGCGGGCACCATTCCACTGTCGGACCCGAACGCTGAGGCGCTTACCGCCGTTCCGCGTAAGTTTGCTCAAGGCACCCGGGTTCCCAATGAGGTTCTGGCGGACAGCAAGCCAGCCGCCCTGGACCAGCTTTCCCGGAGCCTTATCCGTTCGGTTGGTCTGGCGTACGACCTTTCCGCGTTTGAGGGTAACGGCACTGCGCCGGCCCTTCGTGGTCTTAAGAGCGTGGTCGGTATCGGGACCTTCCCGGTTGTCGCTAACGGTTCCGTTCTTAGCAACCTGGACCCGATTGCGGACGCTCTGGGCCTGCTGGCTGAGGCGAACGCTGACGATGAGAGCGCGGTTATTGTCATGCCGCCGCGTACCTGGCGCGCGATTCTCAAGCTGAAGGAGGCGACGGGTTCTAACAAGTCGCTGATTCAGGACAGCGCGGGCAGCGCGTCTAACGGCGTTTCCCGTTCGCTGTTTGGTCGGCCGGTGTTCCTGTCTGGCAACCTGGCGCTCAATGAGGTTGAGGGCACTTCCGGTGCCGTCTGTAACAGCATTTACGTCTACGTGCCTTCCGAGGTTTACGCCGTGGTCCGTGAGGACGCGGTGTTTGACGTCAACCCGTACGTGTACGGCGCGACTGACGAAACCCTCGTTACCGCGAAGATGCGCGCTGACATTCTGGTGCCCAACCCGGCGGCTGTTGTCCGCGTTACGGGCGTCAAGTAATCAACCCACGTAGTGGCCTGGCCCCTTTTGGGGTCGGGCCCCTCTTTGTGTAAGGAGGTGACCCATTGGGTTTCTGGGATCGAATGAGGGAACGTCGGGCGGCACCAGCCGCCACTAGCGGGGCTCTTGCCGCTCTCGCCAATCAGGGGCCTACGTGGGCGGGTGTCCCGGTCAGCCAGGATTCTGCACTTTCCCTGTCTGCCGTTTACACCTGTGTAAGCCTGATTGCTGACGCCGTGGCAGCTCTGCCCGTTGACGCTGTGCGGACCATTGGTGAAACCAGGAAGCCGGCCCCGGGGCCGGTGTGGCTGAGTAAGCCCAACCCGTTTGATACGCCGTTTGACTTCTGGCAGAAAGTGATGACGTCACTTCTGACGGATGGAAACTGTTTCGTCCGGGTGTATCGGAACGGTGGGGGCAAGGTTGTCGCCCTGGTCCCACTCGACCCCCGCACGGTGCGGGTTGAGCTAACCGAGGACGGCAGCGGCGTTCTTTACAAGGTCGCTGATGTGACCTTGTTTGACCGGGACGTTATCCACGTCAAGGGGTTTGCTCAGGCAAACAGTCTCCGTGGTCTGTCCCCGCTGGAGAATGCCCGGCAGACCATTGGTGCCGGGTTGGCTACCGAGGAATTCGGGGCCCGGTTCTTTAGCCAGGGCACCACTCTTTCCGGTGTGGTGGAACACCCCGGCAAGCCCACGCCGGGTGAGACTGCCATCTTGGGCCGGATGCTTAAGAAGTCTCACGCGGGCATCAAGAATAGTCACGCTGTCGGCATTCTTACCGGCGGGGCTACGTGGAAACAGATTAGCGTCACCCCGGAACAGGCACAGTTTTTGGAGACTCAGCGGTTTAACCGGCTTGCTATCGCTGGAATCTTCCGCGTACCGGCTTACATGCTTGACCCCACGGTTGCCAGTTCATGGGGCAGTGGGGTGGAAGAGCAGCACAATTGGTTTGTCGCTCAAACGTTGATGCCGTGGCTGGTTCGGATTGAGCAGGCTTTCTCCGCCATCCTGCCGGCTGGTCAGAGTTTGCATTTCAACGCAAACGCCAGGATGCGGGTTAAGACGTCGGAACGCTATGAGGCGTACCGGGTTGGCATTGAGGCGGGTTTCTTGTCCGTTGATGAGGTGCGAGCCCTTGAAGACCGCGAGCCGCTGGCTGGGGGCGGAGAAGGCGAGGTTCTCCCCTGAGGAAAAGTCCGCTTGGGACACATTTGCAGCGGACCTGCCGCTAGCTTCTGCGGTGAAAGTGGCTTTCCTCCCCCTTCATTCGCTGCGGGGCTCTTGGGACCGGGGACTCTGACGCTCTACTCTCGAACGCGAAGGCAGGCGGTAACCCAAGGTGCACGCAGGCTGTTGGGTTAGCGAGTGCCTGGTTTGGCCTTACGATGGGCCAAGCGCAAGCACCGACACGCCGACGGGCGAGCCCAACTTGACCGAGGCCCGCCCGGCCGGCTGCAATTGATCGCGGTAACGACGTCGTCGCACGAAACCCTCCCTACAGGGGGGCGGAAAGAGCGAACGCCCGGTGGCTAGACCGGGCGTCGCTGGCGACTCCGTTGTTACTCCACCGTGCCCCGGTTTCAGACAAGGAGTCAGCGTGCCGACCGTAGCAACAAACGAGCAGGACGACAACGGGACACGGAATCCGCACTCCGTGATCCTGGACTACCTCAAGACGGCACCGGGCGTGCTCAGCGGGGTAGCGGCTGTGCTCGCTGCCCTGACCGGGCTACTCGCCCTGCTGGTTAGGTAGCGGCGTGAGGGAGGGGCGGTATTGGCCCGCCCCTCCCCTGCCGCCTCAGTCGGTGGCGGCTACCTGGCCAGTCTCAAACGTGGCGAACAGGATTCCGTCAGGGTGTAGGACAACCTCAGTGCAGACAGCCTCCGGGGGGAGCTGGGCGGCCAGCTCCGCCAGGCGGACAGGGGTAACCGGGGGATCAACGTACGTGACAAAGACGTTGGCGGAGTCCTGTACGACTCTCACTGCGTAAACCTCCTGTGCTGTGCAACCCTCCCGCGCTACCGGCGGTTGGCCCTCTTAACTAGGAGCCAGACCAGACCGCCGACGAGCACGGCTGACGACACGACACAACAGAGCACGGCAACGTGCCACGGCTTGAGAGCACCCATGGCGCGGGACCGTACACCTACCCGGCGACGTTCAGGACTTGGCGCAGCCTCCGGGGAGTCACCCCGAGTGCGGAAGCCACACCTTCCCGGGTGGTGCCAGGTTCCGCCAGCATGGCGGCGGCCAGGCGGCGGGTTTCCGCCACCGGGCGGCGAACCCTCCGGGGCTTCACACCTTCCGGGGGCACGGGCCCGCTGGGGCCGTCCGTGGGGGTCACCGCGGATTCGTCAGGCGTCGATTCTTCCGGGGCCGTTTCCCGTTGTGCCACAACGGTTCCCGCTACTTCCGCCGGAACATCGGGGGTCCGCTTCCCGGAACGGGCCAGTACCTCAACCAGCACCAGCAACGCCACGGCGGGCCAGGCAGACACCACGCGGGCCACTACGCCGGGCGGAGCAGCAATCACGTTGGCCGCGAGGCTGGCGGACACGCCGAGGATGAACGCAACCCAAGCCGTGAAGCGGCTACGCCTACCGTCACCAAGGGCCAGGGCCCCAACCAGGGTGAGGCCATCGACGGAGAACGGGAGCAGAGCGGCCAACAGGGCCGGCTGACCGGCCCGTTCGGCAACCACCCGCATGTGATCGAACGAGGCCACGGCGGCGATCACGGTTACCGCCACGGTGCCAGCCATGCTGGCGAACCTACGGGCGTTCAACGGCCACCGGCCAGGGCCTCAGAGCGGCACGGGCCACAGTTGCCCCGGGGGCTGCCCCGGTGGCTGGGGCACTGCTCCGCCCTGTCAGCTACCGGCAGAGCGGCCCCACGCCGCTCCGGGTACCCGTACGGCTGCCGCTGCTGCTGCGGGTTGTTGCTCTTGGCTCCGGGGAGGAATCGGCGGAGCGCGCCAGCGCGACCCTTCAACTTAGATTGATCTTCAAGAGCTTCCCGTGCCAACTTCCCGCTATCCGTGGCAGACCCGGCGGCCTGGTTGGCAGTGTCAGGGCCCGGAATGGCAGACCCCGGGCCCGTGGGCGTCACAGCGTCAACAACCAGCCGGTAGACGTTCGACGCGATCCCGGCAACCTTGCTCACGACCAGGCGGCCAACGGCGACTAGCCGGGACAGCACGCGGTGAACGGTCCGAGGGCTAACCCCGGAGTAGTCCGCGATGGTCTGGACCGAGGGCCACGCCTGGCCCTCCCGGTTGGTGTGGGCGGCAATGGCGACCAGCACCAGCCGCTCATTGGGGCGGAGATCCTTAGACGCCAACAGGGCAGCCTTAACAGCCTGGCTCATCGGGCACCGCCACGGGCCCGGAAGGTCGCCAGCACGGCGGCAACGTCAGAGGGCGTCAGGGTGTCCCGGCGGGCCCAACCCGCCAGCAGGGCGGCAGCCTCACGGCGGTTACGGGGGCGGAGCGGGGTGAGAGCGTCCACCGCAAGGGCGGCGGCAGGGGTTAGGGTTTGCATGTCGGGGTACCTCCCGGCCAGGGCCCCGGGCGGTTGCCAGACCGCGCCGGGGCCGTTCAGTTTGGGCGGCACCCCGGGGAGGGCGGTTGTGATCCCGTGTCCCCCGACGTCTCCGACGAGGTCATGGCCGCGGTCGGCTGAGGTCGCCGGACGCGCCGCCGAGCCGACCATGCGTCGGTTCGGCGGCGCGTTTTCCGTACCCGGCGGCTCGCTGAACCGGCCGCCTGGGTCAGTCGCTCTTCGTGCGCTCCACGATGGCCGGCAGAGCGTGCACGAACGAGGCGAGGCTCTTGTGCGGCTCACCGTCCAGGACCCGGGCGGCCAGCCCGAACGGGAACCCGGACACGCCGAGCGCCGCGACCGCCGGCGCCCCGCGTGACATCTCGTGCTCGACCCACTCGCCGGCGTAGGCCCGGATGACGACCTCGCCCGTGTAGGCGCCGATCAGCTGCCACCACAGGTCGAGGCGCTCCTCGGCGAGCGGCCCGTCGGCGAGCAGGTCGGCGCACACCTCGTCGAGCGTCGACAGGCTCTCGGGTGACCAGTCCAGCCGGCGACCGAACTGCCGGGAGACCAGGTCCACGCATTCGCCGGCGAGGGCGTGCAGGTACGTCGGGTCGGCACTCATGGCTGGCGATCCTCGCACAGATCATGTCACGCTACCGCCCCGCCGGGACGGTGGTAATTCCGTCTCGTCCACCGTCTCCGAGTGGTCGTGACCTCGGTCGGCCGACCTCGACCACGATGCGTACCGGTCGCGCCGGGCGACCTGGTCGCCCGGCGCCCGGTTGTGCCCGAACCGGAGTTCAGCAGGACGGGCCCTGTCGGAAGCCGCGCTCCACGTAGGACGCCGGCCCGGCCTCGAAGTAGCCGACCCCGGGGCGGATCGGGTGGCCGGTGAACAGCTCGACCCGGGACCCGAACCGGACCAGGTACGCCTCGGCGTTCCCGGCATCGTTGCGGATCAGCGCGCCGCGCCGCCCGTAGATGCGCTCCAGTTCGGCGAAGGACATGCCGACCGATGCGCCGGCCGGGGAGCTGGGGACGGTGGCCGTGCCGACCGACACCAGCCGGCCGTCCCGGAAGGCCAGCAGGATCACCCCGGCCCAGGCCCCGGTGGCGCCGGCGTGCAGCATCCCGGCGCACCCGGGCGCCGTCCAGTCGATCAGGCCGGCCGCCGCGAGCCGGTCGAGCCGGGCGCCGATCCGGTACGGGCCGGCGCCGCGGACGCTGAGCACCTCGACCGCCGCGGCGGCCGCCGGACCGCCCACCGGCGCGGGGTCGGCGGTCGCCCGGGTCGCCGGCACACCGGCCGCGGCCGGGGAGGCGACGGTCACCGGGACGACGGCGGTGAGGGCCAGCAGTCCCGTGAGGACGATGGACCAGAGTCGGTTCATGACGGGTTTCCTTCCGTTCGGTTCTCCTGCCCTGTTGGTCTCCGGCCCGGCCGGTTCGGTTCGTCGGGTTTCCGACCCTCCGGCGCGGGGCCGCCGGTCGACTCCGCCGGGAGTGCCGCCGGCCGGCTGCGGCGTCTACCGTCGAGGGAACGGCGGCCGGGGTGGCCATCCCGGAGGTGATGCGATGACCGCGCCGACGCGGATCGGGGCCTACCGGGTGGAGCGGCTGCTCGGGGCGGGGTCGTTCGCCACGGTCTGGCTCGCGTACGACCCGGTGCTCGACGGCCGGGTGGCGATCAAGGTGCTGGCCGAGAACTGGTGCCACGACCTGCGGGTGCGGGAACGCTTCCTCGACGAGGCCCGGCTGCTGCGCCGGCTTGACCACGACCGCCTGGTCCGGGTGCACGCCGTGGGCGAGCTTCCCGACGGCCGCCCGTACGCAGTGCTGGCCTGGGCGGACGGCGGCAGCCTCCGGGACCGGCTGGCGGGGGGTCCGCTCCCCGCGGCCGCGGCCGTGACGCTGCTCGACGAGATCGCGGCGGGGGTCGCGGTGCTGCACCGGCACGGCATCGTGCACCGTGACCTCACTCCGGGCAACATCCTCTTCCGGTCGGGGCCGGGCGCCGAACGGGTGCTCATCGCCGACCTGGGGCTGGCCAAGGCGCTCGCCGCCGCCTCCGGGCTGACCGCCCGGGCGGGCACCCCCGGCTACATGGCGCCCGAGCAGGACGACCCGCTCGCGGTCGTCGACACCCGCGCGGACGTGTTCGGGCTGGGCCGCCTCGGCCTCACGCTGCTCGGCGACGCCGTGCGGGGCGGTCCGCGGGAGGACCGGCGGGTTGGCCCCGAGCTGCCGCGGCTGCGGGCGGGCGTGCCGCCCGCGGTGGCCGCCGTGCTCCGGACGGCCACCGCCGCCCGCCCGGCTGGCCGCTATCCGGACGCGGCCGCGTTCCGGGCGGCACTCCGCCGCGCCGCGGCGACCCCCGCCGACGGTGCGTCCCGGCCGCCGCGGCCGGACCGGCCGCCGGACCGACGTCGACTCGTCCCGGCCGGGGCGGTCGCCCTGGTGCTCGTCGTGCTGGGTGCGGCGGCGGGTGATGCCGGAACCCGGAGCCCGGCCGGCGCCGCGGGGCGCAGCGGGCCGCTCACCGTCGCCCTGCCGGCCGGCTGGCGGGCCGACGGCACCGGCTGGGCCGGGCAGTACGGCGACGACGGCGAGCTGGAGCCGGCGCTCGTGGTGTCCCCGGACCCGGGCCGCTGGGCGGCGGATCCGGGCGTGCCCGGCGCCTTCGTCGGCCTCTCCGCTGGCACCGCCCGCCGCACCACCCCGGAGGGCTTCCTGGCCGAACGCCCGCACGCGGACTGCGCCGCGGCGCCGGTGCGGCGCACCCGGCAGGGCGGTGTCGACTGGATCGTCGCCGCGTTCGCCTGCCCCGGCGCCCGGCCGGTGATCGTCGAGGCCGCCGGGCGGGCCCCCGGTCCGGCCGGCGTGCTCTACGTGCAGCTCACCCCGCCGACGGGCAGCGGCCCGGGCTTCGTCGACGCCCTGCTCGCCGGGGTCCGGGTTGGGTAGGCCGCCCGGTCAGACCACCACCACCGTGATCGGGTACGTCCGGCCGTCCTGCGGGATCGTCACCACGACGGTGCCGGCCCGCACGAACCGGATGTCCACCACGCCGGCCTCGTAGCTGCGGGAGACCAGGTCCTCCCGGTCCACGCTGACCTGACCCGGCCCGATGCCCCGGATGCGCAGCACCCCGCCGGTGGCGAAACAGAGCGACTTCACCAGCGCCAGTTCGGTCTCGGCGAGGACCAGGTCGTAGCGGACCGCGCCGAGACACGCGCTCGGCAACGCGGTCGGCGCCGAGGTGGCCGGCCGGGCCGTTCGGCTCCGGGTCGCCGCGGGCGGCGCGGGGCGCCGGCTCAGCGGCGTGACCGTCGACGGTTCCGGGGTGGGTGCGGTGGAGGTGGACGGCGCGGCGGCGGCCTCGGTGCTCGCCGCCGCCGCGGGCGGCCGGACCGGCAGCGGCGAGACCGGGCGGTCGGCGCAGGCCGGCGCCCCCGCGAGGACGACGACGGCGGCGAGGGCGGGGGTCGCGGCGGCACGCCGGCGGCACCGGCGGGGCGGCTCAGCCATCGGACATCCGCTGTCGCACCTGCCGGCGGGCCTGGTGGATCCGGGACTTCACGGTCCCCTCGGGCAGGCCGAGCAGGCCGGCGATCTCGCGGTAACTCAGCCCGAGCACGTCCCGCAGGGTCACCGCCTCGGCCAGGTCAGGCGGGACGGCGTCGAGCGCGTCGAGCAGGTCGAGCCGGGTGCCCGCCACCACGCTGGTCCGTCGGGGATCGGGCGGGTCGGGCAGCGGCACGCCGCCGGCCTCCAGCTGCCAGCGTCGGCGCAGCACCCGGTAGGTGGAGCGCGCCCGGTTGGCGGTGAGCCGGTACAGCCAGGTGTGGAACGACGACCGCTCCTCGAACCGGGTGATCCCCCGGGCCAGCGCCAGCAGCGCGTCCTGGCAGGCCTCCTCGGCGTCCTGGCGGTGGGGCAGCAGGCGGGCGCACTGGCGCAGCACCTCGGGCCGCACGGCGACCAGCAGCGCGTCGAGGGCGTCGCGGTCGCCGCGCGCGGCCGACCTGGCCAGCTCGTCGGTACCGTCCGGGAGAGGCATCAGCTCGTCCAGTGCTCGCCGGTGGGGCGGGATTCCAGGCTATGCCGACCACCGCCCGAACAGCCCGGACGAGTCCGGCAGCCGACGCAACCCCCCGGCGTGCAGCACGGGATCGCCGGGAAACCCGGCTGACCGGCCGGCCCCCGCGCCCGTACCCTGCCGGCATGCTCGTCCCCGACCTGCCGCTGCGCACCGATCGCCTGCTGCTGCGCGCCTTCACCCCCGCCGACCTGGCCGTCCTGCGCGACTACCGCGGCCGGCCCGAGGTCTGCCGGTTCCTCTACCACGAGCCCTACGACGACGCCGCCGCCCGGGCGGCGATTGACCGGATGGTGCGCCGCACCGCACTGCGCGCGCCGGGCGACGTGCTCAACCTGGCCCTGGTGCTGCCGGAGACCGGCGAGTTCGTCGGCGACGTGCTGCTCAGCTGGACCAGCGGCGAGCACCGGCAGGGCGAGATCGGCTACGTGGCGCACCCCGACCACACCGGCCGGGGGTACGTCACCGAGGCGGCCCGGGAGCTGCTGCGGCTCGGCTTCGACGGCCTCGGGCTGCACCGGATCGTCGGCCGGCTCGACGCCCGCAACACCGCCTCGGCCCGGGTGCTGGAGCGTCTCGGCATGCGCCGCGAGGCCCACCTGCGGGAGAACGAGTTCGTCAAGGGCGAGTGGACCGACGAGGCCGTCTACGCCCTGCTCGCCCGGGAGTGGCGGGCCCTGGCGGCCCGCGCCTGAGCCCTGCCGCGAAGCGGCCGGCGCGCCCCTCGTGAGGGAGGGCGCGCCGGCCGGCGGCGTGCGGTCAGTCGGCGGCCTTACGGGCCTTGACCGCGCTGTCGATCACGTCCCAGACCACGACCACGGCGGTCACCACGGTGGCGATCTGGGCCACGTCCTCCGCGCCGCCCTCGCGCAGCCAGGCGAACCGCTCGATCAGCGCCGGGTTGAGCAGCCGGTCGGTGAGCAGCAGCCAGACCAGCGGCACCGCGAACGCCAGGTTGAGCACGGCGTTGACCGCGACCAGCGGCCAGGTCCACCGGCCCGCCCGATACTTCGCGATCTCCAGGCCCATGGTGGCGACCAGCACCACGATCAGCGCCGGCAGCCAGAAGCTCCAGAGCGCCGGGTCGATCATCGGCAGCCGCGAGCCGTCCCCGGAGAGCCAGGGCTGGAAGTGCTGCCAGGGCAGGATCGCGATGGTGGTGAGCAGGAACACGATCGAGGCGCCGGCGTCGACCAGGGTGACCTGCCGCTCCCGGGTCTCCTCCGGCAGTTGGTCGACCGTCCACTTGGGCAGCTTCAGCGAGGTGTCGGTGCGCTCCAGCACGGCGAAGCTCAGGGTCACCCAGAAGGCGATCTGCACCGCGGTCTGCAGGCCGCTCGCGATGCCCGCGCCGATCGCCGCGTCCGGTTCGCCGCCGACCGTCGCCTTGACCACGCCGGTCACCACGCCGACGATCGCCGGGATGAAGGTGAGCAGCAGCCGCAGCACCCGCCACCAAACCAGGAAGTAGCGCGGGCCGATGAGCTGGAGGCGGCGGTCGGTGTAGCGGGCCGCGAGCTGCTCGGGGTTGCCCAGCTCGGTGAGCACATCCCGCTCGGCGGCGCCGCGGTCCTGCCCGCCGGCGGCCCGGTCGTCGATCATGTCCTCGATGGAGGCGCGCAGCTCGTCGGCGAGTTCCGTTCGGCGCTGCGTCGGCACGGCCCGCAGCGTGGCCGCCAGATAACGGTCGGTCAGGGAACTCATCGGTCCACTCCTTCGATCAGCTGGGTGACGGACGTCTGCACCGCGCCCAGTTCGTCGAGGAGGCGGCCCAGCACCGCTTCGCCCTCGTCACTGGTGCGGTAGAACTTGCGCGGCCGGCTCTCCTCGGTGTTCCACTCGCTGGTCAGCAGCCCCTGCTCCTCCAGCCGCCGGAGCAGGGGATAGAGGGTGTTGGCGTCGACCGGAAAGCCGTGCGCGGCCAGCCGTTGCAGCAATGCGTAGCCGTAGTCGGGCCGGCGCAGGGCGACCAGGCTGGCCACCACCACCGTGCCGCGCCGTAGCTCCTGGAGATGGGTCCGAAGGACCTCCTCGCTCACCATGCACCACACGATAGTGTGTGTCACACACCATGCGCAAGCGATACAGCATCGTGTGCGCCAGCACCATCGGGACGGAGAGACCCGGGCCACCCTCGGCGCGGACGATGGAGCCCGCCGGATCGCCTCGGTAGGGTGGGTCGGTCGACTCCGACCCAGCCTTGATCCACACCCCGGGGGGCGCCACGCATGGGCGATTCGTTCGCGCATCTGCACGTACACACCGAGTACTCGATGCTCGACGGGGCGGCCCGGCTCAAGGACCTCTTCGCCGAGGCCGCGCGGCTCGGCATGCCGGCGGTGGCGATCACCGACCACGGCAACATGCACGGCGCGAACGACTTCTACAAGCAGGCGATGGCCGCCGGGGTCAAGCCCATCCTCGGCGTCGAGGCGTACGTGGCGCCGGAGTCGCGCTTCCACAAGCAGCGGGTCAAGTGGGGCCGCCCGGAGCAGAAGAGCGACGACGTCTCCGGTAACGGCGCGATCACCCACATGACCATGTGGGCGGCGAACCGGGACGGCCTGCACAACCTGTTCAAGCTCAACTCGCGCGCCTCCATGGAGGGCCACTACGTCAAGTGGCCCCGGATGGACATGGAGCTGATCGCCGAGCACGCCGAGGGCATCATGGCCACCACCGGCTGCCCGTCCGGCGCCGTGCAGACCCGGCTGCGGCTCGGCCAGTTCGACGAGGCGCTCAAGGTCGCCGCCGCCTACCAGGACATCTTCGGCAAGGACAACTACTTCCTGGAGATCATGGACCACGGCCTCGACATCGAGCGCCGGGTCCGGGACGGGCTCACCGAGATCGCCCGCAAGCTCGACATCCCGCCGGTGGTCACCAACGACTCGCACTACACCCACGAGACGCAGGCCGAGGCGCACGACGTCCTGCTCTGCGTGCAGACCGGCAGCAACGTCGCCGACCCCAACCGGTTCCGCTTCGAGGGCGGCGGCTACTTCGTCAAGTCCGCCGAGCAGATGCGCGCGGTCGACTCGTCCGAGCTGTGGCAGCAGGGCTGCCGCAACACCCTGCTGGTCGCCGAGAAGGTCGACCCGGCCGGGATGTTCGAGTTCCACAACCTGATGCCGCGGTTCCCGATCCCGGCGGGGGAGACCGAGGAGTCCTGGTTCCGCAAGGAGACGTTCAAGGGGCTGGAGCGCCGCTTCCCGAACGGCATCCCGGAGGGGCACGTCGTCCAGGCGGAGTACGAGCTGGGCGTCATCATCCAGATGGGCTTCCCGTCCTACTTCCTCGTGGTCGCCGACTTCATCCAGTGGGCGAAGAGCCAGGGCATCGCCGTCGGCCCGGGCCGCGGCTCGGCCGCCGGCTCGCTGGTCGCGTACGCCCTGGGCATCACCGACCTGGACCCGATCCCGCACGGCCTGATCTTCGAGCGGTTCCTCAACCCCGAGCGCATCTCGATGCCGGACGTCGACATCGACTTCGACGAGCGCCGGCGCGGTGAGGTGATCCGCTACGTCACCGACAAGTGGGGCGAGGACAAGGTTGCGCAGATCGCCACCTTCGGCACCATCAAGGCGAAGGCCGCGATCAAGGACTCGGCCCGGGTGCTCGGCTACCCGTACGCGGTGGGCGACCGGATCACCAAGGCGATGCCCCCGGCGGTGATGGGCAAGGACATCCCGCTCTCCGGCATCTTCGACCCGAAGCACCCGCGCTACGCCGAGGCGGGTGAGATCCGCGGCCTCTACGAGTCCGACCCGGACGTCAAGAAGGTCATCGAGACCGCGAAGGGCATCGAGGGCCTGATCCGGCAGACCGGCGTGCACGCCGCCGGCGTCATCATGTCCGCCGAGCCGATCATCGAGCACATCCCGCTGATGCGGCGGGACGCCGACGGCGTCATCATCACGCAGTTCGACTACCCGACCTGCGAGTCGCTCGGGCTGCTGAAGATGGACTTCCTCGGCCTGCGCAACCTCACGATCATCGACGACGCGGTCAAGAACATCCAGCTCAACCACGGCACGGAGCTGGACCTGCTGGGCCTGCCGCTGGACGACAAGTCGGCCTACGAACTGCTCGCCCGCGGCGACACCCTGGGCGTGTTCCAGCTCGACGGCGGGCCCATGCGCTCGCTGCTGCGGCTGATGAAGCCGGACAACTTCGAGGACATCTCCGCTGTGCTGGCGCTCTACCGGCCCGGCCCCATGGGTGTGGACTCGCACACCAACTACGCGCTGCGCAAGAACGGCCTCCAGGAGATCACGCCGATCCACCCGGAGCTGGAGGAGCCGCTGCAGGAGATCCTCGCCCCCACCTACGGCCTGATCGTCTACCAGGAGCAGGTGCAGCGCGCGGCGCAGATCCTCGCCGGCTACACGCTCGGCCAGGCCGACCTGCTGCGCCGGGCGATGGGCAAGAAGAAGAAGGAGATCCTCGACAAGGAGTTCATCCCGTTCCGGGACGGCTGCCGCGAGCGCGGCTACTCCGACCAGGCCATCCAGGCGGTGTGGGACGTCCTCGTCCCGTTCGCCGGCTACGCGTTCAACAAGGCGCACTCCGCCGCGTACGGCCTGGTGTCGTACTGGACCGCCTACCTCAAGGCGCACTACCCGGCCGAGTACATGGCGGCGCTGCTCACCTCCGTCGGCGACGACAAGGACAAGATGGCGCTCTACCTCTCCGAGTGCCGCCGGATGCGCATCCAGGTCCTCCCACCGGACGTCAACACCTCGGCCGGGCCGTTCACCCCGGTCGGCGAGGACATCCGGTTCGGCCTGGCCGCGGTGCGCAACGTCGGCGCGAACGTGGTGGCCGCGATCATGCGCTGCCGGGAGGAGAAGGGCGAGTACGCCGACTTCTACGACTTCCTGTCCAAGGTGGACGCGGTGGCCTGCAACAAGAAGACCATCGAATCGCTGATCAAGGCGGGCGCCTTCGACTCGCTGAAGCACACCCGCAAGGGCCTGCTCGCCGTGCACGCCGACGCCATCGACGCGTACGCCGACGTCAAGCGCAAGGAGGCCGTCGGCCAGTACGACCTGTTCGGCGCCGGCTTCGGCGACGCGGACAGCGGCGGCAGCACCACGGTCATGCCGGTCATCGGCGAGAGCGAGTGGGACAAGCGGGACAAGCTCGCCTTCGAACGGGAGATGCTCGGCCTCTACGTCTCCGACCACCCGCTCTTCGGCCTGGAGCACGTGCTCGGCGCGGCGGCCGACACCACCATCGCCGCGCTGTCGGAGGAGGGCACCGTGCCCGACGGCGCGGTGGTCACCCTGGCCGGCATCCTCTCCGGCGTGCAGCGCCGGGTCACCAAGCAGGGCCGGGCCTGGGCCTCGGCCACGCTGGAGGACCTGGCCGGCGGGGTGGAGACGCTCTTCTTCCCCAACACCTACGAGGTGATCGGGCAGTACATCGCCGAGGACGCCATCGTGGTGGTGAAGGGGCGGGTCGACCGCCGCGACGACACGCCGCGGATCATGGCGATGGACATGCAGATGCCCGACATCAGCAGCAACCCGGCGAACAAGCCGGTCACCCTCACCATCCCGGTGCACCGCTGCACGCCGCCGCTGGTCGAGAAGCTCAAGGAGACCCTGGTGCTGCACCCGGGCGACACCGAGGTGCACGTCAAGCTGCTCAACGGCGGCAAGGTCACCACGCTGCGCCTCGGCCCGTTCCGGGTGGCACCGACCACCGCGCTGATGGGCGACCTGAAGAGCGTCCTCGGCCCGGCCAACGTGAGCTGACCCGCCGCCGCGGCGAGCCCGGGCGGCTCAGGGCCGGTGGCCGCCCAGCACGTCCGCGGCGGCGTCGGAGGTCTCCAGAACGACGGTGTGGTAGCTCTCGATGCGCGACAGGATCGCGTCGCGGGGGCCGTCCCGCCAGGCGTCGCTGCCGTAGAAGGCCGCCTCCTGCTCGTCCCGCACCGCCAGGGACGGGAAACCCCGGATCAGGTACGCCTCCTCGTGGCCGTCCTCCCCGGCCAGGGACGCCCCGGCGGCCACCACCCGGATGCCGAAGCGGCCGAGCAGCGGCGCGGCTTCCTCCCTCATCACCCGGACGAACTCGTCGATCGTGCCGGGCCTCAGGCGATAGGTGCGGATCTCGAGAATCATCGACGGCCTCCGGAGTGGATGCGCGGCGGGCGCCGCCCGTCGTGATCCTGCCCCACCGGATCCACCCTTCGTCAGGTCGGCCGGTACTCCACCTCGGGGCGTCCCGGCGTCCCGTAGCGGGGCGCGCGGACCGCGCGGTCGGCGGAGACCAGGTACTCCAGGTAGCGCCGGGCGGTCACCCGGGAGATCCCGGTGCGCCGGCCCACCTCCGTGGCGGAGAGCCCGCCGTCGCCCAGGGCGGCCAGCACGGCGTGCAGGGTCTGCTCGTCCAGGCCCTTGGGCAGCGTGTGCCGGGTCGCGCCGCGCAGGGTGGCGAACATCCGGTCCACCTCGTGCTGGGCGGCCACCTCGCCGTCGGCGAGGGCCTGCCGCCGGTACTCGGCGTACCGCTCCAGCTTGTCGCGGAAGGCGGCGAAGGTGAACGGCTTGAGCAGGTAGTGGGTCACCCCGAGGGACACCGCGGTGCGGACCACCGCGAGGTCCCGCGCCGAGGTCACCGCCAGCACGTCCACGCTGCTGCCGGCCGCCCGCAGGGCCCGGCACACGTCCAGGCCGTGCAGGTCGGGCAGGCGGAAGTCGAGCAGGACCAGGTCGACGCCCGCGCCGCCGCGCTCGCGCAGCGCGGCCATCGCGTCCCGCGCGGTGTGCGCCACCCCGACCACCACGAAGCCGGGCACCCGTTCGGTGTACGCGCGGTGCGCCTCGGCCAGCAGCGGCTCGTCCTCCACCACGAGCACCCGGACGTCGCTCATCGGGCCCCCCGCGGAATCGGCAGCCGGACGGTGAACACGGTTTCCCCGTCGTCGGTGCGGACGACCTCCGAGGCGCCGCCGTGCCGGTGGACCACCTGCCCGACCAGCGCCAGGCCGAGCCCCCGGCCGGCGCTCTTGGTGGACCAGCCGCGCCGGAACGCGTCCGCCACCCGGTCGGGGTCCAGCCCGGGGCCGCTGTCGCCGACCCGGACCACCAGCTCGTCCTCGGACGTGCCGACGAGGACCCGGACCCGGCGCGGCGGCGGGGTGCCGGCGACCGCCTCGAGGGCGTTGTCGACCAGGTTGCCGACCACGGTGAGCAGGTCGGTGGTGGGCAGCGGGCTGTCGTCGAGCCGGCAGTCCGGCTCGATCACCAAATCCACGCCGCGCTCGCCGGCCTGCGCCGACTTGCCGAGCAGCAGGGCGGCCAGCGCCGGTTCGGTCACCGCCCCGACCACCCGGTCGGTGAGCTGCTGGGCGAGGGCCAGGTCGCGGGTGGCCAGCCGGACCGCCTCGTCGGTGCGGCCCAGCTCCACCAGGGTGAGCACGGTGTGCAGCCGGTTCGCCGACTCGTGGTTCTGCGCCTGCAACGCCTCGGTGAGGGCGCGGACCGAGTCCAGCTCGCTGGCCAGGTTGCGCAGCTCGGTCTGGTCGCGCAGGGTCAGCACGGTGCCGAGCACCGCGCCGTCGAAGCGGGTGGTCCGCTGGTTGGCCACGAGTACCCGGTCGCCGGCCAGGATCGGCTCGTCGTGCGCGTCCCGGCCGGAGTCGAGCAGCTCGGCCACCGCCGGGGGCAGGTCGATCCCGCTGACCGGGCGGTCGGTCACCGCCGCGTCGTCGGCCAGCCCGAGCAGGCGGCGACCCTCGTCGTTGACCAGCGCCACCCGGCGGTCCCGGGTCAGCACCAGCAGCCCCTCGCGGACGGAGTGCAGGACCGCGTCGTAGTACTCGTACATCCGGGTCATCTGGCTCGGCCCCAGGCCGTGGGTCTGCCGGCGGAGCCGACGGCTGAGCAGCCAGGACCCGGTGGCCGCGAGGGCCAGGGCGGGTGCGGCGGCGCCGAGCAGCACCGGCACCTGGGCGAGCAGCTTCCGGTTGATCGCCCGGGTGGTGATGCCCACCGAGACCAGCCCGATGATCCGGTGCTCGCCGTCGTAGACCGGGACGACCGCGCGCACCGACTCGCCGAGCGTGCCGACGTTGGTGACGGTGAACGGCTCGCCGGAGAGCGCCGGGCCGATGTCGCCGATGAACGGCTGCCCGATGAGCGTGGGGTTCGGGTGCGAGTAGCGGGTCCGGTCCGGGGCCATCACCACCACGAAGTCCGTTCCGGTGGCCACCCGAGTGCCCTCCGCGTACGGCTGGAGGGTGGCCGGCGGGTCGGCGGCGGTGAGGGCCGCGCGGACGTTGGGGGAGCCGGCGACGGCCTGCGCCACGGCCAGCACCTCGTCCTTCGCGGCCTGGTGGGAGTCGTTGCGGGCCAGCCAGACGGCGCCGGCCGCGCCGGCCAGCACGAGCAGCGTCACCACCACCGCCTGGAGGGCGAAGAGCTGCCCCGCGATGCTCCACTGGCGTCGGGCCACGGATTCCCTCCTCTCGCCCCGGTCGTCCCGCAAGTCTGGCGCAGCCGCCCGGTCCGCTTTCGGCCGCGAGTGACGGGGATGAACAGAATGAACGCAAGCGTGCCGTGCGCTGAGACCGGCGTCACATTGTGGGGCATGGACACCACCACCTCACCCACCCCCGCGGCCGCCCGGCCCGTCCGCCGGGACCGGACCCGGTACCTCTACCTGGCGGTCATCGCGGCCGTTGTCGCCGGCATCGTGGTCGGCCTCGTCGCGCCCGAGGTCGGCAAGGAGTTGAAGCCGCTGGGCACCGGCTTCGTGAACCTGATCAAGATGATGATCAGCCCGGTCATCTTCTGCACGATCGTCCTCGGCGTCGGTTCCGTCCGGCAGGCGGCCAGGGTCGGCAAGGTCGGCGGCCTCGCGCTCGGCTACTTCCTGCTCATGTCGACGGTCGCGCTCGCCATCGGCCTGGTGGTCGGCAACATCATCCACCCCGGCTCGGGCCTCGACCTCGGCCCGGAGGTGGCCGACGCGGGCAAGGCGGCCGCCGGCGGCGAGAGCGGCGACACCGTCGAGTTCCTGCTCGGTGTCATTCCGACCTCGCTGTTCTCCGCCCTGACCGAGGGCTCGGTGCTCCAGACGCTGCTCGTCGCCCTGCTGGCCGGCTTCGCCGTCCAGGCCATGGGCCACCGCGGTGAGCCGGTGCTGCGAGCCGTCGAGGTGATCCAGCGCCTCGTCTTCAAGGTGCTGGCGATGATCATGTGGACCGCCCCGATCGGCGCCTTCGGCGCGATGGCCGCGCTCGTCGGCGCGACCGGCGTGGACGCCCTGACCAGCCTGGCCCAGGTCATGCTCGGCTTCTACGCCACCTGCCTGATCTTCGTGATCGTGGTGCTCGGCGCGCTGCTGCGCCTGGTGGCGGGAATCTCGATCTTCTCCCTGCTGCGTTACCTGGGTCGGGAGTTCCTGCTGATCCTGTCCACCTCGTCGTCCGAGTCGGCGCTGCCCCGGCTGATCGCCAAGATGGAGCACTTCGGCGTCAGCAAGCCGGTCGTCGGCATCACCGTTCCGACGGGCTACTCCTTCAACCTCGACGGCACCGCGATCTACCTGACCATGGCCGCGCTGTTCATCGCCGACGCGCTGGGCAAGCCCATGGCGATCGGCGAGCAGATCGGCCTGCTGGCTTTCATGATCATCGCCTCGAAGGGCGCCGCCGGGGTGACCGGCGCCGGCCTGGCCACCCTGGCCGGCGGCCTCCAGTCGCACCGCCCGGACCTGGTGGACGGGGTCGGGGTGATCGTCGGCATCGACCGGTTCATGTCCGAGGCCCGGGCGCTGACCAACTTCGCCGGCAACGCGGTGGCCACCGTGCTGGTCGGCACCTGGACCGGCGAGTTCGACCGGGCACAGGCCGCGGCCGTGCTCAGCGGCGAGCGCCCGTTCGACGAGGCGACCATGCTGGACGAGGACGAGCCGTCGGCCGACGGGGAGACCGCGGAGGAGCCCGCGCGGCAGCCCGCCGGGATGTCGGACGCGCCGGTCTGAGCCGGGCGCCCGGTGACGCCAGGATCCGCCGCCATCGGTCGCCCGGTGGCGGCGGATCCCTGGCGGGCGCGGATCACTCGGTGAAGAGCTTCGCCGCTGTGGTGACGGTCTGCCAGATGCCGTAGCCGAGCAGCACGCTGACCAGCGCCCACGATATCCAGAGGCGGGCCCGTTGCGGGCCCACGGCCTGGGCCGCGGGTCGGCTCTCCGGCTTCAGCGCGACCGGGTCGGTCTTCTCGGCGGGCGCCACCGGAACGGCTCCGCCGGTGTCGGGTTCGTGGAAACGTTCCGGGACCGGCCGGATCAGCAGATTGGCGATGAATCCGACGGCAAGTACGCCGACCATGGTGAACAGCGCCGGTCGGTACGACGCGGCGGTGAGCGTGCCCGGCTTACCCTGCGCGTCCAGGATCCCGTTGACGATCAGCGGTCCGGCCACGCCCGCGGCGGACCAGGCGGTCAGCAGCCGGCCGTGGATGGCGCCGACCTGGTGGGTGCCGAACAGGTCGCGCAGGTAGGCGGGGGCGGTGGAGAAACCGCCACCGTAGAACGAGATGATGAGGCCGGCAAGGATCACGAACAGTGCGGTGGCGTTGTGTCCGGTCACCGCGAGCAGGGTGTAGAGCACCATGCCGAGGCCGAGGTAGACCACATAGATCGGCTTACGGCCGATGATGTCGGACGTCGACGACCACACGAACCGCCCGGCCATGTTGAACAGCGACAGCAGGCCCACGAAGCCCGCCGCCGCGGCGACCGAGACGGCCGATACACCGTTGTCCCGGAAGAAGTCCTGGATCATCGGGGCGGCCTGCTCCAGGATGCCGATGCCTGCGGTCACGTTCGTGAAGAGCACGATCCAGAGCAGCCAGAACGAGCGCGTGCGGATGGCGTTCGCCGCGGACACGCTCGCCCTGGTGACCAGGGGCTTGGTCGCGACCGAGGCGGGGTCGAAGCCGGCCGGGCGCCAGTCGGGCGGGGGCACCCGGACGTTGAACACGCCGAACATCATGATCAGGAAGTAGCCGACGCCGAGCGTGAGGAAGAGCCCCACGAGCGCGTGGCTCGAGGCCACCGCCCCCGCCTTGGCCGGGTCGAAGTCAGGGTCGTAGAAGGAGAGCAGCTGCTTCGACACGGGGCTGGCGAGCAGCGCGCCGCCGCCGAAGCCCATGATCGCGAGGCCGGTGGCGAGACCGGGCCGGTCCGGGAACCACTTGATCAGGGTGGAGACGGGCGAGATGTAGCCGATCCCGAGCCCGATGCCGCCGATCACGCCGTAGCCGAGGTAGAGCAGCCAGAGTTGTCCCGTGGCGATGCCCAGCGCCCCGATCAGGAACCCTGCCGCCCAGAAGCACGCGGACGTGAACATGGTCTTGCGGGGTCCGCTGCGCTCGGCCCACGTGCCGCCGACCGCCGCGGAGAGTCCGAGCATCACGATCGCGATGCTGAAGATCACTCCGATGGCCGTCTGGCCGACATCGAACCGGGCGATGAGCGAGTTCTTGTACACGCTGGTCGCGTAGACCTGTCCGATGCACAAATGCACCGCGAGCGCCGCCGGCGGGATGAGCCAGCGGCTGTATCCGGAAGGAGCAACGGTGTGCCGCGGGTCCAGTGCCGCCAGCCTGGCCATTTCCGCACCTTCCTGCCAAGAGTGGGTTGAATGCGACGCGACGGCCGTGGCCGTGGCAGCTGTCCCACCGGGACCGGGACAGACGCAGGGGGGTTCCCGGATCGGGCCGCATCATCCGCCGTCGGGCGCCGGAACTCCGGCCGGGCGCCGTTCGGATCACTGATCTGCTGCCCCGCCGGTCCGGCCCGTCGGCGCGGCGGCTCGACCGGGTCCAGGCCTGCGCGGTCCGGCATCGGCAGGCCGCCGCCCGGGAATTGGCCGTCCCGTTCGCCGACGATGATCGTTAGCGTCGGTGGCATGGACCTGGAGCAGGCGCAGAAGCTGTGGCAGCCGGAGCCCGGCTGGCTGAACACCGCCACCTACGGGCTGCCGCCCGAGCCGGCCTGGACGGCGGTGCAGGACGTGCTCGCCGACTGGCGGGCCGGGCGGGTCTCCTTCGAGGGCTGGGGCGAGTCGGTCGGCCGCGCCCGCACGGCGTTCGCCCGGCTGGTCGGGGTGGCCCCGGCGGACGTGGCGATCGGCAGCACGGCCTCGCAACTGCTCGCCCCGGTGGCCGCCGCGCTGCCGGCGGGCGCGACGGTGGTCGTCCCGGAGGTGGAGTTCACGTCCAACCTCTTTCCCTGGCTGGTGCAGCAGGAGCGGGGGGTCCGGGTCCGCACCGTGCCGCTGGCCGGCCTGGTCGACGCGATCGACGCCGACACCGATCTGGTCGCGTTCAGCCTCGTGCAGTCCTCGGACGGCACCGTCGCGCCGTATGAGACGATCGTCGCGGCGGCCCGGGCGCACGGCGCCCTCGTCGCGGTGGACGCCACGCAGGCCGCGGGCTGGTTGCCCTTCGACGCCGCGCGCGCCGACGTGGTCGCGGTGGCGGCGTACAAGTGGTTGATGGCCCCGCGCGGCGCGGCGTTCGCCTACCTGGCCCCGGCCCTGCGGGAGCGGCTGCGCCCCGACGCGGCCGGCTGGTACGCGGGCCAGGACCCCCAGTCGTCCTACTACGGCCCGCCGCTGCGGCTGGCCGACGACGCCCGGCGCTTCGACATCTCGCCGGCCTGGTTCAGCTACGTCGGTGCGGCGCCCGCCCTGGAACTACTGGCCGAGATCGGGTTGCCCGCGGTGCGCGACCACGACGTGGCGCTGGCCAACCGGTTCCTGGCCGGGCTGGGCCGGCCGCCGGGCGACAGCGCGATCGTCACCGTCGAGGTGCCGGACGCGCAGGAGCGGCTGGCTCGGGCCGGGGTGCGGGCGGCGGTCCGCGCCGGGCGGGTCCGGGCCTCGTTCCACCTCTACACCACCGAGGAGGACGTCGACCGGGCCGTCGCGGCGCTGACCGGCTGAGGGAGGCCCGCTCAGGCCAGATGGCCGCCGATCTTCGTGTATCCGCGCAGCAGGTCGCGGGAGATGATCAGGCGCTGCATCTCGTCGGTGCCCTCGAAGATCCGGTACAGCCGGACCTGCCGGTACCAGCGCTCGATGGGGAGCTCCCGGGTGTAGCCCATGCCGCCGTGGATCTGGAGCACCCGGTCGACCACCCGGTTGACCATGCCGGCGCCGTAGAGCTTGCCCATCGACGAGGCGTGCCGCGGGTCCAGCCCCTGGTCGACCGTCCACGCCGACCGCAGCACCAGCCAGCGGGCCGCCTCCAGCTCGGTCTCCGAGTCGGCGATCATCCACTGGATCGCCTGGTTGGTGCCGATCTTCGCGCCGAAGGTCTCACGGGTGTTCGCGTGGTCGATCGCCATCTGCAGCGCCCGCTCGGCGATGCCGATGGCGTGCGAGGGGATGGTGTAACGGCCCTTGCCGATCCACTCCATGCCGAGCGTGAAGCCCTGGCCGATCTCCCCGAGGATGTTGCGGTGCGGCACGCGTACGCCGTCGAAGATCAGCGACGCCGGCCCGCCCTCGCCCATGGTCTGGATGAACTCCGACCGCCAGCCCATCGCCCGGTCCACGAGGAACGCGGTCGCGCCGCCGCGGCGGGCGCCCTTCTCCGGGTCGGTCACGGCCACCACGATGGCGAAGTCGGCGTCGTTGCCGTTGGTGATGAACGTCTTCTCGCCGTCGAGGACCCAGTCGTCGCCGTCGCGGCGGGCGCGCAGCTTGATGTTCGCCGCGTCCGAGCCGGCGCCCGGCTCGGTGATCGCGAAGCAGGAGATCCGCTCACCCTCGATGGTGGGGAGGAGGAACTCGCGCTTCTGCTCCTCGGTGGCGTGGAACAGGATGTTGTCCGCCTCTCCGCCGAAACGGAACGGCACGAAGGAGCGGCCCAGCTCGGTCCAGATCAGCGACTGGAGCACCGCCGGGAGGTCCATCCCGCCGTACTCCTCGGGGGTGGCCAGGCCCCAGAAGCCGAACTTCTTGGCCTTGAGCTGCAACTCGCGCAGCTCGGAGCGGTCCAGGCCGGGCTGGTGGGCGCGCTCGCGGCGCAGCACCTCCTGCTCCAGCGGCAGCACCTCGCGGGTGACGAAGGCGCGCACGGTGTCCCGGACGGCCCGTTCCTCGTCGGACAGTGCGAAGTCCACGATGCTCCCTCGGTCGGCGTGCGGTGGACCGCCGCGGGCGGCGGCGGTCGCTCTTAAACTAGCGGTGTAAGTTTTCATCCGTCCAGACCCCTCCTTCGACCGTCGCGACGAGGCTCCCCGGCCGCGTCCCGACTAGGGTGCGTGAGCAGGTGTTTCCGACGGGGGAGGCGGCGTGGCGGGATTCGACCGGCGAGGGGCGCGTGGCGCGGGCGTCGGCCCGGCGTGGGTGGTCTGAGGTGCCCCGTCCCCGGCAGGCCCTGCTCAACCGCGACCGGATCGTCGAGACCGCGCTCGCGCTGATCGACGCCGACGGCCTCGGCGCGCTCTCCACCCGCCGGCTGGCCGCCGCGCTGGGCGTGCAGGGTCCCTCGCTCTACAACCACTTCGCCACGAAGGACGAGATCCTCGACGCGGTGGCGGACAGCGTCACCGCGAGTGTCGACGTCAGCGTCTTCCACCGGTACGACTGGGTCGAGGCGCTGCGCCGCTGGGCCCGGTCCTACCGGGAGGCGCTGGCCGCGCACCCGAACATCGTCCCCTACCTGGCGCAGGGGCCCGGACGCCGGCCGGCGGCGCTGGCCATGGCCGACGCCGTCTACGGCGCCCTGGTCCGGGCGGGCTGGCCGCCGGCCCGGGCCACCCATATCGGCGCCGCGTTGCGCTACTTCGTGGCCGGCTCGGCGCTCGGCTCGTTCGCCCGCGGCTTCGTCGAAGACCCGGAGCTGTACGCCGCCCATCCGCACCTCAACCAGGCCCACCGGCTCCGCGGCCACCAGCGCAGCGTCGACGAGGGCGCGTTCACCCTCGGCCTGGACGCGTTGCTGCACGGCCTCGCCGCCGAGTACGCCCGGACGGTCACCCCTCTGGAACCGGCTGCCGGTCCGGAGTAGCGTCAAAACTTCCAGCGCTAGTTTCCGCCCGGGAAGGACGACATGGATCTCGCCGACGCGCCCCCCGCCCTGCTGGTCCGCCGCCATCTGCACGTCGCCGGGGACTGGGTCGACCTGTCGGACGGCGGGACGATCCCGGTCGAGAACCCGGCCACCGGGGAGATCATCGGGCAGGTCCCCGCCGGCACCCCGGCCGACGTGGACCGGGCCGTCGCGGCCGCCCGGGCCGCCTTCCCCGGCTGGGCCGCCACCGCCCCGGCGGAGCGGGCCGCCCACCTCGACCGGCTGCACGCCGCGCTCGCCGCCCGGGCCGACGACATCGCCCGCACGGTGGCCCTCGAACTGGGCACCCCGCTCAAGCTCGCCACCCGGGTGCAGGCCGGCCTGCCGCTCACCGTGCTGCGCAGCATGGTCGACCTGGCCGCGCGCCCGCCGGCCGAGGAGACCGTCGGCAACTCGCTCGTCGTGCGCGAACCGGTCGGCGTGGTCGGCGCGATCACCCCGTGGAACTACCCCCTGCACCAGGTGGTCGCCAAGGTGGCCCCGGCCCTCGCCGCCGGCTGCACGGTGGTGCTCAAGCCCAGCGAGCTGACGCCGCTCACCGCGTACCTGCTCTTCGACGCGGTCACCGAGGCCGGGCTGCCGCCCGGGGTGGTCAACCTGGTGCCCGGCACCGGGCCGGTCGTCGGCGAGGCCCTCGCCGCCCACCCCGACGTCGACCTGGTCTCGTTCACCGGCTCCACGGCCACCGGCCGGCGGATCGCCCACCTGGCCGCCGACCGGATCGCCCGGGTCGCCCTGGAACTCGGCGGTAAGTCGGCCAACGTCGTCCTCGCCGACGCCGACCTGCCCACCGCCGTGAAGGTCGGCGTCGGCAACGCGCTGCTCAACTCGGGCCAGACCTGCACCGCCTGGACCCGGATGCTGGTCCACCGCGACCGCTACGCCGAGGCGCTGGACCTGGTCGCGGCGGCCGTCGCCGGATACCGGCTGGGCGACCCGTTCGACCCGGCCACCCGGCTCGGCCCCCTCGTCTCCGCCGCCCAGGCCGAGCGGGTCCGCGGGCACGTCGACCGGGCCCTCGCCGACGGCGCCCGACTGGTCGCCGGCGGCCCGGACGCGCCGCTGCCGCCGCGCGGGCACTTCGTCGCCCCCACCGTCCTCGCCGACGTGCATCCGGACAGCGCGCTGGCCCAGGAGGAGGTCTTCGGCCCGGTGCTCGCGGTCATCCCGTTCGCCGACACCGACGAGGCGGTCGCCATCGCCAACAACTCCCGGTACGGGCTGGCCGGCGCGGTCTGGTCCGCCGACGAGGAGGCGGCGCTCGCCGTGGCCCGGCGGCTGCGCACCGGCCAGGTGGACGTCAACGGCGGCGCGTTCAACCCGCTCGCCCCGTTCGGCGGCTACAAGCAGTCCGGCCTCGGCCGCGAACTGGGCGGCTACGGCGTCGAGGAGTTCACCGAGCTGAAGGCGATCCAGCGGTGAGGGCGCTCGTGGTCCGCGGCCGGGGCGCCACCCCGGCCGTCGAGGAGGTACGCCTGCCCGACCCGGGCCCCGGCGAGCTGCGGATCCGGATCCGGGCCGCCGGCCTCTGCCACTCCGACCTGGCCATGGTGGACGGTACGGTGGCGCCCGTGTACCCGCTGGTGCTGGGGCACGAGGCGACCGGCGTGGTGGCCGAGGCCGGCCCCGGCACCCGGCTGGCCGTCGGCACGCCCGTGGTGCTCAACTGGGCCCCCGCCTGCCGGGCCTGCTGGCACTGCCGGCACGGCGAGCCCTGGCTCTGCACCGCGAACACCGGGCCCTCGGTGGCCCGGGGCGAGACCGCCGACGGCGGCCCGCTCCAGGTCACCCTGGGCCTCGGCGCGCTCGCCGAGGAGGTGGTGGTGCCCGAGCGGGCCGCCATCGAGATCCCGGCCGGCCTGCCGCCGGAGCAGGCCGCCCTGCTCGGCTGCGCGGTGCTCACCGGCACCGGCGCGGTCCGCAACACCGCCCGCGTCGCCCCCGGCGAGTCGGTCGCGGTGATCGGCCTCGGCGGGGTCGGCCTCGCCGTGCTCACCGCCGCCCGGCGGGCCGGCGCGGCGCCGATCCTCGCCGTCGACGTGGCCGAGGCCAAGCGGGACCTGGCCCTCGCCGCCGGGGCCACCGACTTCCTCCGCTCCGACGACACGCTCGGCAAGGAGGTCCGGGCGCGCACCGAGGGGCGCGGCGTGGACCACGCCTTCGAGTGCGTCGGCCGATCCGTCACCATCCGGGCCGCCTGGCGCTGCACCCGGCGCGGGGGAGCGGTCACCGTGGTCGGCATGGGCGGCCGCGACGACCTGCTCAGCCTGTCGGCGCTGGAGATCTTCCACTCGGCCCGCACCCTGCGCTCCTCGGTCTACGGCTCGTCCGACCCGGACCGGGAGGTGCCGGAGCTGGCCGCAGCGCTTGCCGAGGGCAGCCTGGACCTGGCTCCGCTGGTCAGCGGCACCGTCCCGCTGGCGGAGGCGCCCGCGGCGCTGGACCGGCTGGCCCGGGGCGAGGGCGCCCGCTGGGTGGTCACCTTCCCGGACTGACCCCGCCCTCGATCAGCGCGGCGAATCCGTCGAGCAGCCGGCGCAGGCCGAAGTCGAAGACGCTCTCCAGGTCCAGGTCGACGCCGCCGCTGGTCAGCGCGTCCATGGTGGCCAGACCGCCACCGGCCATCATCTGCTGGAAGGTGGCCTGCTGCCGGTCCACCCACTCGTCGTGGGTGAGGCCGGTGTCCTGCACCGCCTGCGCGCCCATCTCCAGGTTCGTGGCGATGCCCTTCACGTACGCCATGAGGGTCACCGCGACGTGCCAGCGCACCTGCGGGTCCAGGCCCAGGCCGGCAGTGGCCCGCAGCGCGCGGTCGGTGTGCGACATGCCGTGCGGCAGCGGCTGCGGCCGGGCGATCGAGATGACGTGCGGCACCCAGCGGTGCCGCCGGTAGACGGCCCACTGCGCCCGGGCGAGCAGGTCCAGCCGGGCGCGCCAGCCGGCCGGCTCGGTGGCCGGCAGCGGGGCGTTCGCCAGCGCCGCGTCGGCCATCGCCAGGATCAGCTCGTCCCGGCCGCGCACGTGCCGGTAGAGCGACATGGTGGCCACGCCCAGCTCGGCGGCGATCTGCCGCATCGACACCGCGGCCAGGCCGCCCTCGTCCGCCAGCGCCACCGCGGTGCGCAGCACCCGCTCCCGGCTCAGCTCCGGCTCCGGCCGCGCCGACTCCCGGCGCGGCTCGGCGACGACGGTGCCGGCGCCGGGGCGGGTCAGCACCAGCCCCTCGGCGCGGAGCAGGGCGAGCACCCGGGTGGCCGTGGCGATGGCCACCCCGTGCTCCCGGGTGAGCTGCCGGGCCGAGGGCACCCGGTCGCCGGGCCGCAGCTCGCCCAGGTCGATGCGGCGGCGGATCTCCGCGGCGATCCGCCGGTACGGCGGCTCCTGACCCGGACCACGCTGCGCCATCCCCGGCACCTCCGCTCCGAAAGCGTACTAGTACACCGGGTCCGCCGAGTGGCCCCGGAGGGGCAGCGTACTAGGTCGTCCCGGGCGCGTGCGGCGCGCCGGACCTAGCGTGACGCGCAGCGCCCGGCCGGAACCGGCTGACGGTGTACGCGTGATCTCGGGAGAACACCATGAACGACAGGACCGTGCTCATCTCCGGCGCCGGCGTGGCCGGCCCCGCCCTCGCCTTCTGGCTGCGCCGGCACGGCTTCGCCGTGACCTTGGTGGAACGCGCCCCCGGGCTGCGCCCCGGCGGGCAGGCGGTCGACGTGCGGGGGACCGCCCGCGAGGTGATCGACCGGATGGGCCTGACCGCGCGGGTCCGGGCCGAGACCGTCCGGGAGCAGGGCATGGCATACGTCGACGAGCGGGGCGGGACGCGCGCCCGGCTGCCGGTGCACGCCTTCGGCGGGGAGGGCATCGTCGCCGACATCGAGATCCAGCGCGGCGACCTGGCCCGGCTGCTCTACGAGGAGACCCGGAACGACGTCGAGTACGTCTTCGACGACTCGATCGAGACGCTGGACCAGACCGGGGACGGGGTGCGGCTGACCTTCGCCCGCTCCGCCCCGCGCACGGTCGACCTGGTGGTCGGCGCGGACGGCTCGCACTCCCGCACCCGGGCCCTGGCGTTCGGCCCGGAGTCGGCGTACGTCCGGTCCCTCGGCGCCTACCTGGCCTACTTCTCCACCCCGTACCGCGACGAGACCGGCTGGTTCCTGCTGCACAACGCGCCCGGCGGTCGGGTGGTCGGCACCCGCCCGACCCGGGACGGCCGGACCGCTGCGTTCTTCAGCTTCCGCTCCCCGGAACTCGACGTTGACCGGCGGGACCCGGCCGCCCAGCAGCGGCTGCTCGCCGAGCGCTTCGCCGACGTCGGCTGGCGCGCCGCCGAGCTGCTGGCCGCCGCCCCAGAGGCCGGCGACTTCTACTTCGACCGGTACGGCCAGGTGCGGATGCAGCGGTGGAGCGCCGGGCGGGTGGCCCTGCTCGGCGACGCCGCCTGGTGCCCGTCCCCGCTCACCGGGCAGGGCACCAGCCTCGCGTTGGTCGGCGCGTACCTGCTGGCCGGCGAGCTGGCCGCGGCGCGCGGCGACCACGCGGTGGCCTACCGCCGCTACGAGGAAATGCTGCGACCGCACGTGACGCGCAGCCAGGAGATCCCGGGCGGGGGCATCTCCGGTTTCCTGCCGGCCAGCCGGACCGCGATCCGGATGCGCGACGCGTCGATGCGGGCCATGACCTCCCGCCCGCTGCGCGGGCTCGCCACCCGGCTCTTCTTCAGCAAGGCCGACGGGCTCGACCTCCCGGAGTACGCCGCCGCCCGATGACGGTGGCGCACCACATGTCGACGGCCGACGATCCGTCCGGAAGCCCGCGCACGGGCCCGCCCCCTATGGCGGGCGGGCCCGTGCCATCCGGGCCGAATGTGTGGGGGATCGACATGGCTCGACTCTGCCGGTGCGCCGTAGGTTTCCTGCACGCGTCGGCCCTGTGACCCCGGTCACCGACCTGGCCGACGCGGGATGAGGACCTGCGGAGGGTGAGGCGATGGCCGGGCAAGCGATCCTGTCGGCCCGTGGGCTGACCCGGGACTTCCGGGGCTTCCGGGCGGTCGACGGGGTCGACCTCGACGTGGCGCCGGAGACCGTGCACGCCCTGGTGGGGCCGAACGGCGCGGGCAAGACCACCCTGTTCAACCTGCTCACCGGGTTTCTGCCGCCCAGCGCCGGCCGGATCGAGCTGGCCGGCCGGGACGTCACCGGCCTGCCCCCGGAACGGGTCGCCCGGCTCGGCGTGGCCCGTTCCTTCCAGATCACCAGCCTCTTCCCCCAGTTGGGCGCGCGGGAGCACGTCGAGCTGGCCCTCCAGTCGTCCAGCGGGCTGGGGTGGCGGTTCTGGCGCTCGGCGAAGCTGATGCGCCGCTACCGCGACCGGGCCGACGAACTGCTCGCCATGGTCGGCCTCGCCGAGCTGGCCGAGGCCCCGGCCGAGGCCCTCGCCTACGGGCGCAAGCGCGCCCTGGAACTGGCCATCGCGCTCGCCCTCGACCCGAAGGTGCTGCTGCTCGACGAGCCCACCGCCGGGATGGGGCTGGAGGACGTGGACCGCACCGTCGACCTGATCGCCCGGGTCCGCGCGGGCCGGACCGTGGTCATGGTCGAACACAACATGAGCGTGGTGGGCCGGCTCGCCGACACGGTCACCGTCCTCCAGGCCGGAAAGGTCCTGGTCGAGGGACCGTACGAGCAGGTCCGCGCCGACGAGCGGGTCATCACCGCCTACCTGGGAGCCGCCGATGCTGCGCATTGAGAACCTCTCCGCCTGGTACGGCGAGGCCCAGGTGCTGCGGGACGTGAGCCTGGAGGTGGCCGCCGGCGAGGTGGTCACCCTGGTGGGGCGCAACGGCGCCGGCAAGTCCACCCTGCTGCGCTCCGTGATGGGGCTGCACCCCGGCCAGCGCGGCACGGTCAGCCTCGACGACCGGGACATCACGAAGCTGCCGGCGTACAAGCGGGCGCGGCTCGGGCTCGGCTGGGTCCCCGACGACCGGGGCGCGTACGCCACCCTGACCGTCACCGAGAACCTGACCCTGCCGCCCCGGGTGGGCCCCGACCCGTGGCCGCTGGAGCGGGTGTACGAGGCGTTCCCCGCCCTTTACACGCGGCGTGACTCGGCGGCCACCATGCTCTCCGGCGGCGAGCAGCAGATGCTCGCCCTGGCCCGGGTGCTGCGGATGGGCGCCCGGCTGCTGCTCTGCGACGAGCCCACCGAGGGCCTGTCCCCACTGCTCGTGCAGCAGGTCGGCGACCTGCTGCGGGAGGCCAAGAAGCACGGCGTGACCGTGCTGCTGGTCGAGCAGAACCTGCACTTCGCCACCGGCGTCGCCGACCGGCACTACCTGCTGGCCGAGGGACGGATCGCGGAGGCGATGGAGAACTCCGAGGTGCGCTCGCGGGAGCGCGAGCTGCTGGCGTACCTCGGAATCTGACAACCGACGGCTGACCCGCGCGGACCGCGCGGTACGGAAGGATTTGACATGCGCAGGAGCGTGGGTGTGGCCGCCGCCTCGGCGGCGGCGGTGCTGGTCGCCGGCTGCGGCGGCGGTGGCCCGCAGTCCGGCGGCGACCAGAAGCTGACCGGCGACAAGATCGTGCTGGGTGTCCTCAACGACCAGTCCGGGGCCTACTCGGAGCTGTCCGGGCGTAACTCGGTCAAGGCCGTGGAGATGGCCATCGCCGACTTCAAGGCCAAGTACGGCGACAAGGCCGTCACCAAGAACATCAGCGTGGAGACGGCCGACCACCAGAACAAGCCGGACGTGGCCAACAGCAAGGCCCAGGAGATGTACGACCGCAAGGGCGTCGACGCCATCCTCGACGTGCCGACCTCCTCGGCCGCCCTGAAGGTCGCCGACGTGGCCAAGGAGAAGAAGAAGCTCTACTTCAACATCACCGGAGCCACCACCGACCTGACCGGCAAGAGCTGCAACAAGTACACGTTCCACTACGCGTACGACACCTACATGCTGGCGCACGGCACCGGGACGGTGACCACCCAGCAGGTCGGCAAGAACTGGTACATCCTCTACCCGAACTACGCCTTCGGGCAGGACATGGAGAAGAGCTTCTCGGCGGCGATCACCGCGGCCGGCGGCACGGTCATCGGCAAGGACGGCGCGCCGTTCCCGAACACCAGCGGCGACTACTCGTCGTTCCTGCTCAAGGCTCCGACGCTGAACCCGAAGCCGCAGGTGCTCGGCACCATGCAGGCCGGCGCCGAGCTGGTCAACGTGGTGAAGCAGTACAACGAGTTCAAGCTCCGGGACAAGGGCGTCGAGCTGGCCGTGGGCCTGATGTTCATCACCGACATCCACTCGCTCACCCCGGCGGCGCTCGCCGGCACCACCTACACCGACGCCTGGTACTGGAACTTCGACCAGCAGAACCGGGAGTGGGCCGACCGGTTCCAGAAGGAGACCGGCACCCGGCCGTCGTTCGCCCACGCGGCCAACTACTCGGCCGCCATGCAGTACCTGGAGGCCGTGCAGGCCGCCGGCACCGACGACGCGGACACCGTGGTGAAGGGCCTGGAGGGCAAGGAGATCAACGACCTCTTCCTCCGCAACGGCAAGATCCGCGCCGAGGACCACCGGGTCATCCACGACGCGTACCTGGCCCAGGTGAAGCCGCAGGCCGAGGTGAGCGAGCCGTGGGACTACGTGAAGATCCTCAAGACCATCCCGGCGGCCGAGGCGTTCCGCGCCCCGTCGGCCGACTGCAAGCTGTGAGCGCGAGGAGCGAGCGGTTCCGCGAGCCCCGCAGTCGCGAACGGAAGACGGCAAGGTGACGGGCTGATGTCAGGCTTCCTGCAGAACACGTTCAACGGGCTGGTGGGCGGGGCGTTCTACGCCCTGCTCGCCCTCGGGCTCGCGGTCATCTTCGGCATGCTCCGGGTGGTGAACTTCGCCCACGGCGCCTTCTACATGCTCGGCGCCTTCGGGGCGTACGTGCTGCTCGCCGAGGCGGGCGTGCCGTTCTGGGCCGCGTTGGTGATCATGCCGCTGGCGCTGGGCCTGCTCGGCATGGTGCTGGAACGGGCGGTGATCCACCGGCTGACCCGGCTCGACCCGCTCTACAACTTCCTGCTCACCTTCGGCCTCACGCTGATCCTGCAGGACCTGGTGAAGTCCCGGTACGGCGTGCAGTCCAGCCCGTACGCCACCCCGGCCGGGCTGACCGGATCGGTCGACTTCGGACTCTTCGACTTCCCCACCTACCGGGTCTTCATCCTCGGCTTCACGGTGCTGCTGTGCGCCGCGGTCTGGTGGGTGCTCGGCCGGACCCGGGTCGGCATGGTGGTCCGGGCCGCCACCGAGCGCCCCGAGCTGACCCGGGCCTTCGGCATCGACGTGGGGAAGTGGGTCACCCCGGTGTTCGGCTTCGGCATCGCCCTGGCCGGCCTGGCCGGGGTGCTCGCCGCCCCGATGCGGGCGGTGAACCCGCTGATGGGCGCCGACCTGATCATCGTGGTCTTCGCGGTGGTGGTGATCGGCGGGCTCGGGTCGATCTTCGGGTCGGTCGCGGCCGGCTTCGGCATCGGCCTGGTCCAGGCCTGGGGCGAGGCGTACCTGTCGGACTTCCCGATCGTGTCGCAGACCGTCGTGTTCGTGGTGATGGCCGCGGTGCTGCTCTGGCGGCCGGCCGGCCTGTTCGGCCGTGAGGAGGCACCGGCATGACCAGCGCCGTCGACACCCCCGCCGAGGAGTCCGCCCGGCCCGCCCCGCCGTCCGGGCTGCTCGCCGTGGCCCGGGCGCCCGGCTGGCTCCGGTACGCGCTACTCGCCGCCGGCCTGGTCGTGGCCCTCTGGCTGCCGAACGGGCTCTACCCGGCGGTGGCCGTGGACATCCTCTGCTGGGCGCTCTTCGCCGTCTCGGTGGACCTGCTGCTCGGCTTCACCGGGCTGATGTCCTTCGGGCACGCTGCGTTCTGGGGCACCTCGGCGTACGTGACCGGACTGGTCGCGATCCACGCCGGGCTGCCCTTCCCGGCGGCCGTGCTGGCCGGCGCCCTGGCCGCGGCGCTGCTCGCGCTGCCGATCGGCTATCTCGCGGTCAAGCGCACCGGCATCTACTTCGCCATGGTCACCCTGGCCTTCGCGCAGATGGTCTACTACGTGGCCAACGAGTGGCGCTCGGTCACCCAGGGCGAGAACGGCCTGCAGGGCGTGCCCCGGGAGTTCTTCGGCGCCGACCTCTCCGACGACTACTACTTCTACTACGCGATCCTGCCGATCGTGCTGCTCGGCCTCTTCGCCGCCTGGCGGATCGTGCACTCGCCGTTCGGCCGGGTGCTGGTCGGCATCCGGGACAACCCCGCCCGGGCACGGGCGCTCGGCTACCCGGTGCACCGCTACAAGCTGACCGCGTTCGTCCTCTCCGGCTTCCTGGCCGGGCTCGGCGGCGGGCTCTTCGCGGTCGGCCACCGGTTCGTCTCGCTGGACGTGCTGCACTGGACCACCTCCGGCAAGGCGGTCATCGTGGTGGTGCTCGGCGGCATCGGCACCCTCTGGGGCGGCGTGCTCGGGGCGGCCCTGGTGGTCCGCCTGGAGGACTGGCTGTCGTTCTCCGGCTTCGAGGCGATCGGCCTGGTCACCGGCGGCATCTTCGTCCTCGTCGTGCTGCTGTTCCGGCGCGGCATCTGGGGCACGATCGCCCACCTGGCGCGGCGCCGGAGAGCCGCCCGCCGCGGATAGATCGCCGCGGAAAGCTCGGGGGTGACCCGCCCCGGTCGGTCAGGCGTGACTCCCGCGCCGGTCACGGTCACCCCCGAGCCGGGCATGACGGTGCGCGTTCCACTCGCTACAGTAAGTCATTGAACGCACGAGGGGTCGTTACCCGACGTGAGCGCGATCCGGGCTAGGATTCGGCCCACTATGGTCATCCAGCGCATCCGCCGGTTCGCCGCCGGCGTGGCGGCCGATCATGCCGCCCGCCCGCGCACCCCCGTGCCGAACTGGCTCCTCGTCCCTGGCCTGGCCGTGCTGGCCGTCTCGCTCGCCGCGTACGTCGCCTTCCTGCGGGAGTATCCGTTCACCGGGACGGACTTCATGATGTACCTCGGAGCCGCCCACGCGTTCCTCGACGGGCAGCCCGTCTACCAACTCGGGTACACCACGCTCGACCTTCCCTACACCTACCCGCCGATCACCCTCCCGTTCCTGATTCCGCTGACCTGGTTCGACCCGCGGGTCGCCCTGAATCTCATGAACGCGGCGGGTGTCGCGGCGATGCTCGCCGCCCTGTGGTTCACCACCAGGATGCTCGGCTACGAGGGCACCCGCGGCCGCCTCGGCGTGGTAGCCGCCATCGGCGGCGTGTTGATCTGGACCGAGCCGCTGCAGCGCAACCTCGGCCTGGGCCAGATCAACATTCTGGTCATGCTGCTGGTCGTGGCCGACCTCGCGCTGTCCGACTCCAGCCGGTTGAAGGGCGTCGGGATCGGGGCGGCGACCGCGACCAAGCTGCTGCCCGGCCTCTTCGTGATCTACCTGCTGCTCACGCGGCGGATCCGGGCCGCCGTCGTCGCGACGGTCACCTTCGTGGGGCTCACGCTCCTGGGGGCGATCATCCAGCCGGGCGGTTCGTACGACTACTGGCTCACCGGGCGGGCATTCGACTCGCACCGGGTGCTGATGATCCTCGGCCCACGCTACGGCGGCAACCAGTCCCTGCAGGGCTTCACCGCGCGCCTGCTCGAGACGGATGAGCAGAACACGATCTGGTGGATGCTGTCCGTGGTCGTCGTCGTGGTCGCCGGCCTCGCCCTCGCGACCGCGCTGCAGCGGCACGGCGAGGAGGCCATGGCGATGGTCGTCGTCGGCCTCACCACGCTTCTCGTCTCGCCGGTCAGCTGGTCGCACTACTGGATCTGGATCGGCCCGATGGCGGTGGTGCTCGTCGACGTCGTGCGCCGCTCGCACGGCACGGCACGTGTGCTGGCCGGCGCCGTCGCGGTCGCCGCGATCCTGCCCTTCCTCATGTGGCCGGGTCCCGCCCGGACCGGCGAGATCATCCCGAGGGGCCTGATCTGGAAGGCGGGCCACCTGCACGGGCTCGCCCAGCGGCTCGCGGTTGACGCCTACGTGCCGACGGTGCTGGTACTGTTCGCGCTCGCCGCGCTCTGGCTGCTGTACCAGTGGCGGCGTGCCGGACGGACGGTCACCCCGGCGGAACGCGTCCCGGCATGACGAGATCTCTCCGGCCGAGCTCCACCGCCCCGATCCCTGAGGAGTCGTCGATGACGCAGGCGACGGACGAACGCGACGCGCCCGCCCCGACCATCGAGCCGACGCGCTCCGGCGAGCAGGCGACGCTGCCCCGGCAGGCCGACGTCCCGGCCTCGACGGCGCCGAGCCCGTCCGGCGCGCGGCACCCCCGGCTGCTGGTGCTCGACGGGCTGCGCCTCGGCGCGGCGGTCATGGTCGTCGCGTACCACCTCGTCGGGGACAAGCTCGGCGCGTGGCGGGACCCCGCCGCCGCGTCCATCTTCGGCCCGCTGCACTCCGCCTCCGCGTACGGTTTCCTCGGGGTGCAACTGTTCTTCATCATCAGCGGCTTCGTCATCTGCATGAGCGCATGGGGCCGGTCCGTCGGTGACTTCTTCGTCTCCCGCGTGGTGCGGCTCTATCCCGCCTACTGGTTCGCTGTGCTGGTGTCGGCGGGCGTGCTCGTGGCCGTGCCGATGACGCGCGAGCTCCAGGCCCGTGACGTGCTGGCCAACCTCACGATGATGCAGGACTTCCTGAACGTTCCGCGTCTCGACATGTCGTACTGGACCCTCACCGTCGAGATGATCTTCTACCTGCTGTTCGCCGTCCTCGTCGCCCGCGGTCTCAGCTACCGCCGCGTGGTCGCCTTCTGCGCCCTGTGGACGGTCGCCTCGCTCGTCGTGCCGAAGTTCGGCAACCAGTGGCTCATCGAGGTCACGGCGGCCAGCTACTCCAGCTACTTCATCGCCGGGGTCGCTCTCTATCTCATCCACCGCTTCGGCCAGAACCTGCTGCTCTGGTCGATCGTCGGGCTGTCCTGGCTGATCTCGCTCACCCGGCTGCTCGGCCTCGCCAAGGCCCGCGACGTCTCGTTCGCGCCCTCGGCCGTCATCGTGACGGTCTTCTTCCTCGTCATGGCGGCGGTCGCGCTCAACCGCTTCGGATGGGTGAGATGGCCCTGGGTCGCGACGGCCGGCGCCCTGACCTACCCGCTCTACCTGGTACACCAGACGGTCGGGGTCGCCGTCATCAAGGAGACCCAGACCCACCTGTCGCCGTGGCTGCTGCTGGGCGCGCTGTTCGGGTCGCTGCTCGTCGCCGCGTGGCTGATCCACCGGTTCATCGAGCGGCCTGTCGCCCGGTGGATGAAGCGGCAGCTCAACCGGTCCCTGCACCAGGTGCGCGAGGTCAGCTGACCCCTCCGAGCTCACCCGGACGGGGGTGACCTGGGCCACAAACGATACGGATCCGTTCCGTATCGAAACACTCTCACCTACGCTCAGCAGCGTTACGAGTCTGTCCCGTATCGTATTTTGACGCGGGTGAGCCGGGGGGAGAACCCGAGTGGAACCGCACGAGAACACCGGACACCCGAGGAGGTGGGCGATCCTGGGGGTGCTGGTGATCAGCCTCCTCGTGGTCGTCCTCGACAACACCATCCTCAACGTCGCCCTGCGTACCCTCGCCGACCCGGTGCACGGCCTCGGGGCCAGCCAGGGCGAGCTGGAGTGGGCGATCAACTCCTACACGCTGGTCTTCGCCGGACTGCTCTTCACCTTCGGCGTCCTCGGCGACCGTTTCGGCCGCAAGCGCTTCCTGATGGTCGGCCTGGCCCTGTTCGGGCTGGCCTCGCTGCTCTCCGCGTACGCCCAGGACCCGGGCCAGCTGATCGCCACCCGCGCGCTGATGGGCGTCGGCGGCGCCGCCATCATGCCGGTGACCCTGTCGATCATCTCCAACGTCTTCGACCCCCGCGAACGGGCCAAGGCGATCGGCATCTGGGCCGGCGCGGTCGGCCTGGCCGTGGCCATCGGTCCGGTGCTCGGCGGCGCCCTGCTGGAGCACTACTGGTGGGGCTCGGTCTTCCTGATCAACGTGCCGGTGGTGGTGCTCGGCGTGGTGCTGGTCGCCGCCCTCGTACCGGAGTCCCGCGACCCCCGGCCGGGCCGGGTGGACGTGCTCGGCGTGCTGCTCTCCGTGGTCGGTCTGGTCGCGCTCACCTACGGCATCATCGACGGCGGCGAGCACGGCTTCGGCCGGCCGCAGGTCTGGGCCGCAATCGTCGGCGGGCTCGCGGTGCTCGGCTGGTTCATCTCCCACGAGCTGCGCAGCGACCACCCGTCGCTGGACGTCCGGCTGTTCCGGGTGCCCCGGTTCGCCGCCCCGGTGGCGCTGGTCGGCCTGGTCTTCTTCGCCGCCATGGGCGTGATGTTCTTCGGCGCGTTCTACCTCCAGCTGGTCCGCGGCTACACCCCGCTGGAGAGCGGCCTGCTCTTCCTGCCCTTCGCGGCCGCTCAGCTGATCTTCGCGCCGCGCAGCGCCGCCATGGTCCGCCGCTACGGCGGCCGGGCGGTCGCCGCGGTCGGGCTGCTGCTCACCGCCGCCGCGCTCGGTGCGTTCGTGCTCATCGACGCGGACACCCCGATCTGGATCTTCTCGGCGCTGGGCTTCGTCCAGGGCGCCGGAATGGCCAACATCATGCCGCCGGCCACGGAGTCGATCATGTCGGCGCTGCCCCGGGAGAAGGCCGGCGTGGGCTCGGCGGTCAGCAACACCGTCCGCCAGGTGGCCGGCGCCCTCGGCGTGGCGGTGCTCGGCTCGGTCCTCTCCGCGGTCTACCGCAACGACGTGGCCTCGGCCGTGTCCGGCCTGCCCGCCCCGGTCCGCGACGCGGCCCAGGAGTCGATCTCCGGGGCGTACGCCGTCGCCGGCCGGCTCGGGGCCGGCGCGCCCCGGCTCATCGACGCGGCGAACCAGTCGTTCGTCTCGGCGATGCACTGGGCGGCCGGGATCTCCGCCCTGGTGGCGCTGCTCGGCATCGTCATCGTGCTGCGCTGGATGCCGGGCCGTCCGCTGATCGAGGTCGACCCCCGGCCGGCCACCGAGCCCGAGTTGGCCGGGACCGCATAGGTTCGGGGACAATGTCTGACATGACATCCACAGCTGATGCTCCGCGGTCGCCCGGGCGACCGCGGAGCGTCCGCGCGGACGAGGCGATCGTGGAGGCCACCCTCGACCTGCTCGCCGAGGGCAGTAATCTCGAGGCGCTCTCCATCGAGGCGATCGCCGCCCGCGCCGGCGTCGGCAAGGCCACCATCTACCGCCGCTGGTCCGGCAAGGACGCGTTGCTGATGGACGCGCTGCGCCGGCTCAAGGGGGTGCCGCCGCAGCCCGCGGGGCACTCCGTCCGCGACGACCTGGTGCTGCTGGTCGGCGCGGTCGGCCACAACGTCGACCCGCGGGCCGCCCGGATCATGCCCTGCCTGGTGCCCGAGGTGAACCGCAGCCCGGACCACTTCCAGCTCTACCAGAACATCATCGAGCCGCGGCGGAAGCTGATGCGCGAGGTGCTGCGGCGCGGGGTGGACAGCGGCGAGCTCCGCGCCGACCTGGACGTCGAGCTGATCATGGCGCTGCTCACCGGCCCGATGCTGATCCAGCGGGTGCTGCGCTGGCACCCGGAGCTGGACGAGCGGATCCTCCCCGAGCGGATCGTGGACACCGTCTTCGAAGGCATCCGCGCCCGCTGACCCCCGGCGGCGCGCGGCGAGCGGTCAGGCCGGGGTGCGCAGGCGGTGCAGGCGCAGGGCGAGCTGCACCTCCAGGGCGCGCTCCGGCTTCTGCCAGTCCACGCCGAGCAGCTGCCCGACCCGCTCCAACCGCTGGGTCACCGTGTTGACGTGCACGTGCAGCAGCTCCGCCGCCCGAGCCAGGCTGCCACCCACCCCGAAGTACGCCTCCAGCGTCTTCACCAGCGCGGTGCCCCGCCGGGCGTCGTAGTCGACCACCGGACCCACCGTGGCGGTGAGGAAGCGGTCCACGTCCCGGTCGCCCGAGTCGCCGACCGCGCCCAGCAGCAGCCCGACGAAGCCCAGCTCGGCGGTGCTCGCCCCCTGCCCGGCCCGGCCCAACGCGCCCAGCGCGGTGAGGCACCGTTCCGCCTCGGCGAAGGTGGTGGCCAGCGAGACCGGGCCGGTGGACGGCCCGCTCGCCCCGGCGGTCACCGGCCGGCCGGTCACCCGGGACAGGTCCCGGGCCACCGCCCGGGCCGCGGCGCCCGCGTCCTGACCGGGCAGCATCAGCACCACCCGCCCGTCGCGCGCCGCGGCCAGCCCGCCCCGCGTCGAGGCGTACGTGGTGGCCCAGGAGAGCACCCGCTGCCGGGCCGAGCCGGTGGCGGCGATCGCGTCGTCGCCGACCGCCACCAGCACGTGCGGGGCGTCCAGGTCCACGCCCAGCCGGCGGGCGCGGCTGCGCAACGCGTCGGTGTCGCGCAGCGGCCGGGCGATCAGGTCGTCCAACAGCTCGCCCCGGACCCGCCCCTCCGCCTCGGCCACCGTCCGGCGGAACAGCAGCAGCAGCGCGGTCACCAGCGCCGCCCGCTCCAGGATCCGCTGGTCGGCGTCGACCAGTTCGCCGTCCGGGCGCAGCACCAGCGCGCCCAGGTTCTCCGCGCCGGCCACCACTGCGGCGTACCAGAGCGGACCCCGGCGGACGCTGCGCCCCTCGGTCCGCGACGCGGCCACCGCCTCGACGATGTCCGCCCGGTCCGGCTCCTCGATCTCGCCCACCCGGGCCAGCCGCCGACCCTCGGCGTCCAGCGCCAGCAGCGCCCCGCCGAGCACCTCGGTGACCGCCGCCGCCACGTCACCCATCCCGCCGCCGCGCACCACCAGGGCCGTCATCCGGTCGTGGGCGGCGGCCGCCCGCTCCACCGAGCTGCTGTGCGCCCGGATCGTGCTGTTCGCCGCCGACAGCTCCTCCAGCGCCGCGCGGGTCTCCGCGAGCAGCCGGGCGGTGTCGATCGCGACCGCGGCGTGCGCGGCCAGCGAGACCAGCAGCGACACCTCCTCCCGGGCGAACGGCCGGGCCGAGCGGTTGGCCGCGTACAGCACGCCGATCACGCTCGACCCGAGCCGCAGCGGGACGCCCAGGATGGCCACCAGGCCCTCCTCGCCCACCCCGCCGTCGATCTCCCCGGTGTGCTTGAAGCGGTCGTCCTCCTGGTAGTTCGAGGTGACGTACGGGGTGCCGGTCTGCGCCACCAGGCCGCCCAGGCCGTCGCCCATCTCCAGCCGCAGCCGCTGGAACCGCGCCGAGATCGAGCCGTCGGTGACCCGCATGTAGGTGTCGCCGCGCTCGTCGTCGTTGAGCGTCATGTACGCCACGTCGGTGCCGAGCAGGATCCGCGCCCGGTGCACGATCGCGCGCAGCACGTCGTCCAGGTCGCGCAGCCCGGCCAGGTCGCTGGCCGTGTCGTACAGGCCGGAGAGCTCGGTCTCGCGGCGGTGCCGCCGCTCCAGCAGCGCGCGGACCCGCAGCGCCACCACCTTCGCCTGCTCCAACTCGGCGAGGCGCTCGGCGGGCAGGCCGGCGGCGCGGGCGGCGATCAGCGGGCCCTCGAACTCGACCGCGGCGGCCTCCCGCGCCAGCAGCTCCAGGAACTCGACCGGCGACGACATGACCGACATTGTGCGCGCGGCCACTAGTTGGCCGTCCAGCCCCCGTCGAGGGCGATCGAAGCGCCGGTGATGAACGCGGCGGGCGGCGAGCACAGGTACGCCACCAGCTCCGCCACCTCCTCCGGCTCGATCAGTCGCTTGATCGCCGCCCGGGCCAGCATGATCTTCTCCACCACCTCGTCCTCGCCGATGCCGTGGCTGGCCGCCTGGTCGGCGATCTGGCTCTCCACCAGCGCGGTCCGCACGTACGCCGGGTTGATGCAGTTGGCGGTCACCCCGTGCGCGGCGCCCTCCAGCGCCACCACCTTCGACAGCCCCTCCAGGGCGTGCTTGGCCGAGACGTACGCCGCCTTGTACGGCGAGGCGCGCAGCCCGTGCACCGACGAGATGTTGACGATCCGGCCCCAGCCGCCCGCGTACATCCGCGGCAACGCCCGCCGGATCAGCAGGAACGGCGCCTCCACCATCACTCGCTGGATGTACTCGAAGCGCTCCACAGGGAAGTCCTGCATCGGCGCGACGTGCTGGAGGCCGGCGTTGTTGACGACGATGTCCACGTCGACGTCGAGCCGGTCCACCGCTTCCGGGTCCGCCAGGTCGACGCCCTCCGCCCGGCCGCCCGCCTCCGCGGCCACCGCCTTGGCCGCCTCCACGTTGCGGTCGACCACCAGCACCGCCGCGCCGGCCGCCGCCAGGCGCAGGGCGCAGGCCCGTCCGATGCCGCTGCCACCACCGGTCACCAGCGCAGCGCGACCGGAGAGGTCGACCTGCACGACGTGGGGGACCGCCACGGGTTCTGCCGTCATGGCGCAAGAAGTTACGAGCTGTGTGGCCGGCGGCACATGGGGCGGCGGCACATACTCGACCGCTTCAGTGTGTGGCGCGGATCGTGTCCGCCGGGTCCCGGCGTGTCCGCCCGGCCGAGCCCCGGGGCGCACCAGTAGGGTGTCGAACACACGTTCTGCCGGTGGCTCGGGGAGGAGGCGGCGTGCGCGTGCTGGGCGTCGACCCGGGGCTCACCCGGTGCGGGGTCGGCGTGGTCGAGGGCGTGCCGGGCCGCCCCTGCACCCTGATCGCCTACTACGTGGTCTACACCGACCCCGGCGACGAGCTGCCACTGCGCCTGCTGCACCTGGACCGCTCGCTCACCGACCTGGTCGCTGAGCACCGGCCCGACGCTGTGGCCGTCGAGCGGGTGTTCAGCCAGCACAACGTCCGCACCGTGATGGGCACCGCCCAGGCCAGCGGGATCGCCGTGCTCGCCGGGGCGCGGGCCGGGCTGCCCGTGCAGACCTACACCCCGAGCGAGGTGAAGGCGGCGGTGACCGGTTCCGGCCAGGCCGACAAGGCGCAGATGACCGCCATGGTCACCCGGCTGCTGCGGCTGCCCGAGCCGCCCCGCCCGGCCGACGCCGCCGACGCCCTGGCCCTGGCCATCTGCCACATCTGGCGCGGCGGCACCCGGTCCAAGCTGGCCGCCGCCGCCGAGCGGGCACGACGAGGAGGAACGCGATGATCGCCAGCGTGCGCGGCACGGTGACCGCGACCGGTCCGGACCACGCGGTGGTGGAGGTGGGCGGCATCGGCCTGGCGGTGCAGTGCGCGCCCGGCACCCTCGCCGAGCTGCGGGTCGGCCAGCCCGCCCGGCTGGCCACCAGCCTGGTGGTCCGGGAGGACTCGCTCACCCTCTACGGCTTCGCCGACGACGACGCCAAGCAGCTCTTCGAGCTGCTCCAGACCGCCAGCGGGGTGGGCCCGCGGCTGGCCCAGGCGGTGCTCGCCGTGCACACCCCGGACGCGGTCCGCAAGGCCATCGCCAACGCCGACACCGCCGCGCTGACCCGGGTGCCCGGCATCGGCAAGAAGGGCGCCGAGCGGCTCGTCCTCGAACTGCGCGACCGGATCGGCCCGGTGCCGGTCGGCGTCGACGGCGCGGCCGGGGTGACCGCCGGCGCCTGGCCGGAGCAGGTCCGCCAGGCCCTGGTCGGGCTCGGCTGGACCGCCGCCCAGGCCGAGCAGGCGGTGGCCGCCGTGGCGGAGACCGTCGACGGGGAGACCCCGCCCGTGCCGGTCCTGCTCAAGCAGGCCATCCGCCTCCTGGGCCGCACGCGATGATGAGCGCGAGGAGTGAGCCGGGTCTGCGAGCCCCGCAGTCGCGAATGAAGGTCAGCGCGTGAGCAACGAGAACCTGGTTTCGGCGTACGTCAGCGACGCGGAACGGGACGCGGAGGCCAGCGTCCGGCCGAAGCGGCTGGAGGAGTTCATCGCCCAGCACCGGGTCCGCGACCAGCTCGACCTGCTGCTCAAGGGCGCGATGCGGCGCGGCTCCCCGCCCGACCACATCCTTCTCTCGGGGCCGCCTGGCCTGGGCAAGACCACCCTGGCCAACATCGTGGCCGCCGAGCTGGGCTCGGGCATCCGGGTGACCAGCGGGCCGGCCATCGAGCGCTCCGGCGACCTGGCCGCCATCCTGACCAGCCTGGCCGAGGGCGACGTGCTCTTCATCGACGAGATCCACCGGATCGCCAAGCCGGCCGAGGAGCTGCTCTACAGCGCCATGGAGGACTTCCGGGTCGACGTGGTGGTCGGCAAGGGACCGGGGGCGACCGCCATCCCGCTCGACGTCGAGCCGTTCACCTTGGTCGGCGCGACCACCCGGTCCGGCCTGCTCACCGGGCCGATGCGGGACCGGTTCGGCTTCGTCGCGCACCTCGACTTCTACGCCCCGGCCGACCTGGAGGCGCTGCTGCACCGGTCCGCCCGGATCCTCGGCGTGCCGATCACCGAGGAGGGAGCGGCGGAGATCGCCGGCCGGTCCCGGGGCACCCCCCGGATCGCCAACCGGCTGCTGCGCCGGGTCCGCGACTTCGCCGAGGTCCGCGCCGACGGGGTGGTCAACCTGGAGACCGCCCGGGCCGCCCTCACCGTCTACGACGTCGACGCGCTCGGCCTGGACCGGCTGGACCGGGCGGTGCTCACCGCGCTGGTCGACTCCTTCCGCGGCGGCCCGGTCGGGCTCTCCACCCTCGCCGTGGCGGTGGGGGAGCAGCCGGACACGGTCGAGGAGGTGTGCGAACCCTTCCTGGTCCGGGCCGGGCTGCTGGCGCGGACGCCGCGCGGCCGGGTCGCCACCGCGGCCGCCTGGCACCATCTGGGGCGTACTCCGCCGAATGGTACATTTGGCGCGGATGCCCCTCCCGTGCCCGATCTGTTCTCGGCGCAGACCGATCAGGCGTGATCCGAACGTGATCTGTGCCGCATTCGGTGTTCTCAGGTGTAGGGATTAGACTTCGCCGCGGTCTGTACAGGACGTGAGAATCCGCCTCCGCTCCGGCACCCCCTCAGGGGTGGGAGCAGAGGCCAATGGGAAGGTCGACAACCGTGCAAAACCTTGCAGCGGGTGGCGGAGGGGCCGGCGGCCTGACGCCGATCCTCATGATCGCTCTGCTCTTCGGCGTCATGTACTTCATGATGATCCGCCCCCAGCAGAAGCGCCGCCGTGAGGCCGAGCAGATGCAGTCCGCGCTCGGCCCGGGCGACGAGGTGGTCACCATCGGCGGGCTCTACGGCACGGTCACCGGCATCGAGGACGAGACGGTCCTGCTGGAGGTCGCCCCGGGCGTGCAGACCCGGTACGCGCGCCCGGCGATCGCCCGCGTGGTGAAGCGGACCGAGGCCCCCGAGGCCGAGACGATCACCGAGGAAGCCGAGTCGGTCAAGGAGTGACCACCGGCCCCGGACGGGGCAGCGGATTCACTCACACAAGTGGATAGTTGGGTCGGCGTCCGACGCCGGCACGCGGGAAGCCCGCGCGACGCCGCCGCGTTGTGCGCTGGGAGGCGTGCCGTCCGGCGGCGCCGACCCGCCGGAGCAGTCGGGCGGACACCCCCGGCCCGACATTCCCGCCGCTGTCGAAGCGGCGCGACCGTACAGGGAGACAGGACAGCCGTGGCACCACCTCAGGGACAGATGCGCCCCGGACGGCAGCTCGCCGTTCTCGGGTTCATCTTCGTCGTCCTCTATCTTTTGGTGTTCTTCTCGGGCGGCGCCAGCGGTGGCTGGAAGGATCGGCTGGAGCCCCGGCTCGGCCTGGACCTCATCGGCGGCACCCGGCTGACGCTCGAGGCCACCAACACCGTGGACGGCAAGCCCCCGACGTCCGCCAACCTCGAAGAGGCCCGTCAGATCATCGAGAGCCGGGTCAACGCGTACGGCGTGGCCGAGGCCGAGGTGGTCACCGAGGGCAACCGGAACATCGTCATCTCCCTGCCCGGTGAGAACCGGGACCTGACCGACGTCGGCAGCGCCGCCGAGCTGCGTTTCCGCAAGGTGCTCAAGGCCACCGACGGCAGCGGCGCGGCCGCCGCGCCGGCCCCGACGGCCAGCGCCACCCCGGCTCCCTCGGGCAGCGCCACCCCGGCGCCGTCCGGCAGCGCCTCGCCGAAGGCGAGCGCGAGCCCGAAGGTCACCTCGTCGCCGACCGCCGGCGGCCAGGGCGGCATGGCGCCGACGCCGAGCGCCAGCGCCGCCGCGCCGACCGCGTCGGCCACGCCGAGCGCCGCCGCGCCGAGCCCGAGCGCCAGCGCCGCCCCGGTGCCGCAGAGCGTCGAGCAGCAGCGCAAGGCCGTCGAGCAGAAGGTGGGCGCGGCCGCGTGGGCCGCCGCGTCCGGCCTCCAGGCGCCGGCCGACCTGACCGCCGACCCGTCGCTGGCCGACAAGCTCAAGCCGTTCGGCACTCTCTCCCCGCAGGAGATCGCGGTGCTGCCGGTCGAGATGCAGTTCAACGTCCCGACCATCACCTGCGCCCAGCTCGACAAGCGGCCGCCGGCGTCGATCAAGGACGAGAAGCAGAAGGCGGTGGCCTGTGAGGCCGGCGCCAAGTACCTGCTCGACGTGGCGAAGGTGCTCGGCACCGACGTCGACGACGCCAACGCCGTGCTCGATCAGACCAGCTCCTGGGTGGTCAGCCTGAACTTCACCGGCAAGGGCCAGGAGAAGTGGACGGCGCTGACCCGCGAGGCGTTCAACAACGAGGGTCAGGCCTGCGACCAGACCGCGCTCGGCCAGGACGGCAAGTGCCGGGTCGCCGTGGTCCTGGACAACGAGATCGTCTCCTCTCCGGAGATCCAGGGCGTGCTGACCGGTGACTCGCAGATCACCGGCAGCTTCGACAACAAGAGCGCGAACGCCCTGGCCAGCCAGCTCCGCTACGGCGCCCTGCCGGTGACCTTCATCCCGCAGGAGCAGCAGAACGTCACCGCGACGCTGGGCGACAGCCACCTCAAGGCGGGTCTGCTCGCGGCCGGCATCGGCATGCTGCTGGTCATCATCTACTCGTTCTTCTACTACCGGCTGCTCGGCTCGGTCATCTTCCTGAGCCTGGTGCTCTCGGCGATGCTCGTCTTCGGGGCGCTGGTGGTGCTCGGCCGGTCGATCGGGTTCACCCTCACGCTCGCCGGCATCGCCGGCATGATCGTCTCACTCGGCGTGGCGGCGGACTCGTTCGTCATCTACTTCGAGCGACTCAAGGACGAGATCCGCGAGGGACGCAGCCCACGCAGCGCCGTGCCGCGCGCCTGGGTCCGGGCCCGCCGGACGATCATCTCGGCGAACGCCATCACTCTGATGTCGGCCGTGGTGCTCTACATCGTCTCGGTCGGCGCCGTGAAGGGCTTCGCCTTCGCGCTCGGCCTGGCGACCGTCCTGGACCTGGTCGTCGTGTTCCTCTTCCGCCACCCGATCATGACGATGTTCGCCCGGACCCGGGCGTTCCTGTCCCCGCGGGTCAGCGGTCTCGGCCGGGCCCTGCCGGCCCGGTCGGCCGAGTCGGGCACCGCCCGCAACCCGCGTGTCAAGGAGGCCTGAGATGGCTAAGACTGGTCTGGCGTCCCGGCTCTACCGGGGCGAGGCCGATCTCAACATCGTCGGCCGGCGCAAGCTGTGGTTCACCGTCGCCGGTGTGCTGGTGCTGATCGCCGTCCTCAGCTTCGCGGTCCGGGGCTTCAGCCTCGGCATCGAGTTCGCCGGCGGCAACTCGTTCCAGGTGCCGGCCAGCGTCGGCACCCTGGAGCAGGCCGAGGCGAAGGTCGACGCGGCGCTGGCGACCAAGGGCGGCGGCGCCGAGGTGGTCACCGCGCAGAAGGTCGGCAGCACCAGCGGCGAGTACTACGAGTTGCGCACCGGGCAGCTCACCGCGGAGCAGGCCAACGCGGTCAAGACCGAGATGGCGCAGTCGTTCGGCATCCAGGCCGACCAGATCAGCGGCAGCCAGGTCTCCGAGGCGTGGGGCAGCCAGGTCACCTCCCGGGCCCTGCTCGGTCTGCTGATCTTCGTCGCGGTGGTGGCGATCTACCTGATCCTCCGCTTCGAGTGGCGGATGGCGGCCGCCGCGATCGCGTCGCTCTTCACGAACCTGGTGCTCACCGCCGGCATCTACTCGCTGGTCGGCTTCGAGGTCACCCCGTCGACGATCATCGGCTTCCTCACCATCCTGGGCTTCGCGCTCTACGACGTGGTGGTGGTCTTCGACAAGGTCCAGGAGAACACCCGGGGCATCACCGCCAACAACAACCTGACCTACGGCGACGCGGCCAACCTGGCGCTGAACCAGAGCCTCATGCGGTCGCTGAACACCTCGGTGGTCGCCCTGCTCCCGGTCGGCGGTCTGCTCTTCATCGGTGCCGGCCTGCTGGGCGCGGGCACCCTGAAGGACCTGGGTCTGGTGCTCTTCGTCGGTATGGCGGTGGCGTTCCTGACCTCGATCCTGCTGGCCACCCCGCTGCTGGTGCTGCTGAAGAACCAGGACCCGCGGATCAGCGCGCACAACAAGCGGGTGCTGGCCCGCCGTGGCGCCATCGCCCGCGGCGAGGTCGCCCCGAAGGGCGCTCCGCGGGCCGCGACGGCCACCGCCGAGGAGACCATCGACCCCGAGGCGGCCGCCCTGGCCGGCGCCGCCCCGAAGGTCGGCGCCCGGCCAGCCGGCAAGCGTCCCACCGGCGCCCGGGGCGGGCGCCCCGCCGGCGGCGGGGGCAACCGGCCCGGTGGCGCGAAGCGCCGCTGACCGCACACCCGGTAGGAATCGACCGGACGGCGTCCGCCATGCTGTGAAAGCGGCATGACGGACGCCGCCGTCGTTCGAGAGGACATGGGACGTACCGTGACGGAGACCCACACCACCGGGGTACGGGGAGACAGCGGCCCGGAGGTCGCCCAGCTGGTCGCCAGCCGGGTGCTGGACGTGCCGGACTTCCCGAAGCCCGGGGTCATGTTCAAGGACCTGATGCCGCTCTTCGCCGACGGCACGGCCTTCCGTGAGGTGATCGACGGGATCATCGCGTACCACGGGCCGGACTCGTTCGACGCCGTGGTCGGCATCGAGGCGCGCGGGTTCGTGCTGGCCGCGGCCGTCGCGTACGCCACCGGGGTGGGCGTGGTGCCGGTGCGCAAGGCCGGCAAGCTGCCCCGGGCCACCCACTCGGCCTCCTACGCGCTGGAATACGGCGAGGCGACCCTGGAGGTGCACCAGGACGCGTTCACCGCCGGGCGCCGGGTCCTGGTCCTGGACGACGTGCTCGCCACCGGCGGCACCGCCGAGGCCACCCTCGACCTGGTGGAGCGGGCCGGCGGCACGGTGGCCGGCTTCACGGTCCTGATGGAGTTGGGCTTCCTCAAGGGGCGGGAGCGGCTCGCCCCGCGTCCGGTCCATGCCCTGCTGACCGTTTGACCCACCGGCCCGTCGGGCCGACCCGGCGCGGTCCGTCCGGCGGAGCGGCGGCGTACCCTGCGTACGGGTAGCATTGCCCTTTGCTTGACCGGGCGGGTGACCGCCCGGCGGTGCGGGGCAGCCGGGGCCACGAGCCCCCGGTGACCGCGGAACAACTCCGGCCCCTCGGCCGGTTGGACAGGACGTCGGCCGGACGGCCGGCGCATCCCGGCGAGCGGTGAGGAGGCCGGTGTCCCACGATGTCGTCCCTCCGGTGGAGGGCACGGTGCACCCGACAGGTGACGCGGACGGCTCGGTGACCGAGCGGACCGGCAACCCGCCGGCGCCGCTGACCGGACCCGACGGGAAGGCCGACGGTGGGGCGGTCGTGGTGCCGTTCCCGACCGACGGCGCTGCGGACCCCTCGTCCGGCGGCGGCTTCGCCCTTTCCAACGCGCCGACCGGCCGCAGGGTGCGCGCCCGGCTGGCCCGGTTCAACGCGCCCTGGCAGACCTCGCAGGTCAGCGAGGTGCTGGAGCCGCTGATCGCCACCCACCGCGAGAACCACCCCAAGGCCGACGCCCGGCTGCTCCAGCGCGCCTTCGACACGGCCGCCCGCTGGCACTCGGGTCAGTACCGCAAGTCCGGCGACCCCTACATCACCCACCCGCTCGCGGTGGCGACCATCCTGGCCAACCTGGGCATGGACACCACCACGCTGGTCGCGGCGCTGCTGCACGACACGATCGAGGACACCGAGTACACCCTCGACCAGATGCGCGCCGACTTCGGCGGCGAGGTGGCCCTGCTGGTCGACGGCGTCACCAAGCTCGACAAGGTCAAGCTGGGCGACGCGGCCAAGGCGGAGACGATCCGCAAGATGGTCGTGGCCATGGCCAAGGACCCGCGGGTGCTGGTGATCAAGCTGGCCGACCGGCTGCACAACATGCGTACCCTGACCTTCCTGCCCCGCCCCAAGCAGGAGCAGAAGGCCAAGGAGACGCTGGAGATCCTCGCCCCGCTGGCCCACCGCCTCGGTATGAACACGATCAAGTGGGAGCTGGAGGACCTCGCCTTCGGTACCCTGTTCCCGAAGCGGTTCGAGGAGATCAACCGCCTGATCGGCGAGCACCAGCCGCAGCGCGAGGCGCTGCTGCGCCAGGTGACCCAAAAGGTCTCCACGGACCTCAAGGCCGCCAAGATCAAGGCGGAGACCACCGGCCGGCCGAAGCACCTCTACTCGATCTACCAGAAGATGATCGTGCGGGGGCGCGACTTCAACGACATCTACGACCTGGTCGGGGTGCGGATCCTGGTCGACACGGTGCGGGACTGCTACGCGGCGCTGGGCGTCATCCACGCCAACTGGCAGCCGGTGCCGGGCCGGTTCAAGGACTACATCGCCATGCCCAAGTTCAACATGTACCAGTCGTTGCACACGACGGTCATCGGGCCCACCGGCAAGCCGGTGGAGATGCAGATCCGCACCTACGCGATGCACCGCACCGCCGAGTTCGGCATCGCCGCGCACTGGAAGTACAAGGAGCACAAGGGCACCCTGGTGGTCGGGCCGCCGGCGCACATCGACGAGATGACCTGGCTGCGCCAACTGCTGGACTGGCAGCGGGAGGCGGCCGACCCGAGCGAGTTCCTCGACGCGCTCCGGTTCGACCTGTCCAGCCAGGAGGTGTACGTCTTCACCCCGAAGGGTGACGTCATCCCGCTGCCGACCGGGTCGACGCCGGTGGACTTCGCGTACGCGGTGCACACCGAGGTCGGGCACAAGTGCATCGGGGCCCGGGTCAACGGCAAGCTGGTGCCGCTGGAGTCGACGCTCTCCAACGGCGACGTGATCGAGATCTTCACCTCGAAGTCCGACACGGCCGGCCCGACGCAGGACTGGCTCGGCTTCGTCAAGAGCCCGCGCGCCCGCACCAAGATCCGCCAGTACTTCAACAAGGAGCGGCGCGAGGAGGCGATCGAGGCCGGCAAGGACTCGATCGTCAAGGCGATGCGCAAGCAGGGCATGCCGCTGCAGCGGATGCTCACCTCCGACGCGCTGATGGCGATCGCCCGGGACCTGCACCTGGCCGACGTGGCCTCGCTCTACGCGGCGGTCGGCGACAGCCAGGTCTCCGCCCAGTCGGTGGTGCAGAAGCTGATGGCCGCGTACGGCGGCGAGGAGGGCGCGGCGGAGGACATCGCCGAGACCGCCGTCGCCACCCGGCCGCCGCGCAGCCGGCAGAGCAGCAGCGACCCGGGCGTCGTCGTCCGGGGCGTCAGCGACGTCTGGATCAAGCTGGCGCGCTGCTGCACGCCGGTGCCGCCGGACGCCGTCTTCGGCTTCGTCACCCGGTCCGGCGGGGTGAGCGTGCACCGCGACGACTGCGCCAACGCGGAGGACCTGCGCGCGCAGAGCGAGCGGGTGGTCGAGGTGAGCTGGAAGCTCACCTCCGCCTCGACCTTCCTGGTGGCCATCCAGGTGGAGGCCCTCGATCGGCACAAGCTCCTCGCCGACGTCACCCGGGTGCTCTCCGACGAGCGGGTCAACATCCTCTCCGCGACCGTCACCACCACCCGGGACCGGGTGGCGGTGAGCCGGTTCAGCTTCGAGATGGCCGACCCGAAGCACCTGGGGCACCTGCTGGCCGCCGTCCGCAAGGTCGACGGTGTCTTCGACGCCTACCGGGTCACCTCCGGCGCCTGACCGCACGACGAGAAGCGCCCGCCGGCTCTGAGAGCCGGCGGGCGCTTTCTCGTCGTAGGGCTGTCAGCCCTGGATGTCGCTCATGCTCAGCTTGTTGATGACGATCTCCTTCTTCGGGTGACCGCCACCGGCCTGCTGGGCGAAGGCGCCGTCGTCACCGGCCGCGGCGACCTGCTTCACCAGGTCCATGCCGCCGGTGATGGTGCCCAGCACGGTGTAGTTCGGGTCGAGCTGGGAGTCGCCGTACACGATGAAGAACTGGCTGCCGGTGCTGCCCGGCTGGCCCGAGTTGGCCATCGCGATGACGCCCTCCGGGTAGGCCGGCCGCTTGTCGGTGGGCAGGTTCTCCTCGGCCAGGTTGTAGCTCGGGCCGCCGGTGCCGTCGGTGTCCCGCCAGCCCTTGCCGGTGGCGCTCGGGTCGCCGCACTGGAGCACCTGGATGCCCTGGGTGACGAGCCGGTGGCACTTGGTGTTGTCGAAGAAGCCCTTGCTGGCCAGCTGGGTGAAGCTGCCGGCGGTGCAGGGCACCAGGCTCCGGTCGATCTTGGCGGTGATCGGGCCCAGGTTGGTGTCGATCGTCATCGTCTGGGTGCCCTTGTTGACCTGCTGGGCCGGGGGCAGCCCGACGTCCTTGATCTGCTTCGGCCGCCCCTCCTTGGGGACCTCGGTGAACGCGCACTGCACGTTGCCCGCGGTGGCGGCGGTGTTCTGCTTCTTGTCGTCACCCCCGAGCGAGGTGGCGAGCCAGACGGTGCCCGCCACCACGAGCACCAGGACGGCCGCGGCGCCGACGATGGCCTGGGTCTGCCGGCGCTTGCGGGCCTTGGCGGCGCGCTCGGCCATCTCCCGCTCGAGGCGGGCCCGCGCCGCCGCGCGCTGCCGCTCTCTCGTGGACGTCACGGTCACTCCTCACATGCTTCTCGGGTACGGCGTTGCTCGCCGCTGCTCAGGATGGGCGGCCGGATCAGCCGGCGCTGGGGCTCGCCGCCGGCGCGCTCGTGGCGGCCGGCGCGGCGTTAGGCTCGCCGACGGTGAGGCTCTGGATCACCACGTCCGTCTTCGGCTTGACCTTGGCCCCACTCCCATTGTCCACGGTCGGCAGGGCACCGATCTTCTCCACCACGTCGAGGCCGCCGGTGACCTTGCCGACGACCGTGTACGCCGGCTTGGCCGGGTTGAAGTCCTTGAAGAAGATCAGGAACTGGCTGCCGTTGCTGCCCGGCGGGTTGCCGATCATGGCGACCGTGCCCTTCGGGTACGCCGGGGGCTGCGCCGGCGCGGGCGAGGCGGACGGGCTGGCCTCCGGCGCGGTGGGGACGTTCTCGTCGTAGAACGAGTAGGTCGGGCCGCCGATGCCGCTGCCGCTCGGGTCGCCGCAGCGCAGCGCCCCCTCGGTGGTGATCTCGTGGCACTTGGTGTTGTCGTAGAACGACTTGCCGGCCAGGAACGAGATGCTGGCCGCGCCGCACGGGGCGGCGGCCAGGTCCAGGTCGGCGGTGATCGGGCCGCCCTGGTTGGTGGTGAGCGTCATGGTCCGGGTGCCGGCGGTCGGCAGGCCGGTGGTGGCCGGGGTGCCGACCTCCTTGAGGTTGGTGTTGGCCGTGGCGTCCTGCGGGGTCCAGAGGCAGACGTCCTCGGCCTCCTGCTTCTTCGGCTCGGAGTCGAAGGCGCCGAGCGCCCAGGCCGAACCGGCCACGATCAGCGCGAGCACCACGGCGGCGCCGACACCGGCCTGGATCTGCCGGCGGCGCTTGGCGGCCGCGGCCCGCCGGGCGAGTTGCCGGTCGAGCTTGGCCCGCGCCAGTTTGCGCTGCCGGTCCCTGCTGGAAGCCACCCGTGCTTTCCTTCCTCTACCCTGGTCCTCGCCGACGCCGGGCGCTGCCACCCGTCTGCTGCGGGGGTGCGCCACGCCACACGCCCGCCAGAGTGTACGGGTACCGGCTGGGAAAGTGGTGTACGAGGTCCGGCCTCGGTTTATCGGGCGATGTCACTGTGCCGGGTGGGGCGACCGGGGCCGGTGGTCGGTGAAAGCCGGTGGCCCGTGCGACTAGGCTGCTGACAGGGACGACGAACCGGACGGAAGGGGAGCGGACGTGCTCGTGGCCGGCTTTCCCGCGGACGCCTTCGGCACCAACTGCTATGCGGTGGCGACCGCGCCGGGGGAGCAGTGCGTGGTGGTCGACCCCGGCATCGGGGTGCTCGACCGGCTCGACGCCGTGCTCGCCGAGCACCGCCTGCACCCGGCCGCCGTGCTGCTCACCCACGGCCACCTCGACCACACCTTCTCGGTGGCCCCGGTCTGCGGCGCGCGGGGCATCCCCGCCTACGTCCACCCGGAGGACCGGGAGCTGCTGGCCGATCCGGCCAAGGCGCTCTCGATGGACCTCACCCAGCTCTTCGGCGGGCGGCTGCCGTACGCCGAGCCGGAGGACGTGGCGGAGCTGACCGACGGCGCGACCCTGTCGCTGGCCGGGTTGGAGATCACCGTCGACCACGCCCCCGGCCATACCGGCGGGTCGGTGCTGTTCCGGATGCCCGGCGCCGGCTCGCCCTGGGAGGCCGAGCAGATCTGCCTCTCCGGTGACGTGCTCTTCGCCGGCTCGATCGGCCGCACCGACCTGCCGGGCGGCAGCATGCCCCGCATGCTGGCCAGCCTCCGGGAGAAGGTTCTCCCGCTGGCCGACGACACCGTCGTCCTGCCCGGCCACGGCCCGCAGACCACCATCGGCCGTGAGCGCGCGACCAACCCGTACCTCGTCGAGGTGTCGGGGACCGGCGGCGCGCGCCCGGCCTCGCCCGCCCGCGGCCTGTAGCCCGGCCGCGATCACGACGCCCCCGCGCGGTCGGCGCGGGATCAAGGAGTACGCCATGAGCAAGCCCACGCCCATCTCCGGCTTCCCGGAGTGGACGCCCGCCCAGCGGATGATCGAGCAGTTCGTGCTCGACCGGATCCGCGCCACCTTCGAGCTGTACGGCTTCGCGCCGCTGGAGACCCGCTCGGTCGAGCCCCTCGACCAACTGCTGCGCAAGGGGGAGACCTCGAAGGAGGTCTACGTGCTGCGCCGGCTCCAGGCCGACACCGACGGTCCGGCCGGCGACGACGCGCTCGGCCTGCACTTCGATCTGACCGTGCCGTTCGCCCGGTACGTGCTGGAGAACGCCGGCAAGCTCCAGTTCCCGTTCCGCCGCTACCAGATCCAGAAGGTGTGGCGGGGCGAGCGCCCGCAGGAGGGGCGCTACCGGGAGTTCCTCCAGGCCGACATTGACATCGTCGACCGGGACACCCTGCCGGCCCACTACGAGGCCGAGATGCCGCTGGTGATCGGCGACGCGCTGCGGTCGCTGCCCATCCCGCCGGTGCGGATCCAGGTCAACAACCGCAAGATCTGCGAGGGCTTCTACCGGGGCGTCGGGCTGACCGACCCGGAGGCGGCGCTGCGCGCGGTCGACAAGCTCGACAAGATCGGCCCGGCGCGGGTCGCCGAGCTGCTGGCGGAGACCGCCGGGGCGAGCGAGGCGCAGGCCAAGGCGTGCCTGTCCCTCGCCGAGATCTCCGCGCCGGACGCCTCGTTCGCCGACGCCGTGCGCGCCCTCGGGGTGACCGACCCGCTGCTCGACGAGGGCATCGCGGAGCTGACCGCGGTGGTGGAGACCGCCGCCGCGCACTCGCCCGGCCTCTGCGTCGCCGACCTGCGGATCGCCCGCGGCCTGGACTACTACACCGGCACGGTCTACGAGACGCAGATGATCGGCTACGAGCGGTTCGGCTCGGTCTGCTCCGGCGGCCGCTACGACAACCTGGCCAGCTCCGGCACGGTCCGCTTCCCCGGGGTGGGCATCTCGATCGGGGTGACCCGGCTGCTCGGCCTGCTCTTTGGCGCCGGCGCGCTGTCGGTCTCCCGGGACGTGCCGACCTGCGTGCTGATCGCGGTGACCGCCGAGGAGGAGCGGGCGGCCAGCAACCGGGTTGCCGAGGCGCTGCGCTCCCGGGGCATCCCGACCGAGGTGTCGCCGAGCGCGGCCAAGTTCGGCAAGCAGATCCGGTACGCCGAGCGGCGTGGCATCCCGTACGTCTGGTTCCCGGGCGCCGAGGGTGACGAGGTGAAGGACATCCGCTCGGGCGAGCAGGTGGCCGCCGCGGCGGGGGAGTGGACGCCGCCCCGGGCCGACCTGAAGCCGCTGGTCGGACCGGCGACCGCTGGCGCCTGACGACGATTGGACCTACGGTGGCGTAAGTTACGCCACCGTAGGGAGATCGTCGTGACCGTGCTCAGCCAGACCGCTCTGCTCCTCGAACTCGAACCCGTGGTCGAGAAGAACCTCGACCGGCACCTCTCGCTGGCCAAGGAGTGGTTCCCGCACGAGTACGTGCCGTGGAGCGAGGGGCGCACCTTTGACGGCCCGCTCGGCGGAGAGCCCTGGGCCGAGAACGACTCGATGATCCCCGAGGTGGCCCGGACCGCGCTGATCGTCAACCTGCTCACCGAGGACAACCTGCCCTCGTACCACCACGAGATCGCGACGCTGTTCGGGCGGGACGGCGCCTGGGGGACCTGGGTGCACCGGTGGACCGCCGAGGAGGGGCGGCATGGCACGGCGATCCGTGACTACCTCACGGTGACCCGGGCGGTCGACCCGGTGGCCCTGGAACGGGCCCGGATGACCCACATGTCGGCGGGCTACGTCAACACCCACGACGACGAGGTGCTGCACTCGCTGGCGTACGTCTCGTTCCAGGAGCTGGCCACCCGGATCTCGCACCGCAACACCGGCCGGGCGACCGGCGACCCCACCTGCGAGGCGTTGCTGGCCCGGGTGGCCGCCGACGAGAACCTGCACATGGTCTTCTACCGCAACCTGCTCGGCGCGGCCTTCGAACTGGCCCCGAACCAGGCCATGCGGGCCGTGGCCGACGTGCTGGCCGACTTCCAGATGCCGGGCGTCGGCATCGACGGCTTCGCCCGCAAGTCGGTGGCGATCGCCCTGGCCGGCATCTACGACCTGCGCCAGCACCGGGACGAGGTGGTGGTCCCGGTGCTGCGCCAGTGGAACCTGTTCGAGGCGACCGGCCTGGACGCCGACGGCGAGGCCGCCCGCGACGAGATCGCCGCCCACCTGGACGTTCTGGATACCCAGGCGTCCCGGTTCGAGGAGAAGCGCGCCGCCCGCGCCGCCCGCCTGGCCACCCCCCGCTGACGCGCCGCCCTCCCGCCCCCGCCCCCGCCCCCGCGATCTTGCACTTGCTGCCCTGGCAAAAGCCGTGATTCGGGCCCTCCGTGGACCGAACCTGCAAGATCGCGGGGGCTGGAGGGCTGGGGCTGGTGGGGGTCTCAGGCGGGTTGGTCGAGGGGGAACAGCAGGCAGCTTGACGTGGCGTGGGCGATCAGGCGGTCCCGGCCGTCGGTCAGTCGGGCCTCGGCCAGGGCAGTGCGGCGGCCACGCTGGAGCACGGTGCCCTCGCAGCGCAGGGTGCCGCTGGCGACCGTGACCGGGCGGAGGAACTTCACGTTCAGGTCCAGCGAGGTGTAGCCGACGCCGGCCGGCAGGGTGGTGTGCACGGCGCAGGCGGCGGCGGTGTCCAGCAGGGTGGAGAGGACTCCGCCGTGCACGGTGCCCAGCGGGTTGTAGTGGAACTCCTGCGGCACCAGCTCGACGACGACGCGGCCCTCGTCCGCCTCCATCCGAGCCATGTCGATCAGGTGCATGACCGGCGGTGCGGCCAGTTCCCCGGCGATCATCGCGCGCAGCAGCTCCAGGCCGCCGCGCCGGCCGATGTGGGCGGCCCCGGCGACCGGGTCGGACCAGGTGAAGGTACGGGTGCGTTCCTGCGTCTGCGTCATGGACTCAGCCTCGCGTGTGTTGCTGAGTCTGTCAATCAGACCTAGCCTGTCGGCATGAGACCCGCGGCACTGGACTGGTCGGTGGAGAACTGCACGATCGCCCGCGCCATGGAGGTCCTCGGCGAGCGGTGGACCATGGTCGTGCTGCGCGAGGTCTTCAGCGGCGTACGCCGCTTCGACGACATGCGGGTGCGCACCGGCATTCCCCGGCAGGTGCTCACCAACCGGCTGGCCATGCTGGTCGAGCAGGGGGTGCTGCGCCGGGAGCCGTACCGGGAGCCGGGCAGCCGGCTGCGGCACGAGTACCGGCTCACCGACAAGGGGCTCGACCTCTGGCCGGTGCTGGTGGCGGTGCTCGGGTGGGGCGACCGCTACCTGGCCGACCCGGACGGCTCGCCGCTCACCGTCGCCCACCGCGACTGCGGTGCCGAGGTCCGGATGGGGCTGCGCTGCGCCGAGGGGCACGAGGTGACCGACCCGCGCGACGTGGTGCCGCGCCCGGGCCCGGGCGCCCGCCGCCGCGCCTGAGCGCGCCGGCCGGCTCTGACAGCCGGTGTCGATGATGTTACGTCGCGGTTACATCGAGAGGCCGTGCGAATTCGGGCAAAGGCACGTCTTGCTCATGATCTTAAATATGTGAATACTTTGGTCACCCGGCCGGTTTCCCCAGGTCGGCCGGGTTGTCCCCGGGCGCGTCCCCCGTGACAGTGCCCGTCACCCCCATCCGGAGGTTGTTACATGCGACCCACGAGGTCAATGCTCCGCCGCGCCGCCGTCGTCGCCATGGCCGGCACCCTGGTCACTGGCTCGCTGCTCGGCGCACCCGCCCAGGCGGCCCCCGCCTCGCCCGCCTCGCCCGACGCCGCCACCGCCCTCGCCACGAAGCTCGGTGACCGCGCCGCCGGCGCGTACGCCGACAGCAGCGGCACCATGGTCGTCGCGGTGACCGACGCGGCGGCCGCCCGCCAGGTCCGCGCCGCCGGCGCCACCCCGAAGCTCGTCACGCGGGGCGCCGACAAGCTCGCGGCGGCCACCAACGAGCTGGAGCGGTCCGCCAAGATTCCCGGCACCGCCTGGTGGATCGACCCGGCCACCAACCAGGTCGTGGTCTCCGTGGACAGCACCGTCACCGGCGCCAAGCTGGACAAGGTCAAGGCGGCGGTGGCCCGCACCGGCGGCGCCACCCGGATCGTGTCCGAGCCCGGCGTGCTCAGCAAGCGCCTCTCCGGCGGCCAGGCCATCTACACCGGCGGTTACCGCTGCTCGCTGGGCTTCAACGTCCGCAGCGGCAGCACGTACTACTTCCTCACCGCCGGGCACTGCACCAACCTGGGCTCGACCTGGTACTCGAACTCCAGCCAGACCACGGTGCTGGGCAGCCGGGCCGGTACCAGCTTCCCGGGCAACGACTACGGCATCGTGCGCTACACCAACGGCAGCACGCCGCCCGGCAACGTCTACCTCTACAACGGCAGCTACCAGGACATCACCACCGCCGGCAACGCGTACGTCGGCCAGAGCGTCCGGCGCAGCGGCAGCACCACCGGCGTGCACAGCGGCAGCGTGTCGGCCACCGGCGCCACGGTGAACTACGCCGAGGGCAGCGTGTCCGGCCTGATCCGGACCAACGTCTGCGCCGAGGGCGGCGACAGCGGCGGCTCGCTCTTCGCCGGCAGCACCGCGCTCGGCCTCACCTCCGGCGGCAGCGGCAACTGCTCCTCCGGCGGCACCACCTACTTCCAGCCGGTCACCGAGCCGCTCAGCGTCTACGGCGTGAGCGTCTACTGATCGAACCGCACGCGAGCGGGCCGCCGGGGAACCGGCGGCCCGTCCCGCGTTCGTGGATCACCGGACTGACCGCCGCCGGTCGGGGTACGTTCCGCCCGGTGAGCGCCCCCGTGACCACCTCGACCGCGCAGCCGGCCTCCGCCTGGGCGCCGCTGCGGATCGCCGCGTTCCGAAGCCTCTGGCTGGCGGTGCTGGTGAGCAACGTCGGCACCTGGATGCAGACCGTCGGCGCTCAGTGGCTGCTCGTGGACCGGCCCAATGCGCCGACCCTGGTCTCGCTGGTGCAGACCGCCAGCATGCTGCCGGTGCTGCTGCTGGCCCTGCCGGCCGGCGCCCTCGCCGACACCTTCGACCGGCGGCGGCTGCTGATCGCCGTGCAGGGTTTCCTGGCCGCCGTCGGCGTGCTGCTCACCGCGCTGACCGCGGCCGGCCGGATGCCGCCGGCCCTGCTGCTCGCGCTCACCTTCGCCCTCGGCGTCGGGCAGGCGCTCACGCTGCCGGCCTGGCAGGCGGTGATCCCCGAACTGGTGCCCCGGGCGCAGCTCGTCTCCGCCTCGGCGCTCGGCTCGATCAGCGTCAACCTGGCCCGCTCGGTCGGGCCTGCCGTGGCCGGCGTGCTGGTGGCCCGGGCCGGCGTGGCGGTGGTCTTCGCGGTCAACGCCGCCTCGTTCGCGGTCTTCGCGTTGGCGCTGCTGCGCTGGCGGCCCGCGCGGCCGGAGACCGAACCGGCGCCGGAGCGGTTCAGCGCTGCGCTGCGCGCCGGCGGCCGGTACGTCCGGCACTCCCCGGTGGTGCGCCGGATCCTGCTGCGGGCCGCCCTGTTCGTGGTGCCGGGCAGCGCGCTGTGGGCCCTGCTGCCGCTGGTCGCCAGCCGCCGGCTCGGCCTGGGCGCCGGCGGGTACGGCGTGCTGCTCGGCGCGCTCGGCGTCGGCGCGGTGGCCGGCGCCCTGGTCCTGCCCCGGGTCCGTCTGGTGCTCTCCAGCAACCGGCTGCTGCTCCTCGCCGGCCTGCTCTACGCCGGGGTGCTGCTGGTGCTCGCGCTGGTGCCGGCGCCGGCCGCGGCGGTGGCCGCGCTGGTGCCCGCCGGTCTGGCCTGGATGACCGTGCTCTCCAGCGTCAACGCCGCCATGCAGCTCTTCCTCCCCGGCTGGGTACGCGCCCGCGGCCTGTCGGTCTACCAGATGGTCTTCGCCGGCGGGCAGGCGCTCGGCGCGGTCGCCTGGGGCGCTCTCGGTGAGCTCACCGGCCTGGTCGGCGCGCTCACCGCGGCCGCCGTGGTGATGGCGGTCGGCGCGCTCAGCGTGCTGCTCTGGCCGCTGCGGGAGACCCGGGGCGTGAACCGCGACCCGGCGATCTACTGGCCCGAGCCGAACCTGGCCCTGGAGCCGCACCCGCGCGGCGGCCCGGTGCTGGTCACCGTCTCCTACACCGTCCGCCCCGAGCGGCACGCCGAGTTCGTCGAGGCGATGCGGGCGGTCGGTCGGTCCCGGCGGCGGACCGGGGCGATGCGGTGGGGGCTGTTCCGGGCCGGGGAGCGGACGCACGGCTTCGTCGAGGTCTACCAGGTGCCGTCCTGGGAGGAGCACCTGCGCCAGCACGGCGGCCGGCTCACCGGGGCGGACCGGGCGGTCGAGGAGCGGGCCCGGGCGCTCGCCGAGGACGACGTGCGGGTCAACCACCTGTTCCCGGCCGACCCGGACTGACCGGCGGCCCGCCTGTCCGGGCCGGGTCCGCCACCGGCGGGTCCGGTCGCCGCGCCGACCAGCGGCGGTGTGCCCGGCGGGCGGAGTGGACGGCGGCCAGCGGCCAGAGCGCGATGGCCAGCGCGGCCACCCGCTCGGCCAGCCCGGTCCGCGACCCGCCGGTCACCTCGACGACGAACCAGCCGAAGAGGAGCAGCAGCAGCGCGGTCACGGCCAGCGCCACCGGCTGGCGGAACGCCCACGGCGGCGTGCCGGCGGGCGACGCGGCCACGTCGCGCCGGACGGCCCGGGGCAGCCGCAGCGCCGACCCGGCCGGCCAGAGCGACAGGGCGAGCACCGCGACCGTGGCCACCGTCCCGTGCGCCGGGGACCCGCCGACCTGCGGCCGGGGGAAGGCGATCAGCGCGATGGTGGCCATCCCGCCGACGGCGAGCAGGAACCGGCTGGGCAGCCCGGCCGCGTGCAGGACCAGCGCGGTGCCCAGGTAGCAGCAGCCGAGCAGCACCAGGCAGCCCGCCATCAGCCACGAGTCGGTCGCGCCCTTCCCGGCCAGTTCGCTGATGGTGTCGCGCACCGGGTCGTAGCCGGGCGGCTGCCGGGCGCCCGCCACGGTCCAGCCCGCCACCAGCAGGACGGGCGCCGCCGCGGCCGTGGCCACAGCCCAGCTCGGTACCGCACGCACCCGGCCACGGTATCCGCCCGACCGGGTCGCGGCCCGCGGTTCGCCGCTGTCCGGACCGGCCGGACCGGCGGGTGCCCGGGAGCCGGCCCGCCCGCCCTGACAGAATGCGGGAAGCAGACGTGGACCAGATGAGGAGACGCAAGCCGTGATCCGTACCCACAATGCCGGAAGCCTGCGCGCCGCGGACGCCGGCTCGACGGTGACGCTCGCCGGGTGGGTGGCCCGCCGGCGCGACCACGGCGGTGTCATCTTCGTCGACCTGCGCGACGCCTCCGGCGTCGTGCAGGTGGTCTTCCGCGAGGAGGACGCGCACGCGCTGCGCAACGAGTTCTGCGTCAAGGTGACCGGCGAGGTGATCCGCCGCCCCGAGGGCAACGAGAACCCGGACCTGCCGACCGGCGAGGTCGAGGTGACCGCGACCGCGCTGGAGGTGCTCTCCGAGGCCGCGCCGCTGCCGCTGCCGGTCGACGACCAGATCGAGGCCGGCGACGACATCCGGCTCAAGTACCGCTACCTCGACCTGCGCCGCGGCGGCCCGGCGAAGGCCATGCGGCTGCGCTCGCGGGCCAACCAGCTCGCCCGCGCGGTGCTGCACGAGCGGGACTTCCTGGAGATCGAGACCCCGACGCTGACCCGCTCCACCCCGGAGGGCGCCCGCGACTTCCTGGTCCCGGTGCGCCTCCAGCCGGGCAGCTGGTACGCGCTGCCGCAGTCGCCGCAGCTGTTCAAGCAGCTGCTCATGGTGGGCGGCATGGAGCGCTACTACCAGATCGCCCGCTGCTACCGGGACGAGGACTTCCGCGCCGACCGGCAGCCGGAGTTCACCCAGCTCGACATCGAGATGTCCTTCGTCACCGAGGACGACGTGATCGACCTCGGCGAGGCGATCGTCGCGGCGCTCTGGTCCGACCTGGCCGGCTACGAGATCCCCCGGCCGATCCCGCGGATCACCTGGCACGACGCCATGTCCCGGTACGGCTCCGACAAGCCAGACCTGCGGTACGGCGTCGAGCTGACCGAGCTGACCGACTACCTGCGCGGCACCGAGTTCCGGGTCTTCGCCGGCGCGATCGACGCGGGCGGCTACGTCGGTGCCGTGGTCATGCCGGGCGGCGCGAGCCAGACCCGCAAGGAGCTGGACGGCTGGCAGGACTGGGCCAAGGCGCGCGGCGCGCGGGGCCTGGCGTACGTGGTGCTCGACGCGGAGACCGGCGAGCCGCGGGGCCCGGTGGCCAAGAACCTGTCCGAGGCGCACCTGGCCGGCCTGGCCGACGCGGTCGGCGCAAAGCCGGGCGACGCCGTCTTCTTCGCCGCCGGCACCGACGCCCGGGAGGCGCAGGAGCTGCTCGGCGCCGCCCGGGTCGAGATCGCCAAGCGGGCCAAGCTGGTCGACGAGAGCGCCTGGGCGTTCTGCTGGGTGGTCGACGCGCCGATGTTCGAGAGGACGGACGAGGGTGGCTGGACCGCCGTGCACCACCCGTTCACCTCGCCGAACGCCGACTGGGTGGACCGGTTCGAGGAGGCGCCGGACCGGGCGCTGGCCTACGCGTACGACATCGTCTGCAACGGCAACGAGATCGGCGGCGGCTCGATCCGTATCCACCGCGGCGACGTGCAGCAGCGGGTCTTCGACCTGCTCGGCATCACCGCCGAGGAGGCGCAGGACAAGTTCGGCTTCCTGCTGGAGGCGTTCAAGTACGGCGCCCCGCCGCACGGCGGCATCGCCTTCGGCTGGGACCGGGTCTGCATGCTGCTGGCCGGCGCCGACTCGATCCGCGAGGTCATCGCCTTCCCGAAGACCCGCGGCGGCTTCGACCCGCTGACCGGCGCGCCGACGCCGATCACCGCCCAGCAGCGCGCCGAGGCCGGTATCGACGCCAAGCCGAAGGCGCCGACCGGCCCGCACGCCGGCACCGCCGGCCCGGCAGCCCCGGTGGCCGACCCGACCTGATCCGCCGCTCCTCGCCGTCGATCATGAGGTTGGCTCGGGACCGCTCCGGCGTGTCGCGCCGCCGGCCTCATGATCGACGCGTACGAGGGGTGGGTGGAATGACGCGGCGACGCGCTCAGGTGCTGCGCAGTCGAGGGGCTGTGAGCGCCCAGTAGCTCAGGATGGCCGGCGTGCGGCGTGGGTCCGGATGAGTCCCTCGACGCCGCGGAGGAAGGTCTCGGAGATCAGCGCAGGGTCGAAGAGGCAGCCGGCCGCCATGGCACCGTCGCGGAGCATGACGAAATGCCGCGCGGCGGACTCGGCCTCGCTTTCCTGGATGCTCGCCAGCAAGGTGTTGACCGTGTCGAGGAACCACTGCCGATGCCGCGAGGACGGCTTGGCGCACGGGATGGTCGGGGTCGGGATACTCCGCCACGGCGTTCAAGAAGGCGCAGCCGCGGAAGCCGGCGGACCGGATGTCCCGGGCGATCGACTCCGCAACGGCCCGGACGCGCCGCGAAGGCGAACTGACATGGAGAACACGACCTACGACGTGGTCGTCATCGCTCGGGACCGCGTCGTCGAGATGTCGCCGCTGGTGGCGTCCGGTCACGCCTCGGAGTCGCGATCGCCGGATGCCTCCCGCGCGATCGGCGAGGCGGAAGACTCCAGCGACCCTTCCCGGGTCCCCAGCGCGTCGAGTAGCGCGACCAGGGCCAGCACTCCGGCCACCACGCTCAGCCCGACCATCGGCGCCCAGCGGGCCAACGCCGGCGTGAACAGCAGCAGGGCCACCAGGCCGACCACCCGGGATCGGGATACCCGGCCGAAGATCTCGTACTCCAGCAGCGTACGGGCGACGAGGAAGAGGACCGGACCGCCTACCACGAACAGGAGCCAACTGGGCCGCGGCGGCCCGTACGGATGATCGATCACCAGCTCGTAGCCGACCGCGGTGACGAGCACGCCGAGCACGATCAGCAGATGCGTCCGTTCCGACACGGTGCCCAGCCGGCCGGGCATACCCGCCCGACCCAACGCCTCGGTCAGCAGCAGACCGGCACGGTGGAAATAGATCCGCCAGAGCAGCGCGCTGGTGGCGAACGCGACCCCGAAGGCCGCTGCCCGCACCGAGGAGTAGTGCGTGCCGCCGAAAGCCATGCTGATCACCAAGATCGTCTCACCGAGCGCGATGAGGAACATCTGCTGGTGACGGTCGGCAAGATGTGTCCCAGCGATCCGCCAGCGGTGCACCGCAGCGGCCCCGAGCCACGGCAGCGGCCAGCCCAGGGCCCACGCGAGGTAGTCGACAGCGAGGGCGGCAGCCCACAGCGGCAGACGAAGTGGTTCGGGGCCCCACGCGCCGACCAGCCAGAGCGGCGCGCTCGCCGCAGCCCACGCGGCGAGCCGGAACGGCACCAGACGTCGCGGATGGCCACGCAGCGCGGCGGCGACGACCAGCGGCCGCACCACCATCACCAGCAGGTACGCGGCCGCGAACGGCAGCGCTCGCTCCTCCATCGCGCGTGGCAGTGTCACCGCCATGACCAGGCCGGCGAGCATGGTGCCGACCACGACGGCCTGGATGATCGACCGCTCCGGTTCGTAGCGACTGGTGATCCAGGTGGTGTGTGACCAGATCAGCCAGAGCGCCAAGAAGAGCAGCAGGGTACGACCGAGCCCCGCGACGAGCGCCCAGCCGGTGTCATCGCTCAGGTCGACGAATCGTTGCGTGACCCGGGTGAGGGCCACAACGAAGGCCAGGTCGAAGAAGAGCTCCAGGAACGTGGCGCGACCCGAACTCGTGGGAGGGCGCAGCAGGTCGGCACCGCGTCCCGCCGCCATCGTCCGCCTCCGTCCACCCCTCGTCGCACCAACGAGCGAGCCGCCGGAGACGTCGCGTCAGCCTGGCCGCCCCGGTGGCCGACCCGACCTGATCCTGAGTTGACGAAAGGCCCGCGTCATGATGACGCGGGCCTTTCGACGTCTGGAGGACGGGATGAACCTGCTCGTGGTGGGAGCCAGCGGCTTTCTCGGTGCCGAGGTGTGCCGGCAGGCTGTCGCGGCCGGGCACCGGCTGGTGGGCACGTACCACTCGGCCGCCGTCGCGGTGTCGGGCGTCGCGCCGCGCCGGCTCGACGTCACCGACCGGGCCGCGGTCCGCGCGCTGCTGACCGAGGTACGCCCCGAAGCCGTCGTGGCCACCCCCTACCGGTACGACGACTGGGCGGTCACCGCGGACGGGGCGGCCCACGTCGCCCGCGCCGCCGCCGAGGTCGGGGCGCGGCTGGTGCACCTGTCCAGCGACGCGCTGCACGCCGGCCGGCCGACGCCGTACGCCGACGACGACGTGCCCACGCCGGTGCACCCGTACGGGGCGGCGAAGGCGGCCGCCGAGACCGCGGTGCGGGCCGTCGACCCGGGGGCGGTGCTGGTGCGGACCTCGCTGATCGTGGGGGAGGGGAGCAAGCAGATCCAGCTCTGCCGCGACGCCCTGGCCGGCCGGGCCGTCCTCTTCACCGACGAGGCCCGCTGCCCGGTGCACGTGACCGACCTCGCCGCGGCGGTGCTCGAACTGGTGCCCACCGACCTGGCCGGCCCGCTCAACGTGGCCGGCCCGGAAGCGGTCAGCCGCGCCGAGATGGGTCTGCTGGTGGCCCGGCACGACGGCCTCGACCCGGCCGGCCTCAAGACGGCCACCATCGCCGAAGCCGGCCTGCACCGCCCCGCCGAGGTACGCCTCGACTCCTCCCGGGCCGCCGACCTGCTGCGGACCCGGCTGCGCGGAATCACCGAGGTGCTGGCCTGACCTCTTGATGCACAGTTCTTGTGCACAACTATTGTGCATAGGAAGTGTGCACAGATATTGTGCATGGCATGGAGAACGAGACGTCGCGTCCCGAGCCGCGCGAGGTGCGGCTCGACCATCGACAGGTGCGGGTGCTGGCCCACCCGCTGCGGATGCGCCTGGTCGGCGCCCTGCGGGTGAAGGGGCCGTCGACCGCCACCGCGCTGGCCGAGATGCTCGGCACCAACACCGGGGCCACCAGCTACCACCTGCGCCAGCTCGCCGAGGTGGGGCTGGTCGTGGAGGACCCGGAGCGGGGCACCGGACGGCAGCGGTGGTGGCAGGCCGCGCACGACGTCACCAACTGGGATCCCACCGACTTCGACGACGACCCCGACGCCCGCGCGGCGATCGACTGGATCCAGGGCGATCAGGTGCGCCTCCTGGCCCACCATGCCGAGCAGTGGTTCGCCAGCCAGCACGAGTGGGCGCCGGAGTGGCGGGACGCCTTCGGCATGAGCGACATCTTCATGACCATCCCGGCCGCCCGGCTGCAGGCGATCGAGGCCGAGGTCTGGGAGCTGCTCGAGCGCCACCGGAACGAGGCCGACGCGGCCGAACCCGGCGCCGAGCAGGTGCAGATCTACCTCGCCGCCTACCCGATGCCGAAGGAGTTCCGGTGACCGCGCTCTCCGTACGCCAGGTCCGGTTCCGCTACCTCACCCTCTACGGTCTGCGCTGGCTGCCCAGCGGCCTGCTCATCCCGGTGATGATCCTGCTGATGCAGGAGCGCGGCCTGTCGCTGTCCCAGATCGGCCTGGTCGCCACCGCCCAGGGCCTGCTGGTGCTGGCGCTGGAGTTGCCCACCGGTGGCCTCGCCGACGCGCTCGGCCGCAAGCCGGTGCTGGTCACCGCCTGGGTGGTCTGCCTGGCCTCGCTGGTGCTCTTCGTCGTCGCCGACTCGTTCTGGATGTTCTTCCTGGTCTGGGCGATGCAGGGGATCTACCGGGCGCTCGACAGCGGCCCCCTGGAGTCGTGGTACGTCGACGCCACCCTGGCCGCCGACCCGGAGGCCGAGTACGAGCGCGGCCTGGGCTGGGCCGGCACCGTCATCGGCGTCGCCATCGGCGCCGGCGCGCTGCTCAGCGGCGGCCTGGTCGCCCTCGGTCCGGTCGGTCCGGTCAGCGCGCTGACCCTGCCCGTGCTGGTGGCCATCGCCCTCCAGGCGGTCTCGCTGGTGGCGCTCACCGTGCTGCTGGTCGAACACCGGCCGGCCAAGGGGACCGCCGCCCTGCGGGCCTCGGTGGCCGAGGCGCCCCGGATGGTCGGCCAGGCCGTCGGCCTGCTGCGCAGCAACCGGGTGCTGCTCGCCCTGGTCGCCGTCGAGCTGTTCTGGGGCTTCGGCATGGTCACCTTCGAGTCGCTGCTGCCGGTGCGGCTGGCCGAGGTGGTCGGCGACCCGGACCGCGCCGCCGCGCTGCTCGGCCCGGCCGGCTCGGCGGCCTGGCTGGCCAACGCCGCCGGCGCCGCGCTGACCCCGCTGATGCTGCGCCGGCTCGGCGCCGCGCCCGCCGCCGCGCTCATGCGGGTGCTCCAGGGCGTCACCGTGGTCGGGATGGGCCTGCTCGCCGGCCCGGTCGGGGTGCTCATCGCCTACCTCGCCTGCTACACCGTGCACGGCGCGTCGAACCCGCTCCACATGGGACTGCTGCACCGGCAGGTCGACGGGCCGTACCGCACCAGCGTGCTCTCGCTGAACTCGATGATGGGCCAGCCGGCCGGTGCGCTCGGCGCGGTGGTGCTGACCGCCCTGGCCGACGCGACCAGCATCACCGTCGCCATGCTGGTCGGCGCCGTGGTGCTCGCCGTGGCCGCGCCGCTCTACCTGCCGGCGTGGCGGGCCGGGCGTCGGACGCCGGCACAGGAGCCCGCCGTCAATCCCGCCGACCTGGCCGCCGGCCCGGGCCATCCCGGCCCGGCGCTCGACCCCGCCGGCCCGGTCGACCCGGCCACGGTCGTCGTCTCCGCACCCGCACGCTCGGACTGACCGCCTCGCACCCGGCCCCGGCCGACCCGCCAGGTCTTGGAGGTGGCGGGTCGGTGCGGCGGGGAGGCCGTCAGGCCGGCGGGGTGGTTGGGTCGGGCCGGTTCGGCAGTCGCAGCCCGGGGAGGTGGTCGTGGCCGGTGGATCAGCCCAGGTGGACCGAGGTGCGCGGCTCGGTCCCGGTGTAGCCGAGCCGGCGGTAGAGCCGGATCGCGCCGACGTTGGCGGTGTAGACGCCGAGCGCCACCTGGTCGTGCCGGGCGAACAGGGCGCGGGTCATGCCGGCGGTGAGCGCCGCGCCGAGCCCGCGGCCCCGGCGGTCGGGCGCCACGGTCAGCCCGGCCAGGAAGCCGACGTCGCCCCGGCTGCGGTCGGCGCCGCAGGCCACCAGGCGGTCGCCGTCGCGGATGCCGTACCAGTCGACGATGCGCGGGTCGCCCGGGCGGGAGGTCGTGCTGGGGAAGGCCTCGTCGATCAGCGCGGCCAGCGCGGGATGGTCGGCCTCGGTGAGGCGGACCACCCGCTCCTCCTCCGGCTGCTCCGGCGGTGCCGTCGTGGTCCAGAGGAAGTCCCACTCGTCGAGCCGGGCCACGGTGAGCCGGTCGGCCACCTCCTCGGCGGCGGTGCGGGGCAGGTGCAGCCACTGGCCGGGGTGCAGCGTCCCGTCCGCCACCAGGCCCGCGAAGACGTCCAACGCCGGCCCGGCCGCCCCGAGCGCGCCGCCAGCTGGCCCCTGCTCCGGCGGGAGCAGCCAGCCGACCGCGCCGTCCCGTCGCCAGCCCCGCGCCTCCCGGTCCCGCCAGAGGGCGTGCCGGGCGTACGGGTGGTGGCCGGTGGCGGCGAGCAGGGTGTCCCGTCCCAGCAGGACCTGGTCGGCAGTGATCATGCGGCCAGCCTACGAGAGGAGAATCCGTGACTCCCATCCACTTCGTACGCCCGGTGCGCCTGCCCGGCCCGCGCTGTGTGCTGCGGGAATGGGCGGACGACGACGTGCCGGCGCTGCATGCCCTGCTGACCGAGCCGCGGGTGTTCGACCGGGTGCTGGACGACCGGCCGCCCACGCGGGACGAGGTCCGCGCCGCCCTGTCCGGCTGGCGCGAGGAGGCGGCCGGCGAGCCGCGGCCGGCGTACCGGCTGGCCGCCGTCGGCGGGGCCGGCGACGACTCCGCCTCGGCGCGTCCGACGCCGCGCGTCGGCCTGGCGTCGCCGCTGCTCGGGCTGGGCACCCTGACCGTCGAGAGCGTGCCGCACCGGCGCGGCGAGATCGGTTACGTGGTGCACCCCGACCACTGGGGCCGGGGCCTCGGCACCGAGATCGCCCGGCTGCTGCTGAGCCTGGCGTTCGACCAGGTGGGGCTGCACCGGGTGGAGGCGACCACCCGGCCGGACCACGTCGCCTCGCGGCGGGTGCTGGAGAAGGCCGGCATGCGGCCGGAGGGGGTCAGCCGGGACCACCTGCTCGTCCGGGGCTCCTGGTGGGACTCGGTGCGGTACGCGATCCTCGCGACCGATCGCTGACGCCACCCACCGCGGGCGTTCCACGGTGGAGATTGACGAACAGACCGATCGGGTACATCCCCGGCGACCTACTGGGACCCCCCACCGGAGGAACGACCATGCTCGCCATTCTCGCGGCCATCGTGTTCGGCTTCGCCCTGTTGATCGATTTCCTGAACACGAACTTCGGCGCGCCCGACCTGTTCAACACCCACACCCTCATGCTCATCGGCTTCCTGCTGCTCTCCCTCTACCTGGCCGGCGTCGGGTCCGGCCCCCGGGGCGCCGGTGGCGGCCGGTGGTACCGGGGCCGGCGTCCGGGTCGCGGCTGACCGGAAACGACCATCCGGGCCGGGCCGGCGGCGCGATTCCAGCGTCGTCGGCCCGGCCCGGTACTGTTCTCGTGATGGAATCCGACGCCCTCTTCACCCTCGGCGAACCCGCCGGAGCGCCCAGCGCCCCCGCGGGTCCCGGCGGCGTCGACGGGTTCACCGCCGCCGCGGCGGATTCGCCGCTGCCGGTCCGGATGCGGCCGGCCAGCATCGACGAGCTGGTCGGTCAGGACCACCTGCTCGCCCCGGGCGCCCCGCTGCGGCAACTGGTCGAGGCCGCGGCCCCGATGTCGGTGATCCTCTGGGGGCCGCCCGGCAGCGGCAAGACCACCATCGCGCACCTGGTGGCCCGAGCCACCGACCGTCGCTTCGTCGCCATGTCCGCGCTGACCGCCGGGGTCAAGGACGTCCGCGCCGTCATCGAGGCCGCCCGCCGGCAGCGCCGCGCCGGCGGTCCGCCGACCGTGCTCTTCATCGACGAGGTGCACCGGTTCAGCAAGACCCAGCAGGATTCGCTGCTCGCCGCCGTGGAGGACCGGACGGTCACCCTGCTCGCGGCGACCACCGAGAACCCGTACTTCTCGGTCATCTCACCGCTGCTGTCCCGCTGCGTGCTGCTCACCCTCCAGCCGCTGGACGACGACGCCGTCCGCGGCCTGCTGCGCCGCGCGGTCGCCGACGAGCGCGGGCTGGGCGGCGCGCTCACCCTGGAGACCGACGCCGAGGACCACCTCGTCCGCCTCGCCGGCGGCGACGTCCGCAAGGCGCTCACCGCGCTGGAGGCGGCGGCGGCCACCGCGACCGCGCTCGGCGCCGGCCGGATCGACCTCGCCGTCGCCGAGCAGGCGGTCGACGTGGCGGCCGTCCGCTACGACCGCGACGGCGACGCCCACTACGACGTGACCAGCGCGTTCATCAAGAGCATGCGCGGCTCGGACGTGGACGCCGCGCTGCACTGGCTGGCCCGGATGCTGGTGGCCGGCGAGGACGCCCGGTTCATCGCCCGGCGCATGGTGATCTTCGCCAGTGAGGACGTCGGCATGGCCGACCCCACCGCGCTGACGGTCGCCACCGCCGCCGCGCACGCCGTGGAATACGTCGGCCTGCCCGAGGCCCAGCTCAACCTGGCCCAGGCGGTCATCCACCTGGCCACCGCACCGAAGTCCAACTCGGCCACCACCGCCATCGGCGCGGCCATGGCCGACGTGCGCGCCGGTCGCGGCGGGGCGGTGCCGCGCGGGCTGCGCGACTCCCACTACGCCGGTGCCCGGGGCCTCGGGCACGGGGCCGGCTACCGCTACCCGCACGACGACCACCGCGGGGTGGTCACCCAGCAGTACGCTCCGGACGACCTCGTCGGGACCGACTACTACCAACCCAGCGGGCACGGCGCGGAGCGGGCGGTGGCCACCCGGCTGCCGCTGCTGCGCCGGATCGTGCGCGGGCTGCCCTCGCCACCGGCGCGGGCGGAGGCCGCGGTGAACGGCGGCCGCCCGGCGGGCGCCGAACGGGTCGACGGGGCGAACGAGGGCGGCGGCGACGCCGTCGGGGAGGGTCAGCAGTGATGGCGCGTGGTCCGGAGCGGCCGGCGGACGGCCCCGACGAGCGGCGGGACCCGCGTGCCAAGGGCCGTCGGTGGGGGCGGGGCAAGGCCGACGCCGAGCCGGACGAGGCGACCGCCGGCGAGGAGTTCGGCTGGATCGACGACCTGCGGACGGCCAAGCAGCAGCGCAACGACCTCGGCCCGGACGGGTCGGCGCCCGGCGCCGTGCCGCCCGCGCGGGGCGGGTTGCCACCCGCCGCGCCGGGGCCCCGACCCGGTCCGCCCGCGGCCGAACCGCCCCGGGCCTCCCGCCCGGGCGCGGCCCCGCCCAACGGAACAGCCCACGCCGGAACACCAGACACCCACGAAACCGTCGCCGGGGGCGGCATGTTCGGTGGAGC